>NZ_AUEZ01000090.1 GCF_000426245.1 Bradyrhizobium sp. Ai1a-2 | reverse complement strand
AACCGGGATGAACGCCGGGCGTGAGGACGGCGGCAGCGACCTGGTCGCGGTGTGCCTCTTGATCCACTTCCGAAGGAGGTTCGCGTTGACCCCATGTTCGAGTGCAAGCCTCGATACCGAAACCCCAGGCTCAAGGCAGGCCGTGACAAGACGCTCTTTCGATGCCGCCTCGTAGCGCCGGCGACCGTTCCGGCCAATAAGCCTGACCCGCAGTTTCTGATCATCGTCGCTCATCACAAGGTGTCCACCTATTTTGGTGGACACCTCATGCATCAGAGCACTCAAAAGCAAAAGGTGCGGAGAAATTCGCGCTTACTGCTGGTCGACCGGAGCCTTGGCTGCGCGGAGCTTACGTCAGGACCGCACCGAGCGTCGCAACCTATGTTTAGGCGGCCTTATCGACGCCTCGTGAGATGGGTATTTACATAGTTTAATGAACCCCGGCAGCCCGGCGCTAATTTCCCGGCATGGGAAGCAAACGAAAGCGCAATCGATCGAAACCTATCGGCTCACTTCAGGAGCGGTTGATCAGCACAGCCCAACAGGCCCGGACCCGGGCCAGAAGTCTGGCACCAGGCGTCGAGCGCGAGAGGCTGCTCCGACAAGCGCGGCAAGTCGAACAGGCCGCCGAGTTGAACGAAGCTCTCAGTTTGGGCACGCCAAAATGAAAGACATGCAAGCGCACTTGCAGAGGCTTCGGAATGAAGCCGAAGAGTGCGAGTTAATCAGCAAGCTCGCGACCAATGGGACGAAGAAAGCATTGTTTGCCAAGCTTGCGGAACATCATCGATCGCTGGTTAAGGAAGTGGAAGAAGCCATCACAGCCTCTCCACTAATTCCAAGCGATTGAACTGCCTCACGCTGCTTGCTTAGCGACGCTTGCCCGGCTTTTGCTTCGGTTTCAGCTTTTCCTTGGCCTTTAGGACGTCGGCTTGACTGCGGTACGCCTTGGCAAGATTGAGGAAGGTTTCGGAAATTTCAGCATCCGAGACCGCCAGCGCGATGCGCTTAGCCCTTTTTGCCTGTTTCCGAAACTGCTTGGCTTCCTTCACTAGAAGGGACCTCTGTGGGGACGTAGGAACAAACCTTTTCTGTCCAAATTGTATGGCTGCACGCACGATTCACCAACCGTGTTGTGCAATGCCCCCCAGCAGCCCGGTTGTCACCATCGGGCTGCCCCGGCGCTTTTGGTGCGAGGCTGAGGCTGCCTTATATTCCCAACTCTTTCAGGATGCGATCGCGGTGCGCGACGTGTTGGACTTGTATGAGGCGAAATGTTTCCAACAGAGAGTAGGCCAATCTCGTATCAAGCCCGAGAAGTTCAAGGTCTGCGACACGGATTTCTTGGTTAGAGATATGCCTCGCGCCACGCGCTACGTGCTGTTCGGCTTCCGCCAAATGTTGAAGCTGCATACTCCGATCCATGCTCCCCTCCGTTGCACATGCAGGCGGGAGCGCGATCGGTCTCTCAGCCACCGACGCCCGGGCTAGTAGCTGCCGGTGATGCGATTAGTCTACCACATCTTGATCCGGCGATGGAATATGGGCGTGCTGTCGACGTCCGAGGAACGTGTTCGGGGACTCATTCGTCGTCAGCACTTTGATTGCCTCCGCGATGCTCTCACGAGCCGATCGGAGGGTTTCCTCAAGTTCAGGATCATTCCCGCGAAAGATAACGTTCTGCCGAGGAATCACGGCCTCCTCCATTGACCAAGTTGTTGCCGATAGGCAGTCACAATGCGTCAATTTCGCCCTTAAACGCACAAAGTCTAAAACTGTGCCCGCCTACTGGCCAACTAATGTGAGCCGGCTAGGCATCGTACAGGGCCTTTTCCTTCGACCGATGCATCATCTGTTCGCGCAGTTCCACAGCCACTTCGTGGTCATGGGCAATTAAGCCCTTCTTGCGCGCCCACGTCACCGCTTGAGTTGCGCTGTCCACCAAATCCTTGTACTTGGATTTCGGGAACGACTCCGCTTGATCGATGACCTTCTCTGCCCACTCAGGCCCAAAGCCGTCGTCGTCGCATGGTGCATAGATCAGCCCGGCAGCAAACGACGGTTCGGCCGTGTGCGCGCGTGCGACCTTGTCGATAGTCGGCGACGGCAGTTCAATCGACCAGTTTTCCTCACGGTACAGCCGCTTGATTTCCTGCGCCGCCGTGATGCCGGTTGCCTTCGCTTCGATCAGGAGCTTATCGACGCGGAACCGCCGACAGGTATAGGCGAGCCATTGCACCAATCCCCAATTGGGCATTGACCGCTTATCGTATTGCGCCTTTGTCTCGCTGACCAGCTTTTCGGGCAATTGCCCGTGCATCTCAAGATGCCGCATCCATGCCCAAATGAGCATCATGCGAGCGCGATCCTGCTTATCGCGGAAGATGCCCCAGACCGTGCAGGCCGAAGGGTCATTCTCCTCTTTCTCAGTGTAAGCCGTGTCCGCGCTGGCGATGATAAACTCGAAAGCCGGATATTTCTTCGCCGTCCACGGTTGCCAGTAATCCCGCTTGAGGATTTGACCGCCCCGAGGTTTGGGCGATTGCTGCATCTGTCCTGCCGTCGCTATCGGCCCCAGAGCGATTTCGTCACGGTTGACGACATGCATAGGGAAGCGAGCCTTGAACAGCAGTTCGCCCTCTTCCGTCCGCGGATCACGAAACCCGATGGATGTTTCGCAACGCCGCTCCGGATCAAACCGCATGGGAAGCATGATATGCTCGTAACCCATCCGATCCGGAGCCGACAGGATCACGCCCGCGGTGTCGTCTTCATGCAAGCGCTGCATAATGACGATGATAACCGATCGATCCGGATTGTTCAGACGCGTGGTCAACGACTCCCGAAACGTGACGTTCGCCGCCTCACGATCCGCATCCGACAGCGCATCAGCCACCGACATGGGGTCATCAAGGATGACGAAGTCCGCGCGCTCACCGGTCAGAGACTTGAACGGCACACCTTGCCGAAACCCGGTTGCGGTGTTCTCGAATTTGGTTTTCGAGTTTTGGTCTCCGGTCATTGTGACCAGATCGCCCCACCGCCTTTGATACCATCTCGACTGCACAAGGCGCCGACACTTCATCGTGTCGCGAACGGCGTTGCGCTCATTGTGCGAGGTTGCGAGGAAACGCTTGTTCGGCCTCCGCATAGGCCCCCAGACCCACGCGGGAAAGAACACGCACACGAGCAGGGATTTCATGGTGCCGGGAGGCACGTTGCCCAAGAGTCGGAATAGTTCTGCCGACCCCCACTTTTCAACAATCCAAGACTCTAATTCGTCACCCGCAGCCATGCCCTCAGACACGAAAGCCGCTTCCAGATGATCGCAGAGCGCGTCAATGTGCCAATTATGGACATAAGGCTGGCCCGGCTCGACCACATGCCAAGCCTGCCGAACAAACTCAGTTAAGCTTTCGCACTCCCGACGACTTGCCCTTATGGCTTGCTCGTCCAGAAGCCGCCGCAACCGGAGTAATTCCGCCCGAGGTAAGCGCCCGGATTTCGTTTTCGAGTTCATCATCCGTCAGAGCCGCAAAATCCCCGGCATTCCCATTCTCGCGGCGTTCGATCCGCTTGCCCGAGAGGATCGCCTTTTCCTTCAGCGCTGAGACAGCCGCCGCCGTTTGGCCCTTCGCCTTCGCCAGTTCGAGAACTTCATCCAGTTCCGCGATTAGGCTTTCGGTAGTGATTTCCGATCGCGCCGCCGCCCGTTCTTTGAGTTCCGCCACACGAGCGCGAACGCTCTCATATCCACTCAGGCGATTTGCATTGGCCGAATGCGGCTTGAACCCTGCCAGCGCGTAAGCATCCATCTGGCTTTTGCCCTTGGCGAGCCATTGGGCGAACAGTTCATGCTTTCCGTTCTTGAGTATCGGCATAGCTTGCTCACTGTTTTTCGTGAGGGGTTGAGATCAGGAGTATGGAAGCGTGATGCCGAGCTTATAGAGCTTTGAGAGGTTTACCGCCCTACGGGCTTGGGAGACGTTTAGAAGCCCCTGCGCTTCGAGAGGCACGAACGACTGCACAGGAAGGTCTACCCAAACCCAGACGTTCCCTAAGCCGTCTATCCGAAGCTTTGCCGGCCGGTGCGCCTCATCAAGTTCACTGAGAGGCGAGAGCGCGCTTTCGTTGTCCTCTATCGAGGGAGCCGCGCTCTCTGTGCGCTCACGGTGTATCGGTGCGGGTGCTGCCGGGTTCAAGAACTTTGGGTTTCTGCCCCCGGACGCGATGATGCCGAGCCATTCGAGACGCGCCCGGTAGATCAGCTCTGAGACGACGCGACCATAGCGCCAGCGGTACAACAGCCTGGACATCAGAGCCGCCGCCTGTACCAATCGATTGCGTTCCAGTGAAACAGCGAGCCGACAGCGACTCCGTGTTTCCAGCGATACCACAAACGCATCATGGCAGATCAGGCCCCCAACTCAGCTTCTGGAACACGAAATCGAAGTTCCGCCGCTTCAAGTTCGTTTCCTCACACTTGAAACAGTGCCCGTACTCAGTGAGCGCGACGACATCGCGGAAACAGATCGGGCAGCGAACGCTAGTCGCGATCGTCGGCGCTTGGCTTGTCGGGATGCATGGCATGGTTCACCCAATTGCGGTGACGGGCCGAGCGCATGTAGGCCGTCAGGTTCAGTTCAGCGTTGCCCGGCTCACCGTGTTGAATGGCAACCATCGGCCACACCCACGACAGCGCTTTGCCCAGATTGGCGTTGACGGGAATCCAGAGATCGCCGTTTTGATCGAAACGCGCCATCATGCCCCGCCCCCATTGTGCCCGGCGTCCGGACTAAGCGACGCTTCGAGCGCCGCGATATCGTGTTCCTGCGCTTCGAGCAGCGACTCGCTCTGATCCATCGCCGCGGTCGCCCGCTTTTTCAGATCACCCGCTTTTTGCGCTAACTCAGCGGTGCGCGCCGTCTGCTCTGATTTGTTTGCCGTAATCATCGCGGCCAAATCTGCAAGGCTCGACATCTTGCCTCCGGTTGGATTGACGTTTGCCGGGCTTATGGAAGCCATCGGCGGGACTGGCGTGACATGAGCGGCCACTGGCGCGGGCGACACAGGAGCCGCATGGATAGGCGCGGCAACGTCGGCGGGGACAACGCTCCCAGCGCGCTTCCCCTCAATCGAGGCAGCAAGTTCCTTAAGCCGCATATTCATTTGCTGCGCCCAAAACTCGATATTTGTTTCCAGTGTGGCGACTATCAGCGCGCTCTCAAAGTTTGAGAGCTCGATCACTCCAATCGCCACAGTGGATTGCTCCTCTTTTCGATACTCGAAAGAGGTATGGATTTGGTTAGAAGCGCGGCAGGAAAGATGCCTGCCGATCGTGAATCGCCGATTGAACTTCGAGCGCGAGTTGCTTGGGCTGCATGTTGATATCGAACAGCGTCGGCCGCTGTTGATCCTGCAGAAGGTCCGAATACTTGTCGGACAACTCCCAGCAAATGAACGCCTTGACGTTCGAGAACGACAGCACGTCGCGAATGTATGGGCGCGCGAATGCCGCCGCGAACGGATCAATCGCCGTCGGGTCGGTTATGCTGTGATCCAACGCCCCATTGCTTCCGCCGAACACGCTTACATCGAACTCCGAAATGTGGACTTCGAGCCCACGTTTCTGAATCTCACCAAGCAGCCACATCACGCCTTCATGCGAGACGCCGCCGGTCCACTTGATGATATGGCTTTCAAAGCCGATGCCGTGGATTGGCACGCCCTTTCCGAGCAGGCTATCGACAAGATTAAGGAACGCTACCCGATTCTTTTCCATGCCCCAGCGCTCGATCGCCTGCTCATTCATGAACAGCTTTGCGTTGGGATCAGCCGCATGGGCGAGATTGAACGCACGCTCAATGTAGGACGGACCGAAAACCTTCATCCATGTTTTCGAGCGCAGACAATCCGCGCGACCGTGCGCTGGCTCGATCGGCTCATTGACCACATCCCAATGCGTGATCTTGCCGGCATAGCGCGAGACCGTTTCGGTAATGTGTTTGTCGAAATCCGCGGCAGCCTCATCCACCGGGACATTGAGCACGCCGAAGTCTGGCGCTGTGCTGTTGGACGTCCAAAGCCATGATGGATTGTTTTCATTCCACGCAAGGTTATGGCCCTTTACCTTGATGCCGTTCGCCAATGCGAAATTGATCAGATTATCAGCGTTCGTCCAAACCGGAACCATGTCCCGCGTCGGGCGAACACGCGACCACTTCAGCGCCGTGTCAGTTGTGATGATGCCGCAGTGCTGCAAATAGAGCGCCTGATAGCTCGCGTCCGAAAGTGTCGGAGTGTCGGCAGCGGCACCGAACATCAAGCCTTTCGGCAGCGCCGCTTGATTCAAACTGTCCATTTCACTTTTCCTCTTTTGGGCGGCTCGACCAATCACATAGCCGCCCCACCGTGTAATTCTTGACCGCCCGGATATCGCGATTGTTGAACGACCAGATTTCGCCCGTGTCATTCACGACGCAAATCCATTCGTTGTCGGAGTCAATTCCGCGATCAACCAAAAATTTAACCAACGCTTCGCCCTTCGGCGTATCGACCCATAACGCTTCACGCAATTCGTGAACTGCAACCACGCGGCAGTCTCCATCTTGTGACTATAGGGCCATTGACCCTATGGGGCTTTAAGCCCTATCTCTATGTGCATGAACAACGCGGCGACGCCGCACACAGAAGGAAGACGCAAATGTTCAACGCAGCCCATTCCGCCCGCACCACCACTTTCGGCCGTGGTGCCAAGATCATCCGCGCTCGCGGCAACGAGCCGCTGACGCTGGACGAGATCGCGGTAGCAACGCCATCGGTTTTCGCGATCGAGAAGCACAGCAGCCGCAGCGAGCGCTACACCTACATCCCGACCAGCGACGTTGTTCGCGGCTTGCAGAAGGAAGGCTTTCAGCCCTTCGAGGTTCGGCAAGGAGGCAGCAAGATTGCCGACAAGAAGGACTTCACCAAGCACATGATCCGCTTCCGTCACGCTGGCGTGCGGGCCCTTCCGGACAGCCATCGCGAAGTGATCCTTGTCAACTCTCACGACGGCACCAGCAGCTACCAGATGTTTGACGGCGTGTTCCGCATTGTGTGCTGCAATGGCCTGATCATGGCGGACGACAACGGAATGGACGCGATCAAAATCCCCCACAAGGGCGATATCGTCGGCAAGGTTATCGATGCCGCCTATACCGTGATCGAGAAGGGACAGCATGTCGGCGGCTTGATCGAGCACATTCGCTCAATCGACCTTCGCCCGGCAGAGCAGGAAGCTTTCGCCGAGGCAGCCCGCGAACTCCGGTTCGAGGAAGGCGCAGCCGATCAGCTCGCCCCTGCCCTCATCAATCAGGCCCGCCGCCGCGACGACGTTGGCAACGACCTTTGGAAGACGTTCAACCGGGTACAGGAGAACCTTGTTAAGGGAGGCGTCACCTACAACCACACCAACGCGAACAACATGGTTTCGCGTCGGAGCATCCGTCCCGTCAACAGCATCGACGGGAACGTATCCCTCAACCGCGCCCTCTGGACGCTCACAGCCCGGATGGCAGAGATCAAGGCGGCTGCCTAAGCCAGCCATGCCGAACGACAGCCCAAACCCCGCCACTCAAAGGCGGGGTTTCTTGTCATAGGACAGGAGACCCTATAGGCTCCCCTTGAGGAGAATCGACAATGAGCCGCCGAACCGCACCACTGACGGATAACCGGCTTGCCGCGAGGCGGAGCGTAAACGCGCCTCGCGCCGCTCCGATTGGAGAACGTTAACCAATGACAGGCGAAGAATTTGACAACGGCCTGACAAAGATAGGGCTTTCGCAGCGTCACGCCGGCAAAATCCGATTCTTCGGCGTTGGCGAGCGCCAAATCCGGAAATGGATTGCCGACGAGGCACCCATTCCCGAGAGCGCGACGCACCTCTTGCGCGTCATGATCAAATACAAGATCAGCGTCGAAGACGTGGAAAAGCTGGCGAAGCGTTAGAGCAGCCCAACAGCAAGCGCGGTGCAGAGCACCAGCACCGCGCCAACCGTCACCGTGACCACAAGCCCCGCCAAAATCGTACAGCCCCACCCGTTCATGACGCGCTCAGTTCGGTGAAATATGCGTGATGCGTGCCGCCCTTGGCATCGACCACCACCGCGAAATCTTGCGCGCCGTAGCGGCGGACCACGCTGAAAACCTTCCCCTCGAAAGGCTCAACCCAACGAGTCTTCACCCTCACGGCATCGCCGGGAGTGAACGGAAACTCGACCTCAACAGCAGGCATCAGGCCCTCCCCTTCGCGAGCAAGGCCCGCCGCCGCCGCTCTCGCATCTTCCGCCGCCGTCGGTTGACGGCTTTGAGATGCTTCGCAAAGCGTGTCAGATCATCTTTGCTTTTGAGCAGATCGGCAGCGGCCCCGTTGGGAAATATGATGGCACTTGGCGATTTAGCGGGCTCCCCATCGTCCTCGCTACCTACGGCCAGCATGCAGGAATTACTACCCGAAACCGCCCCCTCCTGTAAGGGCCAATTGTCTTCTGGCAATTGCAACGGCGCATTGTCGTTATTGAGATCAATTGCAATTGCGTCCAGCAGCCTATTGATCCGCTCATAAGCAGTGACGCGATTCCATCCCTCTTTCCGGCATTTCTCCGAGAACGATCGACCGCTCACCCGGCAGCGCACGAACGCCCAGAGCAATTGTCTGAATTGATCACTCTCAATTCGCGTCGCCGACCATTCCAAGACCTGTTCAAATCGCGAGATCGCCGCCGAGGATGGAGGAATGCGGCTCAATCGCAATTCGCGCTCCTCCGCCAGCCGCTTTGTCCCCCACCCGCTCATTTCCTCGAATGTGTGGAGATAGCCAGGCCAAAAGCCGCTTTTCCCGCCGAGGCGCATTCCCCCCGGCATTCGCCACTCAGTATCCGCCGCCTCGACAAATCGAGCGCGGACCAATTCCCGAGTCCAATTGCTCATTGCAGCGTTCCGATACGCTCAATCTTGACTTCGCCCGATCGAAGCCCATCAACCGCCGCTTCGATATCGCCCTCATACGCATTCAGAATTGAGAACGTCATTTCGATTGCGTTCGAGAACACCACCCGCGGCGCGGCCGAGAACACTTCCAAGAACAATTCTTCGAGCGGATGATCCAGCGGCGCACCGCCGCGAATTTCTTTCAGCCGATCGCGGCCAGCGTCGTTGATCGTGTAAGCCTTACTCATATCAGCCTGCCTTGCTCATCTGGAGCGAACTGACCGCGCAGCCGCTCAAACAAGATCGTGGATACCCCTGCGCGTGGTTGCGCGGCCCGCCTGTTGGCCTTCGCCGACTCGTGGACCTCAGCAAGGTCTATGCCGTCCATCGCATCCAGCAGCGCGCTACCGAACCATGAGGGATGTGCGAGGAGGAGATCGGAAACCGCCCAAATCACGGGCGCGACCAACTGCCTTTTGTTGTTCCCGGTCTCAACAATCACGATCAGAACCGAGCGCAAATGTTCAGGCCCGTGCTCGCGCAGGATTCTTTCCAGCGTGTTGACCGCGCATGTCTCCATCGGCTCGCGTTGCTTCGTGACCGGGACGAGCCGCACGCCCATTTCGTCGCAGATGTTGGCCAACTCGGGATAGGGAGTCATTGCGTCACCAGCCTGCCGGCGTCTTCCGCGTCGAGAAGCACATACCGGGAATTGCTTTCGATATATTTCATATCGACGCGACCCTTGACGCCCGTTCCCTCGAAACGAACTTTGCGAACATAGATATTCGTGACGTTGTGCCGCGTCGGATCAGTGTCCACCACAATCAAATGATCCGGCTTGTTGATCCAACCCGCAGAGCCGTCGATATCGTACCCGTTCGGCGTTCTTACCTTGCCCCTGTCCGCAACGTCCTTTGTCGGATGTGCGATGATGTAGATCGCCAGACCGTAGCGGATTGCCAGCTTGCGAAGCATCCGCAGCGCGCGGTTGATATACTCCGTCGTCGACTCGCCGCGATGCTTCGCATGTTCGACTTCGTTCCATGGATCAAGCGCAAAAACCCGAATGCCGTATCTCATCACGGCATCAATCACTCGCTCTCGAATCCATTCGAGTGTTAGATCGTCGTCGTTATCGTCCACCACGTCGTGGTCAATGAAATAGAAGTGATCATTGATCCAGGCATCCGCGCGCCGCAGATATTCCGGATCAAGGCGCTCGACCTCCGCACCTGTGATGATGCGGCGAAATTTGTCCCGCAGTTGCGGCACCACAGGCATTTCGGGCGAGAAGATCGCAGCCCGCCAGCCATACATGCGGGCGAAGTTCGCAAACAGGTTTGAAACCCATGTGGATTTGCCCGAACCCGGCAAGCCAGTAACGACCGTAAACGACGGAAAGAATGGCTTATAAAGCTCATCCAGCGTTTGCCAGCCCGTCAGGTAGGTTTGTATAGGAGGCCGGTCCGGATAGTCCGCGAGGCTGTAAAGCCCCTTGAGAGGGTACGGCTTAGCATTCTCCAAAACGGCACGAGCCGCATCCGGCCCGTGATTCATCAGGACTTCGTTAAGGTCCTTGCAGCCATCCGGATAAATAACGAACAGGCAGCGCGACGCACCGAGCCTGCGCACAAGCTCCTCTGCCAGATATTTCCCGTTCGTGTCGTTGTCCACCGCAATGATGAATTTGCGGATTTTCTTCAACCGCTCTCGGTTGACCCACATGAACTCGAATTTGCCTTTCGAGTCGTCTATCGGTTCGGTCGCCTTCGCCTCGCGATCCGTTGGCGGATTCGGCGCACCATCGGGCACTGACACCGAGAGCGGGAAACCCACATCGATAGCCGTCAGCAGATCCGGCTCCCCCTCAACAATCGTCAAGGCGTTCGTGCCGTCCCAGAGCGAGGGATCATCCAGCACGTCACCGTTGATGAATGTCCGCTTGCCGCCCGGCTTCTGGAAAAAGAACTTTTTCGGTCCGCGGTACTTCTCGCCCACGACCTCATCATTCTCAATGATCGGGAACACGAGAATGTTGCCCGCACCATCGGGCTCGACGTGATCGATAATCCGTTGCCCGCGCTCATCCTGCCCGTAGACGCAGCGGCCGGAATAGAAGCCGAGCCGCATCGCCGTCTCCGGATTCAGCCCGCGCTTTTCGAGCGCAGCAACCGCGGCAGGCCCCAACTCATGGGAGATCATCGATAGTAGTCCTGAATTGAACGCTTCGGCGCGGCCGGGACTTCTTTCTTCCATGTCCCCTTACCAGACGGACGCGCGCCCCTTGACTCCTCGAAGAATGCGCCGCCCTGGTTCGGACAATGGTTGCAGAAGAACTGCACGCCTTCATCGTCAACCTTGACGCTCAAGCAACGAGCGTTCTTTTTCTTCCGCTTGGGCGAGCATTCCGGGCATGTCGTATAGAACTGCCCGAAACGCTTCGCACCGCCGCGAGGCTCAGTAATCCGGAACTCCCGCAGGATATCGGAAACCGTCCGCACGGCTGACCCGTCAGAAATTGCCCTCGATTGTGTTTTCGGCCATCAGAGCCTCCGGTCGAACTCAGTCGGCGTAGAAGGCCGCGCGTCGCGGCTACGAAACTCGACTTGATTGTTTACCCACGTTCGCCACGCGGCTTTCCAATCGGCGTATTGCTCACCGCGCGAGATGTTTCGATCGCGGAACCGTTCCCACATGCGGGAGATATCGGCGTGAGTGAAATTGCGAACCATCGCGAATTCGATCATCTCGCTTTCGAGCGAGAACCGCTCGGGCCAAGTCGTCTTCACCTTCTTCGGCCGCCCGGTTGGCGTCGTCGTTTGTGCCTTCGCCGCCTTCAACGCCTTGCCTTGCACGCCGAACTTCATCGCGAGCGTGACAGCCTCGTAAGCCTCATCCGCGCGTAGGCCGCGCTCGACCAGAAGCCCAATCAACTCGCCAACCGTCTTGACTTCATCGACCTTCATGCTTCACCTATCACCCGCACGGTCACAGCCACCAACGGCGCTTCGCCGTACACCTTCTCGAATGAGCCGCGCACGATTTGCGCGTCATCCAGAAACACCACTTCGTTGCAAGCATCCGTCCACGCCTTCACCACGTTATCGGCGTCAGGCTTCTTCGCCGGCATCAGTTGCCCGGCGAGCGCGAGAGCGCGCTTTTTCTTCGACCAGCTCGCAGGCACCGGAAACACCGCGCGCAGATGAAACTCGACAGGGGCCGCGAGCGGAGCCTGCCCGGCCATGACTTCCATCGCCGCCGTGCGGATCATGCCCTCATAGGTGCGCGTCCTTTCCGGCGTGTAGTGACCGACACCCATCTTGCCCGTCTTCTTGCTCTTGTATCCGAACGCACGCGCCCGGCCCTTCGCCTGCGGTGTCCCCGCAAGCTGGATCATGATTTCAGGCGGCATGTGGGACCGCCTTCGTTTTCAGGAAGTAGCCCCGGCCCCACACCGTTCCGATTTCAAGATCATCGACTCCGCTATCGCGAAGCTTCTTTCGAATCTTCGAGATCATCACATCGATAATCTTCGGATCAGGCCCGCCGTTTGGATCATTCCAATAAAGAGCATCCATCAGACGATCTTTCGTCGCGACGCGGCCAATAGAGCGACCCGACCACAGCGCTTCAAACAAGGTTGCCTCGCTTGCCGTGAATGTCACTCTGTAGCGCGGCCCGATCAGCGTATTGCTCTGCACGTTGAACACAACACCATCAATGTGCAGCTTGCCCCCGCAACAGGGACACACACCCTGTTGCACCTCAACATCTTGCATCGACCATTCTCCGGACTCGCGGGAGCCAGTTCGACACCTGAAATTCGCGAAGCCTCATCAGCCCCGCGATTTCATTCGTGCTCAAACCCCGCTTCCACAGCGCGAGCATCACACCTTCATCGGCGATCGTGATTTCGCGGACGAAAACGATAGGCTCTTTCCGAGCCGCTTTCTTAGTCCTTCCCCAGATCATCGTCGGACATCGGCAAATCGGGTTGATCCTTATCGGCCTTCGCTGGCGCGCGTTCGCCGATATAGATTTCGGGATTAGCCAACACGAGAATCGCGGCGGAAGGACCGTGCTCCGCAAGCTTCTGGATGTTCTCGACCAGCGCCGAGGTTTGCAGTTCGAGCTTGATGCCGTCCTTCACCGTCCACTTGTGGACGCCCACGACGATAAAGGGAAAGCCCTGACGCGCCATGATGCCCGCCGTCTTGCGGACAGCCATCGTTGCCGTTTTCGCAATCGCGTCGATGTGTTCTTGTTGCTCATCTTCGGCGAGCATCGCCCACGGCACTTGAATTGATCTAACGTGCGTCAACAGCGCATCGCGGATATCGCCCGAGAGCGTCTCCGCTTCCGCCATGTCGATCAAGGTTTCGGTCGGAATCGTCGCCTCGACCACGGGCGTTTGTTCAGCGTCCTTTTTCTTTGCCATTTCATTTCCCCTTTTCAGGCTTGCAACGCGGCAGTGTTAATCACTGCTTGCGTGAGCATTGCGCGGAGATCGGCGCGCGACATCTTCGGCATCTTTGGCATTCGCGCCCGGTGGAGGGCGGATGTTTTGCTCACCGCCTTTTTCAGCTTCTCAGCTTTGCGCCGAGCACGCCGCCTCGCCTTCTTCAATCGGTCGCGCTCGCGGCGCGCTTCCAACTGTTCTTCCGTCATGGTCCGTGTCGCTCCTCGATCTTCGCGCGTTCAGCAACCCAACGCGCAATCAACGCATCGACCGAGACTTTTTCGGCCTGCGCGATCCTCCTCACCAGCGCAGCGACATCAGGAGTCATCTTGCGCAGGATTCTCATTTCGTTGTTTTGGCCTAGCTTCCGCATTCGCGTTTGCGGAAGATAGTTGAGCACCGTCGTATGCGTCCGGTGCAGCGCTCGCGCGATTGCCGCGACACTCATCCCTTCGGCCAGCATACGCTCTGCAATCTTGACTCGCGCCTCGACCAAATGCAGTTGGCGAGAACCGCCGAGCACATCATCCCTGTGCAGCCACAACTCTTTGCAGACATCGGCGATTAACTTCCGCGCATAGGCGGGGCTTAGGTGTCGCCGCTCCTCATGAACCGAGGATGGCGACACACCCGGTGCGCGCATGAACGCCCTGCGCTCGACCAGCGTCATGACTGACGCCGCGGCCGATACGCGATGCCAGAATGATAGGCACAGTACGGCTCACCTTCGCCGCGCGCCGGCAGACCACAGAAGCGAAATTCCGACGTCGGAGTGGCATGCGGCTGGCACTCGAATTTGCACATGCCCGGCCGCAGTTCGAGGAAAGGCACATACAGCGGCTCGACCGGCACAACGGACACCGGCTTAACCTCGCCGCGAAACTCGTACCCGTGCGGAATCTCAAAGCCGATGCGGTTCATCTTCGCGAGGAGCGCCGACCGACTTAGGTCGATGCCTTCGAGCTTCAGACGGTTCGAGATTTCCTGCGCGGAGAACTTGTGAAACAGCGCCTTGACGCGCTCGACAAGTTCATCACTCCACACCGGCAACGCTATCGTTTCACCCACGGTTGAAAACTCCCGGACTGTTTGCAGAGTCACAGCTACGCCCCGGCCAGGACACGCCCGGCCGTACTCAGCACTGAATTTTCAGGAGGTGCCGACTATGCGGCGTCGTCGATTCCGTCCGCAGGCGGCGGAATGCTCTGCTTGTAGGCGACCCACCAAGGTGGGCTTGCGCCATCCATCACCGCGTCAAGAAACAGATGACCGTCATCGCTCTTTAAGAGCGCCGCCAGCGCTTCGGCGTGCATGGGGCTACTGTTCTTTACCCAATAGCGAGCACCACGATCAGACACGCCCGTAAGATCGTGCAGAGCCCAATCCGGTTTCGGCCAGAGCTTCACCGCAACATGCATCAAAGAGGCTGTCAGCGCGGAGAAGCGACGATCGCGGCGGCGCTTCCGGAACGCTGTTTCCGATAAAGCGCTTGATAACTCGCTGCTTGTATTTCTTACTAAATCCATAACAGCGCTCCCATTGAACCGACCGCAAAGAGACAAACGGAAAGGGAAGCGGCGCAAACACGCGTAACAGGAGTCCGGAGCCATGAAATCACGAGACAGGAACCAGATAGTTTACTTGCCAAATTTGTTGCCTTCCGCTTGCATCCAAACGGGACGAAGGGAGCAACCCAGGCACTACCAAAATGAAACGCAACACGCCCGATACGTTTGGGCTGCCGGAGTATTTTACGACCGATGTAGCCGCGGAAATCGACGGTTCGAACGTTCGCATCGCTTGCGGAGATCGCCGATGGGGCGAACTCCATTGGCTCTTCGTCAAAATCATCCCCGCCGACCGAATCCCGTACCTGATCGGGGAATTGCAGAAGATCGCCGCCTGCATCACGGATTTGGCAAAGCCCGTCCATTAGCGCGCAACCTTTCCCCTCAGATGCAGAAAGTCATTCGGCGTAACCACGCCCTTTGACCACTTGTGAAACGCAACGAGAGTCGGCCAATCCGGACGGCTCTTGCCCCTCCGAATTCGACTGATTGACGGCCGAGACACGCCGGTTTCTTCCGAGACCGCCAAGTCTTTCAGGCCGCGCTTCGCCATGTACGTGGAGAGATGCATGCCGATGATGTACGATAACAGTACATCCTTTGCAATGGCGAACTGTACAACGAGGCTAATACACACGCGAATGTTAGTGACGCATGCTGTACATATGGAAGAGAAGAAACGGCGGCAGCGAAAGCAGCGCCAGACCACCACGCGGCGCAAGTTCCGGAAAACCTATTTCCGCGAATGGCGAATGTACCGCGACCTCACCCTTGAGGCCGCCGCCGAGCAGATCGGCGATTATCTGCGCGAGCACGAGTACGCGACCGGTTACACCTACGCCACGTTGGGCCGGCTGGAGCGCGGACTCATCGGCTACACTCAGATGGTCCTCGAAGCGATGGCCCACATCTACCGAACTGACGAACCGTCGCTCATCACGCGCGACCCGGATGACTCAGAGGGTATGTGGGCTATCTGGCAAAAAATGCAGAGCGCCGACCGCCGCAAACTCGTGGAGATCGCTAAGACGCTCAGCGAGGAGCCGTAAGCGCCGCAACTTGTGCAAAAATTGCACAAGTTCGCCCGGCTTCGATTTCAACGGCTTAGCCATAGATTCCCTATCCGTATGACTCCCTAACTCTATTTCGAGTTGTTCAACCATATTTTCTATTCTTGAAGCTGAGTTCAGATCGGCGCATCCCCAAAGACCCCCAACCCCCTACGGAAAGATTCCGTAGGAAGGTCGGGAGTCGCGGGCAACAACCTGAATCTTGAGACGAGTCGGTTGCAGAGCCCCAAGACAGCCTCTCGACTGCCTGTCCTCAGTTTCCTAGCCGCACCGTAGGACTTTCGACCCCCGCGCGCTCCGTCCCTGCTAGGCGAGCCCCGACGCTTCCGCGCCCCGGCAAAGTTATGACGGCCCCCACGACTCGGGGGGACATGATGATTCCCGACCGAAAATGTACGCGTCAAGCATGATTGCTCACAGAGTCTTGTACATTAAACGCCAATTCGCCACTTGCGGCTTTAGTACTTTTAACGCACGTAAGGCGGCGAGAGCACGGCGCAACCCCGCGCCGCGCGAGTTGGAGGCAGGCATGGCAATCGGGAAGCAAGCGGATCAGGGCCGCTCGCCCTACAAGAAGAAAAACAAGAAGCCCTTCCAGTACAGCGAGACCTATCGGCGCTGGAAGTCGGCCATCATGGCCGGTCACGACAACGCGGCGCGTGAGCTTGCCGCAGAGCATCACCGGAAGTTCGTCGGTAATCAAAATTTCGAGCGCGCAGCCAATCTGCAACGTGGAGCGGAGTAGTGCCGTGCTCGATATCATCCGCAAACATGTCTTCCATATTTCCGGCGAAACAATTCTGACCGGCCTCGATCCTGAAAGCGGCCACTACATCGCTTTCCAAAACGAAGCCCCGGAAATCCGCGGCGAAGGCCGCACCCGGCTCGAAGCCATCGCCGATCTTGGCGAGAAGTCGGACCAAGAGCGCGAGCGCGAAGAAATCGACATGCAGGCGATGACTTTCGACCACATGCGCGACCTTCGCAAGCACGGCTAACAGCCAACCTCACATCACGACATCACCGCGCCGACGCATTGCCGACGCACGCCCGAACTCACCCCAGAGAAACCGCTGTGCAAAACGACGCGCGAAAAAAATGGCTCAACAAATTGCTTTGGCGGCTTGCGGCTATCGCCGTGACCACCCTGCTCTGGCTGGCAATTTTCAAACTCATAGGGACGGCGCGATGAACGACTACGCCTTTGCGTGCGTGATGGCGTTCGTCGGCGCCTTTCTCATCCTCTCTTACTTGGTGTGACCATGAACACTCAAACTCTCCCGACCGTAGGGCCAACTTCGACGCTGGCGACGCCGCAGAACGAGAGCACCGCCATGATGCTCATGATCGAGCGCGCCGCGCGCGATCCTTCTGTCGATATTGAGAAGATGAAACAGCTTATGGAAATGCTCAAGGCCGTACAGGCCGAGGAGGCCGAGGCTGCTTTCAACACGGCGATGGCAGACGTTCAATCTCAGATCAAGCGCATCGTCGCCGACAAAGACAACACTCAAACCAAGAGCAAATATGCGAGCTATGCCGCGATGGATCGCGCGATTAAGCCGATCTACACCGGTGCCGGGTTCGCGATTTCCTTCAATGAAGACGTTGGCGCGGCCGGCCCGGATATGGTTCGCGTGCTCGCCTACGTGACGCACACCGCGCCTGGCGCGAAGCGCAGCCACACCCGCATCTATAACACCGACGTTCCCGCCGACGGCAAGGGAGCGAAGGGCGGCGACGTGATGACCAAGACGCACGCGCACATGAGCGGTGTCACCTATGGCAAGCGTGGCCTTCTCGGAATGATCTTCAACCTTGCCATTGGCAATGACGACGACGGCAACGCAGCCGGCGACACCGACGCCCAGGCGATCACGGTCCAGCACCTGAAGGAACTGCGCGCTCTCATTGTCGAGGTGAAGGCGGACGAGGCGAAGGTTTGCAAAGCCTGCCGAGTAGACGCGCTCGAAGACTTGACCGTGAAACTCTACCAGCAGGCCAAAGCAAAGCTGGAATCCATGAGGAGTCCGCTGTGAGCACCGCGCTTGTGAACATCGACGTTCTGACGCCCGAGAAGGTTTTCGCCAGCACCGGCAGCGTCGAGGAAGTCATCTGCAAACTCGAAAACGATGTTCGGGCGATGGAAAAGCCCGGCATCGACACGAAGGCCGCGCGCGATGAATTGGCATCGCTCGCCTACAAGATCACGCGCTCGAAAACCGCTCTCGACGACATGGGCAAGGAATACGTTGCCGAATTGAAGAAGAAGGCTGGCGAGGTTGACGAAAAACGCCGCCTGATACGGTCACGCATCGACGCGCTTAAAGAAGAAGTCCGCAAGCCCCTCACCGATTGGGAGGACGCGGAGAAAGCGCGCACCGACGCCCACGATGAAGCGATGGCGGAAATTCTTGGCCTGTCCGAATTTTCGGTCCTGTCCGAGTCGTCGGACGCCATCAAACAGCGCATTGCGCGCGTTGCGGCGCTTGCTGGACGCGATTGGGAAGAATACGCGGACAAGGCAGCCGTCACCATCGAAGACGCGCAGGCGAGGCTTACAAACGCCCTAACGATCGCGACGAAGCGCGAGGATGAAGCCGCCGAGTTGGTGCGCCTGCGCGCCGAGGCGGCAGAGCGAGCGCAGAAAGATCGTGAGGACGCGATTGCCCGCGAGGCGGCCGACAAGGCCCGCAAGGAAGCCGAGGCGCGGAACGCCGCGGCCGTCGCCGAGATCATGAGGCGCGCAGAGGCCGAGAAGGCCGAAGCCAACCAGCGCGCACACGAAGCCACGGCGAAACTTTCGGAAGCCCTTCACGAGCAGCAGCAGACGCGGCAGCGCACCACGGCGGCCGCAGGCGGCAAGGCCAGCGCGCACCGCGCCAAGATCAATCGCTCGGCAATGGAAGCATTCATGAAATGCGGCATTGCCGACGCCGATGCAAAGCAAGTGGTGACACTGATTGCCCAAGGAAAAATCCCGGCAGTCACCATCAACTACTGAGAGGCAAGCCATGATCGACGTTTTGAACTGGATCGGGGATCATCCGATCCTGTCTGTGATCCTCGCAATCATCGTATGCGGGAATGCCGCGACGGTCGCGAGAGTAATCGCCAGGGCGCTGATCCGTTGAACACAGCAGAAGCGCTCGACGCAGCGGAAACGCTGCAATGGATGCGGGATGTTTTCAGAGTCGCCCCGAAGCAAGGGCGAATCCTCTGGAAAGTACCCCCGAAGAACCACCCGAATTTGCTCGGCACGATGGCCGGCACAATCGGCCGGCAGCCGGACAGCAAAGCCTATGTCCGCATCAAGAAGGACAGACGGCTCGTCAAGCGAAGCTGGCTGATTTTTCTCTGGGCAAACGGCAAGTGGCCGGACGCCCCCATCATCGACCATCGCGACGGCAATTCGCTCAATGACGCGGATTGGAATCTTCGCGAGGCGACCTCGAAACAAAACAACTGGAACCACAAGTCGCGGCGGAAACAGTCGGAACTACCGATGGGCATTCGGAAATTGCGATCAGGCAGTTTTCAAGCGCGCATCACCGTCAACGAGGTGGATATCACGCTCGGGGCATTCCCGACCGTTGACGCCGCAGTGGAAGCCTACACGACGAAGCGAAAGGAATTGTTCGGTGACTTCGCTTGAAACAAACATCCACATGGTGGAGCAAGGTTCGGCTGAGTGGAAAGCGCTCCGTTGCGGCAAGGTGACCGCATCGCGCATTCCGGACGTTTTCGCCAAAATCAAATCTGGCGGATGGGGCGCGAGCCGAGCGAACTACAAAGCAGAGCTTATCCTTGAGCGCCTGACCGGCAAGCCCTACGAGGGTTATCACTCGAAGGATATGGAAACCGGTCAACTGCTCGAACCGGCTGCCCGCGCAGAATATGAACTGCGCAATCGCTGCGATGTTCAGCAAATCGGCTTTGTCGATCATCCGACCATTCCGAACGCTGGCGCATCGGCAGACGGACTCGTTGGCGCTGACGGCTTCAGCGAGTTCAAGTGCCCGAAGCCCGCAACGCACCTCGAATATATCACTGGCGGCGTGCTGCCGAGCACATATGAGCCGCAGATCATGTGGAATTTCGCGTGCAATCAGCGGCGCGTTTGGTGCGACTTCTGTTCGTTCAACCCGGACTTCCCTCCGCAGATGCAGCTTTTCGTTTTCCGCGTGTTGCGCGACGAAAGCCGCATCCGCGTCTTGGAACAAGGCGTGCGCGAGTTCTTGCGCGAGGTCGATATCGAGACCGAAACACTGCGCCGGAAGTATTTCGGAAAAGCAGCATGAGCCGCGCCGCCTTTACCATCATGTCGTCTATCGACCGCCAGAAGGCAGTCGAGTTGATCGCGAGAGCGCCGCTTGGCGCATTCTTCGACCTTCGCGAGTCGACACGATCGCGCGAACAAAACAACCTCATGTGGCAACGTCTTACCGAACTGTCCCAACAACTCGAATGGGGCGGCTTCAGGCTGGAACCTGACGACTGGAAAGACGTGATGACGGCCGGGCTGCGCCGCGCCCGCGTCGTGCCGAATATTGACGGCGACGGCTTTGTGCAGATCGGCTTGCACACATCGAAATTGACGACGCCCGAAATGACAGCGCTGCTCGACCTCATGAGCGCTTTCGGGGCCAATCACAATGTGACGTTTCGAGACGAACAAGAATCGTCTGAGGATTCACCATCAACGGCTGCCACCAACGATGAACCTCAGACGACGGCACTCGCGGACGCCGCGGGGAATAGCGGAGATGCGTCCGCGGGTGCCACCAATTCGGACTTTCCGCCGTCGCTGCTCTCTGACGATTGGCGGTACGTCTATCTGCAATGCCTGTCAGGCGTGCGGGACAAGGCCGAGTCCCTGCACACCCGGCACGCCCAGGCCATGCAGATGATAGGCGGCGAGCCCACAGCGCGGGAGAAGGCTTGGATGCGCCTAGCGTGGCGGCTGGTGAAGCGACGCAACGAAGGTGAATTGGAAGTCGGCGAGTTCGATCAGGGGCTCAGAGACCTTCTAAACGGCCCGCTGCCACCCGAGCCGAGGCCGGATTGATGACATGGCGCGCAGCCTCAAAGGGGAATGGATTGGCAAGACCGACGACAGCCGGCCGCCCGCGCATGTCCGCCTTCGCATCTTCGATCGATACCACGGCATTTGCCACTGGTCGAAACGAGAGATCAGACCCGGCGACGAATGGGACGTGGATCACATCATCGCCCTGATCAACAAGGGCGAGAATCGCGAAAGCAACATGGCCCCTATCCTGCGCGGCAAGCCGCACAAGGAAAAGACCGCGCGAGACGTTGCGGAGAAATCGAGGGTGTACCGCAAGCGCGCGGCACATCTCGGATTGAAGAAACCCAAGAGGAAACTTCAGGGCCGCGGTTTCGAGAAGCGTCCGCGACAAAACCACGCTTCGACACCCGTCAACAAATGGCGGGGCTTCTAGGAGACAACATGAGCAAAGATTTTCTTACGTCGCGGCAACTCAGAATCGACGGATGGGTTCGCGATGCTTTGGTGACGACTCTCGAATTGTTGGAGAGCGGCAAGATGAAGCACACGCAAACCGATGACGTTCGGTACGAGCGCGTTCCTATGGTCGATCGTCAGTTTTCCCACGACTTCAACATGGGCGAATGGAATTTCTCGCACGAATGCGGCTCGATTTGCTGCATCGGCGGCACCGCCGAGCTTTTGAGCGGTCGCGGACCCCACACGATCAGCACCACCCAAACCAGTGAGCTTCACGAGCTTTTCTATCCCGATGACATCGAGACGTTCTATGCGGACATCACACCGGCACAAGCCGGGCAAGCCCTCCGAAACTACCTGACGACGGGCGAAGCCAAATGGATGGTCGTTCTTGGCGAAGTCGAATTGGAGGACTGAAAATGTCGAACGACTTTCTCTCTGCCGAAGCACTCGGAATCCAGCCGTGGGTACGGGATGGCCTCGTCGAAGTCCTTAAGCTGTTTGATGCCGGAAAGATGATCCACGTCCACGTTGACCACGTTCCGCTAAACCGCGTGAAAATTGCCACCCACAAACTCAGCTACGAGTTCAACATGGCCCGGTGGATGGCAAAGACCGAATGCGGGACCGTCGCCTGCATTGGCGGCACCGTCGAACTGGTCGCGCGAGCCCAACCCGGCACGATGGACGATACCGAGACCGAAGAACTCGAAAACCTGTTCTATCCGCCGCGCGTCGGCGACTATTCCAAGATCACGACGCATCAGGCCAAGCAGGCACTCCGCAACTATCTCACGATCGGCCGCTCCGATTGGGATTCGGTCATGGAGCGCGTCAGTTGAAGAAGGGCGAGACGAGACCGAAGCACGAAGCGGAATTGATCCGCGATATTTCCGAGAAGGTCTATCGCGAGCAATTGGGCGAGGACGACACCCGCCGCATGATCGAGAAGGACGGCGACGGCGGCAACAAACTGCGCGCCCGCGCCATGCAGTACGACCAGCTTACCCGGACCTATCTCAAGGTCTTGCAGATCGCGCCCGGTTAAGCATGACCATCACACTTGCGGCGGCGATGGCCCTAGCCTTCCTGCTCTACCTCGCAATTTGGGGAATACGATGAGCGACCACGAAGAAGAATTGAAAGCGCTGCGCTCACGGCTCGAAGCCGTCGGCGCGCTTGAACAGGAGTGGCGCGAGCGTGGGAGAACTGCGCGGCACCACTGCGGACACGTCTACTCGATTTGCGCCAGCAAGCTTTACGTGGCGCTCAACGGAGGTTGTTCAAATGGAAAACCCGATTCTACAGCAGCTTGACCGCCAGCAGCGCCGAATGCTTCTCAGCACAGAGAAGACAATGCGCGATGCCGGCGTGTGGGGCGAGTGGGAAACGGTGCACTTTCCCCGAGGCAGTGTAGGCGACAGTTGGGCCGCCGAATTTCAGACCGCACACCGCAACAAGGTCTTTTGCGTCCTCGACAGGACGCTATCGCCGAGCGGCGTGCGTCACCTCGCCGTGACATCGCTTTCCGGCATTCGGCCGACATGGCACGAGATGCAGCGGATCAAAAACGAGATCGCGGGACATGGCGCGACCGCCGTTGAACTCTATCCGCCGCAAGCCGAAGTCGTGGACGAGGCGGATATGTACCACATTTGGGTAACGGTGCTGCCGATGCCGTTTTCCCTTTCGCCCGTCCGCTGGAATCCGAATGTGTGACCACGTTCCCGAGGAAATCGTGGAGTGTGGCGCCTGTGGCGGTGAGGGCTGCATTCCGAGGACGATCTACGTCTACGAGAACGGTTGCGGCTTTTCGCACCCGGACGTTGTTGAAGATCGCTGCGAAGCATGCGGCGGCGTTGGTTGGTTTTTGAGAGAAGCGGAAGGCGACAAAGATGGCGACGGACACGAACCCTGCTATGAGCCGCATTGACCGCGAGGGCGGTTGGAATGCCGAGCGCATGGACCGCGTTGACGCCTCGATTGCAAAGCAGTTGCAGGCATCAATCGAGCGCAACGCGCACATGAAAACTCTTCTCGACAAGATGGAAAAAGACCGGGACGCCTTTCGAGAGACGGCAGAGAAGTATCTGGCGCTCGCCGCCGCGAAGTGCCGCGAGACGAACGCCGCGCGGGCCGAGATCGCGACGGTGATTGAGCAGGCCGCCAGGATTGCCGAGATCGGAATGCTTGTGCCCCCGGACGGCGGCTCGCCCACCAATGCCGAGATCGAGCTTTGCCACAGGATCGCAGCGGCAATCCGCTGTCTTGCGTAAGGCGCCACCATGACAAGCCTACCCGTACGAACAGCCTTAAGCGCGGCAGATGACCAGATCATCCCGCCAGAGGTTCGCGCCGCCTTCGACGGCGAGCCGCATCTTACGATGCCAAAACTTGCCAAGGTCATGAAAATGGACCTCAAAACGCTCTCCCGACATCGTGAGGCGCAAAATCTTCCGGTGCATATAAAGGGAACCGGAACGGAGCGGCGACACTACGTCTGCACGCTTGGCGACGTCATCGAGTTCTATCGCCGCACGGGTTCAGCATGTCAGTCTTCCGCGTCAAAAATTCTCCCTACTACCAGTTCGATTTCCAGATTGACCGTCATCGGTTCTACGGGTCCACAAAAGAGACCAATGAACGTAAGGCGAAGGATTTCGAGAAGGCGAAGCAAGCTGAAGCTAAGCGACTCGTCGAGCAGGCCATCAAGGCCGGACGAAAGCCGATGACCGTAGGGGTCGCGTGCGACCGATGGTGGAATGAAATCGGCCGCCACGGCAGCGATCCCGACATCGAACGCGCCCTGGAATGGCTAAAGGGACAACTCGGGCCGCAGACGCATCTACACGATATCAATGACGACATGATTTCGCTGGCCACAGAGGCGCGCCGGCAGCACGTCATGAAGGCCGGTCGAGACAGCAAGGGCAAGCAACTTTATCGGCCGATATCAAACCGCACGATTAACAAAACCGTCCCGTCGCTTCTCCGACGCGTCATGAACAAAGCTCGGAAGAAATGGAGCGTGACGATCTTCAATGAGCCCGATTGGAAGCAACACTTCCTGCAGGAGCGCAAGCGGCCGGTGCGTGAGATCAGCTACGCCGAGGATGCCGCCTTGGACGAGGTCGAGAGCCGTGAATATGCCGAGCTACGCGAGTTCGCCGAGATCATGGGATTGCGGCGGAAGGAAATGCTGCTGACTTGGACGCAGGTCAATTTCGACCAGTCCACGATCGCCATCATCGGCAAGGGCGGGGTGCCGGCCATCCTCCCCCTCACCCGCCGCGCCTACGAAATTCTGTGGGGATTGCGGGGGAACCACAAGATGCACGTCTTTACGTTCGTCGCGCAGCGCACGCGGGTATGCCCTAAGACCAAGCGCGAGTTCGTCAAGGGCGAGCGCTACCCGATGACCTATTACGGCATCGGAACCAACAGGCGCCGTAAATGGCTTAAGGCGGGCGTGGACGCCCGTTTGCACGACACGCGCCACACGACCGGCCAGCGGACTTTGCGCACCACGGGCAACCTAAAACTCGTCCAAACCCTGTTGCGGCATACCGAGATCAGGACGACTGCGCGGTTCTATACAGACACCACCATGACCGATCTGCGGGCCGGGATGGAAAGCACCGAGTCCCAGAAAAAATCCCAGACTCAAAATTTAGCAGCAGATAAACCCTTGGAGGAAAAGGGAAAATAGATGCGTGACTCACGTCTTTCGATTCCGAGGGTCGGGAGTTCGAATCTCTCCGAGCGCGCCAAGCAAAATCAATCACTTACATCCAAAATCCTTCGATATTGCTTCCCAGAAAAAGACCTGGGAAGCGGCCCCAACACGATTCCGACAATCCATACGGGGTGCACAATGCTCCCGCGCCGCCCCCGGCCGAATAGGCCGTCCGGATCAAGTTCGGCCGGGGCGCCGGTTTGAACTTTTGAGGGGTATCCGCGTCTACTTCGTGAGGGACTCGAGGAAGCAGGAGGCCCCCTATGAGCACGGACGACAGCAAGCGCCACGAGAGCGTCATCGAAATCGCGATGCTGCTAGCGGAAAAGAACGGCTATCCCACCGATGCTTGGCGCATGTTTGAACGCCAGGCGGAAGCCACCCTCGCAAGGATGTCAAAGCGTCAGCCGCAAGATTTGGCGGCCTCCTAAGGCGCGGGACCGAAGCCCGCGCCCAGAAGCGTGAACGTCAGGCAGCGGCCCGTTCGGCAAACGCCCTCACCTCGCCCAAGAGCAGTTCCGCGGGCTCGTCGCCGAAAACTTCGTCGTGCTTTTCGATCACGCGCATTCTTACCAATAGGCCGGCAATCGTCGTCACCTCGCGGACGGCCACGCGTCAGCTCTCATGCGGTTGATCGCGAGACGCCCGTATGATTTGGTCCGGTCGTTTGGCGGGGGAACTTACGAATGCAGTTTATGCGTCGCTTTATGTCGCGCTCCTCGATGGAAGAGGAAGTCCCCGCAAGGCCGAACCTCGAGCATTTCGCTTGGCTTCTCAATAGCGCTCCGTCCGCACCGCCAAACCCACTTGCATGCTCGCCTGCCGTAAATCATGGGAACGACCTCCCGTTGGTTGCGCGTGTGATGGCATCCTATAAGAGGTCGTTTGATCGGTACCGTCCGACGACAGAATCTATGTGGGAACGCGACCTCGCGACTATCAAGAAAGAAATCCACGACGCGTTGAATGGATCGAATACCGAAAAAGCGGCGATGATTCTGCGCAATCCAGCCGAGACGACATTCTTCTGGGGCTTCGATGCGATTGCGAAAGCACCGCCTGGCGCCATAGAGCCTCATGAGAACGTCATCAAACAGCTCAACAAATCAGAAAACTGGGAGCCACTCTATTCACTGTGGCTCATGAACGGGTTGACTTCTGTCGCAGAAGCGCTGGGAGCTCGCCGCGTTCCGTACCCCGAAACCGACCCCCATCAAGTGGGCGTGCACGAGAAAACCGCTCAATCTACTGACCAAGTCCTTGATCAGATCGAGGCGGCCCTCACCGTCAAACTAAAGTTTCCGAACCCTTTCCCCGGAGAACTCGGCCTCGCGTCGAGCCGAGGCATAGTTGGCTTCCGCTCGATTCACGCAATCTACCAGGCGTGGCGGATCGCGCAGCTTGCAAAGGGACGGCCAGACTTTAGGGTGATGGAGATCGGCGCTGGCCTCGGGCGCACTGCATATTTCGCGAACATCTTTGGCGTAAAAGACTACACAATTGTCGACATTCCCTTGAGTAATGCAGCTCAGGCCTATTTCCTTGGGCGCGTGCTCGGACCCGATTGCATTCGGGTCAGCGGCGAAGCTGGAAGCGCCCAGATCAACGTCATGTCCGCGTCCGATATCGGACCGAGCGCCGGCCGTTTCGATCTAATCGTCAACATCGATTCGTGGACTGAAATGTCTCGCGACACCGCAGAAGCATATTGGAAGTTCGCGCGGTCAGCGACGAACGCCGTCCTTTCGATCAATCACGAACACAATGGCTTCACGGTCCGCGATCTATATTCAAAAGACGCCGACGTAACTGCGAGACGTTTCCCGTATTGGACGCGGCGAGGTTATGTCGAAGAGTACTTGACCTGGTAGGAATGGCATCGGCCGCTGCGCCGTGGTTCGAGGAAAACGATCCCGAAGGCGCCGCGTTCGAGTACGAGGTATTGGAATAAGCCTCACCATCCATCTCAATTTAGGTAGCGACAAGGTCCTTCAGCTTCAGATCGATCTTTTCTGTGAGGACATTCGCGCGTCCGCGGAAGAGTGGGATCGCACGCAGGGTCAGTCGCCTGCTGCGATCGAGCGGAAGCTGCAACTACTCAATTTCGATCGACATTCGCGAAGCGCGCGCAGACCGGTCCAGGGTAAAGCGCTCCTGCTGTTGCAGGCTGTTCAGGTCGAGTGACCGACTTACGGTAAAAATCCACCTCCCCTTCGGCGAGCGCACGCGAAGATCAGCGCGACCACAAGCGTTCGCTAACCTCAGCTGCCGCACTACTTTACCTATGATTGCAATAGACAAAGATCGCACTTGCAGTGGCGAGTGGTCGCCGGATACACAATGCCCGTTTTTCGGGGCTTCCAATTTAAGAAATAGCATCACGAATGTTCGCCACAAATGACGCGCTGTTCGCGGCATCTTTGCCGCCTGCACTCCCCATTGGTCCGATGACACCACAATGGCTGAGCGACAGTTCAGTCTCCCAGGATCTTAAGGACCAGTGGATCAAAAACGGCTTCTCGATCCTGCGTGGTGCTTATGCACCTAAGCAGATTGCAGCGTAAGCGGAGCTCTGCGGCCCTCTTGAATGGCGCTTGACGCCTATTTTGTTCGCGTGGCGCGTCGCCGCGGTTTCCATGTGTCGGACAACGCGTTGACGGCGGCTTCGAGCGCCTTCCGGTCGACGACGTTGGGATCGAACCGCTCCGGACCCCAGAGGCGCATATGTTCGTGGTCCGGATGGGCGGGGTCTCTGATGGCTTCGAGGTATTCGGCATAACCCGGCGCACCGCCGACGTCTTCCGGAGGACAACGACCGGCGGCCTCGAGCAAGAAGGGAAGTCCCTCCGTCGTGGTGTTCTCGAACCATTTTTCGAGCT
>NZ_AUEZ01000089.1 GCF_000426245.1 Bradyrhizobium sp. Ai1a-2 | reverse complement strand
CTACCGAGGTCACAATGCGCCACCCGATTACAAGTTCAGGGTGTTCATCTCAGGCCAGAAGCGGCGCGTGACGCCCAGGATCAAACGCGAGCTGCGCCGGCGCTCGGCCGTCGAGCCGGTCATCGGCCATCTCAAATCCGAGCATCGCATGGGGCGCAACTACTTCTGGTACCGCAAGGGCGACGCCGCCAACGCCGTCCTCGCCGCCGCCGGATACAACTTCCGCCGTCTCATCCGCTGGCTGGAGCTTTTGTTGCACCAAATCCTGGTCAGGCTCATCCTCCGATTTCAGCTCGTCCCAAGCTGAAATCAGACTTCTTCACGGGCGACTGCTCCAATGGCGATCGCTTACGTTCCATGAGGTTCGGCCCCCGTGGCCAGCAATAAACTAACTACATCGAATAGTGACAAGATGGCCTATTTCGACAGCCGCAACCGTCACATAGGTTAACTTCGGACAGTTTTGTGTCGGACGGGAACGATGAATGACGATCGCAACCCGCTGCTCACACTGATTTCCTGCGTCATCTGCAGGAAGACGATGCGGCTCGAAAGGAGCACGCCAGGCGAGGACGGCAAGGACGTCATCCAATATCGCTGCGAGCAATGCGGGCGCATCGAACGGGTTCGCCTTGTGCGGGGAAGCTGGCCGGCCACGAGCCAGGCCAGCTGATGAGGTCGCCGAACGGCTGCAGGTCCTCAGCCCATGGCTGTCGCAACAACGGACTGGGGGCGGGCGACCCGTGGCGCGGGGTCAGTCGTGCCCGGTCAGCTTGGACAACTCGCGGCTGAGTTCGTGAAGCTGGTAGGGTTTGCGGAGGACTGGAAAATCCATCCTGACGTGCTTGGCGCTATCGGCGTAACCGGTCGTGAGCAGGACGGGCAGCGTCGGGTTTCGTTCCCTGATTGCGCGCGCCAACTTCAGTCCGTCCATCTTGCCGGGCATGATGATGTCGCTGAACACGAGATCAACGTCATCAGCTTCGATCTCTCGCAACGCCGTTTCGGCGTTGGGCACCCAGCGGACGGTATAGCCAAGTTGCTCGAGCAGCCCGGCGCTCGCGTCGGCCACGGCGGGATTGTCCTCGACCAGCAGGACCGTTGCGGAGGCTTGCTTGTTCAAGATCTCCTGTTCGCGATGCTCGGTCGCGCTGCTGCGGGGCAGGCGGAGGCAGACTGTGGTGCCCTTGCCAAGGCCGCTTTCGATTTCAATCGTCCCGCCGGCCTGGTGGACGAAGCCGTGCACCTGAGAGAGGCCGAGACCAGTTCCCTTGCCGACGGGCTTGGTGGTGAAGAAGGGATCGAACACCTTGCCGAGCACGTCTTGCGGAATGCCCGCGCCGGTATCCTCGACTGAAATCAGAACCTGATCCCTGTCCGGATCATTGCGCGCCGAGACGGTAACGGTGCCTCCTTCCGGCATCGCATCGCGGGCATTGATGACAAGGTTGAGGAGGGCGGTTTCAAACTCGGTGGGATCGATGAAGACCGGCCAGACGTCGGGCTGGATATCGATATGCAACGTGACCATGCTGCCGAGCGCGCTGACCAACACCTCACGCACCGACGTGATCCGCTGATCCACGTCGATGGTCCGCGGATTGACGCTCTGTCGTCTGGCGAAGCTGAGGAGCTGGCTGGTCAGGGACGCGGCACGTTGAGTAGCGGTCTCGATCGCGCTCAGCGCGCGCAAGCCACGCGGGCTCGTCAGCTCCTTCTTGATCTTGTGCAGATTGCCCGAGACGATCATCAAGAGATTGTTGAAGTCGTGCGCGACACCACCGGTCAGTTGGCCGAGCGCGTCCATCTTTTGGGATTCCGCAAGCTGCCGCTGTATCTGCTCCAGCTTGAGCTGCGCTTCGCGCCGTTCCGTGATATCGCGGGTGATCTTGGCAAAGCCGATCAGGCGGCCGGAGGGGTCGCGAATCGGGTCGATCACCACGCTCGCCCAGAAGAACGAGCCATCCTTGCGGACGCGCCAGCCTTCTTCCTCGTAGTGACCGGTCTCCTCGGCGATCTTCAACGCCCGTGCCGGCTTGCCCGCTGCCCGATCCGCCGGAGTATAAAAACGCGAGAAGTGCTGGCCGATGATTTCTTCGGCTGTGTAGCCCTTGATTCGCTCGCCACCGGCATTCCAGTTCTCGACGACGCCCTTCGGGCTCAGCATGTAGAGGGCGTAGTCGGTGACGGCCTTGACCAGAAGACGGAAATTGCGCTCGCTCTCGAAGTAGTCCGTTTCGAGTTGCTTGGTCTTCTTGGCCATCTGAAATCCTGCCCCCGCGGACGGCAAACGCCAAAGTGAGACTTTCGTTCCCACTCTGCGTTTAGGTGTAACAGGTTTGCTGATTGATCGCAAAAAAGTTCCCGACCGCCGGGAACCTTCCCTGAGATCTTTCATTGATAACGTTTGGCTGTCTCCAAGTGTTACCGCTCATTTTTTCTGGCTTGATTAGATCGCAACCTACCCATCTTATGCGTTCGATGGTCCGGAACTTCGAAAATCTAAAGCCGGCCAGCGTGCAGGGGGAATTTTATGACCGATCTTGGTCCCGCTCCTCGTAGTCGTGGCGAATCACGCCGCAACAGACAAAACGGCAAGATCGATCCCGTCCAGGACCTGTTGCAGTCCCTCCAGGCGATGCGGGCCGGCGACTTCACCGTGCGGATGCGCGGAGACTATCTCGGGATTGACGGCAAGATCGCGGATGCCTTCAACGAAATCGCCGCGGCGAACGAGCGCATGGCCCAGCAGCTCGAGCGTGTCGGCCAGGTCGTCGGCCGCGAGGGACAGACCCGCCAGCGCGTGAACCTCGGCCTCTCAAGTGGCTCCTGGGCGGACATGGAAGGCTCGATCAACACGCTGATCGACGACCTCTTGTGGCCGACGCGGGAAGTGACGCGCGCGGTCGCTGCGGTCGCCCAGGGCGACCTCCTGCAGACCGTGCAGCTCGATGTCGAAGGGCGGCCGCTGCGTGGTGAATTCCTGCAGTCGGCGAACATCGTCAACACGATGATCAAGCAGCTCGGCGTGTTCACGTCCGAGGTGACGCGTGTGGCGCGCGAAGTCGGCGTCGAGGGCCGGCTCGGCGGGCAGGCCCAGGTGCCGGAGGTGACCGGTGTCTGGAAAGACCTGACCGAGAGCGTCAACTCGATGGCCAACAATCTGACCGGTCAGGTCCGCAACATCGCGGAGGTGACGATCGCGGTCGCCAATGGCGATCTGTCGAAAAAGATCACAGTCGACGTCCGCGGCGAGATCCTGCAGCTGAAGGAAGCGATCAACACCATGGTCGACCAGCTGCGCTCGTTCGCCTCCGAAGTGACGCGCGTGGCGCGCGAGGTCGGCACCGACGGCAAGCTCGGCGGCCAGGCGATCGTGCCCGGCGTGGCCGGCACCTGGAAGGACCTGACCGATTCCGTCAACGCGATGTGCGGCAACTTGACCGCGCAGGTGCGCAATATCGCCAACGTGACGACCGCAGTCGCGCGCGGCGACCTGTCGAGGAAAATCACCGTCGACGTGCGCGGCGAAATCCTGGAGCTAAAGGACACCATCAACACGATGGTGGACCAGCTGAACGCCTTCGCCTCCGAAGTGACGCGCGTGGCGCGCGAAGTCGGCACCGAAGGCAAGCTCGGCGGCCAGGCCCAGGTGCCCGGCGTCGCCGGCACCTGGAAGGACCTCACGGACAACGTGAACTTCATGGCGTCCAACCTGACCGCCCAGGTCCGCAACATCGCCGACGTCGCCACCGCGATCGCCGGTGGCGACCTTTCCAAGAAGATCACGGTGAATGTGTCAGGCGAGATCCTTCAGTTGAAGGAGACGCTGAACACCATGGTGGACCAGCTCAACGCCTTCGCCTCCGAAGTGACGCGCGTGGCGCGCGAAGTCGGCACCGAAGGCAAGCTCGGCGGCCAGGCCAACGTGCTCGGTGTCGCCGGCACCTGGAAGGACCTCACGGACAACGTGAACTTCATGGCGTCCAACCTGACCGCCCAGGTCCGCAACATCGCGGAGGTGACCACGGCCGTTGCCAACGGCGACCTGTCGAAGAAGATCACCGTGGACGTCCGCGGCGAAATCCTGGAGCTGAAGGACACCATCAACACGATGGTGGACCAGCTCAACGCCTTCGCCGGCGAAGTCACGCGCGTGGCGCGCGAGGTCGGCACCGAAGGCAAGCTCGGTGGCCAGGCACTGGTGCGCGGCGTTGCGGGCACCTGGAAGGATCTGACCGACAGCGTCAATTCGATGGCATCGAACCTGACCGGTCAGGTCCGCAACATCGCGGAAGTCGCAACCGCGGTGGCGAAGGGCGACCTGTCGAAGAAGATCACCGTGAACGTGTCAGGCGAAATCCTTCAATTGAAGGAGACGCTGAACACGATGGTCGACCAGCTCAACGCCTTCGCCGGCGAAGTCACGCGCGTGGCGCGCGAGGTCGGCACCGACGGCAAGCTGGGCGGCCAGGCCGAGGTGCCCGGGGTCGCCGGCACCTGGAAGGACCTGACCGACTCCGTGAACTCGATGGCGGGCAACCTGACCGCCCAGGTGCGCAACATCTCCGAGGTCGCAACCGCGATCGCCGGCGGTGACTTGTCGCGCAAGATCACGGTCGACGTGCGCGGCGAGATCCTGCAGCTCAAGGAAACGCTGAACACCATGGTCGACCAGCTCAACCGCTTTGCGGGCGAGGTGACGCGCGTTGCGCGCGAGGTCGGCACCGAAGGGCGTCTGGGCGGCCAGGCCAACGTGCCAGGCGTTGCCGGCACCTGGAAGGACCTCACCGACAGCGTCAACTCGATGGCCGGCAATTTGACCGCGCAGGTCCGCAACATTGCGGAAGTCACCACCGCAGTGGCGCGCGGCGACCTGTCGCGCAAGATCACGGTCGACGTGAAGGGCGAAATCCTCGAGCTGAAAAATACCATCAACACGATGGTGGACCAGCTCAACGCCTTCGCCTCCGAAGTGACGCGCGTGGCGCGCGAGGTCGGCACCGAAGGCAAGCTCGGCGGCCAGGCCGAAGTGCCCGAGGTCGCCGGCACCTGGAAGGACCTGACCGACAACGTCAACTTCATGGCGTCGAACCTGACGGCCCAGGTGCGCAACATCGCGGAAGTCGCGACCGCGATTGCGGGCGGCGACCTGTCGAAGAAGATCACCGTCGACGTCCGCGGCGAGATTCTGCTCCTGAAGGAGACGCTGAACACGATGGTGGAGCAGCTGCGCTCTTTCGCGGCTGAAGTGACGCGCGTGGCGCGCGAGGTCGGCACCGAGGGCAGGCTCGGTGGTCAGGCCGTGGTGCCCGGCGTGGCCGGCACCTGGAAGGACCTCACCGACAACGTCAACCTGCTGGCAGCCAACCTCACCACGCAGGTGCGCAACATCGCCGAAGTCACCACCGCGGTGGCGCGCGGCGACCTGTCGCGCAAGATCACCGTCGACGTGAAGGGCGAAATCCTCGAGCTGAAGAACACCATCAACACGATGGTGGACCAGCTCAACGCGTTTGCGGGCGAGGTGACGCGCGTGGCGCGCGAAGTCGGCACCGAAGGCAAGCTCGGCGGCCAAGCCGAGGTGCGCGGCGTCGCCGGCACCTGGAAGGACCTGACTGACACCGTGAACGTGATGGCCGTTAACCTGACCGAGCAGGTGCGCGGCATCGTCAAGGTCGTGACCGCGGTGGCCAATGGCGACCTGAAGCAGAACCTGACCGTGAAGTCGAAAGGCGAGGTGGCCGCGCTCGCCGATACCATCAACAACATGACGGAGACCTTGGCGACGTTCGCCGATCAGGTCACGACGGTGGCGCGCGAAGTCGGCGTCGAGGGGCGGCTCGGCGGCCAGGCGAACGTGCCCGGCGCCGCCGGTACCTGGAAGGATCTGACCGGCAACGTCAACCTGCTTGCGGCGAACCTCACCTCGCAGGTCCGCGCCATCGCGGAAGTTGCGACCGCGGTGACCAAAGGCGACCTGACGCGCACCATTCAGGTCGACGTCCGCGGCGAGGTGGCCGAGCTCAAGGACAACATCAACACCATGATCGGCAACCTCCGCCTGACGACGGAGCGGAACACCGAGCAGGACTGGCTGAAGACCAACCTCGCCAGATTCACCAATATGCTGCAGGGCCAACGTGATCTGTCGACCGTCGGCCGGCTGCTGCTGGCCGAATTGGCGCCCGTGATCAACGCGCATATGGGCGTGATCTATCAGGTCGAGAACGCCGAGAACCTGCAGCTGCGTCTGTTGTCTGCCTATGCCGACGACGGCGCCAATCCACATCCGCCACTTGTGCGAATGGGCGAGGGGCTGGTCGGCCAGTGCGCAGTGGACAAGCGCCAGCGGCTGCTGTCGGATATTCCGGATGACGTGGTACCGGTGAATTCCGCGCTGATGCGTGTGCTGCCGAAGAACGTGGTGGTATTCCCGGTCCTGTTCGAGAACCAGGTCAAGGCCGTGATCGAGTTGTCCTCGATCGCGTCGTTCACCGCCTCGCAAATCACCTTTGTGGAGCAACTGACCGACAGCATCGGCATCCTGCTCAACAGCATCGAGGCAACGATGCAGACCGAAGGCCTGCTGAAGCAGTCGCAGCAGCTCGCCGGTGAGCTTCAGGCCCAGCAGCGGGAATTGCAGCAGACCAACGAGCAACTCGAACTGAAGGCACAGCAACTCGCCGAGCGCAACGTCGAGGTCGAACGCAAGAACCAGGAAATCGAGCAGGCGCGCCGCGCGCTGGAAGAAAAGGCGAGCGAGCTAGCGCTCACGTCGAAATACAAGTCCGAATTCCTGGCCAACATGTCGCACGAGCTGCGCACGCCGTTGAACAGCATCCTGATCCTCGGCCAGCAGCTCTCGGATAATCCGGAAGGCAATCTGTCGCCGAAGCAAGTTGAATTCGCCCGCACCATCCACGGCGCCGGCACTGACCTGCTCAATCTGATCAGCGACATCCTGGACCTCTCGAAGATCGAGTCCGGTACCGTGACCGTGGACGCCGAGGAAATCCTGACTTCGAGCCTGCTCGAGACCGTCGGCCGGCCGTTCCGCCACGAGGCGGAAAACCGCCATCTGTCGTTCAGCATCGAGGTCGACGAGACGCTTTCCCGCAGCATGGTCACCGACTCCAAGCGCCTGCAGCAGGTGCTGAAGAACCTGTTGTCCAATGCCTTCAAGTTCACCGGCGAAGGCGGCGTCAAGCTGACCGTCTCGGCCGCGGTTGGCGGCTGGAGCGCCGAGCATCCGATCCTCAACACCGCGCCCGCGGTCGTCGCCTTCGAGGTGAGCGATACCGGCATCGGCATCCCGCAAGACAAGCAGAAGCTGATCTTTGAAGCGTTCCAGCAGGCGGACGCAGGCACCAGCCGCAAATATGGCGGCACCGGCCTTGGCCTTGCCATCAGCCGCGAACTCGCGAGCCTGCTCGGCGGCGAGATTCATCTGCGAAGTGCGCCCGGCAGAGGCAGTACGTTCACGCTCTATCTGCCGCTGAAATATTCCGGTCCGAGCGTTGCGCTTCGCGTGCCGCCGGCACTGTCCTTATCGCAGGGTGCTGCGCCGGCGCTACAGGCGCCCGCGGCGCAGGAGCGCGTGGTGGAGGTGCTGGACGACCGGCTCAATCTCGAGCCCGGAGACATGATCCTCCTGGTCGTCGAAGATGACCCGCATTACGCGCGGGTCCTGGTCGATCTCGCCCGAGACAAGGGCTTCAAGGTCCTGGTCGCGAGCCGCGGCGCCGAGGCGTTGGACCTCGCCAAGCAATTCCAGCCGACCGCGGTTTCGCTCGATGTGTTCCTGCCCGACATGCTCGGCTGGACCGTACTGAGCCAGCTCAAGCACAATCCGCTTACCCGCCACATCCCGGTGCAGGTCATCACGCTCGACGAGGACCGGCAGCATGCGCTGGCGCGCGGCGCCTTCTCCTTCGTCAACAAACCCACGACGACTGAGGGCGTCAGCGCCGCGCTCGCCCAGATCAAGGAATATGCAAGGCCGCGACGCAAGCGGCTTTTGATCGTGGAGGACAATCCCGCCGAACAGCTCAGCATCAAGGAACTACTGGATCACAAGGACGTCGAGATCGTCACCGCCGGTACTGGAGCCGGGGCTCTCTCCACCCTGCGGAGCAATCCTTGCGACTGCGTCGTGCTCGATCTGCGGCTGCCGGACATGAGCGGCTTTGAGGTGCTCGACGAAATCCGCAAGGACGAAAGCCTGTCCAATGTTCCCATCGTGGTGTTCACCGGACGGGAACTCTCGGCCGAGGAGGACGCCGAACTTCACACGATGGCGCGCAGCATTGTCGTAAAAGGCGTCGAATCCCCGGAACGCCTGCTCGACGAAACGTCACTGTTCTTGCACCGTGTCATCACGGAATTGCCGATTGAAAAGCAAAGGATGCTGGAGAAACTTAACGGTTCCGATGAGGATTTGATTGGCAAGACGGCGCTTCTCGTCGACGACGACGCGCGGAACATCTTCGCACTTTCCAGTGTGCTCGAACGGCGCGGTATGAGGGTACTGACGGCTACGACGGGCCACGAGGCGATCGCGCTGGTCGAATCCAATCCCAAGATTGCCATCGTCTTGATGGACATCATGATGCCGCAGATGGACGGCTATCAGACCATCGGCGTGATCAGGCAGAATGCGGCGCTTGTCCGTCTTCCCATCATCGCACTGACCGCGAAGGCGATGAAGGGCGACCGCGAGAAATGCCTGGAAGCGGGAGCGTCGGATTATTTGGCCAAGCCGGTGAATACCGAGCAATTGCTGCTCGCCATCCGCATGTGGCTACATCGCTGAAGCGGCATGAAGATGATGGACCACGAAAAGGTAAACATCCTTCTGGTCGACGACCAGCCGGCGAAGCTGCTGGCCTATGAAGTTATCCTGAAGGATCTCGGCGAGAATTTGGTGGTGGCCGCGTCGGGGCGGGAAGCACTCGAGTTTTTGCTCAAGAACGAAGTCGCGGTCATCCTGGTCGACGTCTGCATGCCCGAGCTCGATGGTTTCGAGCTCGCGGCCATGATCCGCGAGCATCCGCGCTTCCAGAAGACCGCTATGATTTTCATCTCGGCGATCCAGGTCAGCGATTTCGACCGGCTGCGCGGCTACGAGATGGGCGCGGTCGACTACGTCCCGGTGCCGGTGGTGCCGGAAGTGCTGCGCGCCAAGATCCGCGTATTCGCCGAGCTCTATCGCAAGACCCGACAGTTGGAGCGGCTCAATTCCGAGCTTGAGGATCGCGTCCGGGCGCGCACCGCTGAGCTCGAGCAATCAACAGCGCGGCTGGTCGAAAGCGAAGAGCGCCGCAGCATGGCGATTGCCGCCGGCAAGATGGGCTCCTGGGACTGGGATTGGGTCAACGGCGACTGGATGTGGGACGATGGTCAGTACAAGATCTTCGGCGTCGATCCCAACAGCTTCGAGCTGACGTCCGCAAACATTCAAACGCTGTTTCATCCCGAGGATTTCGATGGCTTGCGCGAGGCCTGGACGGAATTCACGAAGGGCGTGAAATCACACGAAGCGGAATTCCGCATCGTCCGCCCCGATGGGGAGGTGCGCTGGTGCGTCGGCACGGCGGCAGCGACGACCGACAAGAACGGCCGGGTGGTGCGGGTCAGCGGCGTCACCGTCGACATCACCGACCGCAAGCGTGCCGAAGAACGGCAGAGCCTGCTCACGCGAGAAGTCGATCATCGCGCCAAGAACGCACTCGCGCTGGCGCAGTCGATCGTGCGCTTGACGCGCGCGCAGAACGTCAACGCTTATGTGCAGGCAGTCGAGGGCCGCATCACGGCGCTCGCGCGGGTTCACACCGTGCTGTCGCTGTCGAGTTGGCAGGGCGCTGAAATCCGGCGACTGGTCGCCGAAGAGGTGGCGCCATATTCGGAAGCCGGACAAATTCAGTATGAAGGTTCGGAAGTCCAGCTTGAGCCTGCCACGGCGCAAACGCTGGCGCTGGCGCTGCACGAACTCGTCACCAACTCCGCGAAATATGGCAGCCTTTCCTCGCTGTCGGGCCGGCTCGCCATCACCTGGGAAGTGCAGAGCGACATGCTGATCCTGGCGTGGGTCGAAACAGGCGGCCCGCGGGTGACCAAGCCGACCTCCAAAGGATTCGGCACGAGGAGCGTGATTGCAAGCATCGAGACTCAGCTCGGCGGCAAGGCCGATTTCGACTGGCGTCCCGAAGGCCTGGTCTGCCGGCTCACGGTGCCGCTGCTCGGGAAGCCGCGCACGGAGGCTGCTTATCGGGATATGAATGCGCCAGGACCGGAGCCGGCGCTCAGTTCGCGCACCGCATAGCCGCGACCGATCAGGCATCGGGAACTGCATTTAGGAACGTTCTGGTTGCTGGCCGATTAGTTTCGTCGACGTCCTAGGGATGGTTTGCGATGAAACTGACACGAATTGCATTGGCTTTCGGATTCACGCTGTGCTCCACGCTTGCGCTGGCACAAGCGGGTGGTGCACCGAGCGGTCGCGGATCCACAACGGGAGACCCGGCCGCAAGCTCCGCCACGCCAGGCTCTGCGCCGACAACCGGCAGCGCAACAAGACCGAGCCGGAGCGGCAGCGGGACATCGACTTCAGGCGGCCGGGACGACAATGGCGACGCGGGCAGGGACAAAATGCCCGAGAGCAACATGACCGTTCGCCCGAACGATCCCGACAAGAAGTAATCGCGAGGACGTCTGCAACGGAGAGGAAGATGGGACTTGCGCAATACGCCATCGTGCCGATTCGCGACCAATGGGGGGTGCTGCATGACGGTGCCGTGAACGGCGAATATGCGACGAAAGAGTCCGCGTTCGAATCGGCAGTCGCTGCTGCATCGCTGGCTATCCGGCAGGGTCATGAAGTGCATGTAAGCGTGCCGGCACGGGAGCACGGCGAAGCCGCCATGCAGGCCAAGCCTTAGCTACGGGAGAGCGACAGTCGCTGTTTTCGAAAATGGTTCGTTCCCTGCCTAGCCGTTTTATTTTGTTCGCGCGAAGTAACCTGAGTTAGAGACGATGGGTTCTTGGAAGCGCGATTCTGTACTCACTTGCGAAGCAGGAGACTTCCATGACGGCAAGGCGCAATCGAAGAAAGAACAGCGTGCCGTTCGACGAGCGGCTCCAGAGAGCGGCGGAGGAGGCCCGCGCGGCAGCCGAGCAGTTGCCGCAAGGTGAAGCGCGCGATGCATTGCTTAAGAAGGCGAGGCAAGCGGAAACCGCGGCCCATTTGAACGAGTGGCTGACATCGCCCGGCCTGCAATCGCCGCGCTGAGATGACAATGGATCGCAAGGCTGCCTGCCTGGCGCAGGCGGATGCCTGCCGCGCGAGGGCGCAATCCGATCCCGCAAATAGCGATTACTGGATCGAGGAGTCGATCAAATGGCTCGAACGTGCCATTGATCCAACGGGCGGTCTATCGATGACTTTCGAGACGAAGGACGAACAGGTCACCGCAGACGGAGCTGTCGCGCCGAGCGCGTCGTCCGACGACCGATCCTCGTCAGGCTAGAGCGTTTTCCTCGGCGGGCCATCGGTCCGCCGCGCATGGTTGAGACTGATCACCCCAGCAGATATCTCAGCATCCCCGTGAGCAGTGCCGCACTGACGATCGCCAACGTCGCGCAAAGCAGGTCAAGGTTTACGCTGACCTTCTCGTGTTGGTGCTCGCGCATCGCTATAGCTGCGCATGCTGGGCGCTGGGACGAGAAATCTCGCTTAGCGCCACGCCCGCCCCGTCACCGCCCGTGGCCTGCGCAATATCGCCGAGCGCAATGATGCCGACCAGCCGCTTTTCGCGATTGAGCACGGGCAGGCGGCGGACCTGGATCGCACCCATACTTGCCGTCACCTCGTCGAGATCCTGATCTTCGAAGCAGTATTTCACCTCGGCAGTCATGACGTCCCGGATCCGCGACTCCGGTCCGCGGCCCATGCCGACGCCACGAACCGCGATGTCGCGGTCGGACACCATGCCGACGAGGCGGTCGTTCTCGGTCACCGGCAGAAGTCCGACGCCAAGAGCGCCCATCGCCTCTGCCGCATCCTTCAAGCTGTCTTCGGGAGTGCAAAGTTGAACGTCGGGGGTCATCGCATCGCAAACTTTCATGGCGGACCTCGCTATGGTTGTTTAGCGCCTAACCGACGTTGCGGACCGGCGTTCCTTCGTGCCGCCAGGATTTTCCGAGCGGACGGGACCGCGGGCTATGGCGGGGAACCAAGTCGGGTTGCCGCGCGTATTCTGGAGTGAAAGGATGCCAGGCAGGAGCGAAACATGCCGCTCTACCATTTCGATCTCGTCAATACCAAGACGATCGCCGATCAAGGCGGCGCGGAACTGGTTGATGACATCGCCGCCATGGATTCGGCAGACAACATTGCGCGGCGGCTGCTCGGCGAACACCCGGACCTGAAGAACCGGCACTACTCGATCGTCGTCACCAACGAAGATGGTGACGAGATTTGCCGATTGCCGCTGGATATCATCCATTAGGCTGGGCAACGCGCGCCATGCCTATGCCTCCACACGAACTTGCGTTCTTGGCAGTAGGAACCGGTTCGGGCGGCGCCGGGTTGAGCCTTCACGTCAACCAAGGAGATAGCGATGAAGAAGATCATTCTGGCCTCTGCATGCGTTCTGGCATTATCGGCTGGCGGCGCGCTCGCTCAGCAAGCGCAACCCGCGCCGGGCGCGTCCAGCCAGGGCAATGTCGGGCCCGGCGCGACACCGCATGCAACTACGCACCCGAGCAAGAAAGGCATGACCACCGGCGCTGGTGGCGGCTCGAGCCGCGCGGCCAGTCCGTCCAGCCAAGGTAATGTCGGCCCCGGCACCAATAACAACATGGGCAAGCAGCCGGGCGGCCGATAACGGATCGATACGATCAAGAAAAATGCCGGCCATGAGCCGGCATTTTTCGTCAGCAGGTTACGCGATCAGCTAGCCGCCTTGCGATTGACGCCTTTGCGCAGCGCGACCGTATTGAGCTTGGTGTTGGCGGCCTTTTCCTCGTTCAGGTTGGTGGTGAGGAAGCGAACGATATCGTCGTGGCCCAGTTCTTCCGCCCACGCGATCAGCGTGCCGTAGCGGCAAATCTCGTAGTGCTCGACCGCCTGCGCGCTCGCCACGATCGCGGCATCGAGCACCGACTTGTCCTCGATCTCGCCGGCAATTTCGTTGGCCTCCTTGATCAGACCGTCGATCGCCGGACAGTCGGTGCCGGACGGCTGCTTGCCGAGCTTCTTGAACACCTGATCGAGGCGCTCAATCTGCTTGTGGGTCTCTTCAAGATGGTTCTTGAGCCCCAGCGTCAAATCCCGGTTCGTCGCGAGTTCTATCATCTTCGGCAGCGCCTTGGTGATTTGTTGCTCGGCATAATAGATGTCCTGCAGGCCGTGCTGCAGCAGGTCGTCCATCGTCTTGATGTCTTTCGAAAGCAATCCCACTGTAACCTCCTTGAGTTATCCGAGGCTGCGCAAGCAGCTCTCGGCACTCAACATCACGCGGTTTGCGTGGTTTCTACTTCTCCCTTCAATCAATTGTCGCAGCTTGGCCGCATCGGCGGGCGCGGCGCTCTTCTGGTCATTGTCGAAATAGACGTAGACGTCGCAGCCCTGCTTCTTCCAGGAGCGAATGCGCTTGGTCCACTCCGCCAAGGTGGCACTCCGATAGTGACCCTTGTATCGGCCGCCGGGGCCGTGGCCGCGGACATAGACGAAATCGGCCGTGCGTTTCCATGGGGCCGGCGCGTCGTGATGGTCCGAAATGCACAGCGAGATGTTCGCATCGCTGAGCAGCCGCATGATCTTTGGGGCGTACCAGCTCGGATGCCGAAACTCGAAGCAGTAGCGGCGCTTCTTCGACAGCAATTTGAGGAAGGAGGCGAGGCGATCCGGGTTGGCCTCAAACTGCGGCGGCAGTTGAAACAGGATGGGGCCGGCCTTGTCGCCCAGCAGCGACAGGCGGTCTTCGAGCAGATCAAGGCTGTTCACCGAATTCTCCGACAGGCGCTTCCAATGCGTGATGAACTTGGAGGCCTTCCAGGCGAAGACGAAATCCTTGTCAGTCTGCTCGCGCCAGCCCTTCACCGCTTCCGGCGTCGGCGTGCGATAGAAGACGCCGTTCAATTCCGTGGTCGGAAACCGGCTTGCGTAGTAGCGAAGCTGGTTCTTGAGCGGCAGGCCCTTCGGGAAGAACGGCCCGCGCCAGGAATCGTAATGCCAGCCGGATGTCCCGATCAGAATGCGCGCCATCGTCTCCTGGCGGACCATCACTTTTTTCCGGGCAGGACGCTTTCCAGCACCTGCCGTGCCGTGCCTCTGATCACGCCGACCTCGTCGGGATCGCCCTTGGCGAGCGCGATCGAGAAATTCTTCGCCTGCTCGAGCGTGATGTGCGGCGGCAGCGGAGGCACTTCGGGATCCGTCTTCACCTCCAGCACGACCGGAATTTTGCTCGCCAGCGCCTGGTCCCAGGCCGATCCGACCTGATCGGGATGGTCGACATAGATACCGTACAGTCCGATCAGATCGGCAAAGCGGGAATAGGAGACGTTGGGAATTCGCTGCGAGGCCTCGAACTTCGGGTCGCCGTTGATGATCCGTTGCTCCCACGTTACCTGGTTCAGGTCCTCGTTATTGAACACGCAGACGATCCAGCGCGGGTCCTTCCACTCGCGCCAGTATTTGGCGACCGTGATCAGTTCGGCCATGTTGTTCATCTGCATCGCGCCATCGCCGACCAGCGCGATGACCGGATAGTCGGGATGCGCATATTTGGCGGCGATCGCGTAAGGCACGGCGGCCCCCATCGACGCCAGCCCGCCCGACAATGAGGCTTTCATACCCTCGCGCATCTTCAGGTCACGCGCATACCAGTTCGCGCAGGAGCCGGAATCGCTGGTGATGATCGCGCGCTCGGGCAGCCGCGGCGACAATTCCCAGGTCACGCGCTGCGGGTTGACCGGGTTGGCGGGCCGCATCGCCCGGTCGGCCAGCGTCTTCCACCAACTCCTGACATTCTCCTCGATCTGGCTGCGCCAGCCCCTGGCAGGCTTCTGGCGAAGCCGCGGCAGCAGCGCGCGCAACGTTTCCGCGGCATCGCCAACGAGGCCTACCTCCATCGGGAAACGGATCGACAGCATGCTCGCGTCGATATCGATCTGGACGCCACGGGCGCTGCCTTCCTTTGGCAGGAACTCGGAGTAGGGAAACGCGGACCCGACCATCAGCAGCGTGTCGCATTCCGTCATCAGCCGATAACTCGGCTCAGTCCCCAGCAGTCCGATCGAGCCCGTGACCCAGGGCAGCTCATCGGGAAGGACGGCCTTGCCGAGCAGGGCCTTGGCGCAGCCGGCGGATAGCCTGTTGGCGACTGCGATCACCTCATCAGCGGCGCCGAGGGCACCGGCGCCAATCAGCATCGCAACTTTGCTGCCGGCGTTGAGAACTTCGGCCGCACGATCAAGATCGGTGTCGTGCGGCACGGTCTTCGGCGCGCGGTAGCCGATGCCGGAGTGCAGTGTGCCGTGGGCGCGAGGCGGATCCTCATAGGGCAGATCCTGCAGATCGTTCGGCAGGATGATCGCGGTTACAGTCCGGCGCGCCAGAGCGATGCGCGCGGCGCGATCGATCAGGTGTCGTACCTGCGCCGGTGAAGAAGCCTGAGCGACGTAGGCACCGGCGACGTCCTTGAACATCGAGACCAGATCGAGCTCCTGCTGGTACTGGCCGCCGAGTGCGTTGCGCGCCTGCTGCCCCACGATCGCGAGTACCGGCTGATGGTCCATCAGCGCGTCGTAAAGCCCGGTGACAAGATGCGAGGCACCGGGGCCGGACGTCGCGATGCATACGCCGAGCCGGCCGGAGAATTTGGCATAGGCCGAGGCCATGAATGCCGCCATCTCCTCGTGCCGCGCCTGGATGAACTGGATCTTTCCATCAGCGCGATTGAGCGCACCGAACACGCCATTGATGCCGTCGCCCGGATAACCAAAGATATGCTCCACGCCCCAATCGTGAAGCCGCTGAATGACGAAATCGCCGACGGTCTCAGACATCGTGAATCCCGCGATATGTTGAAGTGCAACGAAGCACTGAGAACCGTTGGTCTGCGCGAGGGTTCCAAAACGCGGACAACGCATGATCGACGGCTTGGCGGGAACCATGCTTTGACCGCGCGGTTAGCCAGATCGATTGCAAATGATCTCCTTCGCTTGAGGTGCAGGCCGAGCTGAACTACATCGCGATGCTCGCAGGCCTGGCGCTGTCGCCGGGGCGAGATCTTCGCGATGATGATGATGCCGATCGTGGGCGGGCTCGACGATCGTCATGCTCTCGATGTGGCATCTCACCGGGCTCAATTCTGATATCACCCATGGTTACGCAGCGTGGTCGCGCATCTTTGTCGGCATCGGCCTGCCGTTCCTGTTCCTGCCGGTGACGACCGCCTCCTACGACAGCGTGCCGCCGGACAAGACCAACCAGGCCTCGGCGTTGATCAGCGTTGCCCGCAACACCGGTGGCTCGATGGGAGTAGCCCTGGCGCAGAACGTGCTGGCATGTCGCAACCGCAGACGAGATTGTGAAATGAGCCTGCCAACGTTCCGCGCTATGGATGCGTGTTTGCGAGATCGTCGTCTCGCGTGAGGATTTGAAATGCGCCGAAAGCCAATTGCAGCAAGCGTCACGATTGCGAGCTTGCTTGTGCTGATGATCCCGGCTGATGCAACCGCACAGGCGGCCGTGCTCAAGGGACAGGAAGCCTATGGCGATTGGCAGCGCGACAAGCCCGGCACCGTGCGCCTGATCACGCCGCAGGATCTGCCCAAGCCCGGCGCGACGCCATCGAGCGCGAACATGTCGCGGGTCGCGCCGCGAACGGCCTCCGCAATTCCCAAAGTGCCGCCGGGGTTCAAGGCCGACCTGTTTGCCGACGGCTTGAACGGGCCGCGCATCATCAAGACCGCGCCGAACGGCGACATCTTCGTCGCCGAGACGCGCGCCGGGCGCATCCGTCTGTTGCGCGCAGCCGACGGCGCGACCAAACCGACGATCAATGAAATCTACGCCACCGGACTCGATCGTCCGTTCGGTATCGCCTTCTTCCCGAATGGCGACAACCCGCAATGGGTTTACGTCGCCAACACCGGAAGCGTGGTCCGCTTCGCCTATCGCAATGGCGACCTCAAGGCTTCCGGCAAGCCTGAGACAATCGTCGCCAAGCTGCCGCACGGCTGGGGCCATTCAACCCGCGACATCGTCTTTACGCCCGACAACAAGCGGATGCTGGTCTCGGTCGGCTCGGCGGGCAATTCGGGGGAGGGGATGGGTACTCCACCGGGTGGCTTGGAAGCCTGGAAGCGCGAGCGCCCGCTCGGCGCCGCCTGGGGCAATGAGACCGACCGCGCGGCGGTGCTTGCCTTCGATCCCGACGGCAAGAACCAGCGCACCTTTGCCACCGGGATCCGGAACTGCGTCGGACTTGCGATCCAGCCGCAAACGGGCGTGCCCTGGTGCTCGACCAATGAGCGCGACGGCCTCGGCGACAACCTCGTGCCCGATTATGTGACCCGCGTCCGCGAGAATGCGTTCTATGGCTGGCCGTGGTTCTACATCGGCGCCAACCAGGATTCGCGGCACACTGGGGCGCGCGCCGACCTGAAGGACAAGGTGACGGTCCCCGACGTGCTGCTGCAGGCGCATTCCGCTTCGCTCGGCCTCACGTTCTATGACGGCCAGAGCTTTCCCGCCGAGTATCGCGGCGACATATTTTCGGCCCTGCACGGCTCGTGGAACCGATCGAAGCGTACGGGCTACAAGGTGATCCGCATCCGCCTGAAGGACGGCGTGCCGACCGGCGAATACGAGGACTTCGCGACCGGCTTCGTCATCAACGATTCCGAAGTCTGGGGACGCCCGGTCGGCGTCGCCGTGGCACACGACGGCGCGCTGCTGATCACCGAGGACGCCAACGGCACGATCTGGCGGATCAGCCGCTAGCGTCTCAGCCTTGCCCGTCGCTGAGCCCGTATTCCTCGTAGATCGCTAGCGGATCGGCGTCGGGAAACAGCCGGCATTTCGCCTGGGCCAGATGCAGGGTGACGGTTCCGGGATCGCAGCCGGCGGCAAGCAGCTTTCGGATGTCCTCCATGTGCGCACGCGGCTGATGCTTCGGGGGAAGCTGCTCGAGGGCCACGAGCGCCGTCGCCAGCGCCTCGGTGATGACCCATTCGTCGTGGCCGGTGATTCCCTTTCTCGGCATCGCCACACCTCCCGCATTGGAGCAAGGTACATTCTAGCGTAAAGCCAAGGCGCGGCGCCATTGGTGTATTGCATCGAGCGAAAGCGACGCCTAGGACGTGCACACCATTTCCGGCACAGCATCATGCAGCAATTAAGGCTTCTGGCCGACGATCTCACCGGCGCGCTCGACACGGCTGCTGAATTTGTAAGCGCGCTCGGTCCGCTGGACGTGGCCTGGCACGCGGGCGCGCTCGCGGACCGGCACGGCAGTTTCGCCATCGACAGCGGCACGCGGGAGCTCGGGGCCGAGCAGGCGTTTGCGATCGCGCGGGAACTGGCGCCGCTGCTTCGGGGCGCCGGCATAGCCTACAAGAAGATCGACAGCCTGATGCGCGGCCCTTGGGCGGCGGAGCTCAATGCTTGCCTGCGCTCCGGCTTCTGGGACGCCTGCATCGTGGCTCCGGCGTTTCCGCACCAGGGACGATGCACTCGCGCCGGCCGCCAATTCGCGAAGGGGCCGGACGGGAGCTTTCAGCCGGTCGGCGAGAGCATTCTCGACCAGCTCGGCGTGCAGGGCATCGAGGCCCGGCTGGGGCGCTACGACGACGCGCTTCCCCCTGGCGTCAGCGTATTCGATGCAGAGACGGACGACGACCTGGCACGCGTGGCAGAGATCGGCCGCCACACCACCGGGCGCCTGTTGTGGTGCGGAAGCGGCGGGCTTGCCAGCGCCCTCGCGGGAGCAAGCGACGTCCGGGCGTCGCGGGTCTTGCGGCCGCCGGTCCTCGGCGTGTTCGGTTCCGACCACCCGGCGACCGAGGCGCAACTGGCGATCAGCGGGAGCGTGCTGGTGTCGGCAGTGAACGGCCGCCTCGATCACCAGTCTGTCAGACGACGGCTCGCCGACGGCGTCGCGTTCGTCAGGCTCGAAACCCCGGGCCCAAGCAGCAGGCCTGAAGCGGCAGCGCATTTCGCGCAGGAGGTCGCATGGCTCGCCGAAGCCATCGATCCGCCCCGGACGTTGATTATCGCCGGCGGTGAGACGTTGAAGGCGCAATGTCTCGCGGTCGGCGCCCGCGCCCTGAAAGTGACGGGACGGCTGGAACCGGGACTGCCCCGCTCCATGATCGAGGGCGGCGCCTGGTCGGGCGTGGATGTGATATCGAAGTCCGGCGCGTTCGGACCGCCCGATCTCTGGTGGAAGCTCCTGAACGACAACAAACTCAGCTAGGAATGAGGCATGCCGAACCGACATCTTGCGATCACCATGGGCGACCCCGCCGGCATCGGCCCCGAGATCATCGTCAAGGCCTGCGCCAGGCTGCGCGACAGGCTCGAGGCATCCGATCTCAAGCTCCTCATCATCGGCAGCCGCCACGCTTTCGAGCAGGCCAATCGGCAGCTTGATGCCGGCGTCAGCGCAGCCCCGGTCGGAGCCGACGACGCGAATTGGCCGAACCTCGGTTTTCTTCAGGCCGACGAGGAGAGCGCATCGATCGCCCCTGGCGTGCTCTCCTCTGACGGCGGCCGCTTTTCGTACAAGGCGGTCGAGCAGGGCGTGCGGCTCGCGCTCGGCGGCCGGGTCGGCGGCATCGTCACCGCGCCGCTCAACAAGGAGGCGCTGAACAAGGCCGGCTATCACTATCCCGGCCACACCGAGATGCTGGCCGAACTGACCGGCGTGCGCGGCTCGGTGATGCTGCTGGCCCACGGCAATATGCGCGTCAGTCATGTCTCGACCCATGTCGCGCTGCAGGACGTGCCGTCGCGGCTGACGCCCGAACGCCTGCGCCGCGTCATCGACCTGACCGACGAGGCGCTGAAGCGCATCGGCATCGCGCGGCCGAAGATCGCGGTCGCCGCGCTGAACCCGCATGCTGGCGAGGGCGGCCTGTTCGGCCGGCAGGACATCGAGGTGTCGCAGCCGACGATTGCAAAGGCGGTCGCCGATGGACTCGACGTCGTCGGTCCGGTGCCCGGCGACACCGTGTTCGTCAAGCTGCGCGCCGGCCAATACGACGCCGTGGTGGCGATGTATCACGATCAAGGTCATATCCCGGTCAAGCTGCTCGGCTTCGAGGTCGATCCCGCAACCGGAAAATGGCAGGAGCTTTCCGGCGTCAACATCACGCTCGGCCTGCCGATCATCCGCACCTCCGTCGACCACGGCACCGCCTTCGACATCGCCGGCAAGGGCATCGCGAATGAGCGCAGCCTGATCGAAGCGATCGAATATGCGGAGCGGCTGGCGGGGTAGGGATGAATGCCGCTTGCTTCTGATGCCCTGTAGGATGGGTGGAGCATAGCGAAACCCATCGCGATGGAGCAAGCGGCGCGAATGATGGGTTTCGCTGCGCTCTACCCATCCTACGTCTGGTTCAAACGGCAGATGTGAGTCCGCGCTCTCGCGGCGCACTACGCCCGAGGTTTGCTTCACTTTCCACCCTCTTCGAAATCAGAGGGCGCAGGGAAAGCCGGGTGCTGGTTGCACCCGTGGGTCCCGTGCAACAAAAAGCACGGGGGTAGGACCACAGGTTCAACCGAGCATTCCGGCTTTCCCTGCGCGATGGTGTTACGGCTTACTTCGTGCTCTCCCCGGTGACCGGGCTTTCTTGCCACCGTCACCTCAAGCGCGAACAAAGTTCGCGCGAAAGGCTTAGCGCCAGCGTCGGGGCGCCAGGACCACACGACTTCGCCGTCCGTGATGCCTGTGCTCGTCAGTCGTGCCACTCGCGTCCACCGCATCTCACCGCAACGTTCGTGACGATCGCGATGCGCCCCTCATCCGGGTGAGACGCGCGGAGTCATAGTGCTGATTTGCCCGACGGGTTAAGCGGTTTATTTTTCGCGCGAGGGCTGGACGAGGCAAATCACTTTGGAATTGCAGGCGAATTTTCTCTCGTCATTCCGGGGCGTCCGAAGGACGAGCCCGGAATCCATTTCTCCATCTGCGCATGCGGCTTGATGGATTCCGGGGCCTGCGCCTTACGGCGCATCCCGGAATGACGGAGAGTGAGGAGCCGGCGGCCCATCCTTTGAGAAGCCGCTTGTGCGGCTCTGCGGCATGATGAGCGCGGTTGCTCCGAGGCGGTTGTGGATGGTAGAGAGCGCGACTTATGGAGCGGCGGGCTTTTCTTAAGACATTCGGAATCGGCGCGGCAGGTTTGGGCACAGCACTTTGGGCTGGCAGCCACAATACCATGCGGGGCGGTTGTTATCTTCAGCTCGGAACGAGCATCAGTGCAGGTACCGGCTCAACCCATGGCGGAGCCACACCAAGCCTCATCGGTGAGCGGCTTGGAATGTTCGCCGTAAATGGTGCCTTTCCGGGTTCGTGCGCCGGTCAACATAAGGTTTCGGCGCTCAATCCCGTTTCACTTTACGCGATTGCCGACGCGATTTCCTCGGACGATTGGTCTGCGCAACAACGAACCGGAGAACCGGTCCACGACTCCTCTCTCGGTAACCTGCAAGCGATGCGCTTTTCGCGCGTCACGCACATTGCCCTGGAGTATGGCGCCAACGATTTCCGCTACGATCGCCCAATCGGAGCGGATGACGATGTCGGCAGCGAGACCTTCAAAGGGGCCCTCAATTGTTCGATCAGGCTCCTGCGAAAATCCTGCCCAACGGCGAGGATCTTTCTCATCACGCCCTGGTGGCTGCCGACCCAGGACGATCGTGACAGCGACGTGTATCCGAATAGGCTCGGATGTTTTCTCCGCGATTACATCGCCGCCATGATGCACGTGGCAGACATAAACCGCGTCCCATGTCTTGATCTCTTCAATTCAGGCGGCGTCAGCAAAACCAACTATCGGGCTCTTACGCACGACGGGGTGCACCCCAACAACTGGGGCGTCTTGCTGCGGGCAGTCCAGATATCTTCATTCATCTCGACCAGCCTCTAGAGCATTTTCGGTTCTGATTGAATCAGAACCGAAGCTCTAGCTTCTTGTTTTGACGCGTTTTCTTCACGCGAACCGGTGTCCACTTCGCTCGAAAACGCTATAGGGGCGGGCGCTGCTCGGCCCAGGTAAGCAGCCCATCGAGCGCCGGGCACAAGGATTGTCCCCAATCGGTCAGGCCGTACTCGACCTTCGGTGGCACCTGGTGATGGACGATGCGACGCACGATGCCGTCGTTCTCCATCTGCCGAAGTTGCTGGATCAGCATCTTCTGCGAGATCCCCGGGATCGCCCGCTCGAGATCGGAGAAGCGCAGCAATTGGCCGCCAAAGAGGTGGAAGAGGATCACGAGCTTCCACCGGCCATCCAGCATCCTGAACGCCTTCTCCACGCCCTCGGCGGCGCTCGCGGCCGTGTACTTAACCTTACCCAAAAGTCAGTACCTTACCTTCTCGTGCGTTCTTGCGGTTTGGCGAAGCTACAAACACCTTTCCGGCTGCGCAATCGCGATCCGCGACCGTGTCGTTCCCGACGCGCAATGGAAAGGAAATCCGATGTCCCTCGATCTGCCGGTCCCAGTCTCAGCCTATTTTGCCGCCGACAGGCGCGGTGGCGATGCCATAGCCCAATGCTTCAGTGAAGCCGGCGTTGTGAAGGATGAAGGGCGCAAGCACGAGGGCCACGCGGCCATCGCACAGTGGAAGGCCAATGCCTCGGCCAAATACAACTATACGAGCGAGCCGTTCGCCGTGGAGGAACGCGATGGAAACATCATCGTCGCAGCCCATGTGGTGGGCGACTTTCCCGGCAGCCCGATCGATCTCAGATATTTCTTCGGGCTCGACGGCGACAAGATCGCTTCACTCGAGATCCTTCCCTGAGGTCGGAGCAAGGGGCAGCAATTGCTGCTACCCGGGCTCGCTCACGCTCGCCGGCGAGGGCTGCTTCGCAGCCACCCACCGCCCCATGGCGACGAAGGGCTTCTCGATATAGCGCCAGGAGAGCCAGGCCATCGGCGTCGTCACTGCGATGGCCGCAATCGTCGTCACCGATATCGCGAGCAGGACGGGAAGTCCTCGCGCATCGAACAACCGCACGGCAAGCGCCATGCCGATCGGGTGCAGCAGATAGAAGCTGTAGGAGATACGGCCGTAGAAGCGGACCGGGCTGAGATCGAGAGCGGCAAAGAGGCCGATCGAGCTGCGAAAGGCGACCAGCAGCACGAGCAGCGAGGAGCTCAAGGTTTCCAGCGCAATGATCAGAGCGTTCTGTTTCTGCGATCCGCAGAAGCAGAGCAGGGCGATGGCCACGATCGCCAGGACCCAGGCGGCCCCCGTGCGGAGCCGGTCGGCCGTCGGCTCGCCCTGCATTTGCAGAAGTACGCCGGCGACAAAGGCGTAGAGCGGCGCAAGGCTGGCGACGCCGCCAAGCAGATGCACATAGGGGCCCCAGAAGGAAAGGCCGAACAGGACTGCGATCGACACCGTGAGCGGCCGCGGGCCGAAGCGCTGGAAGATCCAGACTGACAGCAGGATCACCGGCGTCGCAAAGCACTCGACCGTCATCGACCACATCACGCCGTTGATGTCATGGCGGACCATGATCGCATTGAGCACGACGTTGAGCGGATCGAATTTCGCTTCGTAGCCGACATAGAAGCCGTATTGATGATGCAGCAGCGCGAGCAGCAAGACCACGGCGATCGCAGCGGGAAACAATCGGAACAGGCGATGTCGCAGAAACGTAACCGGGTTCGGATTGTTCTGCAGCGAGCGCGCCAGCACGAAGCCACTGAGCACAAAGAACATCACGACCGGCGCCATGCCCGTAACGGAAGTGTCGGTGAACAGGCTCGTGATGTGGTAACCGACGACCGAGACAGCCGCGATGCCGCGCAGCGATTCGAGGCGAGGCAGGAAACCGCGTTTTCCTGCCCCGCTTATGCCCACCTGCGCATCCGGGACTGCCGCCATCATTGTCGCGTAACATTTCACGCGGTGTTTGGCTACCGTGGCATGCTGGACGAGCGTTCACTAACGCTTTTCTCCAGCCCCTATTTTTCTAACGCCTCTTTTAACCCTTGGGCCCTGAGGCGCCGTCGATCCATTGTCGCGTCTCCTCGTCGGTCCAGCCAGGAACGGCAAATCCTTTCGGCGGGACAATGGGCTGCTGCTCGGGACGGAAATGTCGCTCGGGATGTCTGACGCGGCGTACGGTCGCCGCGTCGGCAGCAGCGCACAGCATGATCAGCACGCCCAGACAAAGCGCAAATCGCATCGGATATCCTCCGCTTCGACCGGGTGTTCGGGCAACGCGAACACAGCCGGCTATGCAGGATTTGGTCGCGATATGCTTCCCAAAATGCGCACCCTTTTTCACGAAAGCGGCAACGATCCGCTGTCCGATGCGCTCACTGTCCGCGGCCGGTGCGGCTACCTCGCCGACCGGCCGGACGCGAGCCTGGCGGCGAGATAGAGGCGATTCATCAATCTTAGCTGCTCAGGCGCGCCCGGAGTTGTCGGAGCATCCTTCATGGTCATGCCGACCATCGTCTTCATGTTGTTGAGCACGACGGCGGCGATATCCTCGACGTCGTGGTCGTCGAGGCCGGGTGCGCAACGCTGCAGCGCCGTCTTGATCCCGGCGAGTGTCTGGCTGCGGAAGCGAAGGCGGATCTCGGTCCAGTCGGTCCGGGAATCCAAGAACGCGGTGACCGCTCGGATCTGCGGGTAGAGCTTGGCCAGGAGATCGATGAGGATGTCGGCCAGTTGCTCCGGACTGGCGTCGGCGGCGCGCGCGTGGACCGCGTCGTATTCCGCCTGCAGCACCTCGGTGTAGTGCTGCATCAGGGCGTCGGCGACGGCGTCCTTGTTCGGAAAGAAGCGATAGAGCGAACCGATCTTGGCATCCGCCCGCGCGGCGATCTCCGCCATGGTCGCGGCCTCGAAGCCCCGCTCCTGGATCACCTCGGCCGCCGCCTGCATGAGCTCGGCGACGCGTTGGCGGCCGACCTCGCGTTGCGGCTGGAGCGGTTTGCGGTCCCGGCTTGACAAAGTTGAGGATATCCTCAAATAGAGTGTTGCGTGCTTGAGCTTTCCCTCAAGTATTTAGCCGTTCCCAACGCACCCGGCAACGGGCGGGGAGGCTGCCATCTGGCGAAAGGACATCCCATGCTCATCCTGCCCGCTGCGACCACGGCATTGATCCTGATCGACCTTCAAAAGGGGATCGTCAGCCTTCCGACGGAGCCCCATTCCGGTGCGACCGTCCTTACCCGGGGACAGGAGCTCGCCCGGCGCTTCCGCGCGGCCAAAGCGCCCGTCATGCTGGTCAACGTCGCCTTCTCGCCCGACTTCGGCGACGCGCTGAAGGCGCCGGTAGATCAACCGATGCAACCGCCGCCTGGCGGCTTTCCCGAGGACTGGTCGGACCTGGCTGATGGTCTCGCCGAACCGTCGGATATCAGGATCACCAAGCGGCAATGGGGCGCGTTCTATGGCACGGAGCTCGATCTGCAGCTCCGCCGGCGCGGCGTGACCACTGTGGTGATCGGCGGCATCGCGACCAATATGGGCGTCGAATCCACCGCGCGCGCCGCGCATGAGCATGGCTATGCGGTGGTCTTGCCGGAGGACGCATCGTCCAGCCGCTCGGCCGATATGCACGCCTTCGCCTTCGAGCACATTTTCCCGCGGCTTGGCCGCGTGGCCAAGGCTGCCGAGATCGAGCTGCAGCGGTGAGCGAGCCGCAAGCCTATCTCCCGCTCCAGCCGCTACCGGTCGCCGTCCGCTGGGCGGTGCTGTTCGTGGTTTCGCTGCTACTGGCCGGCGTGCTGCAGTGGGTGAGGCTGCCTGCCGCCTTCCTGCTCGGACCACTGGCCGCGGCCGCGCTTGTGCAGGTGGGTGGAGGGGCGGTGAGGGTGCCGCGCATGCTGACCGCTGCCGCCCAGGCAATCATCGGCTGCCTCGTCGCGCAATCGATCACGCCGGCAATCATCAGCGGCTTCGTGCGCTACTGGCCGATCATCCTCGGCACGGTGACGCTTTCGGTTGCTGCGAGCGCTGCGATCGGCTGGACCATGAGCCGATTGCGCATCATCCCCGGCAGCACGGCGGTGTGGGGCATGCTGCCGGGCGCCGCCACAGTGATGATGGTGATGGCCGAGGCCCACGGCGCTGACTTTCGACTCGTTGCTTTCATGCAGTATCTGCGCGTCGTGCTCGTGGCCGCCATGGCGTCAGTGGTGGCGCTATGGTTCGTGCATGGCGGTGGTGGCCGTTTCAGTGCAGGGCTTTTTCCGCCGGTCGACCTGACCAACCTCTGCGCGACTGCGGCCATTGCGCTCGTCGGAGCTGGCCTTGCCGCGCGGATGCCGGCCGGCGTGCTGCTTGGGCCGCTCGCTCTCGGCGCCGTGCTCAACGTGCTCGGCTGGGTGAAGATCGAACTGCCGCCACTGGTGCTGATCGCAACCTACGCTCTGATCGGCTGGAACACGGGCTTGCGCTTCACGCGCGACGTGCTGGCGACCGCTGCCCGCGCGCTGCCACAGAGCATCGGCGCAACCGCGATCCTGATGGCGTTTTGCGGCCTGCTGGCGTGGTTGTTGGTGGTGCTCCTGCATGTCGATCCGCTGACCGCCTATCTCGCCACCAGCCCCGGCGGCGTCGATGCCGCCGCGATCATCGCCGCTTCGACCAAGGTCGACACGTCCTTCGTTATGGCGCTGCAGACCGTGCGCGTGATCCTGCTGCTGTTCCTCGGTCCATCGGTTGCGCGCTGGGTGGCGGGAACGCTCGATCGTGCGTCAGCCAATCCGGGGGCCGGACGGTCCGCCGGACCTTGGCGACCTTGATTGACCTGCGTGGCGTCGGCATCAGACCGCGAACCAGATGGGCGGCCGCGGCTCCCGCGGCTTCCATGTAGCTGGGATCCCGATGCAGCAGGACGACGGCAAATGCGCCGTCCAATAGGAGGATGACCTGCCGCGCAAGCTGCCGCGCTTCGCGCAAGCCGATCGCATCTTCGAAGACAGAGCAGAGCCAGTCTTCGACACGCTTCTTGTGCGCGCGGCCGATCACCATCGCCGGATGGCCGGGCAGGTTGACCAGTTCGACCGAGGTGCGCAGGAAGCCGCAACCCTTCCACTTCGGGTGCCGCGTCGACCGCGCGAGGTTGCGGAAGATCGCTTCCACCTTCGCCGCCACGTCGCCGTCGGCCTCGGCGAACCAGCGCTTGAACAGGGCGAGATTTGGCTGGTCGCGGACTTCGAGATATGCCGCGATCAGATCGTCCTTGCTGCGGAAATGATAGTAGAGCGTCCGCTTCGTGAGGCCGGCCTTCTCCGCCACCGCATCGACGCTGACGGCGCGGATACCCTCGCCGTAGAACAACTTGCCGGCAGCTTGAAGGATGCGCTCACGCGTCGAACGGCCAGTCTCGCTCATGGCTCGATGTATACCAACCAGTGAATATACACAACGCCGGCCACCTCTTATCGTCGCGCGCATGACCAAGGTGGCGTTGCGGATATCGATCGAGGACGGGGTGGCCGTCACGATTCCCTGCCGGGATGGCCTGACGATCAGCGGCCATTTGTGGCTTACGCCAGCCGGCCGCTCCGCCGGCAGCATCATCGTCAATGCGGCGACGGGGGTGGCTGCGCGCTATTACCACCGCTACGCATGCTTCCTGGCAAACCACGGCTTCGATGTCCTCACCTACGACTATCGCGGCATCGGCGCTTCGCGACCGTCGCACCTGAGGAGCTGCGGCTATCGCTGGCGCGACTGGGGAGAACTCGATTTCGAGGCGGCGCTTTGCTTCATGCGACAGCGTCGGCCACGGGCTCGCCTCATCGTTGTCGGCCACAGCATCGGCGGTTTCCTGCCGGGACTGGCCGAAAGCGCTGGCGCGATCGAGAGGATGCTGACGATCGGCGCGCAATATGCGTGGTGGGGCGACTATGCGCCGCGCCGGCGGGCCGGGCTGTTTCTCAAATGGCATGTCGCCATGCCCGTGATGACAGCACTCTGCGGCTACTTCCCCGGCCGCAGGCTCGGCTGGCTGGAGGATCTGCCCGCTGGCGTCGCCAATGAATGGAGTTTTCGCGGCCCACGCTTCGAGCGCAGCCATCGGCGCGGCGAGAGGCAGGCCGTGCTCTCACGAATGGCCGCGGTGAGGGCGCCGATCCTTGCGATTGCGATGTCGGACGACGAGCTCGGCACCGTGCCCGCGATCGGCCGCACGCTTGGCTACTACACCGGCGCGCCGCGCACGGCCGTGCTGCTCGAGCCGTCCGACTACGCTCGCAAGACGATCGGCCATTTCAGTCTCTTCCACGACAGTCACTCAGCGGGCTTCTGGACCGACACGCTGCTGTGGCTCAGGGACGGCCGCAATCCCTGGCCGGGGCATGTGCTTGCAACTGTCGCTTCCGGTGGACCGTAGCTCGACTGGCACAAGCCTTTGCCAGGCGCGTTTTCCGCCGGCGTCCCACATGCTTCAGAAAGATACGCCGCCGGGCTCGAAATTCGTTGTCCCGGCGGCGCCCTGTCTCATACTGGGCCCCTGAAATCCCCAGTGGCCATTGAAGTGCAACGCGTATGCCACAAGGGTATGACGCCAAGAGAACTTATTTGATCCCGTTGCGGGAATAGCGCGGGATGGTCCGGTGTATCGCTATGGTCAGAGGCCCTCTGCAACTTGTGCTCAGTTGGAGCGTAGCTCTGCCATGAGGGAAGATTTGATCAGATTTCGTCAACTAGCTCAGGAATGCAGGGACCGGGCGGCAGAGGCGCGCAGTCCGATCGACGAAGATGCGTGGCTGACGCTCGCAGCCGATTGGCTGGCGCTTGCGAAGGCCAGTGAGGCCGCAGAGGCTGGCGACGACGCAGCTAAGGGCCGCGCTGCATCCGGTTGATGGCGACCAGCAGCCTGGGCCGCTCCAATACTTCCACCAATCGATCAAGGATGACCCGCTCGTTAGTCGTCCGTGAAGAATCGCCCAAGCCATTGATGTGGAGTCGATTTTTCGGTCGTGAGGGGGTTTGAGATTGCAAGCTTTCGGGGTTTGACGCCGCAAAAGCTTGCAAATCTGCATTTGAGGATACCGCCGAATCGCGCGTCGTGATTCCCTCGGTCTGACCGGAGGGGACGATGAAGCCAAAGGAACGACGCGACAGCGGACAGGCCGATCTTCTGCGCTCCCGGCTGGACGCGATCCTCGACATGGATCATGCACTGGTGAAGCTTTCGCGGACGATCGACTGGTCGGTCCTGGAACAGCGGTTCGGTGCGG
>NZ_AUEZ01000088.1 GCF_000426245.1 Bradyrhizobium sp. Ai1a-2 | reverse complement strand
AGTCGGCGCGCTCGATGCACGCCTTGGCGATGCGCCGGGAGGAGTAGATGCCGCTCGCATAGCCGTTGAGCAGCAGCGCCACCATCAGGCGCGGATCGAACGGCGGCTGGCCGAGTGCACTCGTGTAGCTGCTGATAATCTCGGTGAGGTCGAGGCTCTCCCGCACCAGTTCCACGATGAACCGTGACAAGTGGTCCCTCGGTACGAAATCCTGCACGCTGGGCGGCAGAAGCTGCGGCTGATCAATCTTCCAGAGGCGAAAATACTTGCTCATCGCCGCCAATAAAATCAGACTCCCACCCAATTGAACAGGGACTACTCGGACAGGCTCATAGGTCGCCACGTTCTCCTTGATGCCAGCTCTGTTTAGATCGAGCGCACCGAACGGCCTCTTCGATGGATTGATCTGGCCGAAGGCCGGCTGAAGCCTCGACCGCCTATGGCGCAACAGCGGCGTCAAAACTTTCTTCCCCTGCCGGCTGCGCCGTCATTCCTCGCGAGACAAGAAAGCTCCTCCTTTGCTGTCGAGCCCCTTCGGGGTGCGCCGTCGATCGCCTCCGGCCCTGTCGATCACCATCGAGGCCGCAAGGTGCGGGCTCGGAAAACAGAGATCAAGGAGAACTACCATGGCGACCATCGGCACCTTCAAGAAGACCGGCAACAACGAGTTCACCGGCGAAATCGTCACCCTCTCGCTCCAGGCGAGGAACGTCCGGATCGTCCCCGAAACCAGCCGCTCGGGCGACAACGCACCCAGCCACCGGGTCTATGTCGGCCGAGTTGAGATCGGGGCTGGCTGGTCCAAGCGCTCCAACGAGGGCCGCGACTATCTGGGCCTCAAGCTCGACGATCCGAGCTTCACGGCTCCGATCTTCGCCAACCTCTTCGACGACGAGGGCGGTGAGGGCTTCAGCCTGATCTGGTCCCGCCCCAACCGTCGCAACGGCGACTAAGCCGATCCGCAGTGCCTCGTCCGGTTGGTCCGGGCGGGGCATTGCCATGCGCGAGCTGGCCGCGCAGACTTTCAATCAATGACGGCGGATAAGGTGCTGACGCTGGAATAGATCCCGGTCAGCGGCTGCGAGCCTGTCGCGATTTGATTGGCCGTCTTTGATTAGCCTCCAAAACGCTATCGACGATGTCTTCCCAGTCGGGACAGATCGCGACGAGCCGGTCCAGCACCGTCGGATCCCGCTCGATCTGGCCGAGCGCCTGAGCGCTCCACTGCTCGTTGAAGCTGATGCTCATCAGACCCAGGCATTCGACGACCGAACTGTCGGGCCGCAAGTGCTCCAACGTCGCCGTCACGATGCCTGTCCATTGTTGGATCAGACGCCAGCGCTTTGGCTCGGTGCTAGACTCCAACTTCTCCTCTAGAAGATCAATCAGTGCGAGGAACCGAGTTCGCCAAGGGTGGGGACTGAGATCCACGACATAAGCGTCTACTACTTCGCGGATATCGACCGGCAAGTGTTCGTATAGGGTCGTCATTGTTGCATACTCCGTCTCGCCAACTACGCCGTCCATTGGACCAGAGCAAGCGTCTTTGGAGACAGAGCAGATTTGTGTGAAACCGCCGATCCACCTGTTCGCGACGTAACACCGAGATGATTTCCAATGTGTTCGTGCCACCGCCGAGCACAAACTTGTCTTGTCATCGCTCTCGATGAGAATGAACCGTCGTTCGTTTGATCAGGTCAGTTGCCTCGACGCCCAGCGCCTTTGCGATTCGGCCCAGCACCGTCACGCTGGCCGACACATCGGCACGCTCGATTGCGCCAACGTAACGGACACTCAGGCCGGCGCGATCGGCTAACTCTTCCTGCGTCATCTTCTTCACATGACGACTCCGACGCAGATTGATCGCCATGACCTCCTTGAGATCCATGGCGACATGGAACCCATATCGGAACTATCGTTCCAGGAACGATAGTTCCGATTCGTGTGGCACCATGCTATTCATAAGCTCTGCCCAAGGCATGTTTGCCGTTTCGGGGGAGCACCGCGATGCAGTCTGCGCATCGCGTGAAGGTCGCGTGACAATTCGCAGCTTGCAAAGTTCCGCACCCAAATGAATGTCTAGTGTTGCTTTGATGCTGAAGGGGGAACGATTGCAATGAACGAAGCGCCGTTTCAGGACCAGCCGCCACAAACCGATCGTGTGAACGCCTACGACGAGAAAAATCTCGCGATCTATGTTCAGCTGTTAATGGCTGATGAAGAGGGCGCCGACTGGCGTGAGGTCGTCCAGGTGATTTTCGGTCTCGACCCTGCCCGAGAACCAGTCCGTGCCAAAATCGTCCATGATAGCCATCTCGCGCGCGCCCGCTGGATGACGGAAGCTGGATACCGGCATCTGTTCGAGCCGCGGATGCAGTGACCGCGGTCGACAGTCACGCAAATTGTGATCGTAAGTGATGCAACCTACGGGTCTAGTTTGCCGGACTGTCTTTCGAGACGGTGGTGTGTCCGTCCTTCGGGACGACAGAACAAGAAAAGCAAGAGGATACACCCCATGCCCACACAGTATTGGCGCTCGCCGGAGACGATTGAGCGCCTGAAGCGGCTCGAGCGCCCGGGCTTCGCCCTTGAGTTCCTGCGCCGCAATGCTGAGTACCGCCGCGACTTCGCCCGCACACAGCATCAGATCGCGCGCGGCGGCGTTGATCCCGAGACTCTCCGTTCCGAACTTGCACGTCGTTGGGGGTTGCGGTTTCGCCCATGACCCAGGCACTCCGGTTGGGCTCGAACCAGCCCTATGGCTCCCCCACGTATCACCGGGAACGCTGATCTTGGCGCCGGCGCCGTCCGGCTTCGATACCACCACATCCTTCGATCGCAACGTCCTCGGGCTGCCGCTCGTCGAGCGGGCGGATGCCGACGGGCGTGAGCTGGTGATCGCAGACGAATCTGGTGAACTCCATATTCGCTTGCCGGACGAACAGGCGGCGCGCCGTCCCGCTGTGCTTCTGCCGATCGACAGCATGGCCGAATTGCGACTTGAGGTGGCGCTACATTTGGTCCGCCGCCTTGGCGACCAGCGTATCGGCCTTCTGCCGGCGGCCCTGCGGCTGACATCGTTTCAAAGGCGGCGCTTGATCCAGCTCCTTCACGCCTTCGACGTTCACGACTTGGGCGGCGGCCCGCGAGACGTGGCGGCGAAGGTGCTCGCCTCCGACCACGCCCAGCGCCGTTCGGTAGAGTGGAAGGATTCGCATGCCCGCCGTAAGGCGACCAGGCTCGTTCATGATTCAATCACCTTGGTCGAACGGGGGTATCTGAAACTTTTGTGCGGCCTCTGACCGGCCCGTCGACGCCTCCAAGCAACCGTCGTGATGACGCCAACCGGCGCCCCGCTGGTTACGCCTCGCTTCGTCTGCTTGCGACGCGGGGGACACGCATCTGCGAAAATTTTCGTCCACCCCCAACGCCTGAACTCTCCGCCACTCTGGCCCCGACATGCCGCGACTTGGCCGCGGCGCTTCGAGGCAAGACGGAGATCTCCCATGCTCGACCGGACCGCGCAGCTCACCACGCGCTACGTGCGCACCCCTGAGGCCGCGCGCCTCCTTGGCCTTTCGCCGCGCACGCTGGAGAAATACCGCTGCCATGGCAACGGCCCAACCTTCCGCAAGCTCGGCGGCCGCGTCGTCTACGCCATCGGCGATCTCGAATCCTGGGCGGATCAGGCCGCCTGCAATTCGACGTCCGATCCGCGATACGTCGAGGCCCGCGCCGCCGGCCACGCGCATCGCTAAGGCAACGCTCGCCCATGTCGTCGCGCCGCCTCATTACGCCCAGCGAGCGAAGCAAGCTCGACCCGTTCGTTGTCTCCACCGGCGATGCCAGCCCGCGCGATCAGCGCGACCTGATGGAGCGGCCATTCTTCTCGCTCGCCAAGGCCAAACGCACGAGGCCGATCCTCTACGAGGCCGGCGACGTCCGCGTCGAAGTCTATGCGGTTCCCGAACACGGTATGGCGACGATCTGGGACGCCGACGTGCTGATTTGGGCGGCGAGCCAGATTGTCGAGGCTGAGAACCTCGGTCTGAAGACCTCGCGCTTCCTGCGCTTCACGCCCTACCAGCTTCTGATCGCGGTCGGCCGGCAGACTGGGGCGCGGGACTACAAGCTGCTCAAGGGGGCGCTGGCCCGTCTGCAAGCGACCGTCATCCGCACCAGCATTCGGCACGGCGAGCATTGGCGGCGCCACCAATTCTCCTGGATCAACGAATGGGAGGAATGCGCGAGACACGACGGTCGCGTGGAAGGCATGGAATTCGTTCTCCCCGATTGGTTCTATCGCGGCGTAATCGATCGCTCACTCGTCCTCTCGATCGATCCGGCGTACTTCCGGCTGACCGGCGGGATTGAGCGCTGGCTCTACCGCGTCGCCCGCAAGCATGCCGGTCGCCAGCCGAAAGGATGGCTCTTCGAGATCGCGCATCTCCACAAGAAATCCGGCAGCCTGGTGCGAGTCTCCGATTTCGCGCTGCAGATCCGACTTATCGCCGCACGCCAACCGTTCCCTGGCTACAGCTTGCACATCGAACGCGAGGGCCGCCGCGAGCTGCTTCGCATTCTGCCGGCAAAGTTGTCCACTGACCCTGTGGACGGTGCTGTGGAAGCACTCGGGACTTCGCACGGAAACCCTATCGGGACTCCGCACGCAGCTCCATCGGGACTTCGCACGCACGTATTAGAATCTAACTTAGAGTCTAACTTCGAATCTAACTGTTGTAGTGGGTCTGAGCGCCGTGCGGATAACGCCGACGCGAGCGCTGGGTCACCGTCAACCAAGCACTCAAGCCGCCAACAATCTCTGCAGCTTTTCGACCACAAGGCGGGAGGCAAGCGATGATTGTCGCACTGCTCAACCAGAAGGGCGGTGTCGGCAAGACCACGCTCGCTCTGCACCTCGCCGGTGAATGGGCGCTGAGCGGAAAGCGTGTGACCCTGATCGATGCCGACCCGCAGGGTTCGGCACTGGACTGGTCACAGCAGCGGGCGCGGGAGAACGTCTCACGGCTGTTCGGCGTCGTTGGCCTTGCCCGCGAATCGCTTCATCGCGAGGCGCGGGAGATCGCGCGCACTGCCGATCACGTTGTCATTGACGGACCGCCGCGCGTCGCTGGACTGATACGTTCGGCACTGCTGGCGGCCGACCTCGTGCTGATCCCCGTGCAACCGTCGCCGTTCGATGGCTGGGCGTCGGCTGAGATGCTGTCTCTGCTGCGTGAGGCCCGATTCCATCGTCCGCAACTCGCCGCTCGATTCGTGCTCAACTGTTATGGCGCGCGCTCGCTCATCGCCCGCGGGACGGCTGAGGCGCTCGCCGATCATGATCCGCCGGTGCTCGCGAGCACCATCGGTCAGCGCGTCGTCTTCGCTGACGCAGCGCAGTCAGGCCGGCTCGTCTTCGAGCTCGCCGAGCAGAGTGCAGCTGCCCGCGAGATCGCCGCGCTCGCCGCCGAAGTCGCGAGGTGCGGGCCATGAGCGAACGTTCGACCAAGCGCGGATTCACACGCGACCTGGCAATGCCGAACGCTGGATCAAGGCCGGCGCGACCTCGCCGCGTCGCATGAATGACGCAGCGGGGTACACCGCGCGTCTAACCATCGATGTCACGCCGGCGCTGCGCGGTCGCATCAAGGTCGTCGCGTTCCAACGCGGCGTCACCGTCGCCGACATGCTGCGCGAATTGCTGGCCCGAGAATTCCCACTGAGACCGGAGAGCCGTCATGAACGACAATGAGGCCTTGCCGCCGCGTGCCGCGCCGCCCTCGCATCGACGCGGAGTTGCGCTCACGCGTGTCGAGCTCACCTGGGTCGAGAAGAGGATTGAGCACTGGCTGCGCTTCGGCCGTCGCGCTGAAGAAAAGATCCTCGATCGCCGCCGCAGCGTTTCTAGTTTTGCGCCCGGCAGCATCTTTGGCTTCGTCCGCTGGGCTTCAAACGACTATGGCACCGTGGTCTCCCGCATGGACATAGTCCGCGCAGTGAAACACGGCCAGCCCTATCAGACACTGCCCTTCGTGCGGCCGGGCGGCGAAATCCTGCTGCGCGTCGATAGCTGGCCGAAGGTCGAGCGCGTGTTGCAGGCGGTCGACGCCATTGAGGCGCTCGCCATCGATCCGGCCGACGCCGCGCCCGAATACTGGCGACATCTCCACAATCGCCTCGCCGCCGGTCACGCACCGCGCGCCTACACCCGTGAGCAGCACGTCGCCTGGCTCAAGCGCCGGAGCGTTACGCCATGACCCGCTTCGGCTACATCGTGCTGACGTGCATACCAATGCTCACCGCCAGCGGCCTGGGATTCCTTCATCCTCCGCCGCGGCTGATCTGGAACGCCACCGCAAGCACGCCGACGGGCTTCTACACGCTGCATCCGGCAGGACGGCTGCACGCCTTGGAATTGGTCGTGGTGCGGCTACCAGAGCCGGTCGCGAGCTTCCTCACCGATGGGGGCTTTCTTCCGAAAAATGTGCCGCTGCTTAAGCACGTGATGGCGCTGCCCGGGCAGACTGTGTGCCGGTCCGGCAATGCTGTCAGAGTCGATGATGTCGATGTCGGCGCCGCACACGATCGCGACCATCTCGGCCGTCCGCTGCCGCGCTGGAGCGGTTGCATCACCCTCCAGCCGGGCGAGGTCTTCCTCATGAACCCGACCGTCTCGGATAGCCTGGACGGCCGCTATTTCGGCTCGCTCCCCGTCACCTCGATCGTCGCGCGCGCGGTCCCGCTTTGGACCGACGAGGCCGGCGACGGCCGCTTCGTCTGGCGCGCCGCCACCCATTGACCCGCTTCTTAAACCCGCCAACCAAGGAGGTTTCCCATGGCGCAAATCGGTCAGTTCACCCGCGAGAAGTCTGGCTTCACCGGGCGCATTCAAACGCTTTTCTTCGAGCGGATTCTTACCCTCGTCCCGGCCGAATCCTCAGATGCCGAGAACGCGCCGGACTACCGCATTCGCCTCGGCGATGGCGAAGGACCCGAGATCGGCGCGGGCTGGAAGCGCACCGGCGAGAAGGCCGGCGACTATGTTTCGCTGATCATCGACGATCCCGCGCTGCCGCGGCCGATCCGCGCCAATCTCTTCCGATCCGGCGAGGACAAATCGGTCTGGACGCTGAACTGGAATCGTCAGCCCCAGCGCGCCGAGCGGGATTGATCGCATGCAGGGGCTCGTCACGCGTGCCGGCAACAGGGCGCATCAAAGCTTCGTTTCCCTGTTCGCGTCATCACATTGCCTCGCCCAGCTTAAGCGTCGGTTGGCCGTCGTGCACGGCGGCGGTCACGGGCGGCCGCAGGCTGGCGAACCGCGCACATCCTCGCCGGGCGCGAGCACGATGGCTTGCTCACGTTATGGCGGAGACATGGCGGGTTTTGCCATTCTACTGCTTGCCTGCCTGCTGGTGATTAGCGGGCCAACGCCGGCGGTGTCAGCGCAGGCAGCGGCGGTGCAACGTCAACAGGCAAGCGATAGCTATGCCGCTCATGTGGCGGAAGCCGCGCGGCGGTTTGGCATTCCGGCAGCTTGGATCCGCGCCGTCATGCGGATCGAGAGCGGCGGCGACCGGCGCGCCGTGTCGCCCAAAGGCGCGCTCGGCCTGATGCAACTCATGCCCAAGACCTGGGCGGACATGCGCGCGCGCTACGGTCTCGGACGCGATCCCTTCGAGCCGCATGACAACATCCTCGCCGGCGCCGCTTTCCTTCGCGAGTTGCACGACCGCTACGGCTCGCCGGGTTTCCTCGCGGCCTACAATGCGGGTCCCGGCCGCTACGAGGATTTTCGCGATAGACATCGCCCGCTGCCCGCCGAGACGGTCGCCTATGTCGCGGCCATCGTCCCTTTTGTCGATGCGGAGAGCACGCCAGGACCTCTCCTCGTCGCGGCCTCTTCTCGTTCATCCTGGACGCGGGCGCCGCTCTTTTTCGGGCGCGCTGAAAGGCCATCGTCTGCCGTGCGAGTGACACCCGATCCACCAGCGAATGACGATCGGGCTGCCGTTCCCGTGCACGATCTCTCGGCCATCGCGCCGCAGTCGCAAGGCCTGTTTGTCGCGCTCGGGACAACGGGACGATCGCAATGACTGCACCGCGTCGTCAACGTGAAAACCTAGACCCGTGCGCCTCGGCGAGCGCCCATGCTGCCGACATCAGGTCATTGGTCGCGCGATGGCCGCTTGCCGCCGCCATCGGTTGCGAATTCGCGCTCAGGCGTGCCTCAGCGCGTACCTGCAAAGAGGAAAGAGCAGGCGAGGGAGACGAGCAAGCAACGACCGAACGAGGGCGAGATAAAAGGCCGCAATGTGCGGCTCGGTCGGTCGGTTGTTGTTGCTTTCTTATTTTGCTGATCCGGCAATGTGCGGCTTGGGTGCGCAATGTGCGCCCCACCATCAACTCATTGTACGGATTCCCAATTTCGTACATTGCCGAGGCTGGCCATGGCTGAGGAGAAGGAATTTCAGCCTCGGCCCGGCCGCATCCGCTCGTCAAGGAGCCAGCGGGCAAAGCCCTTCATCGCCCAGGCGCTCGCTGCCGCTCAGCGCGCCGGCGGCGGCGTCTCGCGAGTCGGCCGCCTCACGAGCCATCGTCATTCTCGCTTCGGCCGCGGCCGGGTCGCCAGCGAACGGGCGAACCGACTGCTCACTGGCCGCTCGCGTCTGGTGACGATCAAGACCCGCGTCGTCCGTCACACGGCGCGCTCAGCGCCGCTCGCCGGACACCTCGGCTATCTCCGGCGCGACGGTGTCACCCGGGACGGGGAGAGGGCCCAGCTGTTCGGCACCGAGACCGATGATGCCGATCCCAAGACCTTCGCTGAGCGCTGTCAGAATGACCGGCACCACTTTCGCTTCATCGTCTCGCCTGAGGAGGCGCCCGAGATGGCCGATCTCAGGGGTTTCGCCCGCGAGCTCGTCGGCCAGATGGAAGTGGACCTGGCCACCCGACTCGACTGGGTTGCCGTCGATCACTGGAATACCCAGCACCCGCACGTCCACATCCTCGTGCGCGGCATCGCCGAGGACGGCCAGGACCTTGTGATCTCCCGCGCCTACATCAAGGAAGGAATGCGCGCCCGCGCGCAGGACCTAGTCACGCAGGAACTTGGACTGCGCTCCGATCTCGACATCCGCCGTTCGCTCGAGCACCAAGTCGACGCCGAACGTTGGACACAGCTCGATCGCCAACTTGTTCGCGACGCAGGCCGCAACGGCGTCATCGACCTTGCGCCGGATCGGACGCAGCAGCCCGATCAGTTCCATGCGCTGAAGGTTGGCCGGCTGCGGCGCCTGGAGAGCCTTGGCCTGGCGCATCAAGTCGGGCCAGGCCAATGGATGATGGACGAGGCCGCTGAGACGACGTTGCGCGAGCTCGGCGAGCGCGGCGACATTATCAAACGTATCCACCGCAGCCTGACCGAACGCGGCATCGAGCGCGGGACCGCAAGCTACGTGCTATCAGGCGAGAGCCTCGACGTCCCCGTCATCGGGCGCCTCGTCGATCGCGGTCTCGACGACGAACTGAAGGCGACCGCTTATGCCGTGGTCGACGGCGTCGATGGCCGTACCCACCACATCAGGCTCCCCGATCTCGGCGCCGCCGGCGACAGCGCACCAGGCTCGGTCGTCGAGCTCCGTAAATTCGACGATGCGCGCGGGCAGCGTCGCGTGGCGCTCGCCGTTCGCTCTGATCTGTCGATCGAAGCGCAGGTGACGGCAAGTGGCGCGACATGGCTCGACCGGCAGGCGGTCGCGCGCGATCCGGTGGCGCTTGGCCAGGCCGGCTTCGGTGCCGAGGTCCGGCAAGCCATGGAGCGGCGAGCCGGGCAGCTCATCGAGCAAGGTCTCGCCGAGCGCCAGGCACGTGGGCTGGCGTTCGCAAAGAACCTCATCGGTACGCTGCGCCGCAGGGAGGTGGAGGCTCTCGGTCAGCAGGTCGCCGCCGAGACGGGCCAGCCGTTCAATCCGTCGGCCGCCGGCGAATATGTCACCGGCACCTACCGGCAACGCTTCGCGCTCGCCTCGGGCCGCTTCGCGATGATCGACGATGGTCTCGGCTTCCAGCTCGTGCCCTGGACGCCATCACTTGAAAAGCAGCTCGGCCGGCATGTCTCCGGCGTTGCCCGCGACGATGGTGGCGTCGATTGGGGTCTTGGGCGCAGCCGAGGGCTTGGCCTGTGAGCCATTCCTCCAATCACCGACATCAGGAAAGGGCGGCTGCCATGTCCGCGACTAAAGTACTCTGGGGGCAGGTCATCACTGTTTTCGCGATCGTCCTGCTGACGTTCTGGACTGCGACAGAATGGACGGCCTGGCGGCTCGGCTTCCAACCTCAACTTGGGCAACCCTGGTTCGAGCTGCTCGGTTTTCCGTTCTATCTCCCGCCGGCTTTCTTCTGGTGGTGGTATGCCTACGATGCCTATGCCCCACATGTCTTCATCGAGGGTGCCTATATCGCGGCATCCGGTGGCATCATTGCCGCCGCCGTCGCGATCGGCATGTCGGTCTGGCGCGCCCGCGAAGCGAAGAATGCCGAGACCTATGGCTCCGCGCGGTGGGCTGAGGCAAAGGAGATCGCGCAGGCCGGCCTGCTCGGGCCTGAAGGCGTGGTTCTCGGCCGGTTCGAACACGCCTATCTCCGCCATGATGGACCGGAGCACGTCCTGTGCTTCGCGCCGACCCGGAGCGGCAAGGGAGTGGGCCTCGTCATCCCGTCGCTCTTGACCTGGCCGGGATCGGCGATTGTTCACGACATCAAGGGCGAGAACTGGCAGCTCACCGCGGGCTTCCGTGCCCAGCACGGCCGCGTCCTTCTGTTCGATCCAACCAATGCGAAGTCGTCAGCCTACAACCCGTTGCTGGAAGTCCGGCGCGGCGAGTGGGAGGTCCGCGACGTCCAGAACATCGCCGACATCCTGGTCGACCCGGAGGGCAGCCTCGAGAAGCGGAACCATTGGGAGAAGACGAGCCACGCGCTCCTGGTCGGCGCGATCCTCCACGTCCTCTATGCCGAGGAGAACAAGACGCTCGCCGGCGTCGCGGCCTTCCTGTCCGATCCCAAGCGGCCGATCGAGTCGACGCTCGCCGCGATGATGCGGACGGCGCATCTCGGGGAGGCCGGCGTCCATCCTGTCGTCGCCTCCGCCGGGCGCGAGCTGCTGAACAAGTCCGGCAACGAGCGCTCCGGCGTCTTGAGCACCGCGATGTCGTTCCTCGGTCTCTACCGCGATCCCGTCGTCGCCGAGGTGACCCGGCGCTGCGACTGGCGGATCACCGATATCGTCGGCGGAGAGCGGTCGACAACGCTGTACCTCGTCGTGCCGCCGTCGGACATCAATCGCACCAAGCCGCTGATCCGGCTGATCCTCAATCAGATCGGCCGCCGGCTGACCGAGGATCTTCAGGCCAAGGCCGGCCGGCGCCGGCTTCTCCTGATGCTCGACGAATTCCCCGCGCTCGGCCGGCTCGACTTCTTTGAGTCAGCGCTCGCCTTCATGGCCGGTTACGGCATCAAGAGCTTCCTGATCGCCCAGTCGCTGAACCAGATTGAGAAGGCCTACGGGCCCAACAACTCGATCCTCGACAACTGTCACGTCCGGGTTAGCTTCGCGACCAATGACGAAAGGACCGCCAAGCGGGTCTCCGACGCATTGGGCATGGCGACCGAGATGAAGGCGATGAAGAACTATGCCAGCAGCCGGCTGGCCCCTTGGCTCGGTCACCTGATGGTGTCGCGGTCGGAGACCGCTCGCCCGCTGCTGACGCCTGGCGAGATGATGCAGCTCCCGCCGACAGAAGAGATCGTCATGATGTCGGGCCTGCATCCGATCCGCGCCAAGAAGGCCCGCTACTACGAGGACAGACGGTTCCAGGAGCGCATCCTCCCGCCGCCGGTGCTGACCAAGCGCAACGACAGCAGGCCGGACGATTGGAGTGCGCGGCCACTGCCGCCGCGCCCAACGGCACCACCGGCGTCGACCGATGACCAGACCGATGTAGAGGATCCGAAGACCGCCGACCGCCGGCGGCAGCCGGAACTGGATCGCGACACCGTGGAGAAGAAGGAACCGCTCGACAACGAGTTCGCGCCTGACCTTGCCGACGAGCTCGATGAAGATGCCCCGCGGATTAGGCGCATGACCGACATGATGCAGGGCGTCGCGCGCCAGGCATCACTTGATCTCGGCGACGATCTCGGATTGTGAGGCAGGCATGACCGCGCCGAAGAAGAAAGCTCAGATGTCGGTCTATCTCGATCCGGACGTCATGAAAAAGCTGTCGGCCTATGCCGCCCGGCGTGAGCAGCCGCTGTCGCTGATTGCGGAAGCCGCGATCGCTTCCTTCCTGTCGCCGGACGCCGACGAGCGGCGGGAGGCTGCCATCGCTAAGCGACTCGATCAGCTCGACCGCCGCATCGCGCGGGTCGAGCGGGACATGGGGATCTCGGTCGAGACCTTGGCGTTGTTCGTCCGGTTCTGGCTCACAACCACACCGCCGCTCCCCGAACCGGCGGCAAAGGCGGCGAGGGCGCAGGCGGGCGCGCGCTACGACAATTTCGTCGCAGCGCTCGGGCGACGGCTCAGTCAAGGGCCGAAGCTGCGGCAGGAGATCCCGGAGGATATTCAGGAGAGCGAATCGACGTGAGGATAGCCATCGTTCGATGGTCGCTTCTCAACTCGGCGACAACTTAATCGCACGAACAAATGTGGCTGAGACAGCTAACTGTTCAGATTTTGCCAAGGCCACCAGGTCGCAATTCAGCCGAGACTAGCAGCTCAAGTACGGACTCTGCTCGCCATTTCGTCGGCGAGCGTGCTAGCCGCCAGATTGCGATGCTGAACGAACGCCAGCACTCCATGCGTATGGAAGTGTGTCGCCATTCAACTCATGTGCACCGATTGCGCGGAGCTTGAAAATCGCGGGGTTGTGGGAAGCGATGGTGCGTGCGTTGCGCCAGTGCCGATCGATCGCGAGCTTCTCCGAGCTGAGGGAAGCTCCGCCGACTTCGAAAAGTGCGGTCACAGCGTCGAGAACCAATTTGATGACGACCACCTGGGCCTCGGCTGCCGCGAGCTCGGAGGCGTCGAGCTGCCGAGGGTCTTGGTGGCGACCGTCAAGGGTCCGCGCGAGCTCGTCGACCGCGGCGAGGACCGTCGCTCGCGCGCCGAATGCCGCACTGTGAAGCTGCCCGATGACCTGCTGCACGAGAGGATCATTCCGCGGCAGGTCGGCGACGGCATGGGTGAAGGTGCGGGTTCGTGCCTTGATCCATTCGGTCGTGTCGGTGGCGGCACGTTTCGCGATTCCGGCAAGGGTTGCGAGCAGGATCAATTGAACGTGGGCGGTTCCGAAGACGCGGCCTTCCGTTCCATAACCAGGACCGAGAATGCGGTCCGGAATGACAGTTACATCCTTGAACTCCGCCGTTCCGCTCGCGGTTAGTCTCTGCCCGAAACCGTCCCAGTCGTCCTGAACGTCGACGCCGGGCTGGTTGGCGTCGACAAGAACCGTGACTCGTTTGCCGTCCTGGTCAGCCGCCACGATCAGATAATCAGCATAGAGGGTGCCGGTCGTATAATACTTTGTGCCATTGAGCCGCAGCGCGGCTCCCTCCGACGTCACGGCTGTCCGGTAGCGATCGACCGCGCCAACGCCTGGCTCAGTCACCGCGACGCCGAACAGCGCGCCGTTTGCGATTGTCTTGAGCCAGCGCGCCTTGACCGTCTCATCCGTGTTCAGCCGCAAATCCTCGACCAAGTTGAAGTGAGCCCTCAACGCCTGCGGCAGGTTGGAATCGGCGGCCGCAAGCCCGATAATGAGGTCGAACGTCTGATGGAGCGTCGCGCCAAGTCCCCCGAACTCGACCGGCACGCGTAATGCCCCAAAGCCTGCCTCTTTCAACAGTCGGATCTCAGCGAACGGCAAGGTGCGGTTACGTTCGCGCGTCACCGCACCTGCTGCGATCTTCTCGAAGATCGGAGCGAATCGCGTTTGCAGTTCGTCATCGCTCTTCGTGGGGCTTGCAACGTGAATGGTCATCGTTCCGCTTTCGCTCGTCCTGAGATCAATCGGGTTGCCTCGAAGAATAGTCGGCTTCCGGCTGAGAGCCATACTGTATTTTGGTAGGATCGAAGACGAACGTTCGGAGCAGTGCATGGTACGGAGAAAAATCTGCCGTGCCATATGTGTCTGAATGTGTGGCTACACCATGCGCTCTTCGATGAAGGAAAATCGAGATGAGCGTGTCGAAGGTCAATTCGAGAGGAGTTTTCTCCGAAGCGACACGCGATGTGGCGGATTGTACCGAGATTCGAATGCGTCGAGGCGATTTGATGCCGTGGCCTACATCGAGAGCGCTGCCGAATTCCGCACGACAATGACAAACGGGAATGCGTCGGGAGAGATTTTCTCATCTCGCAATTGGCTGCGGCAAAAGATGCGCATCGAAAAATGCCGATAAACGCAATGGACCATCGATCGCCTGTTGTGGCCAGATACCGTCGAAGGAAAGCAAGGGCATCGCAACGAGCGATGCAATGGAGAGATGTGAATGGCGCGACAGATTCGGTTCAACGCGTTCGACATGAATTGTGTCGGCCATCAATCTCCCGGTGTCTGGGCGCACCCGCGGGATCGCTCCTACAAGTACAAGGACCTGGATTACTGGCAGGATCTGGGGCGAACGCTCGAGCGCGGGATATTCGACGGCATCTTCATCGCCGACGTCGTTAGCTATTATGACGTTTACAAGAACTCTCTGTTTCATGCGCTTGAGCAAGCGGCGCAAATCCCGGTCAACGATCCCTTGCAGCTGGTAGCGCCGATCGCGCTCGCAACCGAGCATCTCGGCATCGGCATCACCGCATCGACGTCATTCGAGCATCCCTACACGTTCGCCCGCAGGCTCTCGACCGCGGATCATCACAGCAAGGGACGTGTCGGCTGGAACATCGTGACGTCGTATCTGGAGAGTGGAGCGAAGAATATCGGCCAGGGCGGACTGCGCCGGCATGACAACCGGTATGAAGTGGCGACCGAATATATCGAAGTCCTCTACAAGTTGCTGGAGGGAAGCTGGGAGGAGGGAGCTGTCCTGCGCGATGCCGGGAAACGGATCTACACCGATCCGTCGAAGGTTCACGAGGTCGGGCACAAGGGGAAATACTTCGACGTGCCGGGTTATCATCTCTGCGAGCCGTCGCCACAGCGAACGCCGCTGCTCTACCAGGCGGGCGCGTCGGGGCCGGGCAAGGCCTTTGCGGCCCAGCATGCCGAATGCGTCTTTGTTGCCGCTCCGATCAAGCAGGTTCTGAAATCCTACGTCGCCGAGGTGCGGCGGCAGGCGGCTGAAGCCGGCCGCGATCCGCGCAAGGTCCTGACCTACAACCTGGTCACGGTGATTGTCGACGAAACCGACGCGAAGGCCGAAGCCAAGTTCCGGGAGTATCAGCAATACGCCTCCTATGATGGCGCGCTGGTGTTCATGTCCGGCTGGAGTGGCATCGATTTCGGACAATATGCGCCAACCGATCTGGTCAAGAAGGTCGAGACCAATGCGATCGTGTCCGTCGTCGATCATCTTGCCAGCGGCAGCCGGTCCTGGACCATCGAGGAGCTGGCGCGCTGGGGCGGGATTGGCGGCCTCGGCCCGGTGTTCGTCGGTTCGCCGTCGACGGTCGCCGACATCCTGCAGGAGTGGGTGGAGGAGACCGACGTCGACGGCTTCAACCTCGCCTATGCAGTGACGCCTGAGAGCTTCGAGGATGTGGTCAGCTTGCTGGTGCCCGAGCTGCAAAAGCGTGGCGTCTATCCGACCGGCTATCGTCCGGGGACGCTGCGCGAGAAGCTGTTCGGCGACGGGCCGTATCTGCCCTCGAGCCATCCGGCCGCGGCCTATCGTGACATCGAGGCCGTTAAGGCCCAGGCGGCCGCCGCGGCCGGGCGACAGCCGGTCGAGGCCTGAGGCGCAATGCCCGAACCGATCCTTCAACTCCGCGACGTGTCCTTGTCGTTTCAGGGTATCAAGGCGCTCAACGCGCTGAGCTTCGCGGTTGCGCGTGGCGAGATCTGCGCGCTGATCGGTCCGAACGGAGCCGGCAAGAGCTCGCTGCTCAACATCATCAACGGGGTGTATCGGGCCGACAGCGGCAGCGTCACGTTCAATGGTGAACAGTTCATCCGGATTCGCCCGGCGCATGCGGCGCATCTGGGCGTTGGCCGGACGTTCCAGCATAACGCGCTGTTCCGTGATCTCAGCGTTCTCGACAATGTGCTGGCCGGACTGATCAGGCATTCCCGAACGACGCTCCTCGAGCACGCCTTTGGGGTAGGCCGGGATCGGCGCGAGACCCGCGAGTTCAACCGCCGGGCGGACGAGATCACCGCGTTCCTGGACCTGACCAGGCATCGCGACACGGTGGTGGCGACGCTTCCCTATGGTGTTCAGAAACGGGTCGATCTCGCACGCGCATTGGTCGGCCGGCCGAGCCTGCTGCTGCTCGACGAGCCGATGGCTGGAATGAACCAGGATGAGAAGCACGAGATGAGCCGCCTGATCCTGGAGACCAATGCAAGCCTCGGCACCACCATCGTGCTCATCGAGCACGACATGAGTGTCGTGATGGGGCTCTCGCATCACGTGGTCGTGCTCGACTATGGCCGCAAGGTTGGGGACGGTTCTCCGGAAGAGGTGCGCAAGAATCCCGACGTGATCTCGGCTTATCTCGGCACGGCGCATTGAGGTCGAGATGAGCTTCTTCATCGAAACGCTGGTCGGTGGCCTGCTCGCGGGCGTCATGTACTCGCTTGTCGCAATCGGATTCGTGCTGGTCTTCAAGGCCTCCGGCGTTTTCAACTTCGCGCAAGGGTCGATGGTGCTGTGCGCCGCGCTCACCTTCGTGACGCTTCACGACAAGGGAATTGACTTCTGGCTGGCCGCGCTGATCACGCTGGCGGTCATGGTGCTGATCGCGATCGCCGTCGAGCGCGTCGTCTTGCGGCCGCTGGTCAATCGCCCGCAGATCACCTTGTTCATGGCGACGCTCGGAGTGTCCTTCGTGATCGAGGGCCTCGCACAGATCGTGATGGGTGCGAGCGTGCACGAGCTCGATCTCGGCATCGTCGATACGCCGATCGAGATCGGCGGAGTTCAGGTCAGCCAGTTCGACCTCGTCGCAGCAGGCACCGCCGGGATTCTCGTGGTCGCGCTCTCGATCTTCTTCAACAAGACCCGCGTCGGGATCGCGCTGCGCGCGATCGCCGACGATCCGCAGGCTGCACTCTCGATCGGGATCAGACTGCAGACGCTGTGGCAGGTCGTGTGGGGCGTCGCCGGCTTTGTCTCACTGGTCGCAGGTCTGCTGTGGGGCGCGCGCCAGGGCGTGCAATTCGCACTGACGCTCGTCGTGCTCAAGGCATTGCCGGTGCTCATCATCGGGGGATTTACCTCGATCACAGGCGCGATCGTCGGCGGCCTGATCGTCGGTGCCGGCGACAGCTTGGCGGAAATCTATCTCGGAAGCCTGTTGGGCGGCAGCGTCTCGACCTGGTTTTCCTATGTGCTGGCGGTCGCCTTTCTCCTGGTCCGGCCGGCCGGTCTGTTCGGCGAAGCGCCGATCGAAAGGATTTGACGTATGTCAGCGATCGGCACGGAAACCATCGAAGGGTTTGGCCCATCTGGCGAGACCGCGCAAAACACACGCGATCGGCTGCGCGCCGGTTCGGTCGGGGTGCTGCTCGCCGCGCTCGCCAGCATTCCGCTTGTAGCGAACGACTACTGGCTCAACGCCGTCCTGATCCCGTTCCTGATCATGTCGCTCACGGCGCTGGGGCTGAACCTGCTGATGGGCTATGCCGGGCAGGCATCGCTCGGCAGCGGCGGGTTCATGTCGGTCGGCGCGTATGCGACCTACAATCTGTTGCTGCGGCTGCCGGAGCTGCCGCTGCCGGTCAGCCTGCTGCTCGGGGGCATCATTTCCGGGCTGGTGGGGATCATCGCGGGGCTGCCGAGCCTGCGGATCAAGGGCTTCTACCTCGTCGCATCGACGCTGGCGACCCAGTTCCTGCTGGAATGGCTGTTCAATCAATATGGCTGGTTCTCGAATTACTCGACCTCGAGCTCGATCTCGGCGCCGCGGCTAGCGTTCCTCGGCCATGATCTCTCGAGCCCGACCGGTCGCTATCTCCTGACCCTCGCCACCGTCGTGGTCGTGACGGCCGTTGCGGCGCGGCTGGTTCGCAGCCAGACCGGCCGGACCTGGATGGCGATCCGCGACATGGACACCGCGGCTTCGGTGATCGGCATTCCCGTATCCGCCGGAAAGCTGAAGGCGTTCTTCGTGAGCTCGCTGGTGATCGGGATCGCGGGCGCGCTCTGGGCTTTTGCCTATCTTGGCACCGTCGATGCACGCAGCTTCAATCTGGACCGTTCGTTCCAAGTGATGTTCGCGATCATCATCGGCGGCATGGGCAGCATCCGTGGCAATTTTCTCGGTGCCGCCTTCATGATCTTCCTGCCGATTCTGCTCGATCATCTCGGGAGCGGGGTGTTCGGCGGTACGGTCGATCCCGGACAACTCGAGAATTTTCAGAAGGCGCTGTTCGGTGCGTTGATCGTCTGGTTCCTGATCAAGGAGCCGCGGGGCCTTGCAGCATTGCTGTCTCGGGCGTGGACGCAGCTGGTCTCGCGGATCAACCGTTAGCAAACGACGAAACCTGTCGTGCGCGGGTGCGAACCGCGCGCACGATCGAACGTGAATTCTGCAATCAAATGGAGGGTTAAGCAGATGTCTTTGTGGAAACAGAAGAGGTTTATTAGCAACGCGGTCGGGCTAGCAGCGCTCGCTTTGTCGGCGGTGGTCGGCACCAGCGTCTCAGCGGAAGAAGCAAAAACGCAATACGTCCCGCTCGCGACCTTCCGGGTCGGAGCCTATGCGTCGAGTGGCATCCCGGTCTGGGCCGGCGAGATCGACTATTTCCGCTACATCAACGAGGTGGAAGGCGGCATCAATGGGATCAAGCTGGTCTGGGACGAATGCGAGACCAATTGGGAAGTCGAGAAGGGCGTTGAATGCTATGAACGGGTGAAGGCCGGCAAGAACGGATCGCCAGTTCCGATCTTCCTGCCGCACGGCGATCCGATCTCGAAGGCTCTGACCGAGAAATCGGTGGCTGACAAGATTCCGCTGGTGACAATCGCGTATGGCCGCACGGAGGCTATCGACGGACGCGTCTTCCCCTACAGCTTCCCCGTCGTCTTCAGCTTCTGGAGCGAAGCCTCTTCGGCGGTCAACTTCATTGCGGAGAAAGTCGGCGGCAAGGACAAGCTGAAGGGTCTCAAGATCGCGACCGTCTATCACGATTCACCCTACGGCAAGGAAACCCAGGTCCCGCTCGCCCATCTCGCGAAGACCTATGGCTTCGAGGACATCCAGATCCCGGTGCCCCATCCCGGCAATGAACAGTCGGCGCAATGGGCCAAGATCCGCCAGCTCAAGCCCGACTGGGTGTTCTTGCGCGGCTGGGGCGTGATGACGCCCGTCGCAATCAAGACAGCCGCCAAGGTGGGCTTCCCGGTTGATCATATCATCGGCGGCATCTGGTCGGGCTCCGAGGAGGACGTCCGTCCCGCTGGCGCGGTCGGCAAGGGCTATCTGGCCATTACGCCGTTCCCCGCGGGTGCTAATTTCGAGATTCATCAGAAGCTCAAGAAGTACATCCTCGACAAGGGGTTAAGCGATCTCAAGGATCTCAAGAGCTTCGGCTCGGTCTACTACAATTCCGGTGTCGACGAAGCCATCATCGCGGTCGAGGCGATCCGGACCGCGCAGGCACATTTTGGTGTGCGGCCGATCAATGGCGAGGAGGCGCAGTGGGGCCTCGAGCATCTCGACCTGTCCGAGAAGCGTCTCGCGGAAATCGGCGCCACGGGCCTCCAGCAGCCGCTGAAGCTATCGGCCAAGGACCATGAGGGCGGCGGTGCCGGCAAGGTGCTGCAGTGGGACGGCGAGAAGTGGAACGTGGTGTCGAACGGCTGGGTGAAGTCCGATCGGGACCTGTTGCTGCCGCTGATCTACGAGCGTGCCGCCGCTTATGCCCGAGAAAAGGGCATCACGCCGCGCGACGCGACCAACTGACGTCGTCGCCTGAGGGATCGCTATGACCACGTCTTCGTTTCTCGAGGTCGACAACATCGAGGTCCTCTACGGTCAGGCGATTCTGGCCCTGCGCGGCGTGTCGCTCAGGGTCGAGCAGAGATCGATCGTTGCTCTTCTCGGCGCCAATGGCGCCGGGAAGACCACGACCTTGAAGGCAATCTCCAACCTGCTTGGGTCAGAACGCGGTCACTTGAGTCGGGGCGCGATCACATGGCGCGGCGAAGCGACCAGCCGGCTCGACCCGGCCGATCTCGTTGCCAGGGGCGTGGTCCAGGTTCTCGAAGGCCGTCATGTCTTTCCCCAGCTTACGGTCGAGGAGAATCTGCTCAGCGGCGGATTCGTGCGTCGGCCGAGCCGTCGCGCGCTCGCCGACGATCTTGAGCGCGTCTACACTTGGTTTCCGCGGCTCAAGCAGCGCCGCAGCGCGCGTTGCGGCCTGACGTCGGGCGGCGAGCAGCAGATGGTCGCGATCGGGCGCGCCCTGATGACGCATCCAACTCTCGTGCTGCTCGACGAGCCTTCGATGGGGCTTGCCCCGATCATCGTGGAGGAGATCTTCCACATCATCCGGGATCTCAACAGGAACGAGGGGGTCAGCTTTCTGCTGGCCGAGCAGAACGCGCATCTCGTGCTTCAGTTTGCCGATCACGGCTACGTTCTCGAGAACGGCAGGGTCGCCGCGTCAGGCACGGCGGCCGAGCTGGCCGAACGTGACGACGTTGCCGAATTCTATCTTGGTGCCGCAACGGCCGGAACGGCGGCGGCGTCCCTTCAGACTCCGATCGCCTGAGCAGGAGCAGCGTATCATGGCCATTCGTTTCGGATATTGGATGCCGCTCGGCAGCGGCGGCTTCGTCATCAGCAACGTTCCCCAGCGGACCGATTGGACGCTTGACTACAACGCCTCCCTCGCGCGCGAGGCCGAAGAGCTCGGTTTCGAATATGGCCTCGCGCCGGCGCGCTTCATTGCAAGTCATGGCTGGGAGCTGCAGCAGGAAGCCATCACCTGCACGGCGGTGCTCTCGGCCCAGACCAAGCGGCTGAAACTCATCAGCGCGATCCACACCGGCTTCTGGCATCCGGCGATGATCGCGAAGGTGGGCGCCACGATCGATGTCTATTCGAAAGGGCGGTTTGCGATCAACATCCTGACCGGCTGGTTCAAGGATGAGTTTCGCGCGTTCGGTGAGCCTTGGCTGGAACATGATGAACGCTACCGCCGCTCGGAAGAATTCATCCAGGTGCTCAAGGGTCTCTGGACGCAGGACCGCTTCACCTTCAAGGGCGACTTCTACAGCATCAATGATGCCTGGTTGAAGCCGCGCCCGATCTCGCAGCCCCATCCGGAGATCTTCCAGGGCGGCAATTCCAAGGCGGCGCGCCGGATGGCCGCGAAATATTCGGACTGGTACTTCCTCAACGGCACGACGGTCGAGGGTGCCAACCAGCAGATCGACGAAGTCCGCGCGCTCGCCAAGACTGAAGGGCGGACCGTCAAGTTCGGGCTCAACGGCTTCATCATCCAGCGGCCGACCGAGCGGGAGGCGCTGGAGCAGCTCGAAGCGATCGTCGCGGGCGCCGACCCCGAGATCGTGCAGGCCTTCGCCGAACAGGTGAAGCAGGCCGGCGCATCGACTGCTGACAGGATCGGGATGTGGGCTGATTCGAGCCATGCCAACCTGGTGCAGCCCAACGACGGCTTCAAGACTCGCTTATTTGGTCCTCCCGAGCTGATTGCGGAGCGCATCCGCGCCTATGAGGCTGTTGGCGTCGACATGATCCTTTGCGCTTTTCTGAACTTTACCGACGAGTTGCCGGCGTTCGGTCGCGAGGTGATTCCGCTCTTGAATACGACCAAAGCTAATAACGTTCACGAGCCTGAACTGGTTTGAGTTAGCTAGGCTGAGATGTGGAAAAGAAGTGAGCTGCGGTCGCAGAGCAATCCAAAACAAAGCGCCACGCAATGGGATATGAGCAGCGTGCGCATCGCTATTTTCGCGACTCGCTCAAGTCATTGGAAATGAGGACGCATCATCATAGCGCGTCAACGGACACGCCTCGTTGCAACGACCAGATTAGGCTGAAGCTATCACTATCCATCCTCATCGTCGAAGAGGTAGCCAAGGTCGGAGCGGTGAAGCTCGGATCGGTAGTCGCGGCCCTCTCCGATATCGCTCATCGCCGAAGCCGCGATCGCCTCTGCACGCTGCCATAAGATTCGATCCATCCATCGAGCGCCTCCTTCGGCGGCGGACCAGCATGCATCGCTGGATAGCCCCCCAATTGAAAATTGCAATGTGCAGAGGGGTGTATCCAGTGAAACTAGGTCGTTCGCCGTCTGATCTGGCCGGTGGTATCTCTGTGCCGAAAAACTTGCCTACAAGATCAGCGAGAACGAAATCGCCGTCGAGCTTTTTCTGTTCGCCGGGCGGGACGGCAACTAACGACCCCGGAGCGAACATGCGGCGTCTTCGTGCTCGACGCCACGCGGACGCTGGTTAAGCGTTTGGCGGAAAGACAACGGCCAGAGGTGCTGCACCTCGACAACATCGTCGCCGATCGCCGGGGCTTGCGGAACCGACTAGAGTCTTTTCCGTTCCGATTGAATCGGAACGAAGCTTTAGATTCTTGTTTTGACGCGTTCTCTTCACGCGAACCGGTATCCACTTCGCTCGAAACGCTCTTGTCCAATCGTCTGGTCGAGGGCACAGACGAATCGCCGCAGGCAAAAGGATGTGCCAATAGCGATCGCCGTGCCCGGTCGCCGTTCTCGGCCGAGAGGTGTGGCCGCAACCGGCGAGCCTTCGCCCTTGGATTGGCGAGACTGACCACCTTGCCCTCCCGAGAGGCTCAATTCTCAAGGGTGCGAGCAAGGAGTATCGCGGAGAAGGACTGCACCGCACCTACCTGGATTGGTGGCAGCCGAATCCAGCCCATTGGTCTATGCTGGTCCTTCAGGACTTGCAGATTTACTTGCAGATTTAGGAGAGATTAGGAGAGACGAGTATGGCTAAACGCGCACGCATTCGCTACGTCAACAAGACGGACAGAAAGAACCCTCACGAAAGAATCACACATGTTGGGGGAACTAACCCCGACGGGACGCCGTGGAAGCGATCCATCGATCAGGCTATCAAAGATATCGAGAGCGACAAATGGGAGTTCTATGTCGAAGAAAACGGCCGCAGGGTTGATGTGGTGTGGGCCACGCACGATGGGCAAAAGTACATCAAGACGGCGGCGGACGACATTCAACCCAACAATCTTCTTCTGCTCGCTAACTGTCCGTGATCTTCAGTAACAGAGACATTTACAACGAGCTATGTTTGAATTTGGGTGACGAGCCCGATCAGACGGCGTGGTTCGGGCATAGAGGTGACCTCGATGCCGTCAGCGAATCTGACACCTGCGATGACCCTCGGCGGGTGATTTGCGCCGTTGAGCCGACGTCAAGTCTTCGATGCGGCACTGATCAATTTGAAGACCATCAGTCTGGTGGTGTTCGGTGAGAGCGCTCCCTTGCTATGCACCGTTCGGTGCCGCGCACCGTGGCGAACACGCTTTCGATCGGGTTCGAGGTGTGCAAATGACCCCAATACTCGCCGGGAAGTCTACGAACGACAGCAGCGCGTCACGATCCTTCCGCCGGCACGCTGAGCGAGATCATCGCTGCCCGATGATCGACGAGGGCCAGGTCCATGGCGGCCTTGCCCAGGGCATCGGGCAGTCCCTGCTCGAGCATGCGGTCTATGACTCGAACGGCCAGCCGGTGACGGCCTCCTTCATGGATTACACCATGCCGCGCGCCGATGACCTGCCGTCGTTCAAGCTCAGCCACACCACGACGCTGTGCCCGCGCAATCCGCTCGGCATCAAGGGCTGCGGCGAGGCCGGCGCGATCAGCGCCTCGCCACAGCCGTCAAGGCTTGATTCGTACGTGGCGTGAGGTTGTAACCTGAGACCGAACGCGCGGCCAATTTCCAAATTGAAGCCGGAGCAGGACGGCTTGTTTGAGATGAAAGCGGACCGTCTTGCGTCTACACGGGCCAGGTTCAAACCCGACGTGCCGCACCGCTCTTTCAAAAGGAGGGTGCGGGTAATGAGCGAACAGAGAGAAGGGGGAGGACTGTCGTTCTTTGGCTTTGTTGCGGTCGTCGACTGAGCGAACGGCTTAGCTCCGGGTCAGCTATGAAGATTTACCTCATCTAGGGAGAGTGGTGTGGAGTCCAACTATAACGAATCGTTCAATACGGACGCTTGGATGCATCAATACGCTGCTTTGCAAGAGCAGCAGCGGGCGAGGCAAGAGTCGGATCATATTCCTGCGGATCGTCGGATTATCGCGCCAATCTCATCAGGGTGATGGCACAGCGCGCGGTGGCAGGGATGGCGTGATCATGGGTTTCTTTTTCGCCGAGCACTTGCCGCGCACTCGGTGAGTTCTCCCCCACTGCGAGGACCTCGTGTCCCCGCGACTTTTTGCGCCGCATTCATCTAGCCAGGAGCAAATCGATATGAGCTGGAAAGCCCCAAAAATCGTCGAATTACCGGTCGGTCTCGAAATCAACGTGTATGCGTGCGCCGTTCGCAAGGAGGTAACCAGAAAGCTGGGAGCTTGAAGACAGATCCTATCCTTGCGGTCAACGGTCGGAGTGAGCGCTACCCTCGTAAACAACACCACACCTTAGGCAATCTCAAGGAGGAGACAAGATGTCGATCACGATGAATCATAACGCCAAGTCTGCCGCTGAAGACCGTACTCAGCCGTTGGCGAATTTCAAACTTGCAGCAGGAGTCACTCTGGCGGTGCTAGCGCTGATGGTGTTCTGGCGCATCTTTCAGCAGGTCTATGCTTGGAGTGCCGGCCTGGATTCGACTGAGCCCGCGTTCGATGCCGCCTGGATGACGTTGCTGAAGGTTGAGCTTAGCGTCATCCCTTTGCTCTGGGTGGTGACCTGGGCGCATCTATGGTTCACGCGAGACCGCAATCTTGGCGCGCTCAAACCGCGGGAAGAGCTCCGGCGTTACTTCAATCTGGTCCTGTTCATCTTCGTCTATGCCTTTTGCGTCTGGTTCGCTACCAGCTTCTTTGCTGAGCAGGACGCCTCATGGCATCAGGTTGTGGTCCGGGATACAAGCTTCACGCCGAGTCACATCGTGCTGTTCTACGGCACCATGCCACTCTACGTGCTATTTGGCGTGGGATCATTTCTGTACGCGATGACGAGGCTGCCGAAGTTCGCAACGCGGATCTCAATTCCATTCGTGCTCGTGGTTGTAGGTCCGTTTCTAATATTGCCGAACTTGGGCTACAACGAGTGGGGTCATGCCTTCTTCCTGATGGAAGAGGTGTTCTCCTATCCCTTGCACTGGGGTTTTGTCGTGATGGGCTGGAGTGTGCTGGCCTTGGGTGGGCTCCTGATCCAGATCGCGATGCACATGCTTGAAGTGATCGGGCGGCTTTCCCAAGAGGACGAAGTTTCGGTCGCCACCCAGCGCTGAAACCGCTTATGAACCATTAATCGCTGACAGCCCGGCATGTGCAAAGCATGCCGTCTTGTAATCATGTCGGGCGTCGGTTTCCAGGAAGGTCGATCTCAACTCGGTAAAAGAATTAGGAGGAAGCCATGCAAGGAGGAACGTCTGTGAGACTGTACGGTCTCGAATGGCCTAAAGAGTCAGCAAGAATCTCAAGAGTGTTAGACCTTCTCGTCGCCGCCATCCTTTTTCTGGCGGTCTCCGGCGCATTCCACCTGCATTACATGCTGACCGCAGGGGACTGGGATATGTGGATCGATTGGAAAGACAGACAGTGGTGGGTCACCCTGACTCCAATTATGGCCATAACATTCCCTGCAGCTTTGCAGTATGTGTTTTGGACGAAATTTAGACTTCCAATCGCCGCTACATTTGCGGTCGTTTGTCTCCTGTTCGGTCAGTGGATAAATCGATATTTCGGTTTCCACCTGTGGTCGTACTTTCCGATGAGCGAGGTCATTCCAGCGCTGCTGATACCTGGCGCACTAGTCCTCGATGTCGCTCTTTTGCTGACCGGGAATTTTTTGTTCACGGCGATGTCCGGCGCCTTTGCATTCGCACTGCTTTTCTACCCGGCTAACTGGTTTTGGCTGGCGCCATATCGGCTACCCGTAGAAGTGATGGGGCAGCTTGTGTCCGTGGGCGATTACATCAGCTATGCCTTCACCCGCACCGCCCTGCCTGAGTATATCCGGCTGATAGAGCGGGGCACGCTTCGAACTTTTGGTGGCCACTCAGCCATTATCGCGTCCTTTTTCTCGGCGTTCGTATCCATACTGATGTATTTGGCGTGGTGGCATATCGGAATGCTCCTCGCTCGTGTGGTAACGACGCCAAACACCCTGAAAAATTTCATGGGGCTCACCGATAAGGATGAGCCAGCTGAGACAGCCCAAAAAGCCATCGACCGCACCAGCCTGCAAGGGCGCTTCGTCGCAACCGAATGATCCTGCTGGGACTGTGGAGGACTCCAAATGAGAACATTCTGTTTCCGCAAAAGCTCATGCGTGCGTGTAATCTTATCGGCAGCGGCGGCGATCATGCAGATCGGAATACTGACCTTCGGCCCAGATGCTGCTCTGGCGCATGGTGAGCGCAATCAGGAGCCGTTTTTGCGGATGCGAACGGCTCATTTTTACGATGTGAAGTGGAGCGCGAACGACATTCCCGTGAACGGTGAAATCGTTGTCACCGGCAAGTTCCGACTCTTCCCGATCTGGCCAGTCAACCTACCCCTTCCCGAAGCGGCCTTTCTGGGAAACGGGACGCCGGGCCCGGTGCTAGCCCGAACCGAGAGCTACATTAATGGCGTCCCAGCAATTCAGTCCACCAAACTGGAGTTGAACCGGGACTATGAATTCAAAACAGTGCTCAAAGGACGAGTGCCTGGCCACCATCACGTCCATCCGATGATCAACGTGATGGGAGCCGGGCCGTTGCTCGGACCGGGAAACTGGCTGTCGGTGACGGGGAACGAAAGCGACTTCAAGCTTCCAATCAAAACTCTCAGTGGCGAGACTATCGACAATCTCGAAACCTGGGGCCTTGGCAGGGTGTTCTTCTGGCATGGCTTGTGGGTTGCGATCGCCATCGTGTGGCTTGTCTGGTGGTTGCGCCGACCGCTCCTGCTGCCTCGTTTACGCGCGTTGACGGAAAAAGGCGGCGATCGATCTCAGCTCGTTACCGGCATCGATCGCCTATTTGGGGCCAGTTTGCTCGTGGCGACGATTCTCATCGTATTCTTCGGCTTTCAGGCGACCGACGCCGCTTATCCAAGGACCGTGCCGCTGCAGGGGTCCCGCGCAACCGTCGAGCCCCTACCGGAAGTGCCTGAGCAGGTCAAAGTTGTGGTCAACAAGTCAAACTATGACGTCCCTGGCCGCTCGCTTCGTATGAACGTGACACTGACGAACAATGGGAGCACGTCAGCACAGCTTGGCGAGTTCTTAACTTCCAATCAGCGCTTCATCAACCATGAGGTTAGCCAGGCAATGGCGACGGTGGATCCGAATTACCCCAAGGAATTGCTTCCTCCGAATGGGCTTAAGGTGAGCGACAGCCGACCGCTCAAGCCGGGTGAAACGAAGACAGTCGATATCGAAGCGGCCGACGCGGCATGGGAGACGGAGCGCTTGAGTAGCCTGATCAACGATCCGGACAATACGTTGGGAGGACTGTTGTTCTTCTATGAAGAGCACGGCAAACGGACAATCTCAAACGTCAGCGGCCCCATGGTCCCTGTATTCACCGATCCCGACAACCGCACGGCTGAGAATCCGAAAGGAGGTGCGGGTTGAATGTCCTAAAAGCCGCAGTGCTTGGAGTTCCATCTTTGCTCCTCATCCTAGACTGCGGTGGGGCGCGGCCAGCGATTGCACACGGGGGAGTATCGATGGAGAGAGACGTGTGCAAGCTTCGCGCTGGGCCTTATATGATGCATTTTACCGGATACCAGCCGGCCAACCAGGGGAATCGGGAATTTTGCGAGGACATTCCGGAAATCGGCCGCACGGTCATCGTCTTGGATGCCGTCGGCGATGTGCTACGTGACCTCCCCATCGAGGTGCGGTTGTTGCGAGACGCCGGCAACGACGTAGACGGCGAGGCCGTCCTTCGAATCCCGCCAAAACAATATCCGACAGGCTCACTATCGTTTCAGTACACGTTCCCCGAATCCGGGCGCTTTGTGGGCCTCGTGACAGTCGGCGACGGACCGAAATACGTATCGAGATTTCCGTTTTCGGTTGGTTACGGCAGCGGGATTTGGGTCCGATATAGGGACAGTTTCGCAATCGTTCTAGGAACGCTGGCAGCCGGGGCCGCCCTTTTTTGGTACTCCACGTTGCGCAAGGAAAGCTAGGCTAGCACTTTGCCGGCCGCTGCCCGGCAATAAGGGTCACACTCATGTCTCACGAAAAACACGGAAACAAGAACGATTACATCCGAGTAGCGACGGGGCCGTCACTCGATCATGCTGGCACGCCAAACTTGACCGCCGGCACCGGCAGGGCGCGAACTAGGCTGATTCAAGCGACGGTAAAAGAACTCTCATCCGCAAGCAGGCGTCCGGTATCAGCGCTTGGCATCACGTTGCTGTGCGTTGGCCTCGTGTGCCTGCCGACGGCTGCCTCTGCACATGCCGCTCTCGTGAAGTCCGATCCCGCGAGCCGGGCCGTGTTAGCTCATTCGCCGCAGCAGATCGAACTGTGCTTCAACGAACGCATAGAGCTCAAGTTTTCGAAAGTGGAGCTCAAGAACGCCAACGGTCAGTCGCTAACGCTTGGCGATTTGAAAGCAGGCAATGATCCGAAGTGCATGGTAACGGCAGTATCTGACATGAGACCGGGCAGCTATTCGGTTCATTACCGCGTGCTCTCGCAAGACGGGCATGTGGTGGACTACGGCTATCAGTTCATCGTCGAGGAACGTTAGGCATGCGGAATGACGGTACTGTTTCCAGCTCTGTGCAAGGCCATCGCTGACATTGCGCTTGCATGGGTCATAGGCGGAGTACTCTTTCTGTTGCTGGCAGCGCCGTCTTCCGATCCGTTCCTTGCCGCTTGGCAAAGACGAGTGCAGGTGAGCTTTCTCTGGGCGGCCGGCATTCACCTCTTCGCTACCGCTGGGTTATTTATCGCTCAAGTCGCGATTGCGACAGATATGGCACTACCGGAGATAGTAGCGGCTGGCCAAACGCTGGAAAGCTTCGGATTTGACACACATTACGGTCGGATCACGCTTGCAAGGTTAGCGCTCTCTCTTCTTTTGCTGCTGCCGACAGCGATCCTAATTCGCGGCTGGTCGAGGCAGCAGCAACGTTTAGCTTCAATCGTGACAGCCGGGACAGCAGCACTGATCGCGCTGATTGGTCCACTTGCTGGACACGCCGCCGGGGAAGACGACAGCCGTTGGCTCGTTCCGACATATCAACTTCACGTGCTCGCGGTTTCTGCTTGGCTTGGGGCCTTACCGGCTTGGATCTGGCTGGTGGCTTCGGTCGCTGTCACCCCCACGGAGACTCGGCGCGTCTATGTCGCAGCGACGCTGCGACGTTTCTCCCAACTAGCAATCGGTTTCGTGGTCGTCGTCGTCGCATCAGGTTTGGTGCTCGCGTTTAGCTCCGCTAGTTCGGCTGGCGAGTGGCTTGGCACGGCCTACGGTCAACTAATGATAACGAAGCTTGCTCTACTTGCATGCATCCTGTTGGTGGCCAATCGGATTCGCACGCGCTTCCTACCCGTCATGGAAACCGTACGAGCAAAACCCGCGGCTTTTCTTGCAGGAGCTGGATGGGCAGCAACTGAATTCTTTTGCGGTGTTCTGATCGTCGGCTGCGCAGCCGCGCTCTCTTCAGTCATACCAGCACGACATGATCAGCCCATCTGGTGGCTGCCGTTTCGCTTTTCGATCGAAGCCACGTGGCCGGCGTGGCCGACGCCCGTTATCGCGGCGGGCGCCTTCTCACTAGCACTATTGTCACTCTTCTGGGGCCTGCTCGTTTGTTTGAGAGAGCCGCAAAAGGTAAAAGCAGTTGCAGCAGGCGCCGCCGCCGTTATTTCGGTCGCAGGCGGTCTGTGGCAGATATCCGTGCCAGCCTATCCCGATACTTACCGCCGCCCGTCGGTTGCCTATTCGACGATATCAATAGCCAATGGAAAGCGTCTATTTGCCCAAAATTGTGCGGCTTGCCACGGCAGCGGAGGGCTTGGCGATGGTCCGGCGGCATCGACCCTTCCCAAGCCGCCCGCGAATTTGAGCGAACCGCACACTGCGCTGCACACGGCCGGCGACATGTTTTGGTGGCTTAGCCATGGAATTCCAAAAAGCGGCATGCCCGGATTTGCTGATGTATTGGACGAACAGGCCCGCTGGGATGTGATCAACTTCCTGCGGACGTTTTCAGAGGGATTTCAGGCGCGCCTCCTGTCGCCTGAAATCGTACCCGATCATCCGTGGCTGGGGGCTCCAAACTTTTTCTTAGAGGACGAGAATGGGGCGGAGAGGGAGCTGAAGGACTTCCGTGAGCAAAGCAATGTGCTGCTCGTGTTTCCCGAAAAGTCCGACGCAATGCGCGTTAAACAGCTACGCCTTGAGCAGAAAAGATTCCGGAAAGAACGATTGTGGGCGATTATCGTGTCGCCGGACGCAAAGCTGGCGGCGGGCGTCCCGAATGTTCGGCGTGGAGCACAAGAGGTTAGAGAAAGTTACGATCTGCTCTCCCGGAGCACTACAAATCGTGGAGATCCCACGCGTTTGGAAATGGGAAGACATTCCATGGAATTCCTAATCGACAGGTTCGGATACATCCGTGCGCGCTGCTTGCAAGAGGAGGACGAATGTGGTTGGCAAAATTCCGACGAGCTGATCTCGCAGGTCCGAGTTCTCAATAGAGAGTCCAAAATTCTCCCGCCACCCGCTCAACATGTGCACTGAATTAGTGGAAATCTTTCAGGGCTCGCAAACAAAGGAGGAAAGCATGCAAATATCATCCCGTCCCAACCGGTTTGGCGATCGATTCGAACAGTTCATTTGGTGCATGATTCTTGTGGCTGGCGCTCTGGTCGCGGCTCCAGCCCACGCACAACACCATGAGCCGGGCATGCACCATATGCACGGGTCTGACGGTGCGCCTGTTGCGAGATCGGGAAATACCGGCGATCTGCCCGCATTGAAGATCCTCCTGCCGCAATCGGGTAATACTATCGGCGAGCGTGTTGCTTTCGTTTTCCAAGCCGACGATAACATCGCAGAAATGACCATGAGCTCTGCCAATCCGAGCGTTCATCTGCATGTTGCGATGGACGAAACCGAGCTCATGCCAATGGCAGACCAGCTGATCCAGCTTGGTGATGGCCGCTATCTCTATGTTTTC
>NZ_AUEZ01000087.1 GCF_000426245.1 Bradyrhizobium sp. Ai1a-2 | reverse complement strand
GATCGACAACAATCTTCTGGAGCGCGACATCAGGGTTTTTGCAACTGGCAGGAAGAGTTGGTTGTTCAGCGATACCGTGGACGGAGCCAAGGCCAGTGCCGTCGTCTACAGCCTGATGCTGACCTGCCGCGCCTCACGTGTCGAGCCGTTAGCGTGGTTGCGCCACGTCCTCACCGAATTGCCTCAGCGCGCCGGCGACGCCGATATTACCGACCTGCTGCCCTTCAACTTCCACAAAGCCGCCACTGCCTGAACGGACCGGTATCGCCCCGATACTAGGGCAATCCATCAAAACCGCCGGCGTCAACGTGCGGGGAAAATCGCGCTTACGTACGAGTTTAAGGCCAAAGTCGTGACAGAGGCGCTGGAGCCTGGCGCGAGCGTCTCGGCGATCGCTCGCCGGATTGGCATTCACCCGTCGCAGCTGTTTGCCTGGCGCCGTGATGCTCGGGCGGAACGACATTATCGCGAGCGGCACTCGAGTTGCGGGGGTGAGATGGCGTCTTTGTCAGGCGCAGTGATCGAAATTGCCATTGGCGAGGTGATCGTGCGCGCCGGCGTGGACGTCGACGAGGCGCATCTGCAGAGGGTAATCCGGGCGGTACGTTCGGCATGATCCCCTCTGGCGTGAAGGTGTTCCTGGCCAGCCATCCAGTCGACTTCCGCAAGGGTATCGATGGGCTTGTTGCGCTGGTACGCGATGCCGGCTCAGATCCGTTCGACGGTGCGCTTTATGTGTTCCGGGCCAAAAGGGCCGACAGAATCAAGATCGTATGGTGGGATGGCTCTGGCGTGTGCCTCTATTTAAAACGGCTTGAGAAGGCGAGGTTCTGCTGGCCGCGGATCGGACATCATCGGGTGCAGCTGAATGCTGCGCAGTTGATGGCCCTGGTCGATGGGATGGACTGGAAGCGGGTCCGGACCGCGGCGGTCAAGCCGCCGGAGATTGTTGGGTAAAAGCACTGCGGCGAAGTGAATCAGCGGCCTGAAAGGGCAAGAGAAACGGAGCAAGATGTGCTCTGGTCGGGTCAATGACGCCGCCCGATCTCAGCCTCCCGAATGACGTAGAGACGCTGAAGGCCATGGTTCTTGCCATGGCCGAGAAAGCGGCCCGCGCCGATGCTCTGGCGAGCGAAGTCGCCGATCTCAAGGCCCGCAACGCCGATGCCGATACGCGCATCGAGCGGCTGACGCAGATCCTGAAGGCCTTCGACCGCGCCCGGTTCGGCCGACGATCGGAAAAGCTCGGCTCGGCGAATGGCGACGATGAGCAGCAGGCCTTCGTCTTCGAGGAGATCGAGACCGGCATCGCTGCGATCAAGGCCCAGGTCAGCAAGGGCCGTGCGCAAGCGGATGGCAAGCGTGCACCGCGTCGGCGCAAGGGCTTTGCGCCCCATCTGGAACGGATCGAAACTGTCATTGAGCCGGAAGAGCTGGCTGAGCATGCCGGCAAGCAGAAAGTGCTGATCGGCGAGGACGTGTCGGAGCGCCTGGATGTGGTGCCGGCGAAGTTCCGTGTGATCGTCACGCGCCGTCCCAAGTATGCCTTCAAGAACGCGGACGGCGTGATCCAGGCGCCGGCCCCGGCCCACATCATCGAAGGAGGCATTCCAACGGAAGCGCTTCTGGCCCAGATCGCCGTCGCCAAATATGCCGACGGCCTGCCGCTCTACCGGCAGGAGGCGATCTACGCCCGCGACAAGGTCGAGTTAGACCGCCAGCTGATGGCGCAATGGATGGGCAAGCTCGGCTTCGAGCTGGAGATCCTGGCCGACTACATCTTCAGCGAGGTCAAGAAGGCCGAACGGGTCTTTGCCGACGAAACCACTTTGCCGACGCTCGCTCCGGGCTCCGGATCGACCAAGACGGCCTACTTATGGGCCTATGCCCGAGATGACCGAACCTTTGGCCGCAACGGTCCGCCGATGGTGGCTTATCGCTTCGAAGACAGCCGCTCCGGCGAATGCGCGGTCCGGCACCTCAATGGTTATCGCGGCATCCTGCAGGTGGATGGCTATGCCGCCTATAACAAGCTCGCGCGATCCGATCGCGGCAATGATGGCATCACATTGGCTGGCTGCTGGTCACACTGCAGACGCAAGTTCTACGAGCTGCATGTTGCAGGGAGCTCAGAAGTGGCAACGGCGACGGTCGAGCGGATGGCGAAGCTCTGGCAGATCGAGAAAACCGTGCGCGGTCAAAGCCCCGACGCTCGCGTTGCCGCGCGCCAGCAAACCTCCGCGGCGATCGTCGCAGATCTCTTCGATCTCTGGCAGCAGACCTTGCGGCGGATCTCCGGCAAATCAAAATTGGCCGAGGCGATCCGCTATGCCGTCTCGCGCCGTGCCATCTTCGAACGCTTCCTGACCGATGGACGTATCGAGCTCGACTCCAACATCGTCGAACGCGCCATCCGGCCACAAACAATCACGAGAAAGAATAGCCTCTTCGCCGGCAGCGACGTTGGCGCGTCATACTACTCATCTGGTGATGCCCTTATAAAGGAAGGCGATTTTGCTGAGGATCTCGAGATATCGGACGACGCGATCGTCTGGCATCGGCTTCGCGGCACACAGCGTCTCGCTGCAGGTCGGCGAGCCGCATAATCCAGGGCGCCCCGCCGCACAGCTGCCGGGCCGGAAGGGTACCACTGCTGACCATCCGATAGGCCGTCGTGCGGCTCACCTTCAGAATGTCGGCGGCTTCATCCAACGTCACTTCGGCGCGCTCGGCTCGTTCACCTTCGCGGTAGACAGGAATGCCGTTGGTGTTCCGGAGACTGCAGACGTTGGATCGTGTCCAACTCGCACCATGTGCAGTCAGCTTGCCGGACCGATTGAGGATCGCAGCGATTGCCGTGTCCGATAGTTGCCTCGCCAATACGCGAATGAGATCGAGGACATCGGCTTCGACCGTCCAGCGGGTCTGTCCGATCTTGTTCTTTTTGACCGTCAACTGAGTGTGGTCGCCGCCTTGCCAGTGTATGATGAGCGCCAATGTATTGCCCACGACATCGACGATGATCTCTTCGACAAACAGCCTGATGATCTTCTTGCGTGTCTCGATGGACGCCCCGGGACTGTTCCACGCCTTGGTCAAATCCTTGCCGAGAGTCATCAGCCTCGCGCGATCCGCGGCGGAAAGCGCTGGAGCATATTGCGCCTGTTTAAGGGTCTCGAGCTGCACCTCCAGGTCGCGCAGTTGAACCAGCTTCTCGTTCCAGCGCCGCTCCAACTCATTGGCAACTAGCCGGTTATCGGGATCGACGGCGTCGTACTGTCGCCGTGCCCGAGCAGCTTCGTATTGAGCGTGCTGGATTGCGTTCTCGATGTGTTGGCGCTTGTCGCAATGATGCACGCTCTGGGCGTCCATCGCGGCCAGCGCCGCTTCAATCCCAAGAGGCTGCACAGTTGATCGAGCACCTCCTGGGCGACGACGCGATCGACCCGCATGCCGCCAAAGCCGATACAGGTGTCGGCCGCTTTGGTGCCGAATGCCCCGCGGCAGGCATATCGCTGTGTGTTCCCGCCCTTTCCAGTGTACTGGATGTGCAGGCGTCGGCCACAGCGCGCGCAACGGAATAATCCCGGCAGCAGAGCCTCGCCGCGCCTTATCGAACCGCGACCCATATAGCTCTTTCCATTGGCGTTGTCGGCAATCAGGTGCTGATTCCTCTCGAACTCCGCCCAGGCGAGATAGCCCTCGTGATGGTCGTGGATCAAAACGTCCCAATCCCTCCAATTGCGTCGGAGTGTGTCGCGCATGATCCGCTTGCGCCCGTCCTTGATCGTCACCCGTGTCCCCCGCCGACCATAGGCGTAAGAGCCAGCGTACACCGGATTCGTCAGCATGTGGTGCAGCGTGTGATAGACGGGTGCCTTCCATTCGACTGGGCGTTTACCGCGACCTTGCACAATCGCTGGAACGAGGACGTTCTCCTGCCTGAACCAAAGCAGCACCTGCCGGATTGATTGGAGCTCGGCGAATTTGCGGAAGACGAGCAAGATGCCATCCTGGACGCGCCGATCAGGATCCTTCTCGATACGGCTGTCATCCGTCTTCACGTAGCCGACGGCGACCGTCAAATGAAGTTCGCCCCGCCGTGCCTTTTGGCGCATGGCTTCGACGGACCGCTGCCGGAAGATCGACAACTCCATCTCACTCATGGTGCCCTTCATGCCAAGCAACAGCCGATCATTGGGTGAGCGAGGATCGTAGATGGCTTCCTCGTCGACAATCAGCGTGTCGACCAGGCCGCAGAACTCCAGCAAAGTGTGCCAATCTCTGCCGTTCCGGGCAAGGCGTGATGCCTCGAGCGATACCACGGCGCCAACCCGTTCTTCGCAAATCGCGGACAGTAGCTTCTCGAAGCCCGGTCGGACCGTTCCGCCACCGGACCGGCCGAGATCATCATCGACAAGCTGGACATCTTCCCAGCCAAGCTGCCGCGCGCGTTCGACCAAGCCATACTGGCGTCGTTGGCTCTCGAGATTGTTGACGACCTGATACGCTGTGGATTGGCGGATGTACACGAAAGCGGCACGGGCCAGGTGCACGGGCGTGATCTTACTCATCGCCTGCTCCCTTTTTGCCGTTGGCCTGAGGCTCGTTGGCCGGCTTCGCCGCCGCTTCCGTTAGCAATACTCGCAGAAGCGCCACCGCCTTTTGTCGTTCGGCGCCACTCATATCGCCGGGCCGGGTTAGCGGAAGGAACAGATCCATTTGCGCACGACACTGCTTTCTCATTGTCGAATCCTCCGGGGCTTTCTTCCTCCGGGCGATAGGCTACGAGATGATCAAGCAGACTACGCAGTTGAATGAGCTGGCTGACGGGGAGGCGCGGCACCGTTACAATCTCCATCGAACATGCCGCCGGATCGAACATCCAGCCCGGCACCTGGAAGGAGCCGCCCTGCGGTTGCCGAATCAGGAAATAATGAACACCGTCGTGCTCATGGTCGCCGGTCACCAGGACCGTACGGCCGACCAGCGGGTGGTACGGATAGGCGATCACGGCTTCGAATGTCAGAAACCCGGCACTATGGCCCCGGCTCGGACGGCGGCGGACGAACCTGGGCGACCATCGCGACACTGCTGCAGACGGCGAAGATGAACAACGTCGATCCGTTCGCTTGGCTCGCCGTAACACTTCAGCGTATCGCCAACGGTTGGCCGAACAGCGAACTCGACGCGCTTATGCCATGGAACCACGCCGCCTGACGGCCTCAGCTTGCCGCTTACATTTGCGCCTGTAGCGCTCTTCGAAGATTTCGAGGAGATCAAGGCGCTGCTGGTCATTGAGGGTGTGGGTGCCCCAATCGTCGAGGATGAGCAACTGGACACGTGCAAGCTTATCGATGAGGCGCGGGAAGCGACCATCGAGACGGGCCATGGCGAGGTCTTCGAACAAGCGCGGCATACGCAAATAAAGGACGGAATGATCGAGCCTGGCCGCCTGGCGTCCGAAGGCACATGCCAACCAGGTTTTGCCAGTCCCGGACGAGCACGCGACATAGTACCCAAGAACATCCGTTCGAAGTTGTCATTCAATATCGACATCATCCACGCGCTGGTGAGCGCCTCATTGCTTTGAGGCGCGTCATTCACGGGGCTCGCCATCACTTCGTGATCGAACAGCCCGACGGCTCTCGCGCCTTGCTGCCGGCATGGATGATTGAGAATTCCGCCGCGGCACTGCCGACGGTTGAAGTCCCTCGGCTTCCCCTGGATTCGTTGCGCGAACTTCGCGGCCTCGTTGATGCACAGCGCGTATCGTCGTCACCATCATCTGGAACGAGTCGGACGGTTGGAGGTGATGATGGAACAGCAATGGCGACAGCTCGATCTGCCGGCGGTCACGGCAGGCACAGTCCAGCACCAGCGGCTCGATCCGCTGATTCGTTTGGAAGTCACAAGTCTGCTCAAACTTCTTCTCGACGAATGCAGCACCGCCCGCGCAAAGGTGACGGAGGCGGACAATGAATAAGATAACGTCTGATCATTTATCACGCAGCGCCTATGTCTATGTGCGGCAATCGACCCCGGACCAACTCGTCAATAATCCTGAGAGCCGTCGGCGTCAGTACGCGCTCGCAACTCGCGCACAGCTGCTTGGCTGGGAAAACGTCATCGTCATCGATGATGACCTTGGTCGCTCGGGGGGCGGCACAGCGCGTCCCGGCTTTGAGCGCTTGCTGACCGCGATCTGCACCGGAAGCGCCGGCGCTGTGCTGGCCGTCGAGGCTTCCCGCCTGGCCCGTAATGGCCGCGACTGGCACACACTTCTGGAGTTCTGCACGCTGGTGAACAGCCTGATCATTGATGAGGACGGCGTTTACGATCCAAAGCTCACCAATGACCGACTGCTGCTAGGTATGAAGGGGACGTTCAGTGAACTGGAACTAACGATCTTGCGCCAGCGCTCACAAGAAGCACTGCGCCTCAAGGCAGTACGTGGCGATCTTCACACGAGTGTGGCCGTCGGCTACGTGCGCAGCAGCGACGACAGGCTTGAGCTGGATCCGGACAGGCGGGTGCGCGAGGCGCTCCATTTGGCGTTCTGTAAGTTTGCCGAGTTTGGCAGCGTGCGCCAGGTCGCGATTTGGTTGTGCGATAACGGCATCAAGATGCCGATTGTCGTGTATGGTCCACGCGGCCGAATGGTGGAGTGGCGGCTGCTGCGCGGCGGCGTTATCCCGCATCGCTGTCTTCAGCAACGCAGGGGGTGCAATGGATAATGGAACCCAAGGCGACATCGGCTTTCTTGTGCATCCGGAAGAACGCTCTTGGTCAGCTAGCCGTCAGCCAGGCGGTCTATCCAGAGAGGCTGCGCATTCTCGACTTTATCGGAGATAAAATATGACGGGCATTGGCCGAGCTGGCACATCGCAGGTTGGGGCCGCAGGAGCCGACAGCACCAGGCAAATGAGCAGTTCGAGCCTTGAGCCCGGCCTCTTCGCTGGGGAACGCAGTCGTTCCTTCGACGCCGTGGTGGAGCGGATGCGCTCCGGACCTCAAGATAGAACTGCGGCACTTGCGAACCGGCCACCAACTTCGGATGTGGCGGCGCCAACGCGGGATGAGATCAAGGCAGCAAAGCGAAAATTGAGCAGCCTGCTTGAGGAGTTTGAAACTTGTCGTCGAGCGGCCACGCACGCCCGGGACTTTCCCGAGGCGCAAGAGCTGATCGACCAAGTCGTCAGGGCAGGCTCAGCAGTTCTGGACTACTACGCCGATCTGCCCCAAGAGTTGGCACGTCGCATTCTGCCCGACGATCGGGCTCGCCGGCTCCGCGATGACACGCTGGACGCGGGCGACGAATGTAACGCCGTGGCCACCAGGATCATCTATCCACTGGAGAAGAGCAGAAGGAAAGCAGCAGAGTGGCTCGAGAAGATCAAAGACGCGGCTACGCCCGACCAGCTGAGCCGCGCGGTTGCAGGCGTGGCGGAACAGTATGCGGCCTGCATGGAGTGGTGGGGAAAGAAGGCATTGCGCTCGGAGCGGATGCAGTCCGTCTGCGCGGCTACTGCCGACTTGCCAAGCAGCACGCCCGAGATGCGCAAGGCCGAAGAGGCCGCACTAAGACTGCATACCGGCTGGGCGCTCAATACGAAGTGCATGTATCTGCAATCGCGGATCGCTCTCGCGCAGCTCTTGATTGACTCGCAAGCGAGCACGTTGGAACCAGACGTGCGCGGCGCCCTCATGGACGAGGGCGGGCGGGTGCGTCTGCTCGGGACCTTCATCGGAGATGTTTTTCCGGCGTTCGTTCGACCGCCGAGGCCGTTCTGAACAGCAACGGGACGCCGCTCGACGCTGAGCATCGCGCCGTTCTGGAAGGAGTCATGGAGCGGCTTTCGGAGTTCGCATCGGGGGTGAGTTCCATGGTTGCCACGCTGAGGGCGGCCGGAACGGGAGCTGACCTTCCGTTGCAGTTGCTGGACGAGATCGTGGAAGGTGCGTGGCTTACGGCGAACGAAGTCATGCGGCTGTTGGCAGTGCAGCCACAGATGCCAGCCACGATTGAACCGCCGGCTTGGGCTGCGACTGCGCTGCCGGAAAATACTGCCCTCGTGGGCGAAGGCAGTTCGGCGCGCAGAAAGGGCAAAGGAAGACGCGCAGCGGCCGCAGGCGAGGGGAGTTCGACGGCCCGCCCGCCCGAGCCGCAACTCGCAAGACCCGGTGCCGCCACGGTGCCGACAGGCAAGGTTATCGTGCTCTCGGATCTCGGTACCAAGAAACTCGCGACCGCGGAGGAGGCACGCGCGCGGGCGTCAACCTCTGCCACCGAGCATCTCCAGATGTGGCAGGCTCCGCCCTCCAGGAAAGCACTGGCGGGATTGCTCGAGCGACTGGACGAGCTGCTGCAGTTTAATCTGCCGGCTCAGCAACGCGCCGTCTCGCAAGCGCGCCAGATGAAGCCCGAGGACGCTGACCACGTATTGAATCTCGTCGCTAAGCGATTGCAGACGCAGGCCACCGAGATTGAGGCCTGTGTAGCCGCGCTCGAGGAGCCTCGCCGACGTGGCCTGCTCACGCCTGCGCAAGTGCCCGAAGTGCACGAAAAAATAGTCCGGCTCAAGGGGATGTGGTCCGAGGTGCAGGGACAGGCAAACTCATTGAAAGCGGGAAAGGCAGCAATCACGAGCGATTGCATGAAGAGCTATGCGTTTCCATCGCAAAAGTACCTTGAACAGTTGCGGGCGGCGGGGGAACTGGCGTCAGTGGATCCACCGCGCGCCTTGAAGGCAGAGCCGGGGACGCTGTTCGAGATCAAGCTGCAGCCCAGGGCGCTGCGCGGTGGTGCGATGCCAAACCCGATGTGGGTGCACATCCATACCCAGCGGCCGGTACATGCCTGGCAATTGGCAACGCTCGGCGATCGCGAATTCGCCGCTTGCCACGTGAAGTCCGACGAACAGCGCGGCTACAATCAGCACTGGCAGAGCGCTCGAGCCGCCGAGGGGCACCAGAACGTCGTGATCCACCGCGGCAAGCTCACCCCTGCGTTCTGTAGGTCCTTGTTGAGCACCGCCGCTGGCCGCCATGCGTGGCACCCCCTTCCCGATCCGGAGGTGTCGGCGCAGATGGCTCGACTGGGGATCTAGTGAGCTGGTTGTCTTGCGGCAGTGTGCCGTTCGGTCGCAGCTTCATGCCTCCAGATCGGCTCGGCAGATTGCCTGAGCAGCACCGAGCCCCTTCAGGCTCCATTTCGCAAAAGGATGGAGCCTTGGGGAAGAGAACCCGCACCACGGGAGCCTTGTCAGCCGGCGATCCGGACTTTTGTCGATCGCCGGACAAGCAAGCTGCCATCACGAGGCGTGGCGAAGATCGGCGCTCGGGCGAGAAGCTAGGCCACTGAGTGCGGCAGGCGGAGAAACATGTGCCTGATGCCGGCGGCGATCCGCTCGGATGTACCAGCGCTTTCGCCTGTCTGCCCGCCGCGAACTGGCCGCAAATCCTCGGCGGAGCTTGCGCGTGGTCCGGATGCACGGGAGCTGAGTATCCCGGGCGGCTTTGACGAATCGAATCGGGCGGTGCACAACAACGCTGCCTGTTTGCTACTCTTGCATAAGGCTACGACGGCCCCAGCATCCCGCCTCCATGGCCCCCGGAAGATGCTGGGGCTTGTCGTTCTTCGTTGAGCGCCTCAAGCCGAAGACGTCGGAGCTGCTTCTCTACAAATGACAATGGCGCCGAGCGCCGCCGAGAAAATTCCGTACATGGACCTATGGTCAGGCATGTCCCTGCTTTTTTCAGTCGCCATCACGAGCGACCAACGGTGGCATCGCCGGAAGAGTAGGCGGTGCCTCCGCAGCCCGATCAGCTTGGCGGGGGCTGTCCATTGAGTCATGGCGCGAGCTCACGACAGCAATCCAAATCATGGGCCTGAGCGACCTTTACAGCTCGAGCCGTGCCCCCCAAGCACCCGGTGCATCACCTCGCTTTTGATCTCCCGGGCGATCTCGTTGACAATTTGAGTTCTCGACCATAACGGCCTTTGCAGGTTCCGAGCGGCTTAAGATAAAGCCATATGGTGATGTCCGAACTTATCCATTCCGTAGATAGACCCAATCAAGAAAATCAATTTTACCACTTGCAGCTTCGTCATATAGACGTCGAGGACGGCTGGGGCCAACCTCGGGAAGCGATTTCTCGAATGAAAAGATTCGTGTTTGTGACTACGAGCGCCCTCGCGCTTGCAATGGCGGCGGTGCCGCTTTTGTTGCAAAGGTTGCCGCGCAACCGGCCACCACCAAGCTGCAGGTAGCGGATACGTCATATCCCCAGTGCGCGGATGACCCGTTGGATGGTATCTGCGACCTGTTTTTTTGTTTGACCGATCCGTCGTGCGTACGACACTGAAAACGGAAAACAATCAAGCAGAGAATGAGGATCGAGCCTCGTGCGGCCGCTTGCTCCGACAGCGGCCGCATCCTCTTCTCGTACGGGTACGCCGCCAGATGGAGCAATCCGCTCCATCGTCTTCTGTAAGAGGATCTGAGCGATTGCTCACTAACATCCAGTCGGGTGACGATCGCCAATCGCGCAAATGCTCAATCGGCGTAGGTTGAGTGAACGGAGAAGTCGTTTTTGAGCAGCGACGCGTCCGCACGATCTTGCGAGAATTTCTTGCCCCCACGCCCGTTCGCCTGAAGAAAAAAAGCAAAGCACGACATCCGCCTCGGAACCGAGGGCCCCGTATGGTCCACGGTCCACGGCGGTGCATCGCGGGGCCGTCAACCGCGAGCAATCGTGGGGCGGCGAAAGTGCTTCAGATGCGTCGCCGGGTCGCTCGCGCTCGTTGACCGCAAAGTGGCCAAGCTAGATGAATGATCGGGTGAAGAGGTAGCTTCTAGCGTCGCGGCTCCGCCCGCGAGTGCCCCTCCGCTGAAAATGTTCCTTGATGTCTCTTTGCATCGGGTCGACTAACGCGAACGCCCAATTTCATCCCTTCTCCGCCCGTAACGGCTGCTCCGACCCGTACTTCTCGTGCTGGCGAGCCAGGCTCCAGAAAATGACGGATAGGATGGCGCGGCAGCGGTTTCGAAGCCACAAAATATGATTTCTCATGTGAGAAGACGCACGGCAACCTACTAGGGTTGGTGAGTTGATGGCGGTGCTGGACCGATTGATTTGAAGCCAAGCAATGGTACACAAAAGTAAATTCCGGCGAGCTTGCATGGAGCGTCTTTATGTGAGCTCGCATGGAATCGAAACCGTGCGAACAAGGCTATGTCGGCTCTTTCAGCCTAAGCAAAGCCCATTTACTCGATCCGCCGCAGGTCATGTCGAACGACAGCACGTTGATTTCCGAAATTTTGCATGCGTACTGGCGGTCTGATCGGTGGTTGCTTCTCGTCGTTGTCGCAGTGGCGCTGATCTCCAGCGCGAGCAGCGTCGCAGCGCCCTATGTATTTTCGTATCTCATTGACCGTCTCCCGCGCGAGGGAGACATTTCGGTGCTTGCGTGGGGGTTCGCTGGCTATGCGGTCCTGCTCGGCGTCGCCTCCGCATTGCAGCGCATGCTCCAGTATCTCTCCTTTATGACAGCCGAGAACCTGGGCTTCATCGCTGCAACAGGCTTCTTCGATCGCATCCTGAGGAAAACCGCGGCTTTTTTTCTTGAGCACAATCCAGTGGAGATACAGAGTGCGGCGGCTCGCGGGCGTAGCGCGCTAACGGCGTTGCTCCAGCTTGTGACCATCGTCTTCATCCCTGCTGCAACACAATTTCTACTTACGTTCGCTACTCTCGGTGCGCGCCTCAATATCCAGATCGCTGCAATCGTTGTCGTCTATGGGGCAGTCGCGATTACATTGACGTGGAGTTCCACGCGTCGGGCGTACGTGTTCCTGAATCGGGCCAGCGAGGCCCGACAGGAGAATGAGCGTTTCGTTGGCAACGTCATGAACGCCATGGACACCTTGCGCTATTTCGGCAGTCATACCTGGATGAGCCAGCGTTTTACGATGAAGGCGCGGGAGGTGCGTGATAACTGGCGAGCCTATGTGTTGCAACGCCTTGCCTACATCGCCGTGCTCGGCCCAGCCGTCGCGCTACAATTTGCGGTCACGCTTTTCCTTCTTATACCTGAATACCAGGTTGGGGCGGTCACCATCGGGGATATGGTGCTATTCAACACGCTTCTACTCCAGCTCAATATGCCATTCGAGATGGTTGCGCGAGCGATCTCTGACGTGGCGCGGTCGCGAGCCGACCTCATCCCTCTAGCGAGACTGTGGGCCGCACCCGAAGAGCGGCGAACATTTCACGCTCATGATTTTACGCCCTCCGCTGGCCAGCTATCTTTCGAGGGCATTGGTTATGCCTACGACAACGGTCGTGGCGTTACGAACGTCTCGTTTATGGCTGGGCGCGGCGGGATCACCTTCCTTGTCGGTGAATCCGGATCGGGAAAGTCGACAATTTTTAAGCTCGTCTTGAAATCGATTGAACCAGACTGCGGTCGTATTCTGGTAGATGGAACCGATATAGCGGGCGTCGATCGCGCGGATTGGTATGCCGCAGTTGCTGTTGTGCCGCAGGACGTGATGTTGCTCAATGAGTCGCTGGCCGACAACATCCTACTGGGACGGCCCCGCAACGAGGTGCGCCTTCGCGCTGCCTCGGAAAAAGCCGCTATTCTCCCCTTTATCGAGACTTTGCCGGCAGGATTTGACACAGCCGTTGGAGAACGCGGTTTGAAACTTTCCGGCGGGGAGCGCCAGCGTATTGCTATTGCCCGGGCGCTTTATGGCGAGCCGGCGATCCTTCTTCTCGACGAGGCCAGCTCCGCGCTCGACGAACAAACCGAGCGGGACATTATGGACCATATGCGCGCTCTAGCCAAGGATGTGACCGTGTTGGCGATCACTCATCGCAAAGGCGTCGTTTCTACAACCGACGTCGTGGTCGACCTGACCGACTGCGGCTTGTCAGTGACATAGGCGAAGTGAATGAACAGCCCGGGCGTTGACTGTCTGCACTTGAGGTTGCATTCCTGGACGAGATGCTTTCGCAGTTCACGGAGCTACCCAGGCGTAGAGACGAATCCTCGGCGTCTATGACGGAGTTGGCGACCCCTGCTCCGGTGGATGTGAAATATTCTAGGGTGCCGATTACCAACATTCGATCCCGGGCGGCAAGGACAGGCGTGCGATTGGCGATCGGCCCACTTGCTGTCGGAACAGGCTCCCTCCCTCTTCTTGAATTCAGGCTGCTCTAGACCGGAGTTCTGCATAAATGCGCCGAGATTGATGAGTTCGTCGACAAGGCAGCATCGACAAGCTGGCGAAGCGAACCGCTCGCAAGATCAGCAATCGGCAGGCTCGGAACGCCGCAGCCGAATTGAAAAGGAACAGCTGCGCCGAGAGGCCGATCGTCTGCAGGAGTTGGCCAGGTAAAGGGATCGCGAACGGCGCGAGAAGGCGAGGGCGAAAGCGCAGGCGGCGCTGCGCGAGCGCGAGCACACAGAAAAGCTTGCGGCCATCCGGGCCAAGATCGAGGCTCTCGAGAGCGCTCACGGTCCGAGGACGAGCATTGGGAAAAGCAGCGTCAGCCTGCAGGCCGCTCTGCGGCACGCCCGGGAATAGGCGGCTCGCGACCAATTGACCGTTGCGCTTCCTCGCGCAAGAATTCAGCTCCCCCGTCCTGAAACCTTCTAGCCGCCGCACCACTTGACCTGATCCGATGATCGATGGCGTCTAGCAGACTGCATTTATGGCGGCCTGTACCTGGCCGGCCACTACGGATCTCACGATCGGGTCGCTGGCTTCAGGGCCCCTGGAGGATCGTGGTGTGTACGATTGCGCGCCGCCCGTGCAGTCAAGTGGGCGTCGTAAGCCTTGGTCTTGCCCGCTGTGAAGGGCCCTGCGGTCTCGGTACCGAGCTTAGATATTTTGCGCCACTCAACTTTCTTCTTCATTGGTCGTCCGGGGCCGGGGGTGGAATTGAAAGCTCAAGGTCCTCTGGGGAAGATTTCTCCGTAGGCCGCGCTTTCTTGGGCCGCTTTAGGCGCTCTTGGATCTTGGCGGTGGCTGGATCCGGACACAACTACGTTTTCATGGCTTCCTTCAGAGCGTCGGCGCCGCGGCGACGTACATTCTTGGCGGCCCGCGCGAGGCAGCGCGCGATATCATCCGGAAGGGCCCGTGATCACATTGTCCGGCGCTATGACGGGCTTTTACTTGTGCGCCGCGCTCTAAATTTGAGTGGGGCCGTCTCCGGCATCATGAGCATGGCAAAGAGCCCGGCCGCGCCAGCAACAAGCATGTACCAGGCGGGCGCGAGCGCGCTCTCGGTAAGGTGGATCAGCCAGGTGACGACTGGTTGAGCTGTGCCTCCGAAAATCGCTATCGCAAAAGCGTAGATCGTTGCGAAGGCGCGACCACGAATGGTCTTGGGCAAACCTTCGGCCATGCTCACATAGAAGGCGCTATACGGAATCGTTCCGATCAGGGTAAGCGCGCCGAGGCCTCCGAGAAGTGCGAGGGCACTGCGGCTCTCTGCAACCCACAAGAATACCGGATAAGTCATCAGCAATGCAGTGACCTGCGACCATATCATGATGTGCCGACGGCCTGCGCGGTCGGCGAGCCAGCCGCCCAGCAATGCGGCGGCAATTCCTACCGCATTGCTGACGAGCGTAGTACCAAAGGCGAGAGGCGCGGAAACGTGCAGGGTGTTCAGCGCATAGGTGGTCATATATCCCGTGACATAAGTAATGATCGTGCAGCTCGCCAAGATGACAAATCCCAAACTCATGATGCGGCGAGCGGCAGGCGATCTCCCTACAGGTTGGATGACCAGAGCCGGCGTCTCGGGGCGGTGCAACGTTTCGGGCAGGGTGCTCCGCAACCAAAGCCCGAACGGTAACGTAGCGGCGCCGAGCAACAGCGCGATTCGCCATCCGTACGCATTGAGTGCCTCGATCGTCATGGTGAGGGAGAGTATTTCTCCAACGAGCGCTCCGGCCGTCGCGGCGATCTGTTGGCTGGCGGGTTGAAATGAGACAGCAAGACCGCGCCCTTCGCTCGGGGCCGCTTCCATCAAATACGCGGTCGTCGGACCAACCTCACCGCCCAGCGCGAAGCCCTGCACTAAACGTGCGAAAATAACCAGCAGCGGAGCTGCAATCCCGATTGTCTCGTACGAGGGCGTAATAGCCAACAACAGGATCGCGGCGCTCATCATGGCAAAGCTGGCGGTCATCGCTGGCCGGCGGCCGGCCCGATCCGAATACGAGCCGAGCACGATGGCCCCGATCGGTCTGGTCACAAAGCCTGCGCCGAAGGTTGCGAGCGACAGCATGAGGCTGGCGAACGGGTCGCTTGCCGAGAAGAACGCTTGGCCGATCTGGATCGCGAAAAAGCCATAGGTTCCGAAGTCGTAGAATTCGAGAATATTGCCGATCGTTGCACCCAACACGGCGCGGCGGGTCAAGGGTTGGTCTGCGGCATCGAGGACCGAGTCCGGCGTTTCCTGACTAAGTTGCCTGGCCATCCTCGATCCAAGCGAGGTCGCTGGCCTGAACATTTCGACCAGTCAGGCCGCGCACGTTGCGCTCCACTTGTCGCATACGTCTTTACCTTGATGATCTGGCACGGCCAGTGCGCCAGTCCACATGTAGACTGAAGCGTTGTCAGGACGAAGCTCATGATAAGGTGTGCAATAATAATGCCTGCCTCTTGCGACCCCATTGAACCCTTGAACTGATCGCGGCCCTTACCAGCAAAGATAGAAGAGAACCCGCTGCAGTTGTCGCGCGGCCCCAGCCATTGCGCTGCTGTGCAGTGGCGGGTTTGCGACAAAATTGGCGGGCGCCGAACAGGTGGCGCCTGCTCTGATCTTGCGATCGCAGCCGTCAGGAAGCAATCGGCGACGACTCCGCACCAAAGGTGCGATCGGCCAAGCTCAAGCTGCTTCAACCGTCGCATCTCGGTCGGCAGCAATACGTGGTACTTCCTTTTCCAGTTGAATAGGTCGCCTAGCTGACTCAGGCCCTGCGGCAGATCTCCGCAACCGCAACCGCAACCGCTTGAGAATGAACGTCTTCTGGGAAAATTTTGAGGCCTTCATCATCTATCGCTCCTCCCAGCCGAGAGGATTCGGCGGCGAAAACTCTAGCCAAAAATGTCCAGTTTGCCGGCCTCAGATCACTTGAATCGCACGCAGCGTCAAGTTGTATCTCAGATAGGTGGGGACGGTCCCCGACGATGCGAAGGCTCTCTAACGACCGACACGGATTGCGAATGTCTCAACTCTTAGGCTCACGCCGCGGGAATCCCGCCATCAGCGAAAAGCAGGGCGGTTTGGACGGTCTCAACGCTCTTCATTAGCAATGGTGGCGGTCTTGTTCACCCGATGCAAGCCCCTTCCGCCTTCGAATGCACCTGGGAGAACCAACACGACGCCATTACGCAAGTGGAGGCATGCGAGTTGCACAATAGCAGAAATGCCGCTCGATCATCGCCTCTACCCGTTCCGACCGCCTATTTCGCTTTGGACATACCCACATCGTACTCTGCGGCAGAGCTTCGTGGTCCTGGCCGAAGCCCTGCCATGGCGGCCTACCCCGGCAGCCATTTCGCCACGGACCGGACCGCTCATGGCTTCCGGGGCGGCATGGGCCATGCCGAGAGGTGAGGCCCCCTTGGCCGCCTCAGTCAGGACGGTTGAACGGGCAAGTAACCATGGCTTTTGAGACACAGCATCCAGTATTCCAGGCCTTGCGCGAGCGTCTTTTACTGGGCCATTGGCTACCCGGCACAGCCTTGAAGCCTGCCGATATTGCCGATGAGCTTCGCGTCGGCATTTCGCCCGTACGAGAGGCTTTGATACGGCTGACTGAGCGCGATGTGGTGCAAAATGTCGACCACAAGGGGTTCAACGCCAGGCCGATCGATCCACACCAAGCCATCCTGTTCTGCAATATGCTGTCGCAAATGTATGTCGATAGCATCAGCGATTTCACCAAGGCGAAGCTGATCGACGAAGTGGCGGCAAGCTTCTGCGGTGAAATTAATCCCATTTACGCAAGCAATGCGGATCCCGCCAAGCTCTTCTTGAAGGTAGGCGATTGCTATCGGCGCGCGTTGCTGGTCAAACAGCATCGCCAGATTGCGGATCACGTCGCGGACGTCGTTTATGTCTACCTTTCACGCGCAATGGGAACGCGTACGTACTACAGCGATTTGCTTGTCGAAAGCCGAAGTATTAGTGCATTGATGGTCGAAGGGCAGCACAAAGCCGCAGCCCGGGCCATCCAGGGCTTTTTCAGACGCCGGGTCACGGAAATTATGCGAGCACAGGCGAGGCTCTCGCGGATGCCGACCACGACAAATCTAGCACGTAGTCATGTGGACTTATCACGCCCCGGCGGTGCGTGATTGCTATGATCGTCGTGTCCGACGCGAGTTGCCGAAGTTCGTCGAAGATTCCGCGCTCGGTCTGCTCGTCCAGTGCGGAACTGGCCTCGTCGAGGAGCAACAGCCGAGGCCTTGCGATGAGTGCACGGGCGATCGCAAGGCGCTGCCTCTCGCCGCCGCTTAGCAATTGGCCCCGCTCGCCGACCCGGTAGTCCAAACCGTCTCCCAAGGAAGTCACCTTATCAGCCAGATGGACGCATTCTAGCGCGAGGATCACGTCCGCATCGGAAAACGGGCGGCCCAGCAGAACGTTTTCGCGGATACTCAGATTCATCATCATCGGCTCTTGGGGCACGTAACCTACGTGCGCCAAGTAATCTTCCGGATCGATCGTGGCCAGGTCCAGTGAGCCAACGCGTACCAGGCCGCTGTAGCCTTGATGCATTTTTAGCAGTAATTGCATAAGCGTCGACTTGCCAGCGCCCGACCGTCCGACGACGAAGTTGATGACGCCGGGCTTGAACTCGCCCGTTATCCCAGAGAGAAGCGGCGAGGCGGCTCGCTCATAACCAAACGAAAGCGCGCTGATGGAAATGGTGAGTGAGCCAGATATCGGCATAGTACGCTTGAGCATAGCGGGTCGTGCCGCTGGAGCATGTGCATCAAGCAGCGCCTGTAGCGGCCCGGCCATGCCGCGCGCAACGATGATGTCCCGAATTGACATGCCGATAAGCTCGAAGGGCCGGTTCAGTTGAACCAGGATCATGCTCACCATGACGAGCCCACCTATCTCTCCTGACCGGTCATAGAGCCACAGCGAAAGCCCCAAGATCGAGGCATACTGAACGAACAAGAGGGTCGCTTGCAAAGCGCCATAGCGCAACCGGACGCCATAAAACATGAGCCAGGCTCGGCGCGTGGCGGCGGTCTGGCGGTCATACAACTCGGCTATCCAGGGTTGAGCGCGGAACACCCTAATCGACACGATGTTTTCGATTGCATTTCCTAAAACGTTCGAGCCCTCGTTACTTGAGGCCTGCGCCTCAGCCTGATACACCTTTGAAACTCTATTGCTCTTCCACGTTATCAGTACGATGATGGCGCCGTAGGCTAGAACGAACAGCGCCACAAACCAATTTGCTGCTCCACCGACGGCAAGGAACGAGAACGCAACATCGGCGGCCCCGCCCATCAGCACCATCAAATAGAGCTGGATGTAGATCTTATTGGACTGGTGCCAACTCTCTACCATTGCCGAAATCTTGCTCGGATTGTTTTGAGCAAACAGTGATCCTTCGGCACTCACCAGAGCGGCCATGATCTTCTTGCTGGAGAGATTACGAACGTCCTGTTCGAGCCTGCTTGACAAAACCGCCTTGACCTCCTGCAAGCACCGAGCAAGCGCGGCCGTAACGGCAAACAGCAACAACAAACTGAGCGTATAAAGCGGCGGCGCGCTGGCCAGCCGGGCGACGGCCCGTGAGAACAAGAGCGGCCCGGCGACCGTGCAGCCGGACGCTGCAATGGTCGTGAGCAGGAAGCCCGCGACAAGAAGGCGGGAAGATTGCAGGCTCGTCTTGATGATGTTCCATTGGAGCGGGGGCAAGAGCGGCTTACCCGAGTTCGTGAAGATCCATCCAATCGGCAACAGCGCAGATACGAACGAGTGCAAACGCTGAGTCGTAAGACAAATTGTCGATAGCAGAACGGAGGAGATCGCGGGAGATCAAGCCGTACCGATACAATGCACTATGCTCGACACGTGACGCCAAGGCGCTATATTCGTACCGCATTAGCATGTCGCGCCCGGCACCTTTGCCAACCCGATGATAGATCACGTCGGGCAAGTCTTCCCGGAAGGCCTCGCGCTCAAGTGCACGGTCAATTCCATTTGAGTGGTGATGTCGGCGAGCCGTGAGGAGGCCCGCCTTGATGAGCGGCCAGAACACAAAGGCCTTTCGCTCTTCTACCGCAATGCCTCGTAGTGCGATGCGATTGAGCTCAGCATTACGCATGCCGAAGAACTGAAACAGTCGCGACGTCGGCAGGTGGCGTAGGGATCTGGCGCCAGGTACGAGCTCTGTACGGATATCCGGCGGCACTGATGCGACAGACGACTGCGGAAATCGAAGATCACCGAACATATGCCGGCGTAAGTCCCGGCTGCTCTGACCGGTGATCACGTCGCGAAGAACACGCCAGACAGACGCTCGAGCCTGAATCGCAAGGCCGGCGAGCTCGCGCAATGCCCCTCGTGGCGATCGGGATTCGGCAAGCAGCTCTCTGGCCATCGTCAAGCGGCGCATTCTGAGAAATAGTTGATCGCCTCCATCTCCTGTGAGCACCAAGCGCGATCCTGCAGCCTGCGCAGCCTCGTGAAGTTGAGCCGTTGTGGCGATCGTGGCGGCTAGCTTACAAGGTCGCGGCGTTGGAGCCAGCAATTCTGACGATAGGTGGGTCATCGACGAGCGAGCATTCGCCTCGACATAGGTTGGCGCGCCGCCTACCTGCTCGGCTAGTGCGGCAAAAAAGAAGCGTTCGTCACCATTGACGTCCGTCTCTGAGTAGCTGTTCAGGAGGGAGAGGGGCCTATCTCGATGGAGGTCGGCCGCAGCCAACGCCACTACCGACGAATCAAGGCCCCCGGAACATTCAATGCTGAAAGCACCGCCATAGCGGCGCGTCTTGTGAGCGACGCTCGCCGAGATCAATTGGCGAAAGCTAGCCACGTCATCCTCGAAAGAGACCGCCGACGCGTTGAGCCTGGCCACGGCGCCCGCCAGAAAATCGACTTGCCGAAAGGTGCCACTTGAGACGATGAGCGCCGCGCCACTCAGTAGCTCGAAAATCCCACACAACCCCGTTTCCGGGGTCAACCACGACGAGTTGCATATCAGGCCGGTCAAGTAGCCAAAGTTGAAGCCGCGCCGTTGCGCCAAGGCGGCATCTGGCAGCTTCAGTCCTGCCCAGCACTCAATCAAATCATGTCTGACCTGGTAGAAGATGGGGATTTCCGAGAAAGCGGGGCGTACGATCGCGATGCCACTTGGCGCGCGAACAATGAAAGCCGCATCGCCAGCGTACCGCTCCTGCAGCAGAGCCACAATCTCCGGCAGAGACGTGCCTTTGAAGTGTGTTGGTTCCAATTGGGTCGGCATGCCGGTCTCGGCGTCAACAATATCGTTGAGGACCGTAATTTCCACGCGGCCGTTTACAACGATGGTGGCAAGCTCCTTGGCTGAATCCAAGAGCGCGTCTGCATTGAGTCTCATTTCTCGAATCTCAAGATGACGCTGTAGTCCTCCACAGCACGCTTCGCGTCGTTCAAAATGAGGTCGCCAGATTGCAGCCAGGCGTGGGCTGTGAAAGGTGGCTGCTTCACACCCACGAGGAGCTCGAGCGATGCGATGTAGGGATAGAAAAAAAGATAGCCCCCCACGGAATCCTCAAGACAGCGCGGGCGGCGGAACCGAAGATTGCGCAGATGTTGGAATACGCTGGCGTAGTAATGGATTGTTTCGACTCCCACGGACACCGGTGCCGTACCGCGACGCGAGGCACGTAAAAAGTCGAGTTGACGAGCGATGGTCTGGCTGCGAATGAAGCGAGCAGCATGAGCCGCACGCGCATAGTGCCACACCAGATGGAGGGGTGGGAGAAAGGCTGGCGGTGAACTCAGGCAATCGCGCAACTTTGCCGTCGTCTCGGTTAGCCGTTCACGCTCCTCCGGACAAGCTACAGATGTGGTAGTCATGCTGTAACGATTGGATTGCAGGTCGAGGCTGATCCAACGCCCGTTAGACCACGCATTTAATATGTCGCTCACAGCAGCGATCCCTTGCCCACCGCGCCCTCAAACTGATGGGATGGGCCGAAGCCGCATCCCATCAAGATGGTCCGCGTCAATCGGAATCATCCATGTAATAATAATCGCCCGTGGTGTGTTCTGCGCGCCTAGAGCCCCCAAAGCCTTTTGTGAGCTCGGTAGCGTCCCCGAGGTCCTGCACCGTGTCCTTGATAAGGGTGTCATTGATAGCGGTTGTATTCATCCACTTTCTCCAGAGTGACCGGCATATCGCCAGCGCGCTAAGCTAACATCGTGATATAAAATAGGGCTTTTATTTTTTGAGTATGATGTCGATCGATTCGAAAAATAGTTTGACGTTGCGGAGGATGCGGGATTGGGCGACGAGGCAATTAGGTGGCGCGTTTGCGGCCAGCGGCCGACGGACGATGAGTCAATCACTTATCATCATGCGTACCCTGAGCCTTCCAGGGTTAGTTCGAGAGGAAGGTTTCGTCGCCAGTTTCATCAACAGTCGCGTCTTACAAATTCCAACAGGCGTTAACCGCAGGTCTCCTCATTCTGGCCCACAACAATGACCGTAATCGCTGCTCGCAAGAGCTGGGGTATTCGGTCCCGATCGCCTGGCCCATTTGCCGAGTAGCCCCTTTTGCCTGGCGATCATGAACCCGTTCCATCCGAGGGGGATAGCCATGATCTACGTCGGCCTGGATGTTTCCCTAAACTCCTTGCGATATGCAAGGTCGACGGGGAAAGCTTGTTCTGCGCCATCGATTGTGAGGTACCTTGAGCCTTGGATCAGTCAAGTTGAGCGGGTGGCGCTGGAGGCAGGACCGACTTCAGAATGGCTGACGCGAATGGTACGGCGGCCGACCGGTGGCCGCCGCCTTCGCAACCTCAAAGCCCATCTCAGCCAAACCGAGCGCAGCGACAAACACGTCGATCACGCGAACCGGGTTGCTCTCGTTGACCTGCCACCGAACTTTCATCCGGCCGCGGTTAGAGCCTCGGGGTTTTGTACGCCAAGTGGCGCGGTTGTAGCAACGGACGATCGGCGGAGCTGGTCGGGGTTGCGTAGCCGATCGTCCGTTGCGGTGAGGTGGGCGGCATAAGCCGCGGGGGTCATGTATTTCAGCGACGAGTGAGGCCGCTGAAGATTGTAGTCGGCAACCCAATTGGCGATCTTGGCGCGGGCGTCGTCGAGATCGAAGAACAGAGTCTCGTTGAGCAGCTCGTCACGCATCCGGCCGTTGAAACTCTCGACGAAGCCGTTCTGCATCGGCTTTCCCGGTGCAATGAAGTGCCAGTCGATGGCTGCGTCCCTGCACCAGGCGAGCATGGCATTGCAGGTGAACTCGGTGCCGTGGTCGGACACGATCATTCCTGGCTTGCCGCGTCGTTCGACGACGGCCGTCAGTTCGCGGGCGACGCGTCGTCCTGAGATCGACGTATCCGGAATGGCGCCCAGACATTCCTTGGTGACGTCGTCGACGATGTTGAGGATGCGGAAGCGCCGACCGTTGGCGAATTGGTCGTGGACGAAGTCCAGCGACCAGCGCGCGTTGGGCCTCGCCTCGACCAGGATCGGGGCACGGGTCCCCACGGCCTTGCGGCGAGCCCGCCGCTTGCGGACGGTGAGCCCTTCTTCGCGATAAAGCCGGTAGATCCGGTTGATCCCCGATGGCTCACCCTCCCGCCGCAGCAGCACGAACAGCCGGCGGTAGCCGAACCGCCGCCGCTCGTTGGCAAGGTCACGCAGCCGGCCACGGAGAGTCGCGTCCGGAGAACGGCTGGAGCGATAGCGGATCATCTTCCGATCCGCTCCGACAATCGAACAGGCCCGCCGCTCCGACAGGCTCATGACGGCCTGCAGATGCGCGACCGCAGCGCGCTTGGCGGCGGGCCCTACCATTTTTTTGAAAGCAGCTCGCGAAGGGCGGCGGCGTCGAGCATCTGCTCGGCTAGAAGCTTCTTCAGCTTCGCGTTCTCGTCCTCCAGCGCCCTCAGCCGCTTCGCCTCTGAAACGTCCATGCCGCCGAATTTGGCCTTCCAATTGTAGATCGTTGCTTCCGAGACCCCGTGCTTGCGAGCCAGGTCGGCCGTCTTTGCTCCAGCCTCATGCTCCTTCAATACCGCGATAATCTGCTCTTCCGTACGCTGCTCTGCAAGCAATCGCGGACCGCGAGCGAGCCGGCCGAGAGCGGCTGCAGCACATAGAGCTTGCGCTCGAGCAGGCACGCTATGAAGCGGCTCGCGCACACCGACAATATGATGCGGTTGATCCAGAAAACCGCCTGGTCGCTGGAGATCTCGAGCGGCGGTGGAATGAACGGCTTGCGGAAGTGGCGCGCCTCGAAGATGATCTTCGCATTGCCCGCGACAAACAGCCGCCCACTCTAACCGACGCAGAACGCGCAGAGATTCTTGGACTAGGGACAGACGTGGAGCGCCTGTGGAGCCATCCGGCAGCCTCGGTTGCGACACGAAAGCGGATATTGAGAGCGGTTCTCGAAGAGATCATCGTCACCGTCGAGCCACGAATATTGCACCTAAAATTGCACTGGAAGGGGGGCGATCACACTGCGCTCGAAGTTGTGAAGAACCGGGCCGGACAGCATCGGTGGAAGACCGATGCTTCAACTGAACAGCTGATCCGTGATCTGGCTCGTTTGCTGCCGGACGGGAGCATTGCGTCCGTTCTTAATCGGCTTGGCATACGCACGGCCAAAGGCAACACGTGGACCCAGCAACGCGTTTGCGTCTTCCGCAACGACCACAACATCCCTGTCTACCGAGATGGCGAACGCGCCGAGCATGGAGAGCTGATCCTGCACGAGGCTGCAAGCCGTTTGGGTCTCAGCAAGATGACGGTGGTACGACTAATCAAGGATGGTATCCTGCCGGCCAAACAGAGTTGCGTAGGCGCACCGTATGTGATCCGGGAGATTGACCTGAATCGGCAGGAAGTCCGTCATGCGGTGACCAATGGTCGCGCAGTATCACAAGATCCGCGGCAACGAAGCTTCGATTATCAATGACATAGCGAGATGTGCATCATGCCACCAGCCCGGTCAGACCGGTGATGATGAAGTTCTCATGGGCTTTCAGCCAGGCGCCTTGCGCCAGCTGCAGGGTGTTGCGCCGGTCAAGGCCGCGGCGGGACGCGAAGTCGACGTCTTCGATACAGGCGTCGACGAAGCGCAGCTTGGCTGCGGCCAGCCGATTGGTCAGGCGCCGGTCGGCAGGCATGGCGGCTTCGCGATCGAGCATCAGGCCGAGCCACTCATCCCGGCTGAGATCGGCGGCATTGTCCTGTTCGGCTAGTTGCCGGTAAGCGGCCGCCATTCCGGCAAGGCCGAGCGCCTGCATCTGCTCGAGGGTCGGGTGGGTCGTAAGCGCTAAACCGATACCCTTGGTTCGGGGTTAGATTAGATGTGCGAAGAAGCCTCCGGATTGAACGGAGGTTCGGGATGGGATTGGACGGCAAAAAGGACGTCCATTTGGACAGCTCGTCAGTTGGGGCGGTCAGCCGGCTTGAGGTGCTTGAAGGACCCTCCGGACGTCGTGTGCGTTCGGAGGCCGAGCGGGCTCGGATCGTCGCGGAAAGCCTGCTGCCCGATGCTCAGGTGGCGGAGGTGGCGCGCAGGCACGGTGCGACGCGTTGGCAGATTTACGATTGGCGACGACGCTTTCGGCAGCGAGGCGAGTTGCCGTCGTGCGAGGCTTCGCGGCCGCCGTTCGCGCCGCTCGTCGTGGAGGGGCCGTTAGAGGAGCGTCACGTTCCGGCAGTCAAGCTCGAGATTGCGATTGGCGACGTCGTCGTGCGGACGGACGGACGCGGCCATAGACGGCGAGCAACTGTCTCGGTTGATCCGCGCGGTGCGAGCGTCACGATGATCGCGCCCGGTGCCGATCTGAAGATTTACATCGCGACGCGGCCGATTGACTTCCGCTGTGGCCATGATGGGCTGGCTGCGAAGATACAGGAAATGCTTCGTCTCGACCCGTTTAGCGGCGCGGCCTTCGTATTCCGATCGAAACGAGCGGACCGGATCAAGATTTTGGTCTGGGATCGAACCGGCCTGGTATTGGTGCACAAGCGCCTCGAAGGCTGCAAGTTCGTTTGGCCAACGATCGCGGACGGTGTGATGCGCGTATCACCGGCGATGTTCGCGGCCTTGTTCGAGGGTCTGGATTGGAGGTTGGTCCGCCCGGAGGAAGCGCGGCGCCCGCAGGCGGCGGGATAACTGCGGCAGAGTGACTCGGAAGCTATTTTGAACGTGGCGCGTGCGGCGGCGATGTGCTCGAAATAGCGCATGAGCATCGCGGCGCTGCGCGACGAAAACGAACGCTTGAAGGCGCTTTTGGCGCAAACGCAGACGGCCTTGAGCGAGCATCAGGGGGCACTGGCGGCGTCGGAGGAAGCACGGCGTCGGCTGGAGGTCATTCTCGGCGAATTGCGACGCGAGAAGTTCGGCGCGAAGTCCGAGAAGCTGCGACCAGAGCAGTATCATTTGCCGCTCGAAGACGTGGAGATCGCGCAAGGCATCCTGGACGCCGCACAGGAGAAGGCGGCCGCGATCATCCAGGGCCGATCGCGCGGCGGATCGGATCAAGGTTCTCATCGCAATCGGGGCTGCTTGCCTTCTCATTTGCCGCGGGTAGAGCGGATCATCGAGCCTGCGAGCACGCTTTGTCCGTGCGGTTGCGGGGCCATGACGAAGATCGGCGAGGATCTCAGCAAACGGCTCGACGTGATCCCGGCGCAATGGCGCGTGCTGGTCACACGCCGCCCGAAATACATCTGCCGCCGCTGCTCGGGCCCTGTCGTGCAGGCGCACGCACCGGAGCATGTCGTGCCTGGTGGACTACCGACGGAAGCAGCGATTGCGCACGTGATTGTCTCCAAGTTTGGCGACCATACGCCGTTTTACCGTCAGGCCGAGATCTATGCGCGCCAGGGGATCCGGCTTGATCGGGCGACCCTGGGCAATTGGTCCGGCCGCGCCTGCTTCCATCTCCAACCCGTTGCCGACCACATGCGCCGCCATCTGGCAGCGGCGGATCGTCTGTTCATAGACGAAACCACGGCGCCGGTGCTCGATCCCGGGCGTGGTCAAACGAAGAAGGGCTACTTCTGGGCGATCGTCTCCGACGACCGCGGCCACAGCGGCCCAAGTCCGCCGATCGTGCTGTTCCGATATGCCCCCGGTCGCAGCGGCACGTTCGCTGAGCAGTTCCTGGACGGCTTTAACGGATGCTTCCTGCAATGTGATGCCTATGACGGTTATGACCGGCTGACCGAAGTCGCTCGACCGCAAGGGCCGTGGACGCTCGTGCATTGCTGGAGCCATTTGCGCCGACGCTTCGTCAAGTTGGCCCGCAACAGCAAATCGCCGATCGCCGAGGCCGCCGTCCGGCAGATCGCACAGCTTTACGCCATCGAAGCCATGGTGCGCGGTTCATCGCCGGACCTCAGGCTGGCCGCCCGCAAGGAGCACTCGCTGCCCCTCGTCGAGGCGTTGAAGCCGTGGTTCGAGAAGCAGCTGTCGATGATCTCCAGCGGCTCGACGCTTGCCGAGGACATCCGTTACGCGCTCAATCATTGGCAAGGGCTGACCCGCTTCCTCGAAGACGGACGTCTCGAGCTCGACACGAACCCGGTCGAGAACGCCATCCGGCCAGTCTGCCTGACCAGAAAAAATGCGCTCTTCGCCGGCCATGAGGTCGGGGCTGAAAATTGGGCCTTGCTTGCGTCGATCGTCGCCACCTGCAAGCTTAGCGACGTCAACCCGGCCGCCTACATCGCCGAGACACTCGAGGCGATCATCGACGGCCATCCCCATAACAGAATCGAAGACCTCATGCCCTGGCGGTTCCGCAAAACGTCAAGCCAGCTTCAATAGGGTCGCGGCTAAGCGCTTACGGTGGGTCAGCATCGCGATGTTCCTTTCCTTCATTGATAATAGCCCCCACCACGGATGTTGGCGTGCGAGGGGGTGGCTTTGACGGGTGCGGCAGCAGGGCTCGCGCGGTCGAGCCCGGATTTGAGGATCGCGCTCACCGAGGAGTAGCTGATCGCGTTGATGACGAGTGCCCGCTCGCAGGCCGCTTCGAGCCGATCGCGCTCGTAGCGCCGTGCCAGGGCGATGATCCCCATGGCGGAGCGATAACCCTGCTCGGGATGCGGGCGCTCACGCATCATCCGCTCGACCAGAGTGGCGGTGTTGACGCCGATCCGCGCTGCCATCTTGATCAAGCTCGCCGGCGTCATATTGGCATAACGCTGATGGGCCTTGGGCATGTGCTCGTTCACGGTGACATGGCCGCCGCGCTGAGAGCGGCGCACATGGCTGGCGACACGCGTGTGATCCTGGAAGATCTCGACGGCTCGATAGGTGAGCCGGACGTCCACCCGACGGCCGATCAGCCGGTGCGGGACCGAGTAAAAGGTCTTGTCGACTTCGACGTGATAATCGGGGTGGACCTTCGCCGTTTTCCACTCGGCGTATTCGAACGGCCCGCCCGGCAGCGGCGTCAACGCAGCGCGCTCGATCTCCTCGAACAGCTGCCGGCGGGATTTGCCGATATGGCGCATCGGCCGATGGTTCAACTCCTCCAGCAGACCGGCGATCGCAGTATTGAGATCGGTCAGGTTGAAGAACCGCCGATGGCGCAGCCGTGCCAGAATCCAGCGCTCAACAATCAGCACCGCGCCTTCAACCTTGCCCTTGTCGCGCGGCTTGCGGCTGCGGGTCGGCAAAATCGTCGTGTCGTAGTGCTCGGCCATGGCGGCAAAGGTTGGGTTGAGCGTCGGCTCGAACCACAACGCCTTGACGACCCCGGCCTTCAGATTGTCGCAGACGATCGCCTTGGGAACTCCGCCGAAGTACGACAAGGCTCGGGTCTGGCCTTCGATCCAATCTGGTAGTCGCTGACCGAAGCTCCCCATAGCGAAGGTCAGCGACGAGGCCCCGAGCACCGCGACAAATATCTGCGCCTGACGGATCTCGCCGGTTTGCGGATCGATCACCTCCACCGTCGGACCGGCATAGTCGGTCTGCATCACTGCACCCGCCGCGTGGCGATGACGGAAGGTCGGGTTCGCCCGGCGCCGATAGGCGTCAAACTTCTCGCAGAACTACGTGTAACCATAGCCGTCGGGATGCGCCGTCCGGTATTCCTGCCACAGCAGCGTCAGCGTCACGCCCTTGCGCTTGAGCTCCTGCGCCACCCGTGGCCACTCAGGCTCGCTCAAGTCCTGCGGGGGGCGCCCGACCCGCCGGAACAAGGCTCGCTGCAACGCCGCCTCGCTCTCGTAAATCGGCGGCAGCGGCCAGCTCAAACCCGCTTCACGCGCTCGCAGCAGGTAGGTGGCAACCGAACTCTTGCTGATCTGCAGCCGTTCCGAGATCTCCCGAACCGACAGGTCCTGCTCGTACGTCAGCCTCAGGATCGATCGTAGGTCCTTCACAGTGGTTCGTTTCGCTTGCTTCCGTCTCGGCATTGCCCCTCTCAAACTCAGCTTGAGAGAGAACATTGCCTGAACGGCGCTCCCGAAAACCAACCTCCCGCAACTGTCCGCGATTTAGCGGAATCCCTGTCCCGGAATTACTGAAATCGCTGTCCGCGAATTAGCGAAATTGCTGTCCGGAAATTGCCGAAACACGCACATCACATCACGCGCGACCGAGTGCAAACGATTTGTTTCCGTATCAGGTTGGTTTCGTCGGACGTTCGGATTCCAAGACCATCCGCAAGGATCACAGCTTTCACCATTGGCTCTCATTTCTGGCGATCCGCCCGTTGCCGCCTGGCTTCCCGGCACGATTGCTCCGCCAGCGCGGCGGGGCGTACGGGCTTGAGCAGAGACTGCCTGTAAGCATCCGGATCATACCCGTCATTGATGGCGGTTTCGAACGTAGCGGCGGCTACGTAGTCCGCTTGGCCAGCTCCAAAGGAGGCCATGGCACTGGCTTGGTCCAGATGATGCGGGCCTTCCGGCTCGATCAGTACCCATGCTTTGGCCAGATCGGCGCAATTCTCAAGTCCGAGCGCTTCCACCGCGGCTGCGTTACTGCCGGCATATGGCACGCTCGGCCCTAGTTGACCAAAGTGTGCTTCGGAAGCGTCATATGGCCCGACCAGCCATGGTAGACCGAGCGCTCGCGCTTCGAGCACAAACAGCAGGCCCGGCGAGCGGCCGGAGAGATCGACCACTGGGGTACCGACTTCAAGGCCGGCCGCACGAGCCTGGGCTCTGGCCGTAGCCAGATAGTCGTGGAGGGGTTGCGAGAGCACCAATTTTCCACCGCCCGGCAGGGGGGTGACAGCGGCATAAGCGCGGAGATCTTTCACCTGACCCCGCGGCTTAAGGATGGCAGCATTGATCACTGATGCAGTGAGCACCTGTGCCAACACCGTCAGGGGCAGTAGGGTGGCGATGACGCTGCGTCCCTGTTGCGCAAGAGGACTCAGGAAGGCAACGACCGCGAGCATCCAGAACAAGGCGGCCTTCGAACCACCCCACCAGTAGTTCACGCCAGAGCCCAGCGCGGACACGTGCGGCAGGACCAAAAAGATTAGCGCTAGTACGACGCTGGTGCGAGCTTGGGTACGCAGAACCAATCCCTCGCGATAGAACATCGTGCCAAGGCACGTGAAGGCCGGCACAAGGAACAGGGTCGAGAGCTTGATGTTGATCGGATCGATCCCCGCCAGCGCAATCGCAATTGTTACGATCAACACCGCAGCGAGAGCCAGTGATGGGAGCACGTTGTGCCTAAACTCCACGAAAATGCTGAGCAGAAGGGCTATCGCCGTTAACATAGCGAAAGCGAGTTGCGTGCGACTGGTTTCGAGCCAGTCGATCCGAAACATCAAAGACGCCTCGTGCCGGGCACCCAGCAGGATTTCCAAATCAGCGCTATTCACCATACGGGTCACCAGCCCGGTGATGCCGCCGTCGATCAAGCAGGCAGTAATGATCAGGAGAGCGAGAGCGATCAGCGCTGCGCCAAGCATGGGCAGCAGCGACTTTCGACGCAAAACGACGACATAGAGCATAACGAAGAGAGCAATGGCCGCAGCGGTGGTCAGCTTGGCCATGAAGCAACACCAGCCGCCAACGCCGACCAGGATCCACCCCAAGACCTGGCGGATGCGCCCTGGCCGATCGGCCAGCAGCAAGCCGATCATCACCATCAAGAGCGATTGAAAGGTCAGTGTGTTGTAATTGGGTGTGCGCGACAGCGAGGTGTGAAAGTTGACCAATGCCAAGCTGGCGATCCCTGCCGATAGCACCGTCGCATGCGGCCAGCCCACTGTCCAGAGGCGCCGGATCACAAGGAAGCTAAGACTCCAGCCCAGCGCGATAGTGAGCGTGACGTTTGCCATGCGAAGCACTGCGATGTCACCACCCGCCCACTGATATGGCCAGTAATAGAAGAAGCCGAAAAGGGACGGCGGACTATTGATTGCGTAGACAAATGGGTTCGCTATGGAGTTGAGGTAGGAACCTTCGGTGTCGAATTCGAAACCGTAACTGCCGTAATATAGGAACCAGGCGAATATGATCGCGGTGGTTGCGGCAGACAGAGACAACAATGTCCAATCGAGCAAAGCCGACAACGTCTTTTCGGTTGCAAAGCGCTGATCTCTTGGCATAGGCCCCCTTCCTGCCAGCCTCGTAGACGAGGCCCATTCCAATGGATATCAGCCTCAAGGAGCCTCTAACTGACCTTAGCCACGCCATCACCTCCAAGAATTGGTGGTGTCAATCACTCGGTCTCAATGCAACGGCTGGATGGTCATGTTGGGCGCATTCGGCGACATCACCATCCGAATGGCTTCTGCGCGCGTCCGCGTCAAAGCACCATCGTTGTTGATTGAGTGGACCACGCCGCGCGCACCAACGCTACTTGACGTCGCCAACGGCTAGGTCGACCTCGCGATTGTGCCGTCGGAATTGTCGCGGCGACCGAGCGTGGCGGTGAGGCCATCGGGAGCGCAAAGGCCGCCTCGGCCGCGTGGTCGTTGTCGCCTTGACCGGCCATCCGGATGACAAGGCTGGGCTGGATGTTGACCTTGTTGATCAAGAACATGCGGACCGTCCGGCTGACACCATCAACGAATGGTTCAGGCGATCACAGTTTGAGATTATGTGTAAGCGCTCCTTTCTACGCACCTATGCAGTTGAGCGCGGGGATGGGATGAGGCGTCCACCATGAGCGAGGTGGACACCATCGATGATCACTCCAGAAGAACCTTTGAGACTTGAGACGGTCGGCGTGTTGCGCAATGGCCGGCGTCGCTATGATCCGGCCAGCAAACAGCGACTGGTCGAGGCCTGTCTGCAGCCTGGCGTGTCGCTGGCGGGGCTGGCGTTGCAACACGGCGTGAACGCGAACCTGCTGCGCAAGTGGGTGGCCAAGCGACAACTTCAGAACGGGGATGGCCAGCCGGAGGCGCGGGCGCCGATTGCGCCAGCCTTTATTCCGGTTCGCGCG
>NZ_AUEZ01000086.1 GCF_000426245.1 Bradyrhizobium sp. Ai1a-2 | reverse complement strand
TGCGCGGCGTTCTTACTCACCGCCGCCTTCGATGGCACCATGGTCACAGGCGTCATATGCGAAGATGCCGATGGAGAGGACGAGACCCTCGCCGCCGACCTTGTCGTCGACGCCACCGGGCGCGCTACGCCAACCTTGGCGTTGCTTGGCTCAACCGGCCAGAAGCCTCCGGAGGAAATCGTCATCGGCATCGACCTCCATTATACGACGACAATGTTCGCCATTCCCAAGGATCGATCCAACGAATGGGACACTCCCGCCGATTGGATTGGAGTTGGCACCTGGCCCCCGGCGCCGGACCGCAGCCACGCGGGCTATTTCATGCCGACCGAAGGCAAGCGCTGGATGGCGACGTTCTCGGGGCAGAACGGGTTACGGCCGCCGGCCGATCCGGAAGGATTCCTGTGTTATGCTCGTCAGCTTAATACGCCGACGATCTACAACGCCATCAAGAACGCCGAGCGGACGGGCGGATTCGAGCGCTACTTTCTTCCGGCCAGCATATGGCGTCGGTTCGATCGGCTGGGCACATTTCCGCGCGGCCTGCTGCCGATCGGCGATTCGATCTGCCGCTTCAACCCCGTCTATGGCCAGGGCATGAGCGTTGCGGCGCAGGAAGCTCGCCTTCTGAACCAGATTCTGAAGGGACGTGCGGCCAAGCCTGATCCGCTTGCCGGACTGGCGGCAGCGTTCTTCTCCAAGAGCCTGCCGTTAATCGAGGGGCCGTGGAACATGTCGGCGGTCCCGGACCTCGCTTATCCCGGTACACGCGGGGACCGCCCGCCCGATTTCGAGAGCCACCTCCAGTACAACAAAGCCCTGTTCAAGGCCGCGATACTCCATGCCGACGTTCATCGGCGACTGGCAGAGGTTCAGCAACTGCTCGAACCACCGGACATCCTCAAGACTCCTTACATAGAACAGCTTGTGCAAGTGCAAATGGACCAACTGGCCCCCGATCCAAGGAGATTGGCATAATGAAATTCGGAGAGAAGCTGGATGAGATTGTCAACAGCTCCCTCGCAGAGGACGACATCATGGTGATCATCAGCACGTTGGAGGCGAAGGCCATCGAACTACGAATAAAGGAGCGCGAAGCGAACTGCGTCCTCGTCACCGGGCCAATTGGGACCATCTGTCTGCCCGACTGACCGAGCCATCCGCGATATGTTTCCCCAGCGTCTGGGACATATCGCGCGACGGCATTAGCGATGAGGTTGATTTCATGAACTTCGAAGAAAAGCTGGATGAGATTGTCCGCGGTTTCCTACGAGATGAAGGTCTCGACGCAATCATCAGCGCATTGGAAGTAAAGCTGATGACCCTACGCGTGCAGGAACGCGAAGTGATCCGCGCCCTTCTCACCGGACCGACCAGAAAGATCAAGCCCCCGGACTAACTGGTCTGATACGTGTCGCATCACGTAAGCGGCGTTAGCGATTCGTGATCACTTCGGCGGGTCGACCAACATGTTGAGCAACATCTCCTCGTCCATGCGGCAATCGATGCCATTTGACCCTGATCCCATCTCGACATCGGCCGCGCCAAGCGCGGCCTATGTTTTTCCTCCTGCACCTCTTTGAGATTACCTAAACACGATCCCGATAAGCGCCAACGCCAACCCGACTGCGTACATCGTCAAAGGCCATGTCCAAGCGGGGCAAGCGTCCCCGTACCATTTTTCGAAGAACGATTTCGTCGCCACACGGACCGCTCACTTATCTAGTTGCAGGGGTTGCTCTGCCGGGCAAAACCAAATGCGCCCCGACGCTGCGCTGCGGGTCAGCGCCGGGGCGGCGCCCGCTCGTCGAGACGCGTGGGGGCAGGTCGACGAGAGCCGCGCAGCGAGAAGACAGCACATCACCCGGTCCGATAGCACTGCACGTTGTGATGACGTTTCGTTCACGGGAACGATATTTGTCGGTGAACGAGCAACGAAGACGCGTCAGATAACTTGCACTCTCTCTTCGGACGACCGGCACGATCGCGCCCCGGCGCGATCGTGGGAATCGACGTCGGGGCGCCCCTTCGGGCGAGCACAACCTTTGGATGCGCAAGAATTCTAGACGTCGTACAATCAGCTACGTGCGGGCCGCCCCGCCGATCCACTTGGAGGATTCGCTATGCCAAAAGATCCGCGACTGGATAGTAGAGTCACAACACTTCACGCGACATTAAAGGAGTTGGACCACGATCAGCTGGTAGAAGAAATTCGCAACGTCAAAAACGACGACTTACTCGGCTGGGTTCGCTATCACTTCTGGGGTCCAAACGAAATGGAAAGGCCCTGGCAGCCCATGGTAATTAACCGCTACCTTGAGCGCGACAAATTCTTCCGCAACATCCTGCCACAATGGGTAGCAGCAGTGCTTTCAGTTTTCAGCCTCGTCGTGGCCATCTTGGCACTCATCGTCTCTCTGAATCCACCGAGGCCCTAAGATCCGGATGCCAATAATGGAAGCCCCGGCGCGACTTGGGCAATCAGCGCCGGGGCAATGCTTCCCCCGCCGATCTCTGTGGTGTAGAGGGCGCTACAAGGATGATCAGCGAGAGACACGGCGCTAAAGAGCACAGCCGCTGCCCGGATGGGGATCACTTTATGGCGCGGTGTCCGTGAACTATGCCTGTCGGCACGCAGTCAAAGCCACCCAAGAAGGCAACAGTGTCGGGCAGCGCCCGGCGCCGAGCGATTCTTGCATGTGACGCCACGAACTTGCACTCCAAGACAATTTCTCGCATCCAGAAGATGATACGGATTGCATTGCCATGCCACAAAGAGAAGACATCGAGCGCGAGACGCGCACGGCACGAGCCGCTCGCCTGCGGCAATACCGGATATCGGCTGGATTTCGTACCGCTCGCGAAGCAGCGCGCCAATTTCTCTGGGTAGAAGGCACCCTGCGATCGCATGAGAACGGCAACCGCCCCATCGGGGATGACGACGCTTGTCGCTACGCAGAGAAATTCAGCCGGCCCGGCCGCAGAATCACCGCTCAAGATATCATGTACGGCCCCGCCGAAACGCTTGAAGAGTCAACAGCGCGTGGCCGCTTCCGCGTGCCAGTGGTCGGAATGATCGGCGCGGGTGGGTACGTCGAGCCCAGATATGAACAAGTCCCACCCGAAGGACTATTCGAAGTTGAGATACCCTTCGCTGTCATCAATGAGCTGATTGCCTTTCAGATCGAAGGCAATTTGATGATACCGAAATATGACGATGGCGACGTGATCCTGGTCTGGCGCGAGCGGTGGCGCCCGATCGAGAGTTTTTATGGGAAAGAAGCCATCGTCCGCACCTCGGACGGCCGCTGCTACATCAAAACCATCCTCCGCGGCGAAACCCCCTCTGTAGCGAACCTGCAAGGCTTCAATGCCAAGACGATTGAGGGCGTGCAACCCGAATGGATTGGCGAGATTTACTCGGTGGTCAAAGGGGATCAGATTGTCCCGTCAGGACGCCGCAAGCGCGAACTACTCGAGCCGCCGAATCCTGGACAAGACAGATTGGCAAATGGCAACTAAGCAGAAGCGACCGGGACTAAGGGCAAGTTCCGAAGAATCTGTTTCCGCAAATGGAGGCCACGCCGGGATTTTTGCGCAGACCCCGACGGCTCTGTCACCCACGAACCCGGGGTCGACTCCGAACATAAAGTTCTCAATCAGATTTCTCTGGAACAGCAAACAAAGCCCTCTGTTGGGGCTCACTAGAGATTAATGACGGGAACCTGGAAACTCGCTCCCGCTCAAGAACCTGGAGGCCATCCAGAATTCGGCGAGGCCGGCTTCACTCAAGGCGCCGCGGCCAGTCGCAGCTCATTGCAGACATCGGAGAGCCGCCTCGTAGCTATCCGCAGCACCTCGTCGGAGGTGGCAAATGAGATGCGAAGATACCCTGGCATGCCAAATCCTGAACCCGGCATCAGCGCGACGTCAGTCTTGCGGAGTACATAAAGAACAAAATCGAGATCATCGCGGATGAATTCTCCTTCCGCATTTCTCATGCCAAGGTACGATTTGCAGTTCACGAATAGAAAATAAGCCCCTCGCGGCGGCACGAAACTCAACCCGGGTATCTCCTTCAGCGCGGCAATAACGGTATCTCGACGAGCGCGATACTCGCTGAGCTGGACCTCGATCGCAGTCTGCGGTCCCTCCAGCGCCTCGACTGCCGCGGCTTGGGAGATCGAGTTCGGAGAGAATGCGCTGCTGAGCGACACCTGCGTGACGGCAGCGATCAGACGCTTGGGTCCAGCCAGATAGGCCATACGCCAACCTGTCATGGCGTAGGTCTTCGAGACGCCATTGAGCACCACCGTGCGCTCGGCAAGATCCGGCGCGACGTTGACGATATTGAGGAAGTCGCCGCCTTCGAAGCGAATAGCTTCGTACATATCGTCCGAAAGGACCATGAGGCCGGGATGTTTGCGCACCACGTCGGCAATCTCGTGAAGTTGGTCGCGGTCAATGATGGCGCCAGCCGGATTCGACGGAGAGTTCAGAACGAGCCACCGCGAGCGGTTCGTCAACGCGGTCGCGACGTCCCTCGCTTGAGGTACGAAACCCTCCGACTCTCGTGTCGGCAACAAAACGGGCTTTGCACCCGTGAGCTGAATCGACGAGAGATAGGGAGAAAAAAACGGCGCGGGAAGTAGAACTTCATCGCCGTGACCGACGGTCGCGAGCAATAGGTTGAATATTGCCTGCACGCCTCCCATCGTGACGATGACCTGATCGGGAGCGTAGATGAGGTTATTTTGGCGCAAGAGCTTGGCGCATATCGCGGCCTTCAGCTCAGGCGTTCCATCCGCGGCCGTGTAACGGGTCTGGTTATTCCGGATTGCACGGATCGCGGCCTCCTTCACGTTTTCCGGGGTATGAAATCCGGGCTCCCCCACGGAAAGATATAGCAACTTTCTGCCACGATTTTCAGACTCCTTGGCAGCCTGCTGCAGGATATGAAATGGCGACGGGCTAAGGGCACCCATGCGCGGCGCGAGTGGGAACGGGTAATCCGCAGACATAAAAGGCCCCTTCAGCCATATTCCGGGAGATTTCCTAGCATGAAAGTCCGCCCAGCAGATTGCCAAGTTGGCACTCGGGGATATGCCTGATAGCTTTCAAATTCCAAAAATCGAGGATTTTGTGGTCTCAGATGCCAATTGACATCGACGCCGTCGATCGGAAGATTTTACGAATCTTGCAGCGGGACGCGAAGACGTTAAACACGGAACTCGCCTCTCAGGTTGGTCTCTCTCCGTCTCCCTGTCTTCGGCGGGTGCGGCTGCTTGAAGAAGCTGGCGTTGTCGAGCGCTATGTGGCTCTTCTGAACCCTTCGAGCGTCGATCTTGCCATGACGATCTTCGTGCGCATCACCCTGGAGCGTCAGGATCAGGCCACGGTTGAGCACTTTGCAGCCGAAGTTCGGAAGCTCCCGCAAGTCGTCGAGGCTCATCTCATGGCGGGAGGCTACGACTATTTGCTCAAAGTTGTGGTCGCCAATCTCGACGAGTATCGCCGTGTACACATGGGTCATTTCGCGGCGGTTGCGGGGGTTCGCAACGTGCAGACTGAAATCCCGCTTCAGCAGATCAAGCACTCCACCGAGCTTCCCATCTGAGCCTTGCGTCCTGAATCAGCCTTCCACGGAATTGCAAGTCAGACACTCTCACCGACAAGCTATGAATTCATGGACGCTCGAATATTCCGTCGATCCGCCCTCGTGCGATCACATCATCCCCGAGTGCGGACAGCATGCGCGAGCGACTGGCCGGCTCGGTAAGAGTGAGTCTGCGGCGCAGCGCAAATATTTGAAAAGCATACCTGTGCGGACCATGCCCCGGGAGCGCACGCGGTCCGGCATAGGCTGAACGGCCAAAGCTATTGCGACCGAGCATAAAGTTGGGGTTTCCCGAGGGCGCCGAGAGCGCTCCCTCAGCTAGTGACGATGCTGTTGGCGAAATGCCGATCACAATCGCATGGACAAAGGGGCGCGGTAAGGGTGCGTCCGGATCTTCGACGATCATCACGAGTTCTGCGGCTTCCGGCAGTACGCCGCTCCAGGCCAGCGCGGGCGAAATATTCTCGCCGACGTTTTTACCCGCGTGTCGACGCGGAATCAGGCCACCGGCCGCAAAGCACGAACTGGATAGCAAAATTGACGACGGAGCCGAAGCGATACCTGCCCTGTACCAAGCAAGTTTGTGTTCCCCAGCGCGCACATTGCGGAGCGTACGAGCTATAAATCTGATCATGGTGCGCTCCAAAGCGAAGCGCTGAGAGCAGTGGCGGCACGAACAGAGACCATTTTTGGGAAGGAAGCGTTGGACGTCATGCTGCAGGCAATTGCCAGATCCATGGTCGGCGCGTTCGATCTTCCGATTGCCAGGCGACAACTTTGGGTTTCTGTCGCAGCGTCCTGCTGATATCGTCCAGCCCCTCGATCAAGGCTTGGCGGCGTGCCGCATCGATCTCGAACGGGATCGTTTCGTTCTGTGCCGTCACGATCGCGCACCTGACGAGGTCAACCGTCATAGGTGCGCCTTGCCCCGTTTGATCGGCCAGATGTCTGACGGACGAGGCGGAAAGCGTGATGGGAAGCAAGCCGTTCTGGAAGCAATTGTTGTAGAAGATATCTCCAAAGCTTTCGGCGATGACACAGCGTAGTCCAGCTGCCATCAAAGCCCATACCGCACCTTCGCGCGAGGAGCCGCAGCCGAAATTTGCGCCCGCTATCAGGATCGAGGCGGAGCGAAAGATCGGGTGATTTAGCACGAAGTCGGGATTCTCGCTGCCGTCTGCCCGGTAGCGCAGCGCTTCAAAAGCATACCGTCCGAGCTGTTCACGCGGGACGCTCGTTAGCCGCTCAATCCGAATGATCACATCGGTGTCGATGTTGGCGCGCAGTAGCGACGCGGCGGATCCGGTCATCTCGGTGAAGGGCAGCATCTCAGAGCCTCCTGACGTCGGTGATGGCCCCGGTGACCGCGGCCGCTACCGCCATAGCCGGACTCGCAAGGTGGGTTCTGGCGCCTGGCCCTTGACGGCCGACGAAATTGCGATTGGAAGTTGAGACGCAACGAGCACCCGGAGGCACTCGTTCTCCGTTTGCGGCAACGCACATACTGCAGCCGGGCTCACGCCATTCGAAACCGGCCGACTTGAAGATGGCATCGAGTCCTTCGGCTTCGGCCTCGCGCTTCACCTTTTCGGAGCCTGGGACCACCCACGCGTTCACTCCGTCCACGACGCGACGACCGCGAGCGATCGCCGCGGCGTCGCGCAGGTCGGTGAGACGCGAGTTCGTGCAGGAGCCGACGAAGACCCAGTCGACCTTGGTACCTGCAAGCGGACGGCCGGGCGTCAGCGCCATATATTCCAATGCCTCCTGCCAGGCTTTCCGGCCCGCAAGGTCAGTAATAGCCGACGGATCCGGCACGACTTCATCAATAGCTATCGAGTGCTCGGGGCTGGTTCCCCAGGTGATGGTCGGCGCGATCTTCTCAGCGCGGATCACCTCGTCGCGATCATACTGCGCTTCGTTGTGAGCCTGCAGCGTATGCCAATGCGACAAGGCCCTTTCGAAAGCGTCACCCTTGGGAGCAAAACGCCGTCCTTGCACATACTTGAACGTCGTTTCGTCCGGCGCGACGAAACCGATCTTCGACCCCAGCTCGATCGACAAGTTGCAGATGGTCATTCGTCCCTCGACCGTCATGGCTCTGATGGCTTCGCCGGCATATTCGATCGCGTATCCCGTTCCGGCCGATGCACCAATCTTACCTATCAGGTGCAGGATGACGTCCTTCGGTGCGATGCCGTTGCCGAGCCTGCCTTCGAAGCGCACGCGCATGGCCTTCGGCTTCCGCTGTCGCAATGTCTGGGTTGCGAGCGCATGGGTCAATTCGGATGAGCCGATACCGAACGCCAGTGCACCCAGACCACCATTGGTACAGGTGTGACTATCGCCGCAGACAAGCGAAACTCCGGGTAGCGTGATGCCGAGCTCTGGAGCCATCACATGCACGATGCCCTGCCCCAGTTCGCCAAGTTCGAAGTATCGAATACCGGTCTTTTGCGAGAGCTCCTTCAGACCCGCCCACAGCTTCGCGCCCGCTTCGAAAGTTGTACCCGTTCGCCCCGGGACCGTCGAAACGACATGATCTGGAGTCGCGAAGGCTAGCTCGGGGTTTGCAACGGCAAGCCCTCTCTGAGCGAGAGCGAACAGTCCCGCGGTCCCCGACAGGTCGTGAAGTAGATGTCGGTCAATGTGAAGCAGCGACCAGCCTTCACCAAGATCGGCGACGATGTGGAGGTCCCACAGCTTGTCGAGCAACGTCTTCGTCATCCAACTTCGCTCCGCTCTGTCGGCGCGGCCTCACCGCGAAACTTTGTCGCGAGATCGGTCCACTCGTCCAAGCCTAGACGGCGAAATCGCTCACCGACGGACATGCTGCCGACAGAACTCGGAGGCGCATTGGATTCCTTGACGGTGCGTAGAGCCGCAACGCAGGCTTCGTTTGCCGCGACAATCAGCAGACTCGGCAGGATCGCGAGCCTGTAGCCCATCGACTCAGCGGCGGCGAAGTCAATGTCTGGCGTCATGCCGCCCCGAACAACGTTCAGGAGGCAAGGACCCGTTACCCGGCGAGGTACGGCCTGCAACTCCTCCATCGTCCGCACGGCCTCTACGAATGCCATGTCGGCGCCTGCCCCAATCGCAGCATTGGCACGCGCGATTGCCTCATCAAGACCCGCCACCGCACGGGCGTCGGTCCGCGCGATCACGACAAAATCCTGATCGCGCCGGGCGGCTACAGCCGCCCGAATCTTGGCAACATATTCTTCCGCGGGAATGATCTCCTTGCCGTCGAGATGACCGCAGCGTTTTGGCGCCACCTGATCCTCGATATGGATTCCGGCTACGCCGCGGGATTCGTATTCCCTTACGGATCGAGTGACGTTCAATTCATTGCCATAGCCGGTGTCGGCGTCGGCGATCACGGGAATATTGACGGAACGCGCCAACGTCTCCGCATTCGCAACCATCTCTGTCATTGTTACGATGCCGAGATCGGGAAATCCGAGTGTTGCTGCGGTTCCGGCTCCCGTCATGTACACGGCTGGAAAGCCAGCATGCGCCACCATTTTAGCAGTCATGCCGTCATATGCTCCGGGCGCAACGACGATCTCCCTCCCTGCCAGCAACTGCCGCAATCGAGTGGTTGTCTTCATTGTTAGCTCCGACTGATGAACACACTTCGAGAATGGTCCAGCTCCAGGAAACCGCGTGCGCCAGCGATGACTTGGTCTCTGAACGAACTCAGTTTACATTATGACGTAATAACGTTATAATACAAGAAGATCAAGTATGATAGCTTTTGACCGTCCGGCCAAATCTCAGTGACCATCTCTGCGCAAACAGCCAACGACCAGCAGATCGCCTGGGTGCCCGGCACGTCGTTGCACCGGCAGCTCTTTGTGATCCTGCGAGATCAAATTCTGCGCGGTGTCTATTCGCCGGGCCAATCGATCCCGAATGAGGAGGCGCTATGCGCGAGGTTTGGCGTTTCGCGCATCACCGTCCGCCGCGCGGTCGCTGACCTTGAAACTTCCGGACTTCTGGTCAAGCGTCATGGGCGCGGCACGTTCGTCAGTGACAAACTCCCGCCCGCACGTCCTTCGGCCACGTTGGGTCTGCTCGATGCGTTGCGCAAGTCGGCGCGCGAGACGCAGGCTGAGGTCCTCAATGTGGAGACGGCGGAGCCCCCGCTCGATATCGCCCGGCAACTCGACCTCGTCGCTGGTGTCCCGGCGGTGCATGCCGTGCGCTTGCGTCGGCGTGGCAAGACCCCGGTCATGGTAACGGAAGCGTGGGTTCCCGAAGCCGTCGGACGCAACGTTACGCTACGAGAATTGCAAACGCGTGCGCTCTACGAGATCCTGGTTGCGCAAGGTATTCGTTTTGGCCGTGTGGCCCAGGAAATCACCGCGGTTTCAGCCAGTCCATTCTATGCCAAGCAACTCGACACCGAACTAGCTGCACCGTTGGTGAGGATCACTCGCCTGCTCTACGATACAGATCGACATCCAGTGCAGCACCTGACTATTCATATCTCGCCGGAACGCAGCCGGCTGTTGATGGACATCTCTATCGAGAGCGTGAACACGCTGGCCGCCGGCTCGATCTATCACGAAGTTGGTCCGGAGTTTTCGAGATAGCCTTGCCAACAATTGTCTGACGGCTGCGAGTTCAGCGCGCGAACGCTGGCTGATAAACAAGCCGATAAGTTGGATCGATTGATAGATGAAACTGGTAAATATTGAAGCGGCCGAACTGCAAAGCGTCCTGGCGATCGCGGAGCTAGGTAGCTTCCGTGCGGCTGCGCTCGCTCTAGGCTGCTCTCAACCTGCAATCACCGCGCGCATTCAGCGGGTCGAAGCCACGTTGGGACTCAAGTTGTTCCATCGAACGACGCGCCGAGTGACGATCACTGAAGCGGGCGAGAGATTGAGGTTGAGGGCGGAGCGGACGGTCGCTGACCTCATTAACATCGTGCAGGAGCTTAACGACGAAGCGCATCTCAAGCGGGGACGCGTCGCGCTCGGCGCGACCTCAACGGTAGCGGCCAGCATCATTCCTCCCGTCATTAAGACGTTCAAACAGCAGTGGCCGGGAGTAGACATCGTCCTGGTCGACGATTTTTTCGGCCGCGAACTCGACCGTCTAGCAAGCGGGGATGTCGACTTCGCCGTGATCCCCTTCGATCCCGAACAGCGGCATTTCAACTTCCAGAGACTTCTGGATGACACGTTTATGTTGATGGTGCCAGCCAACCACCCTCTGAGCGTGCGCCGCGATGTAGAACTTGAAGAGTTGGCCAATTTGTCGATCGTCAGCTTTCCTCGGCAGTCGACGGCATGGGCCGCCATCGCTCGTGCGTTCGCGGAAGCCGGATTGTCCTACGACCCCTCCATCCTAACACGCAATATCCTGACGTTGACTGCAATGGTCCGCGCAAATCTCGGCATAGCGTTCGTCGCACAGCTCGTCATACCTCAGCTCGACCTTAGCGGCCTGAAGTTGCTTCCGCTCAAGCACCGAACGATATCTCGCCAGATAGGTGTGGCGACGTTGCGCGGCAAGCCGCTCCAGCCTGCAGCGCAAGCCTTTGTAAAACTGCTGCGATCCCAACTCGCTCTGTCAGCGAGGCGTTCTTCCTCGACGTCACGGAGATGAGGAATCGATGGGCGTTGTGATTGTTCGCCTAACGTGGTCGCGCGAAAGCCCTTCTCGCCACCTTTTCTCCAATCCAGCACAATATGAGGTGATCAATGGCCGAGCTCCCCGATCAGATCGCAATTCGATGCACAATACTGCGGGGTGGCACGAGCAAAGGCGTCTACCTACTGGAGCAGGATATTCCGCCAGCGGGCGCACAGCGCGATCGTCTGCTCAAGAGGATCATGGGGACACCCGACATTCTCCAAATCGACGGTCTCGGCGGATCGCGGCTCATCACCTCGAAAATGGCAATCATCAAGAGGTCCGCTCGGCCTGATGCAGACGTAGACTATACATATGCCCAGGTCGTCCTCGAGCGAGATCTCATTGTGTACAGCTCGAATTGCGGAAATATCTCTTCAGGTGTCGGGCCGTTCGCTATCGATGCAGGCCTAGTTCCGCTGAGTGAGCCGGTGACGCGCGTGCGAATTCACAACACGAATACAGGCAAAATACTAATCGCAGATGTTCCCGTGGCCGGAGGCCGGGCCAAGGTAACTGGCGATTTTGCAATCGACGGCGTCCCAGGAACCGGCGCGGAGATACGGATGGACTATACGGCGACGATCGGCGCGAAGACCGGCAAGATCCAACCCACCGGCCAAGTGACAGATGTAATCGAGCTGGAGAGCGATAGGCGCATCGAGGTCACTATCTGCGACGTTGCGAACCCCGCCGTATTCGTCCGATCGGGCGATATTGGTTTGGACGGAAGCGAGCTTCCGGAAGCATTCGCTTCCGATCCAGCATTGGTCGACCAACTTAGAGAGATTCGTGGCAAAGCGGCCCAAAAGATTGGATTTTGTCGGGACTGGCGAGCTGTCGATCAGCAGTCGCCTGCCCTACCGTTGGTTATACTGGTCGCGGAACCTGCGGCCTACCGGACAATGAGAGGTGGTCACACGGTGAACCCCGACGACATCGATCTCCGCGCGCGCATGGTCTGGTACAATCGCTGTCATGAAAGCATGGCTGGCACGGGATCCATGTGTATCGCGGCCGCGTCTCGAATTCCTGGCTCGATAGTAAATCGCACGATCGGCCCTATCGCGGCGCAGACGGACGAACTGAGAATTGGGCACCCAATGGGGGTCATGAAGGTGAACGTGCAGGCCAGCCCTGCGAACGTGCCAAGTGGCGTTGCATTCAAGGCACTCGGATTCAGCCGAACTGCGCGACGGATTATGGATGGGTTCGTCTATGTACCGCGCGAGATGCTGATTCAAGAATCGGCCTAGGAGCTGGAAGAACGCACTCCGCACGAAGCCCCGTCCGAGAGAGGGAGTGGCCAATGCGACGCTTCCTCAAAGCATATGGTGTTGCGCATCTGAAACTCGTTTTAGCGCCTTGAGCCGCCTTCGCCGGTAAGGACCTCTCCCTGTAGATTCCATGAAGTTCCGTCGAACGTCATCAACTGCATCTGCTCAATGGGAGAGTAGTCATCGGGTGCCGTATTGACCGTTATGCCTGGAAGTAACATGTCCAAGTTGAGGTTTCTCAGGTTGGCCGCCTGTGTTCGAATATTCTCGCGGCTCAGATCGTCTCCGCATTGACGCAAAACCTGAAGGATCGCTTGAGACAGCACGTATCCGAAAACCACATTACTGTTCGACCTGTCGCCCTCAGGGTAATACTTGTCCATGAAGGAAGACCAAGCCTTGACCGCGAGGTCATCCTTCATCGCCGGATCGGACGGGTCCTTCAGGTAGGCCGTCGAGACCAGTCCTTTGGCATTTTCGAGACCCGCCGGCTTCAATACGGATCCGATTGAGGACGCGACGTTTGCGATGAGATGTACAGGCTTCCATCCGAGCTCGGCCAGCTTGCGCAACGACTGTGACGCTGCCTTCGGCGCCACGAGCGTTATGAGAAGGTCCGCCCCGGAGCTCTTCAGACTCACTATCTGAGAATCGACCGTTGGATCGGTGAGTTCGACCGAGGCTGACGCGACGATCATATCTGCACTCTTTCCTAGCCCGTCGCGAATTCCCTTAATCTCATCTTTTCCGAAGTCGTCGTTCTGGTAGAGGATTGCTATCTTCGCGGACGGATAATTCGCAAGGATATAGGACGCGAAGATGCGTCCCTCGCTCCGGTAGTTTGGCTGAAATCCCATCGTCCACGGGTACCGCGCGGGATCATCCCATTTTGAGGCGCCTGAAGCGACGAACAGCTGCGGAATTTTCTTTGCGTTCAAATATTTCTGAATTGCTCCATTCCGTGTGGTTCCCAGTGGATTGAACATGAACAGCACTTCATCACCTTCGACCAACTTTCGCACCTGCTCGGCCGTCTTTGGCGGACTGTTGGCATCGTCATAGGAAATGAACTCGATCTGTCGTCCGTTGATGCCACCCAGATCATTTACCATCCTGAAATAGGCGCTCTCGGTCTTTCCAATCACTCCGTAAGCCGACGCTGGTCCACTATAGGGCATCGTATTTCCGATCTTTATGGTGGTCACCCCCGCCCTCGTCGATGTTTCCGCTGCGCAAATGCAAGGCATGGACATCAAGCACATCGCTGCCGCGGAGAACAATCTCCGCCTATTCACACCGGAGCTGACCTTCCCCTTGATCGACCTTGCCACACCCCATCCTTCCTTCGGAATTGCGTCCGCTCTGACGCCTTCAGAACACTTGGTTCAGACGCCCTTCGGCCCTGTTCAAGTTCAATGAAGATTAACAACGTGCGTCGGAAAAATAATCCCATTCAGCAAATCGAATGATCAGCGGGCCGGATCAATCTCAGACCATGCGACGAACGGCCATCCGGCGTTTCGCAGAGCTTAAGCCGACGCAACACGCATCAGCTGCCGACGGGTTTGCGCTTCTCTGGCGGATCGCCGGTGTCCAAGCGAGAGCATCCTCTTTGCGCATCACTGCGCAGTTGCGTGGTAGCGATTGATCCGCTTTGGATAAGAATTGATTGAATATTTTCTATTGTGAGTCACGCGAACGCGGACCACGATCCGTTGAAATACACCAGGCCGGATGCTCCCAACTTACCTCTGCAGGGCGAACCGATCGAAGCGCAGTGTGACTTTCTCGCTTCGCCGCCGTCGAAACCAAACAACTCCTCGGTCGTGCAGCAGCGCTGAGCTACGCAGATCAGTGCTGATCGGATCGCGCGCTGCTCCGAGGACCACACTACAAACGATATATCGAGGAAACCCCTTTTATGAACGACAATCTTCGGAGTACCGACGCTGGCGCACGTCTTGATAGACTGCCTATGTCTCGTTGGCACTGCAAGCTAACTGCCCTCATCGGGGCGGGGATTTTCATCGATATTTTTGAACTATATTCGGGCAGCAGCGTACTCGCAGCCCTGGTGCAGGATGGCTGGTCGACTGTCGCAATCAACGCAAACTTCCTGGCCGTCACCTTTGTCGGTTTGCTCTTGGGCGCTTGGCTCGCCGGCATCCTGGGCGATCGCTTTGGGCGACGTTTTTGCTACCAATTGAATTTGGCGCTGTTCGGCTTTGCCTCAATTGCGGCCGCCTTCGCGCCAAACATGACGGTCCTCATCATCTTGCGTTTCTTCATTGGCCTCGGTCTCGGTGCGGAGGTGGTGGTCGGCTACGCCACCCTGGCAGAGTTTCTCCCTGCGAACGTTCGTGGCAGGGTCATATCGGCCGTCGCGCTGATCAGCAACTTCTCCTTTTTCATCTCGCTGGTCATTGCATACTACATTATTCCGTCCATTGGCTGGAGATACATGTTCTTGTTGCCGGGCGTCGCTGCCGTTTGCGTTTGGCTGGCGAGAAAGTCGATGCCCGAGTCTCCGCGCTGGCTCGAAGCCAATGGACGCACGGACGAAGCCGAGGCTCTGCTGCGCGACATCGAAGAACAGGTAGCGCAAGGACGGCCACTGCCCTCCTACCGCCCCGAGGCTCCAGTCGCGATGTCTCCAGTCTCTTTCGCAATCCTGTTTTCACCTGGCGTGCTGCGAAATACCCTGGTTGGCATACTTATCAATATTACGGTTGGCTTTAGCCTTTACGGCTTCATGCAGTGGCTGCCAACGATCTTTGTCGAACGGGGAATGACCTTGGGATCATCCCTGCAGGTCAGCATGGTCTTCGCACTCGGCAAGACAACAGGAGCAGTTATTGGAGCACTGATCGCCGATCGATTCGGCAGGAGACCTGTTATCACTCTGTTCTCGAGCTTGTCAGCCTTGATCGGCGCCGGCCTCGTCTTTGCTCAGGGTGCCGCATTTCTGGGGGTCGGCTTCGCGCTCGCTACCTGTCTTGGTGTAGCGAACACTATTGCTTTTACGGTCTATGTCCCCGAGTTGTTTGAAACACGTTATCGCCTTCGCGGCACGGGGTTGTGCGGAGCCGCCGGACGATTGGCCACCTCCGCAGTCCAATATCTCGTCGTGTTCTTGATGGCGTGGGGCGGGCTTGGCGCAATCGCGAGTGCATTGGCTGTGGCACTTCTCATGCAAGCTGTAGTCGTTTGGTTGTTCGGTATCGAGACGATGCGAGAGCCGTTGGAGCGCACGGCTATCGATACTCCACTCAAATCTCAGGATGCTGCATCATCGGCAGAACAGCCGACTCTGACTCCATCTCGTTCCTAGGTTGGATCGAGGAACTATCCTCCTCAATTGGCAACAACTCTCACATCTCACACTGCGAAAGGATGACTATGACACCCACGAGTGATCGCTTCGATGTTCAGGCAGACGCCGACCGTGTTTACGACGTTCTCAGATCCGGCGGCGTTGCCATAGTTCCCTACGACCTGTCTTATGCGATCCAATGTGCGGGTGACGATGCTCTCAGGCGAGTTTATGCCGCGAAGAATCGCTCTTATGACCGCGCAAGTGGCGTGTGCGGATCGTACGTGGTTCACGAGGCCGTCCACGTTATGTCGGAGACGGGACGTCGCATCGTAAGGTCCATTACCCAGGACCACGACCTTCCTCTTTCGGTCGTTGCGCCCTTTCGAGAAGATCATCCGTTCATGAAAGCGCTGACACCTTTCCTGTTTGGAATGGCGACGCGAGACGGCACAGTCAACTTCCTTCTCAATGGAGGCGAGTTACGCGATCGGATCGTCGCGCATGCATGGAGAGACAATTTTCCGTTCGTCGGATCGTCGGCCAACAGATCTTTGGCGGGCACGAAATATCGGGTGGAGGATATCGAACAGGAAGTCCGAGATGCTGCGGACATCATTATCGACTATGGAACCTCACGGTGGGAGCACCCGAACGGTCTCTCCTCCACTCAGATCGACTTTAGGACAATGAAGGTCATCCGCTGGGGACTCGCCTTCGATCGGATTCGAGACATCATTATTGACGAATTCGGGATTGAACTTGAAAGTCGGCCCGCTCATTTGGTCGCTTAGCGACACACCACGAGCGTGCCGGGGGCAGGTCGAGGCGATCGGCCAAACTGTGCGATCGACCACTCTTACAAAGTCAAGCTGCCCTCGCTCCATACCTTCTGTCGGAAAGATTGATCGTCGGAGACCTATCCAATGCCTACTCGCTGACGAAACTCAGCGAGTAGGTCGCGGATCGGCGCGCCTCATTCCCGAGACCTTTCAAACTCGCCCGCTCCGGCTATTCGGAATATTGCAAGGTATTGCCGGACGGCCTCAACCCATATCGTAACTCGCCTTGAACGCGCGAGCGAACTAGCGCCATCCGAATATCCATTTCTTCGAAGCGCGCTTCCGCCCTCATGTGCAGGTTGGATGCGATCATGCACCGCGCGCGCAGTAGACGCCGATTGCGACACGTTGAGCTAACCGGATTTTCCGTTGCAATTGCAACAAACAACGGTGTGTCAGTCATTGGCGCGACAAACATGTCACTACGGTGATGAAACTCGCAACACCGAAATCGTGCCGCAACGACGCCTATGTATTTCCCCTCTCAATTCGAGTGACAGACGAGCAACAGATGACACGAAGACGGTACGCAGCGCGTCTGTTGGCTGGTCGAATGAACTACCAGGATCGCGAAAGCAAGGCGTGCTATGCGCAATGCGCCCCGCGCAGTTCTGGCGCATCGGCGCTTTGGAGCGTACCGCGTCAGGTTTTTGGAAATTGAGCGGTGGCTTTGTTGCAGCGGCTGTTTATGCTGGTGGCGTTTGCACTTCTGCCTGGAACCGCAATCCAGTTGTACAATGAGCTCGACCTCCGTTTCTCCCACCAAATGGAAGTGCAGGAGCTGGCGCTTGGTCTCGCCAAGCTCGCCGCCGCCGAACAGCAGCAAATCATCCAGGGCATTCGTCAGGCATTGATCGCACTCTCAGAGCTTCCCGCGATAAAGGCGAAGGACTCCCGAGGATGCGAGGCTTACCTCTCCAGGATCAAAGAGCGATACCCGGAGTTCATCAGTTTCATCGTGGTTGATACGAATGGAGCTTCTTTCTGCGACTCGAACATCGAGTACAAGCCTGCGACTGCCGCCGGGCGCGGTTACTTCGCCAGTGCCGTGAAAACCGGAAAGTTTACGGTCGGAGAGTTCGCCCACGGACGCGCAACCGGCCGCAACGTCCTTCACTTCGCCCTGCCATTCTACGGCGACGATGACCACATGGGCGGGGTCGTAATAGCCGCTCTCAGCCTCGATTGGCTGGCTCACTATCTCGCTCAAAAGGGTACGCTGCCTGGCGCCGCCCTCGCCATTGTCGACCACCGCGGCACGTACCTCGCACGATATCCCGGTAACGACCAGTTCGTGGGCCGGAACATCCCCGATGACCATTACTTGCATGGGGACCATTCGGGCACGACAACCGTGCACGACATTGACGGCGTAGAGCGGATCGTGGGCCACACTGTTCTGCAAGCAGATTCCGGGGAGATATTTGTCACCTTCGGGATCGACAAGGCGCGGGCCTTCAGCCAGATCCAGCGTCGGACACGCCTGGGTGTCCTCCTGATTGTCACGGGCGCGTCAGTCGTGTTGGCCTTGACATGGTTTGGAGCCCGCCGGTTCATCCAGCAGCCGCTGCGAGAATTGGTTGACGCTGCCAACCAGTGGCGACTTGGCGACTACGCGCGCCGAGCACAAATCCTAGACAAAGGATCAGAGATTACCCGGGTCGCAGACGCATTCAACGCGATGGCCGATGCGCTCGCCAATCGCGAGCAGGAGCTGCACGATGCGAAAGAGAGAGCCGAGCAGGCAGCAGCTCTGATCACGACGATATTCGAGAGCACGACCGACTGCGTTCTCATCGTCGATACCGAATGGTGCATCACTTATCTGAATGAGCGGGCAAAGGCGCAGCTGTCTGTCGGAGACGACCTCATTGGAATGAACCTGTGGGAGACCTTTCCGGATTGGCTCGACGCGGACCTCTCGGCCCGAGCGCATGCGGCGATGTCGAAAAAGAGCTTCGCATCCATAGAAATGTTCTTCCAAGATCTCTGGTACGCGGTCAATGTATTCCTCTCCGGCGAAGGCATCGTCATTTTGTTTCGAGACATCACCGAACACAAGCATGCCATCGAGGCCCGCCGTCTGATGGAAGAACAACTTCATCAGAGCCAAAAAATGGAGGCTGTCGGCCAGCTCACGGGAGGTATTGCCCACGACTTCAACAATTTGCTTATGGTGATTTCCGGCAATCTCGAACTTATAGAGAGCCGTACGACGGATGACGAAAGCGTTCGGGGACTCGCAATAGTAGCGCGGAAGGCCGCCGATCGGGGGGCAAGCCTGACCGCGCAGCTCCTCGCCTTTTCCCGACGACAGAGGCTGAACCCGAAGACCATTCGTGTAAACGCTCTCATTCGGGACTTTCAGGGACTGATCCTTCGCGCACTCGGCGACGGGTGCAAGGTCAACCTCGTCGCGGATGATCAGCTGTGGCTATGCCATGTTGACCCGGCGCAGATGGAGACAGCGCTCCTCAACTTGGCCCTGAACGCGCGCGATGCCATGCCGGACGGCGGGCGGCTGGACATCGAGGCACGAAATGTAACCCTCGACGAAGACGCCGTAGCCAGCATCGCGGCCGGATCATACGTCAAACTCTCCGTCACCGACACAGGTTGCGGCATGCCGCAAGAGACGTTGGAGCGGGTGTTCGAACCGTTTTTCACCACGAAAGAAGTCGGCAAGGGAACTGGGCTCGGCCTCAGCATGGTTTATGGATTCGTCCGGCAATCCGGCGGCCACGTCACCATCGAAAGCACTGTAGGAGTGGGAACCACGGTCAGTCTCTATCTGCCAAGATCCACTCAAGCGCCGAATGTGGGACCGGATACTGATCAACCGCAGGAAGCAGCAGCAGGGTCCGGCAGAATCCTCATGGTCGAAGATGATCACGATGTCATGGATGCCACGTCAGCAATACTGAGAGGGCTCGGCTATCAAGTTCTCTGCGCCCAGAGCGGTGCCGACGCCATCCGGATCCTTAGGGACGACAAGAGGTTCGATCTGCTGTTCAGCGATATCAAGATGCCGGGAGGCATCAGCGGCGTTGAACTTGCCCGCGAAGCGACGCTGCTCTGCGGCGGTATCAAGATTCTGCTCGCGTCAGGCAACGCGGCAGACGCGTTGGCGCGGCACGGGGCAGAAGGCGAGTTTCCCGTCATCGGCAAACCATTCCGGCGCGCGGAGCTGGCTCAACATCTTCGACTGGTTTTGGGCGCTGCCTGACTTCATCCCCGTCTGGGCTGTCCTCAGCGGAAAATACCATGCCTCCGGTCTTCTATCAGATCGAGCGCAGCCTTCGGCAGGGCATTCCATGGACCACCGTGGTCTTAGGGCTTACGCAGATCTGACTTCGGCGTGTTCTCCCCGTAACATTGGCCGCCATTGTGCCACTCTTTGAGCGTCCCACCCTTCATTTACGTATGATGTGACACTTTCGGTGCCTGCTTGTTGAGAAACGCGCGAAGCCTCTGCCTCGTCTCATCCTGCGCTGTGGTTGCCGTGAACATCAGGCTCTCAAGCAGCGAGCCTGCTTCCGGGTCGACACGCGCGATGAGTGGTAGCGCCCTTATGATCGCGAAGTTCGTCACCGGTAGATTGGTGGCTGCAAGCTTTGCGAGTTCCAGCCCTTTGGTCAGCCCTGCGCCAGGCTCGACAACGTACTGCGACAAGCCGATCGCTTCGCCTAACTCAGCTCCGTATGTGCGCCCGGTCAAGATCATGTCCGTCATTCTCGGTACACCGATTAGTCGCGGTATCCTTACTGATCCTGCCCCGCCAACAAAGATGCCGCGCATACCTTCTGGCAACGCATAATACGTTCCGCGTTCGGCTACTCGGATATGCGCTGCGGCTGCCAGCTCTAGTCCTCCGCCTACGACCGCACCATGAAGCACAGCGATAACCGGCACACGACTATGTTCTATCCGATCAAAGGCGCGATGATATTCCTGAGAGCCGAAGAGCGTAGAGGAGTCGGCGATTTCGGCAATCATGCCTAGATCGGCGCCGGCGCAAAAATGATCTCCGTTACCGCGAATAATCACAGCGTGGATTGCAGACGGCAAATCGCTGAAGAAGCGATCTATACCACGAATTGTCTCAGCGTCCAGCGCGTTTCGCTTTTCCGGCCGCGACAGGCAAAGCACCGCAACGTTGTCGTGCAAGTCGACTGATAAGGAGCGTGGAAGATCGAACTGTGGTGGTTGGGTCATCTGACGGATATCCTTCTATGGATGGCTCGATTCACGAATGACGGGTGTGCCTTAATGCTCGCGCTATACCTCGCTATCGAGCAAGACGTCACTCGGCCTGCAATAGGCGGCCACGGCCGCGATAGTCGACAAGAAGATCCTCACGCCCTCGATCATCCTCCCGCCGATGCTGATGTTCATAAACGTATACATTGGTGCTTACGGTGCAATTGAGGATAGCTTCACAAGCCGGCGTCGGTTCGCGCACCATTTTGTGTTTCGATCCCGGCGCCCGCACCTTCTGATCCAAGTCGCACCGGCGAGCTCGGCACTCCGCCGCGCGGCCATGCCCGGTCGCTTGAACCTTTCGCCACATCGATGTCGTTACGATAGTAATCGACCTACTCCGTTACGCTCTTAGTCGACACTTGGTGCTACGATCGTAGTCGAGCACAGCTTGATATACCAGAATATCCATCTAACGTTGCGAGCGGTTATCCGTCAGTCTTGACCGCGCTCCCACCAATGACAAACCTCATCCGCGCCAGCCCAGACTCGCTCCGTCGCCTGGCAGAAGCCGCGATCGAACAGGCCAAGAGAGCCTTTCCGAACGTATCCGTTGAGCTAAAGAGCGATCAAATTCGTCGTTCGCTTTTTTCCCGACAAGTTGAAAAGTACGCCATCTCGCATCTCTGGACTCCAGAGACGACGGTCGAAGCGTCTGGGCCGAGAGCAACGCAGGCCGGCCTTGGCGGCTGCCTGAAACTCATTTGGCAATTCAAGGGGACATTGCGGTACGAGGATGCACATCGATCATTCATATTGCGCCCTGGTGAGGCGCTCATCACGGCGATGGCCTGTACCTATTACCTGGAGATGAGCTACGACTACGAAGGTCTTGTTCTGATCTTCGATCCAGCATCGAACCGCTCGTGGCAAGACACGGTGTATAAGGAGATGGGAAAACCGCTCACTACCAGCGGACCTCTTGCCGCGGCGGCCGCCGGGACGGCAGCTCTCCTACAACATCGTTCAAGTTCTCCATCCGATGAGCTTGCTCTTGAATCCATGGTTGACATCGCGCTGCGTTCGCTTGGTGCTCAAGACGTATCCTCCATGACTGCGCGACCTCTTCCAGCAATCCTTCTTCGGGCACGTCTACTGATCCTGCAACACATTTCCGACCAAGACTACGACCCCGATCGGCTTGCGCGCGATCTCGGCTTGTCGAGGCGTTCGCTGTATAACGCGTTCGACCAGATTGGTCTCACACCAGGACATCTCATCAGGAATGAACGTCTGGAGCGCGCACACCGCGAACTTTTGGGCAACCCGAACCTCAGCATCACCGCGATCGCGCTCAGAAACGGCTTCTCCGACAGCTCCGGCTTCAGCCATACATTCAGAGCGAACTACGGCATCTCGCCCCGAGATCTTCGCAACCTAAGGAAGTTGCCGTGACGGTCGGTATTGCTGCTGCTTTCAAGTCGTCCTAGGCGCCCTTCCTAAATGCACTGAGCGTCAAACTCTTGCATTTCCTAACAAGAGCACTCGGCCCGAGTTCGTCTAAACGGAACGGGTCGATGCAACTCCCCTGTGCCCGACGCACACGATGGGTTGCAACCTCCGACGACAGCACAAACCAGTCGCGAGCTAGCGGGAGCCGGCCCCAATGATCGAAACCGCCTTCAACGCCAACCACAACGCGCCAGCCACGCTACGGCGCAGAAATGGATGCAATCCTGCGACAGGGCGCGTTCGAACAAGAGCGCCGGGGCGCGTTCCGGAACTTCACTAGAAGAATGCGGAAGCGAGGTTTAAAACCCCTACAACACTCCTTGTTCGCGGCTTCTCCGCGACTGACGGCAAGCAGCCCTAGCGAGATCCTTCTCGTTGATAACGATGCCTCTCTGGAGCAACAGCTCTTACGCTTTCTGTCTTCTCGCGACTGTCGAGCCGAAGCAGTTCGGTTTTCCGAGGAACTGCTGGCAGTGGTCGAGCACAGCCACTGGAGTCTAATCCTTCTCGATATCGAGTTCGCGAAAGGGGACCGCTTCGATCGGCTACGACGACTTAGAGCGGTCTCTGATATTCCGGTTCTGGTAACAAGCCGGCGACTGATGCCCATCGATCGTATAGTCGCATTGGAGCTTGGCGCAGACGTCTGCATTAACAAGCCTCTCGATCCGCACGAATTCTGGGCACAAGCGCGCGCCATAGAAAGGCGTCAGAAATTGGGGCGCTATCGTCTCCATAGACGGCCAGAGCAAGGCACATACAAGTTTGATGGCTGGACGCTAACGCTTTCAGACCGCGCTCTAGTCGATTCAGCTGGATCCTGCTCCTCGCTCAGCAGACCGACCTGCGCCCTGTTGCTTGCATTTATTGATTCCCCTCGCAGACCTCTGTCACGCGAATTCTTGTTAAGGGCTATTCAATCACGCGAAGATGTCTGCGATCGGAGTATCGATGCTCTGGTTCTTCGGCTCCGGCGCTTACTTCAGCACGGCGATGCAACCAAGCCTCTCATCAGAACCGCGCGGGGCGTCGGATATGTGTTCGACGCCGTCGTCGAACGACTTCACTAAGATGTTTGGCCCGGGCGCTATTGCTACTTGATGTTAAGCCGACGATCCGCGTTACAGATGGAACGTCTCCCGTGATAAATGACGACGTTGACCCTCCACCTGCATTGACGCCGCGGAGAATTTCTCTCCGCCTCGAAAAGATGTCGACGATCTCATCGCGCCAGAACGCTGCGATAGATTTTGAATGTCTAGAAGGAAGCGAATGCTCGCTACCGAGGACAATGGAGGCACGCAACGGCTCCCGCAAAATGATGTTACCACCCTAACGAAGACGCCTGTCATGTGTCGACGCATGATTTTCGCGAACGTGTTGCGAAGTCATATTCAGGTTGCGTCCGACGCACTAATCTCGATATCGGACACGGTACTGTAACGTGCGAGATCTCTACATACCGATGAATGCGCCGTAGTCAGTTTCGCTTGTCAGGACGGTGACAGTGACGATGCGTGCACCCTAGTGGACCACGGCAAACGATACAGCCAGCACCCAGCACATGAATGTCTCTCGAGCTTGTCTCGCCATTGTCTTGAACACATCTGCCGCACGATCGTTCTGATAGATTTCCGTGCGCCCGCATTCTCCAAAATGCACCACTAATCAAAATCATGCACACTTCAACAAGCGTCGGTCGCAGGCGATCCTCCAAATGGTTCAGTTCTCCTTCCAGCGTTGCTAGTAGCAAATAACTAAGGATGCAAACATGAAAAAGGATTTCGACTACATCATCATCGGTGCCGGCTCTGCGGGCTGCGTGCTAGCCGCCCGATTGACGGAAGACCCAAATGTCACGGTGGCTCTGGTCGAAGCCGGAGACCGTGACAACGCGATGGAGATCGACGTCCCGCTGTTGTTCCCGGCTCTCTTCAAGACGCAGTTCGATTGGGACTTTATCAGCGAACCCGAGCCTGCGCTGAAACAGCGACGGATCTATCTTCCGCGTGGAAAGACGCTAGGGGGCTCATCGTCGACAAATGCGATGGTCTATATTCGGGGCAATCCAAAAGACTTTGATGATTGGGCTAAGGAAGGGGCGACTGGTTGGTCCTATAAGGAATTGCTACCGTACTTCATCAAGTCGGAAGCAAATGAATCCAAGCGTGGCGGGTTTCATGGAGCGGATGGCCCGCTCCGTGTCAGCGACAGCCGCTCAATGCATCCTTTGGTTGATCGTTTTCTCCAGGCCGCGGAGGAAAGTGGCCATGCTCGAAATGACGACTTCAACGGACCTAGCCAGTTCGGCATAGGCCGCTATCAGGTGACGCAGCATAACGGCGAACGCTGGAGCGCCGCGCGCGGCTACCTAAGGCCCGCCCTAGCTCGCTCCAATCTGCTAGTCCTGACCAACGCGCTGGTGCAACGGATAGAGTTCGACGGCCGGCGCGCCCGCCGGGTGGTTACTCGTCACCACGACGAAGAGCTGATACTGCGAGCTGAGCGAGAGATCATCCTCTCGGCCGGCGCTTATGGCTCGCCACAGATCTTGATGCTTTCCGGTATAGGTCGGGCTGATCAGCTAAAACCTTTGGCTATCTGTCCGATCGTCGATCTGCCGGTTGGTGACGATCTTCAGGATCATCCATTCGTGTTGCTGAACTACCTGACCGATCAGGAGACGTTGATTGCAGCGACAAGCGAGGAGAGCCGTCGGCTGTTTGAGGAGGAGCGGCGCGGTCCTTTAACCTCCAATGTCGCCGAAGGTGGCGGATTCATCGCGACATCACCACGTTTGGTCGCGCCGGACATTCAGATCACGATGGGCGCCGTGATGTTTGTCGAGGAGGCATTGACCACACCTTACGATCATGGCTTTGGTCTGGGCCCCACACTAGTGAAGCCGACCAGCCGAGGCAAAGTCGTGCTTCGGTCGGCGCGACCTGATGCCAAACCCCGGATATTCTGCAATCTGCTGACGACGCCGGAGGATAGATCCTCGATGATTGCCGGCGTCAGGGCTTGCCTGGAAATCGCCAAACAATCGAGCCTGAAAGCCGTCCAGCGTCAAACCCAGCATGCGCCGCGCTCGGCGAGTGATCATGACATTTGGTCCTACATTCAGCAGCAGGTCCAAGTCTTCTATCATCCGACCAGCACGTGCGGCATCGGGAAGGTGGTCGATTCCGGATTGAACGTTCTAGGTGTCGAAGGCTTGCGCGTGGTCGACGCGTCGGTCATGCCGACGATAGTCAGAGGTAACACGAACGCAACCACTATTGCGATCGCTGAAAGGGCCTCCGATCTCATTGCCGGCCGACCGGTACGCTGAACACCGATCAACTCAAACCGCTTGAGCTTTGCCGCCGGCAGTACTGGGTAGCGGATGCCTCTGCGCTCGCGGCCCTACAGCGGCAAAGGGCAGAATACCGGCGGCGAGTCGGCCTGCAGTTGGTGAAGACGCCTGCAGGCTCTAGATCCGATGTAGCGGCGCATCACCTCTATTTGTAGGTCAGCTTCCGTGGAGCCGCTTGAGCTTTTCCATCGTCTGGTGCCCACAGGCGAAAGCTCATGCTGGCAAACACGCTAAATCCCTTGGTCACGGTGGTTTTTCCCTGAATGGGATAGCTGCCCGAGGAGTCGGCGTGGAGATCGTTGAGGGCCCAGATGTTCACCGCAACGGGTCCGAAGTCGTAGCCTACCAAGGCACCGGCGGCCCAAACGTTGTAGCGATTCACATTGATCGCGTTGTGATAGAACGCGCTGGAGCGATCGTCACTAACCTGACCGCAGTAGTAGCCGACCGGACCAATGGTCCACTTGCCGATCCGTTTGGTAGCGACAAACTCGGCATGGAATATGTTGCCGCTCGTGTAGCCGGTAACAGTGTTCCGGGTATTCATCTCCAAATATAGCGCTGAGGTCAGATTCCAGCCATCCTTCAAGTAGGAGACGAAAAAGCTCGGCACGAACGTCCACCATGGGTGACCGGCGTTGCTGAGCCCCGTCGGTCCCGAGATCGTTCCGTTGGGAGCATAGATTCCAAATCCCGATTTGACGAATAATCCGGTGTCGCCCAGCTTCCAGCTGAGTTCTGCGGGAATGATCAGCGTGTTGTGCAAACCGAAATAGTTGGAATTGACGGGAGACCCAACTCCGAGTGTCGAGACCGGCTGCACGATCACCGCGTCGTAGTTCGCGCCAAGAAACGACCAGCCCGGCACGAAGAGAATGCCCGTGCTCGACGAGTTGAGCCGGACCGGAACGGAATCGCCTGGCGGCCTTCCGGGGCCCGTGATTGTCGCCTGGTATGTATAGAACTGTTCAAACATGTAGATTCCCGGCGGTGGCACGGCCGCGCTGATGCCTCCCAGTACAATTCCGGGTTTCTGATCGACGCCCGGCGAGCCAAACTCATATGCGGCAGCAGGCTGCGTTGCCCCCACGATCACGACCCACGCGGCTATCCCTTTGCGAATTCCCACTATTGTTGCCTCCCTGTTAAAACACCCCCTCGTCAGTCGGCCTGCACCTCAATCTCCAATCCCGCGAGAGCTGGCCGAGTTGGCGAGAACAGGCAGCACCGTGCTCGCCAGAAGAGCGGGCACGATAGCTGCAAGCGCAATCGACTGAGGTGACCATTGGAGCGAGAATAGAAGCCCGGCCGCAGCCGGCCCCACAATCGAACCAATCCGCCCGGCTGCAGCGGACAAACCGACACCACTCGTCCTCGATGATTCCGGATACAACGCCACCGCGAGCGCCGACTGAGCGACGCTACAGGTAATCAAACCAGCTCCTGCGCCTGCGATGGCGAACCAAATGACGGACGGGATCGCTGCGTGGAGCGCAATACCGAGCAGACAAAGCGTTGCCAGCAAGGAGGCGAGCAGCACAATCCTACTGATTGTGAACCTGCTCGCGAGCGCTATCACCAAGAGGTTGGCGATCAATCCGCCCGAACTGAAGAACGCTCCCCCGAACTGGCTCTGCTCGAACGAATATCCAAACCCCATCAGCAAGGGCGGAAGCCAGAATATAAGCGCATAGACATCCGCGAAGATCAGAAACGAAAAGATCCAGAGGCATAGGGTGCCGCGTTTGAATGGGGGTGAAAGAAGACAACGAATCAATTCGAAATATGCCTGAGACGAGCCGGCGGGGTCAGACTCGCGAGCCGGCGGCAACCATCGCATTAGGCACGGCACCAGAATCAGCGGAGCCACCCCACCGACATAGAACAATGACTGCCAACCGTGATTTTTCGTGAGAAGGCCGCCGAGGACACCGCCGACAAGGCCGCCCGCCGCCAATCCAGTGCCGACGAGAATCGTGGCGACCTGTCGCAATGTTCGAGGGGATTCAGAAACCACGATCGAGACGGCACAGGGCAACGCTGCACCAAGAGCAATCGCCGTAACAAAACGTAGGACCGCCAGCATGGCGATGGAGCCTGCATGAGGGGTCAAGATCGTTAATGATCCAAACGCCAACACGCTCGCGACCAAAGTGCGCCTGGCGTTCCATCTGCTCACAAGGTAGCCGGCCGCGAGATATCCCACGACCGCGCCAATGCTCGTCATCACGAACGGCATGGTCATGGAAGCCACCGGGACACCCAGACTCAGTGCGATGGCCGGCCCGGTAATCCCAATGGAGGCCGTGTCGATGCCATCAAACAGGATCGCGCTGAAGCACAACGTTCCTGTTTTGATCAGGGACGTTTGGAAAGCGCCGGAGTTCACTTGATCCACCTTGGTGATCTCGCGCCTTGTAGGCTGGCGTCGATGCGCGTCTCGCTCCTCGGCTCGGCTCTCCGCTCGTTTCCCCATGATGTATCGGCCCGCGCTTCTCACGAATTTGTCTTCGGGATGACAGATTGAAGAACTTTGTTGCGTACTGTCGAGACATCATGGATGGAACGATCTGTTTCGAATCCGGCACCGTCGACATGGATAGATTCGCTCATCCGATGATGCGAAAGCGCGCAACGAATGCCTTTCGCTGTCGCACGCAAGTCATGACATGGCGTACAGGATGAACGATCGTCGGATCGCATCGCTTGCCACCGAGGGCGCCAGTCGGCGCAAGCATTACGACGCATTCTCGAGTTTACGAGTGCGCTTGACTCGCGATGTCGACACCGAGTCGCGACGGTTGTCGGCCGATCCAGGCCGACCGCCGTGTATTCGATGGGGCGCTACTGGGCCGCTGGGGGCCGGCTGAACGTCTCGAACAGTTCGCCTATTCGCATGCATGTAGCTGCTTCCGGCGTGAATGCCGGCCAGGTAGGAAGCTCGGCGGCGTTAGGATTGCCTACGTTCACAAACTGCAGCCAGGCTGTCCTCATCCGCGAACCGATCTTCGCGGCCTCATGAAGATCCGCGTTCTCAATCATGGGCGCGTTGCGAAAAGCGTCCCACGTCCCGAACAGGAATGGCAATTCGATACAATGGCAGGCGCCAAGACGGGATTTTGGCGACTTCCAATCGAACGCGTATACAAATGCCTGCCGGCCGGCACGAGCGGCCTCACTCGCCCATCGCAAGGTGGGCTCCACGAAAACCAATTCCGATAAATAGTCGCTCAACAAATCCGCAGCGCTGGCGCCTGGGCGTCTGGATGCTAGTCGCTTCAAGTCGGCCTCCGGTACGGGCGCTCGCTCGAGAGCCTGCACCTGCGGATCGAACGCCAAGAAGCTGGCAAACTCCTCCCGCGTCCAGCCGGTTAGGACGTCTTTCTGCCTGGCCGCTCTACTAAATGCTTTAGCACCTTCGCTTGGCAGCGTCGTTCCGTCCGCCACCGGCCTGAATGCGAGGTATTGATCTCCCGGCTTCAGTCCAAGCATCTGCGCACGCTTGATCGTGACGCCCAACTGCGCAGATACGATTTTGTCGGCGGCAACAGCCCGGAGCTGCTCCCTCGGCTCTCGCGGATCAATCCCAAGCTCTTGACATAGTACTTCCGCGTTTACAGTCGCTTCCTCCGCGGAGAGCAAATCAAGACCAAGGGGTCCGCTTTGCATGATGCAGCGATGGAATAGGTCATTCGTTCCGCTCATCGTCAGAAGATGCGCGATGGAAGACGAACCAGCCGATTGCCCGCAAAGCGTGACCGACTGGGGATCTCCGCCGAAACGATCGATGTTATCTCGCACCCATTCTAGGGCCGCCTTTTGGTCAAGGATCGCCATGTTTCCATTGGCCACGTTAGGATGATACAGAAAGCCCAGCGCGCCCAGCCTGTAGTTGACTCCAACGACGACAACGTCGCCTTCTCTGGAAAGAACTTCCCCGGAATACCAGTCGAGCGCTCCACCGCCACTCATGTATGCGCCGCCGTGGAGCCAGACGAGCACGGGCTTTCGCGCACGTCCTCCCTCTGGAGACCACACCGTCAGGGTCAGGCAATCTTCGTCCTGGCGGGCATCAAAGTCTCCCATCACGGCACGCAAGCGCGAGGGGGATTGCGGCGCGACGGCTCCCGGCGACACACAATCGATTATGCCTTCTCGTTTCGGCGGGGGCGACGGCGGGGCAAACCGAAGGGCGCCAACTGGCGCAGCTGCATAGGGGATGGCAAAGTAGGTCGACACCTGATTGGCTCGTCGACCACGAAGAGTCCCCTGATTGAGCTCAACCAGCGGCTCGGACTTCCTTTGTTGTCCCATTCAAGCTCTACCTTCCCTTTGACTTCATCCGCGCAACAGCTGTGCTGCTCGCACAACAATTCAACTTGCCTTGGCAGAGGTGGTCGAGGCACAAAGGATGGAACGTTCAGTTCCGAAAATGGGACGATCCATGAAAAACATGGCGCTGAGGCGGTGAAGTGGGCGCCGGGACAAGCTCAATGGTCACGCAAGGCGACGGGGAAGCAGATCGATGAGCAGCTGCGAACTTGCACGCGACGTAATTGTCAGCGCTAAATGGCAACCTGGACGCATCCAGCAGGCTTCCTGCCAGGAATTGCAAGGAGCGATTTGATCTTAGCCATGCCTGAGCCGAGGTGACCGAATGGGAACTGTAGACGATCTTACCTTGCTGGTCGAGATCATTGAGGCGGGCAGCTTGTCTGCTGCTAGCCGCAAGACCGGGATTGCGAAATCCAGCCTGAGTCGTCGAATTGGAGATCTTGAGACCCAGCTCGGAGTTTACCTTTTCTACCGTGGACCCCGAAACTTCTCCGTGACGGAAATCGGGCTCTCAATTTTCGAGAGGGGTCAGAAAATCAAAGACGAGCTGGAGGCCATAAAGGCCTTGGCCGAAGACAGCTCGAAGCGTCCCACCGGTGCGTTGCGCATCTCTTGTCCGGCAGTTTTGACCGAAAGGATAGTTGCAGAGTTCGCTATAAACTTCTCCACCGCGCACCCCGACGTTCGCATTACACTCGACAGCTCCATCGGCACAGTTGACCCCTCGATCGGTCACTACGATTTAGCGATTCATCCGGCCCGTGGCGACACAATGGCGGACTCCGAGTTGGTTCGTCAAAAGCTCGTTTCTTTGCCTTATGGGCTTGTCGCTTCCGCCGAGCTGACGCGATCGCTCGGAAAGATCGCGATGCCGCTCGACTTGGAGAATCAGTTCGGGATTGGCTGGGCTGCCGACGGATTTCTCTCTCGATGGAAGCTCACTGATCGTGTTGACAAGACGGCCGAGCTAAATGTCAACTTGCGATTTAGCGCCAACAATTTGAATGTCATCAAACAAGCGGCCCTGAACGGCCTCGGTTTGGCGCGCTTACCGCTCATCATGTGTGAGACTGATCTTCTAGAGGGCCGTCTGGTTCTTCCGCTGCCGGACTGGTCTCCTCCATCTATTACAATCTATGCCCTTTATCCTTCCCGCCGATCGCTAACTCTTGCCGGGCGCCTGTTCATCGCCGGCCTCGCTCGCCATCTGCAGGAACACCTGCCATCCGCCTGACGAATCGGAAGCAGACAATTTCGCAGGATCGCACCAGCCGTCTGTTACGACTTCAAATTGGCCGAAGAGGCACGGCTAGAACTTGCGAATGGCGGATCAGCAATCCGCGGCCTTACCGCTTGGCAAATCTCCAATTGCGAATGGGCGGACGTCATACGCCCCGGCGCTACTTGGGCTTAGCGCCGGGGCGACGCTCGTCCGCCGATCACGCGTGGGGCTAGATCAACGAGAATAGCGCGGCCAAAAGAGAGCACACCAGCCGACCCGATGGCACTGCACGTTGTGATGACGTTTCGTTCACAGGAACGACAGTTGTCGGTGAATGAGGCACCAGAGCGCGATGACTTTTCTTCGAATCGTCATCGCGCTCTAGCTTTTTGTCTGAGCATGGTCTTTTCGGAAAACCGGTCCCCACTTTTGCAGATCATGCTCTAGGAGCCTGTCCGAGTAGTCCCTGTTCAATTGGGTGGGAGTCTGATTTTATTGGCGGCGATGAGCAAGTATTTTCGCCTCTGGAAGATTGATCAGCCGCAGCTTCTGCCGCCCAGCGTGCAGGATTTCGTACCGAGGGACCACTTGTCACGGTTCATCGTGGAACTGGTGCGGGAGAGCCTCGACCTCACCGAGATTATCAGCAGCTACACGAGTGCACTCGGCCAGCCGCCGTTCGATCCGCGCCTGATGGTGGCGCTGCTGCTCAACGGCTATGCGAGCGGCATCTACTCCTCCCGGCGCATCGCCAAGGCGTGCATCGAGCGCGCCGACTT
>NZ_AUEZ01000085.1 GCF_000426245.1 Bradyrhizobium sp. Ai1a-2 | reverse complement strand
CGGTTGAACCTGTGGTCCTACCCCCGTGCTTTTTGTTGCACGGGACCCACGGGTGCAACCAGCACCCGGCTTTCCCTGCGCCCTCTGTTCGATGAGAGGGTGGAAAGTGACGCAAAGCTCGGGCAGCGAATGCCGCGAGAACGCGGAATCACGTCGGCTGTTGAATCACACGTAGGATGGGTAGAGCGAAGCGAAACCCATCATTCGCGCCGCGTGCTCCATCGCGAGGGGTTTCGCTTCGCTCTACCCATCCTACGGGACCGCTGTTTGAAATTTGAATCAGAACTCATCCCCACGTCGTCCCGGGCTTGCCCCGGGACCCATAACCACAAGCATTTGTAATGCGCTCCGCTGCAACCGCTTGCTCGCGCGACAACAACTCCCCTGTGGTTGTGGGTCCCTTGCTTTCGCAGGGGACGACAGCGAGATGCGAGACCGTAGCCTGCAATCAGCGCTTCGACTTCTTGGCCTTCTTTTTCTTGGTGGTTTTCTTGGTGGTTTTCTTGGCCGTCTTCTTGGCCGTTTTCTTCGGCGCTTTCTTGGCTTTCTTTGCCGATTTCTTGGCGGCCTTCTTGCCAGCCTTCTTGGTCTTCGTCGCTCGCTTCTTCTTGGCCGCCGCTACTTTCTTCGCCACCTTCTTGGCGGCCTTCCGCACCTTCTTCACGGCTGTCGTGGCGGCTTCGGTGGTGGCCGTTGCGGTGGCGCCGAGCGTGTCGGTCACCAGATCGATTACGGGCTTGTCGTCGTCCATATCATCCCCCAACAGTTGAACGAGAGCGCAACGATAACTGGATTCGTGGAAGCGTCAAATCGACGTCGCACTCCGCGCATTGCGTACTTTGGCCTAGGCGGCGAGCGCGCGCGGATGAAGGTGGGGATGCCGGCAGTCGATGGCGGCCCTGGCTTGGGCGGAGAGGGCAATCCGGAAGTAGAAAATGCAGTTCGGAATAACTCCATCACGCCCGGCACGAGGTCGGGCATGATGGTCGGATATCGATGGCGCAGGCCGTTACTTTGGCTGCCCGACGATGCGGATGTAGGGCTTCGGCGCCTTCCAGCCTTCGGGGTAGATCGTCTTGGCTTCGTCGTCGCTGACAGAGCCAGCGATGATCACGTCCTCGCCCTGCTTCCAGTCGGCCGGCGTCGCGACGCGATGCTTGGCGGTGAGCTGCAGCGAGTCGATGACGCGCAGGATCTCCTGGAAGTTCCGGCCGGTGGTCATCGGGTAGACCAGCACCAGCTTGATCTTCTTGTCGGGGCCGATGATGAAGACGTTGCGGACGGTCTGGTTGTCCGCCGGCGTGCGGGCGAGGGGATCGCCCGAGGTCGAGGCGGGCAGCATCTCGTAGAGCATGGAGACGTTGAAGTCGGTGTCGGCGATCATCGGATAGTTCGGCGCGGCGCCCTGGGTCTCCGCGATGTCCTCCGACCATTTGGCATGGCGGTCGACGGGATCGACCGAAAGGCCCATCAGTTTGACGCCGCGCTTGTCGAACTCCGGTTTCAGCTTGGCGAGCGCGCCGAGCTCGGTGGTGCAGACCGGCGTGAAGTCCTTGGGATGCGAGAACAAAAGCGCCCAGCTATTGCCGATCCAGTCATGAAATTTAATTTTGCCCTCGGTGGTTTCGGCTTCGAAGTCGGGGGCGGTAGCGCCAATGGGAAGCGTCATGGTTTTGCCTCATGTCATTGAAGTGGCTAAAGAATTTTGTTTCTGGCGTGACGGACATTATAGGCGCTGCAACGGCTTAAGTGAACCACTCTAGCTAAAAGGTGAAATCATTCTGTTTTGTGAGGGAACTGCGAGCAACTTCTTTTGATCGGCCTGCCTGCGGCGAAAAAACCCATAACGTCCGCAAGACCACGGATTGCCGTGGAATTGCCTTTTATGGTCCCCATCTCCCGGGTCCGATCTGCTAATAGGCGCCAACCGTGAGAGCCGTCACAGCGACCAATTGGCAACTATGTACAAATGTCGAAACGGTCGTTTCGAATCGGTAACCACTCGTTTACGCCGGCATGGAAATGCTGGACTGGAATAAGGAACTGAGAAGTCTCGCTATGTCTGCCCCTAGTATCGAGGCGACCGATGTGGTCGCCCTGCAACCGTCCTGCCGCAAGACAGCCGCCCATGCCCTCACCATCGTACGCGATGGCGTGATCACCGGCGAAGGCCCCACCACCAAGGGCCGTATCCACTTTTCCCGAGCGCTCGATGCTGATGACGCCGCCTGGTGCGTGCGCATCCTCACTGCCTCCGCCGTTGCGCACCAGCCGGTGAGCCGGGAGGAGGTCGCAGCGCTGTTCGAGATCAACGAAGCCGCGGCCGAGCGCAGCGACGATGGCCGTTTCGACGACCTCCTGGCCAAGGCGGTCGCGCATCACGCCGCTTCGATGTCCGGCCTGCCGGTGCCGCCGCGCACGGTCGCGCTGTCGCCGGATACCGACATCGAGAGCTGGGCGCCGACGCACGCCGCCAATATCGACACCAAGGTGCTGGAGTGGATCGCGAGCCAGATGCGCGGCAAGCGCCGCACCAACCAGGCGCTCGCCGCGATGGTTGCCACCCTGGTCGGCGCCGCGGCGCTGCCACTGGTGCAGCTGCCGAACGTGTTTGATATCGGGTTGGTCTAAGTCACCCGACAACGAAAATGGTAACAGCGGCGGGGGCTATTTCCCCGCCGTTTTCTGTTTGCCGCTCTCGACCTCAAGCCCCAGCGTCCGCCCCGGAAAACCGGCGACGTCGAAATAGCGGGTCGACAGCACGCGCTGGAACTTGATGACGGTGCGCAGCCCGTTGCCGGCCGGCTTCGAGGTGATGGTGCCGTCGGCCATCTTCGGGACGATGCCGTTCGGGATCGCTTCCGACACCACCCGGCCGAGCAGCCCGCCATTGGCGCTGGCGCGGAGGTCCAGGAGCTTGGCGATGGTCATGCCGACGTCAGCGTTGCTGACGGGAAGGGGATCGACATAGCCGGATTTGAAGTCGGGTCCGATCGCCGCCATGAAGTTCAGCGTGTCGCCGCGGCTGAAGCTGCCGTGCATGCCCTGGCCCTGGCGCAGGATCGTATCGGCGACCTGGACCGAGCAATTGGTCGGCTCCTCGCAGCCCGACGACCAGGAGCGGAAATTGACCACGATCGAGGGCGTCGGCGTGGTCGCCTTGCCCCTGAGATTGAGCTGGGAGATCGGCAGCGTGCCGGGGAAGCGCCCGAGCCGGTCATCGACGAAGAGGCCGCTGACATAGTCCTGATCCAGCAGCGCCTTGATGACGCGACCGGCGAGCTTCTTGTCCCGGTTCGGCAGATAGATCAGGTCCGACCCGCCATTGGTGGCCACGACAACATCGGGCTTGGCGGGGTCCTGGCCGAGCACGCCGTTGCCGGCCTTGGGATGGGCGTTGTCGGCGACGCGCGCGTTCTTGTCGTTGGGATCGAACAGCGGCAGCTCCAGCGCCCTGGCGAGGTCGATTGCCAGGAAGCCCATCGGCAGGAAATCCTTCGGCGTGTCGTCGTAGGAGATCTTGGCCGAGGGGCTGGTCTTGCTCTCCTTCGAGATCGTCGAGAAGCCATGGTCGGCGGAGACGATGATGTTGGTCGAAGAGGCGAGCCCGAGCTCGTCGAGCGCCTTGCGCAACTGCGCGAGGTTGTCGTCGGCGTTCTTGATCCCGGCCATCGAGGTCGGCCCGTTGATGCCGGGCGTGATCGTGTTGAGGCTGTCGCCGGTGTTGTGCTGGCTGCCGTCAGGGTCGCGCGACCAGAACACCAGCACAAACGGCTTGTTGCGCGCCTTGAACATCGGCAGCACCACCTTGGTGGCGACATCGGCGAAATAGGCCTGCTGCGCGACGTTGGCGACGGTGGTGCCGGGCGTCTTGGCATCGCCGGCCTTGGCGTTGTCGCCGCGGCTGGGCGTCGTCAGCGGCAGGTTGGCCTTGGTGAGCGCATCCTTCACCTCCTCGGACACGGGGACGCCGTTCTTGCCGCCGGTGGAATCGTCGAAGACGATGGTGTGCTTGCCGCGATCGGTGTGGTCAAACAGCAGCGTCGGGCCGACCTTGCCAATGGCCGCCGTGCTGAATCCCTTGCCGCGCGCCATCTTCAGGATGGTCTCTTCGTTCAGGTAGTCGCCGTTGAAATGGTCGTCGATGTCGGCCAGCACCGCGTCATTCTCGATGAAGGGCACGACGGTGTCGCCTGCGGGAGCCGAAGAATACGCGGTGTAGATCGTGTTGCTGAAAGTGCCGGTGTCGCCGAGATAGTGGCCGGTCGACATCGCCGAGCTGTTGGCCATAGTGAAGGTCGGAAACAGCGAATGCGAGTTCTTGAAGTTGACGCCCTTGTCGCGGATTTCAGCCATCGCCGGCGCCGTCTGCGGGTTGACGATGCGCGAGCGCAGGCCGTCGGGGATGAACAGGATCACGTTACGTGGCGTATTGTTCTGAGCCGATGCGGCCCCGGCCGCGAGCGTGATCAAGCCTGCCGATAGCAATGTTATTGTGCGTCGCATCTTCATTTCCCCCTGTCAGAAGCAGCTTCCTGCGATCGATCGTCGCACCCGTTTAGTTTTGCTATATGACAGAATTGTTACATGGGGCCGCGATGTCCGTCGAACTGTCTAGTCATCGCTCCGAACTTCGCATGGCGATCAGTTGTGTGCCGCCTTGGGTAGCCCGCGCAGTCCGGCAGCAGCATGCTCAGCCCGTCGCCCGAACCGTGCATAGAGCGCCGGGAGGACGGCGAGCGTCAGCAGGGTGGCACTGATCAGGCCGCCGATGACGACGGTCGCCAGCGGCTTTTGCACCTCTGCGCCGGTGCCGGTGGCGAAGGCCATCGGCACGAAACCGAGCGCCGCCACGAGCGCGGTCATCACGACCGGGCGAAGCCGGGTGAGGGCGCCGTTCTCGATCGCCTGTCCGAGCGGCATGCCGTCTTCATGGAGATTGCGGATCAGGCTCAACATCACAAGGCCGTTCAGCACGGCAACGCCGGACAGCGCGATGAAGCCGACCGCCGCCGAGATCGAGAACGGCATGCCGCGAAGCCAGAGCGCGGCGATGCCGCCGGTGAGCGCCAGCGGAACGGCGCTGAACACCACCAGGGCATCGCGCGCCGAGCCCGTGGCCGCCAGCAGCAGCAGGAAGATCAACGCAAAGCACGCCGGCACAACGATGCCGAGCCTTTGCCGGGCCGCGGCCAGGTTTTCGAACTGTCCGCCCCAACTCATCCAGTAGCCGGGCGGCAGCTTGACCTGCTGCCCGACCTTGGCCTGAGCTTCCGCGACGACCGAGCCGAGGTCGCGGCCGCGGACGTTGGCGGTGATGACGATGCGGCGCTTGCCGTTCTCGCGGCTGATCTGGTTCGGCCCCTCGGTGAAGGAGAATCGCGCCAGCCGATTGAGCGGCAGGCTCTGGACCGGTGCATTGGGCGTTGCCTTCGGCAGCGCCACGGGAAGGTTGCCGAGCGCCTCGAGGTCGGATCGCAAGCCCTCCGGCAGCCTTACGATGATGTCGAACCGACGGTCGCCCTCGAACACGACGCCCGCGTCCTGGCCGCCGACGGCGGCGCCGATCACCTCCTGCACCGCCGCCGCGCTCAGACCGCGGCGCGCGATCGCGGCACGGTCGACCTTGATCTCGAGGACAGGAAGGCCGCCGGCCTGCTCTACCTTCACATCGGTCGCCCCATGCACCGAGCGCAGGATCGAGGCCACCTCGTTCGCCGCTTTCAGCATCGGCTCGAACTCGTCGCCGAATACCTTGATGGCGATGTCGCCGCGAACGCCGGCCAGAAGCTCATTGAAGCGCATCTGGATCGGCTGGGTGAATTCATAGACGTTGCCGGGAACGCGATTGACCGATCTTGCGATTTGCTCGAGCAATTCCTCCTTCGTCATCGACGGATCCGGCCATTGATCGCGTGGCTTGAGCATGATGAAGGTGTCGGACGCGTTCGGTGGCATCGGGTCGCTCGCGACCTCGGCCGTGCCAGTCTTGGAGAAGACGAAGGCGACCTGCGGCAGACGGCTGACGGCGTTCTCGACCGCAAGCTGCATCGCCTGCGATTGTGATAGCGCGGTGCTGGGAATCCGCAGCGCATGCATGGCGATATTCTTTTCGTCCAGCGACGGGATGAACTCCTGCCCGAGGCGCGCGAAGCCCGCCAGTGCGACAGCAAACAGCACGGCTGCCGTTGCGATGACGGGCAGCGGCGCGGCAATCGCATAGCGTAACAGTGGCCGGTACAGGCGCTTCAAAGCCGTAACGAGCCTGCTTTCATGCTCCTGAACGCGTCCGGTCACGGCAATGGCGATCGCGGCCGGGACAAGCGTCAGCGACAGGACGAAAGCCGATGCCAATGCCAGGATCACCGTCACGGCCATCGGTGTGAACATCTTGCCTTCGACGCCGGTGAAGGTGAGGAGCGGCACGTAAACCAGGAGGATGATGGCTTGTCCGTACAGGCTCGGGCGGATCATCTCGACCGCGGAGGCGCGCACCGTGGCCAGCCGTTCGTCGCGGGAGAGGACACGTCCGAGTTCGCGCTGCCGTTCCGCCAGATGGCGCAGGCTGTTCTCGGTGATGATGACGGCGCCATCGACGATCAGGCCGAAATCGAGCGCGCCCAGGCTCATCAGATTGGCGCTGATGCGGCCCTGCCACATGCCGATGGCGGTCATCAGCATCGCCACGGGGATCACCAATGCGGTGATCAACGCTGCGCGAAAATTGCCCAGCAGGACAAACAGCACTGCGATGACCAATAGCGCACCCTCGCTCAGATTGGTCGCAACCGTCCTGACGGTGGCATCGACCAGTTGAGTGCGATTGAGTACGGTCTTGACCTCGACACCGGGCGGCAGCGTCGGCGCGATCTCGCGCAGCCGAGCGTCGACCGCCGACGACACGGTACGGCTGTTGGCGCCGATCAGCATCAGCGCCGTACCGACCACCACCTCGTGGCCGTTCTCGCTGGCGCTGCCGGTGCGGCTCTCGCCCCCGATCGTGACGCTCGCGATGTCGCGGATCCGCACCGGAACGCCGCCGCGCGTGGTGACGACGATGGCGCCGAGCTCCTCCATGTTCTCGATGCGACCACCGGAGCGCACGACAAAGCCTTCGCCGTTCTTTTCGATGTAACGCGCGCCGCGGCTGACATTGTTGGTCTCGATCGCGTTTGCAACATCGGCAAAGGTCAAGCCGAGCGCGATCAGCTTGGCCGCATCCGGATGGACCTGGTACTGCTTGAGATAGCCGCCGATCGTATCGACGCCGGCAACGCCGGGAACGGTCTTGATCTGCGGCCGGATGATCCAGTCCTGCACGGTACGCAGATAGGCGTTCTTCTCGATGTCGCCCTTGAGCCGTGCTCCGTCGCTGGTGACGAAGCTGCCGTCGCGCTGCAGGCCCGCCACGCCGTCGGCTTCGACCGGTTTGTCGGCGAAGCGAACGGTCCACATGTAGATCTCGCCGAGCCCGGTCGAGACCGGACCGATCCGCGGCTCGATGCCTTGCGGCAGGCGCGCGCGGACTTCGGCAAGGCGTTCGGTGACCTGCTGGCGCGCGAAGTAGATATCGGTGCCTTCGCTGAAGACTGCGGTCACCTGCGAAAAGCCGTTGCGCGACAGCGAGCGTGTGCTCTCGAGGCCGGGCGCCCCGGCGAGCGCTGTCTCGACCGGAAAGGTTACCTGCTTCTCGATTTCCAGCGGCGACAGCGCATGGGCCGTGGTGTTGATCTGCACCTGCTTGTTGGTGATGTCGGGCACCGCGTCGATCGACACTCTCGTCAGCGCAAAGCCGCCGAGCGCCATGACGATGGCGCAGAGCGCGACGATCACCCAGCGGCGGTGAATGGAGAAGCCGATGATCCCCTCAATCATGGCCGTGCTCCGCTTCGGCCTTTTCCAGCTCGGCCTTGAGCGTGAATGTGTTGGCGATGGCGATCGTCTCACCCGGCGAAAGACCGCTCACGATCTCGACGTCGTCATCATCCTCGCGACCCGTACGCACCTGTCGCGCCTCAAACCCTTCGGCGTCGCGCACGAATATCGTGGCGTTGCCCCTGACGGTCTGCAGCGCTTTCTTCGAGACGATCACCTTTGACGGCTCGCCGCCGAGCGGCACTTCGGCGGTGACGAAAGTGCCAGGCCTCCATCGGTGATCCCGGTTCGGCAGGGTTGCGATGACCCGGGCGTTGCGGGTCTCGCGATCGAGCAGGGGGCTCACAAAGATCACCCGCGCGACCGCTTCGTCGTCGCTGCCGATCGCGCGGATCGTGACCAGTCCGCCCTCGTGCACGGCGGCGATGTCCTCGGGGGAGACGGCGAGATCGACCCAGATATCGTCGAGATTGACGATGACGAACAGCTCGCTTTCCTGCCCCTCGCGGCCGATCAGCCCGCCGAGGTCGACGCGCCGCTCCGAGACCCGGCCCGAGATCGGCGCACGCAAATACTGTTCGCGCAGGCTTTCCGGTGGCTGGCTCGGAAGGTCGGCGATCTCCTTTTCGGACAGCCCCAGCGCGAACAGCTTTTGCCTGGCGCCGTCGAGCTTGATGCGAGCGTCGTTGGCGGCCAGTTGGGTCCGCAGGAATTCGTTTTCCGACATGGCCCGGCTTTCGGCCAAGGACTTTTGTCTGTTGTAGAGCGTCTGCTGCAGATCGTTGGTCAGCCGCGCGGCGAGGTATTCGCTCTTGGCGTCCGCCACCTCGCGGCTTTCGATCACGGCGACGATCTCACCTTTTTCGACGCTGTCGCCCAGGCGCTTGCGCAGTTCGGCGACTGTCGCCAGTACGCGCACGGAGACGCGGCCGACGTGGTCGGCGTCGGGAATAAGCGAGCCTGGCGCCAGGAAGTGACGCTTGAGCGTACCGCCCGCGGCCGGCGCCAGCTTGATGCCGGCATCGCTGATCTGCTCGTCGCTCAGCGCGATGTGCTCGGTACCGTGATCCTCGCTTTCGGCTTTTGCCGTTCCGGTCGTCGACGTTTCTTGCGGCGCTGGTATTCCGGATAGCGGCCATTGCGACCAGATCGCGATGCCCAGGCCGCCGCCAACGATGATGCCGGCAACGAAAAGAAGAATCCGTCTCATATATGCCTTCCCGCCGCGCGCGGGTCCGAGCCCGGCGCTGTTGCCATAGCGATGCGTGCAAGCTGGGCCCGCTGCCGGAAAGCAGCGCGGCCGGATCGGTCATACCGATCGGATCAGGCGCGGGGTGGCTTGAAGGGAGAGATCGGCTCGGCTGCTGCGGGGGTACGCATGGCAAGGAGGCGATAGGCGTGCGCGGTATATTCGATCGCGACCGACGTGTCCTGTGTGGCTACGGACGATACGTGGGTCAGGCAGTGGTCGCCATGGGGCAATGCTGGATGGACGGGGGACTTGTCGGTGGCATCACCGGCCAGTTGCGCGATCGAGAGCGCCGGCACTGCATCGTCGCTGTCGAAGCCAAGACCGTGAAAGAAGGACAGCACGAGCGCCAACGAGATCAGTCCCGCAAGCAGGCTACGCCACCGGCGTGATGGGGCCTTGCGGGTCGCGGAATCCGGTGCGGCTAAGCGAGAGTCCATGGCGGCTAGTTAGCGCCACACCTGCGCCGATTCAAGGCGGGAGATCGCCGAATACTATAACGTTACGCCTTCGCCGGCAGCCGCTTGAGCATCCAGCGCCGCAATGCGACGACCGCCCATACCGCTTCGACCAGGCCAAACGGCCACGCTCCCTGCAGGAAACCGTAGGCGGAGCCGAGCGCGCAGGCGACGGCGAAAGCCAGGATGAACCATGGGCTGCGGTCTTCGGCCGCATAGCACACGAGCATCATCGTGACCGCAAACAGCCCGAAGATCGTCAATGCGTCCATCAGCTTCTTGCCACTTTCGTCGTCACGCCGAACATGACGGCGCGACGACGGAGTCGCGCAGTTTGGGGTGATTGTAAAGCCCGAGCCTCCGCTCGCTGCGGCGGATCTCCTGGCTTATGGTCGGACAGGCCGAGATGAAGTAGAACGTTACCTAAACAGTCGGTTTCGCGGAGGTGAGGCAAATGCTCGCACGAATCATGGTCGCAACGCTTCTCATGCTCTCAAGCGCGTTCGCGCAGGAGCGCACAATCACGGTGGCATCGACGACATCGACCGAGCAGTCCGGGCTGTTCGGTTTCCTTTTGCCGCGCTTTACGGCGGCGACGGGGATCGGCGTCAAGGTGGTCGCGGTCGGCACCGGCCAGGCGCTCGACATCGGACGGCGGGGCGATGCCGACGTGGTGTTCGTGCATGATCGCCCGGCGGAGGAGAAATTCCTTGCCGAAGGATTTGGCGTCAAGCGCCAGGACGTGATGTACAACGATTTCGTGGTGATCGGTCCGAAGGACGATCCGGCGCACATCGCTGATGGCAAGGACGTCACGGAAGCGCTGAAGAAGATCGCTGCCGCGAAGGCGACCTTCATCTCGCGTGGCGACCGCTCCGGCACGCACCAGGCCGAACTGCGTCTATGGAAGGAGGCGGGCATCGACATCGCGACGGCGAAGGGATCCTGGTATCGCGAGATCGGGCAGGGGATGGGGCCCGCGCTCAACATGGCCGCATCCGACAATGCCTATGTGCTCTCGGATCGCGGCACCTGGCTGTCGTTCAAGAATCGCGGCGATCTTGCGATCCTGACCGAAGGCGATCGGCGCCTGTTCAACCAATATGGCGTGATGCTGGTCAATCCGGCCAAGCACCCAACCGTGAAAGCCAAGGATGGGCAGGCCTTCATCGACTGGCTGATCTCTGCCGGGGGACAGAAGGTGATCGCCGACTACAAGGTTGGCGGCGAGCAGCTATTTTTCCCCAACGCGTCCGACTAACAGGAAAGCGACCGTGCTCACGGTCACGCTGAGGCCGAGCAGGATCAGGCCAAGCCCGAGCGCGAGTGGCAACTCGCCCTTGCTGGTTTCCAGCGCGATCGCAGTCGTCATGGTCCGGGTGTAGCCGCGGATGTTGCCGCCGACGATGATGATGGCGCCGACTTCGGCGATGGCGCGGCCGAAGGCGGCAAGGAACGCGGTCAAGAGCGAACCGCGGCCGAGCGACGACAGCAGCGCCATGCTGCGCAGGCGGGACAGGCCGTCGGTGCGCATGAGATCGGAATATTCCGCCCACAGCAGCGAGACCGGACGATGCACGAGCGCGACCACGATCGGCGTGGCAAGCATCGTCTGGGCTACAATCATGGCGCTTGGCGTGAACAGCAGTCCGGCAAAGCCGAGCGGACCGGAACGCGACAGCAGAAGGTAAAGCGCCAGTCCGACCACGACCGGCGGCAGGCCGAGCATGGCATTCGTCAGCACGATCGTGGCTTGCCTGCCCTGAAATCGGCTGATCGCGAGCAGGACGCCGAGCGGCGCGCCGATCAGCAGCGCCAACAGGCTCGCCGTCAGGCTGACGCGCAACGACAAAAGGACGATGCCGATCAGCTCAGCGTCAAGGCTGACAATCAGCGAGAGCGCTGTCATTACCGATTGCGTGAAATCGTTCATCCTGTTGTGCGCTTGGTCGCCCCGGTGAGATCGTCCGAATGAAGATTGCCTGCAGGCATCATCCGATAAACACTTCAATGTCTCATAAATTACGCAACGTCCAATAGGTGCAAGCGATGTCGCGCGGTAGAAATCTGGTAACGCTCAGAAGCGAAGGTTCCTGTTAACTGATCGGTAACTCTTTTTCCTAACGCCCTCTTGGGTTGTATCCTCTACAACAAGCGCTTGTAGGGGCAGGGAAATGTCAGACAGCTCGGCCAAGAGCGAAATCTTGCAGGGCCGGTGGTGGCCGAAATTGGCCGCCGTGGCGCCATTGCCATTGAGCGCAATCCAGTGGCTCGTGCTGTGCGCCGCAGCACTCGTCGTCGCGATCGGGCTCGGCACCGGGTATCTGGCCCTGCAATTCCGGGAGCGCGCGCTCGATCTTGCCGAACGCGAACTCTCCAACACAGCGCTCCTGCTGTCCCGCCATTTCGATCAGCAGCTCTCCGATCTCCAGCATGTGCACGATGATGTCGTCGCCTACATGCGGGCGGACGGAGCCGACACCGCCGATCAGTTCGAAAAGACGATGTCACTCCTGAGCACGCATGAAATGCTGCGCACCAGACTTGCGGCCCTGCCGCATGTCGGTGGCCTCAATCTGTTCAATGCGGAGGGGTGGCTGATCAATTCCTCCGAGATGTGGCCGGTGCCCGACCTGAACGTCAGGGATCGGCGATATTTCAGGGAGTTTACCTCCGGCAAGCCGACCCCGGACGTCATCGTCGAGCCCGCGGTGAGCCGCGTCACGGGCAAGTGGACGACGCTGTTCGCCCGCAAGATCGTCGGCAGCGATGGCGCGATCATCGGCTTCTCCAGCCGGGGTGTCGAGCCCAGCCAGTTCGAGGAGTTCGTCGCCTCTCTGGCACTGAACGGTGACACCATCATCTCAATGATCCATCGCGACGGCACGGTGATCGCCCGTTACCCCAAGGATGAAGGGGCGATCGGCAAGAGCGTAGCCGGTCTCCAATCATTCCAGAAGGCGCTGACGCTCGACGGAAACATCTCGGGGCGCTTCCGCACTGAAGATGCCGAGGACAAGATCGGCGCCGTTCGACCGCTGACTCATTTTCCGATCCTGATTGTTGCCACGACCAAGACCTCGACGGCGCTCGCCGACTGGCGCGCGCAGACGAAACTGCAGTTCAGTGCCGCGGTGCTGGCGATCGTCGTCGTCACCGTCACGATCTTCCTGATCGTCAGGCAACTGCGACGCCAGCATGACGCTGCGCGCCAGAGGCTGTCGGAAAAGAGCTCTCACCTCGACACCGCCATCAACAACATGACGCAAGGGTTGCTGCTGTTCGACGCGTCGGGCCGGCTCGTGATCTGCAACCAGCGCTATCTCGACATGCTCGGCGTATCGCCTGACGTCGCCAAGCCCGGATGCCACCTGCGCGACCTCGTGCTGCATCGTCAGTCGATCGGCTCGTTTATCGGCGATGTCGACGAATATTGTGCGCGCTTCATGGGACCGAACAAGAGCGATGTCGGCGAGAGCTATTTCTCGACGCAGGATGGACGAACGATCCGAATGATCTTCAAGTGCTCGCCTGACGGCGGCTGGGCCACGACGATGGAAGACGTGACCGAACGGCGGCGGGTCGAGGCGAAGATCGAACACCTCGCCCACTACGATCCCTTGACGAATCTGCCGAATCGGACGCTGTTTCAGCGCCACGCTGAGGGGCTGCTGCTCGAAACTGCCCACGTGCAGTTCGCGATTCTCTACATTGATATCGACGAGTTCAAACGCATCAACGACTCGCTCGGCCATATGATTGGTGACGAGTTCCTCAAAGGTGTCGCCGAACGGTTGCGTCAGTCGATCGGACCGGAGGATTTCATTGCTCGTCTCGGCGGGGACGAATTCGCCATCGTTCAGCGTGGCATCGCGGCCGATGTCGATGTCAGCGCGCTGGTTGAACGGATCTATCAGGCGCTGCGCACGCCGTTGGACTGCCATGGCCATCACTTGTCCGGTGACGCCAGCATCGGCATCGCTGTCGCGCCGCGGGATGGTACCGATCTGCTCGGTTTGTTGAAGCGGGCGGACCTTGCGATGTACGCCGCCAAGGCTGCCGGCCGCCGCACCCACCGCTTCTTCGAGCCGGAGATGGAGAAAGAGGCCAAACTCCGCCGCGAGCTGGAAGCCGACATGCGTGCTGCGCTGGTCGAGGGCGGGTTCGAAATCCACTATCAGCCGTTGGTCGATCTGCGCAGCGACGAGGTGACCGGCTGCGAGGCGCTGGTGCGCTGGCGGCATCCGGTGCGCGGCATGGTGTCGCCGGCCGAATTCATTCCGGTCGCGGAGGAGACCGGCCTGATCGAAGAGATCGGGCAGTGGGTGCTGCGGACCGCATGCACCGAGGCAGCCACCTGGCCGGCCCATGTGCGGGTGGCGGTCAACGTATCACCAGTTCAGTTCAAGTCGGAGACGCTGTCGCTGAAGGTCGCCGCGGCGCTCGTCGAGAGTGGGCTCGATCCGCGCCGCCTCGAGCTGGAAATCACGGAGGCCGTTCTGATCGCGGACGATGATGCCGCGCTGGTCGCGCTCAACCAGCTCCGCGCGCTCGGCGTTCACATCGCGCTGGATGATTTCGGAACCGGCTATTCCTCGCTGCAATATCTGCAGCGGTTTCCGTTCGACAAGATCAAGATCGACCGCAGCTTCGTCAAGGAAGTTACCCGCAACAGCTCGTCGGCGTCGATCATCCGCGCTGTGGTGAGCATCGCGGCCGACCGCGACATGATCACGACTGCGGAGGGGGTCGAAACCGAGCAGCAGCGCGACACCGTGCACATGCTGGGATGCACCCAGATGCAGGGTTATCTGTTCAGCGCGGCCCGCACAGCGCAGGAGATCCGGGCGATGCTGGCGTCCGATGCGGCCGAGGTGGAGGACGCCGCCTGATCGGCGACGTTTCAGCGTTCGCGCGGATCCTTGCCATAGCCTGTGATGAGGCGCAGCAGCCGTTCGATAACGGCGCCGATCGCAAGGCCGGCAACGACATCGCTCAACCAGTGCGCAAGCAGAACGACGCGCGTCAGCACCAGGCCGCCACTGATCGCCCAGACGACATTGCGCTTTGCCGAGGGAAACACGGTTGCGGCCGAAGCGATCGCGCCGACGTGAATGGCATGGCCTGACGGAAAGGCGTCCAGCGGCTTGCCGGAGAACGGTACGCCGTGAAGGTGACCTCGGGCTGTCTCTCGATCTGGTCGCTCCTGGGTGAATACCTTCTTCAGCATGTGGGGAAGGATGGCCGTGACGACCGCGGTCAGGAGTATGTGATTGCTGTCGCGACGCTGCCGCAGACTCTTGTTGCGGGAATAAAGCCACCAGCCCAGCGCAAGCGCGCAAAGGACATGCTCGTCCGCTCCCCACGTCAGCGCTTCGGCGGCCCGCTCGGCTGTCGGCGTCGTGTACTCCGACACAATGTCGGCGATTGCCTTGTCAGTGCGGGTTGGCTGCACCTGAAAAGGCGCCATTGAATTCTCCCTTTGAGACTACAAACCGTTGACGGCCGTGATGGTTTCTTGAGCACACCCGCTCATAGGAACGAAAATTTCGGCCGCGGGTTTGCCGCTCACAATCCTGGCAAGAGGCAAGCACCATGAAAAGATCGATCGTGCTGACGGCGGTGGCCGTCGCCTTTATTTCCACCTCGGCGGCCGCGCAATCGGTCGGCGAGAAGACCGGCGTCAATTCGGTACTTGGCGTCGCTCCCTCGACGGCCGATTTCGTCAAGGAAGTCGCGATCAGTGACATGCTAGAGATCCAGGCGGGCAAGATCGCAGAGCAGAAGGGCAGCGCGGAGGAAAAGAGGTTCGCGGCCCAGATGATCGCCGATCATACCAAGACCAGCAGCGAGCTGAAGGGCCTGGTCACGAGCGGCGAGGGCGTGCAGATTCCATCGGGCCTGGATTCATCCTCGCAAAGCAAGCTCGACAAGCTGCGTGAGACCAAGCCGGACAACTTTGCAAGCCAATATGATCCGATGCAGGTGAGCGCGCACAAGGATGCGGTGTCGCTGTTCGAACGCTACGCCAAAAGTGGCGACAACCCGAAGCTGAAGGATTGGGCCGGCAAAACGCTGCCGACGCTGCGGCACCATCTCGAAATGGCGCAGGCGCTGGACAACGATCGCAAGTGACGCCGCGGCATCACGGCTTGCGGTAGTTACCTGCCCATCGCACGATCAGTGGCAGAGCGTACCAGAATCCGACCAGGACGAGGAAGCTCGCCGCCGCGTAAGTGGCGGCGAGCTCGCCGTTGGTGATCGTGCCGAGCACGACATAGCTCTCCGCGGCGATGCCGGCGGCGAGAAATAGCGGCGCCGCGGTCACCAGCGCGGAGGCCGCGCGCAGAAAGCTCGGGGAGTCCGCGCCACCATAGGAAAGCCGGTGCAGGGCGGCCGGCGTCATCAGGAGGATGACATTCAAGGCGACGAGGCCGAGCGCGACAGCGTGGACGATCTTTGCCGTTTGCGGCAGCTCTTCAAATCTGGTGGTGAGCATGGCGATGAATTGGAAGCCGAACAGCGCCTGCGCGCCGGGGATGATGACGCGTGCTTCGGTCAGCACCTGCTCGACCCTTGTCGTGAGCGGAGTCGCTCCTTCTGAATCGGGCATCGTCGGTTTCTCCTGGTGAAACATCTCCAATCCGAACCACGCAAAGCTTGATGCGAACAGCAGCGCGAACCCGCTTGTGAACCCGGCGAGCCAGCCGAAATGTCCTTCGATCACAACATAAGCGGCAAGGCCAAGGCTCAAGGAGAAGGGAACCAGGCCGGCGGTCGTGTAGAACGATGTCGCGCGGACCAGGCGCTTCGACGAAGAACCCTGCTCGACGATTCTGTGTTCCATCGACGGGGCGATCAGCAACCCCAGCGAAAGCGTCTGCAGCGCAAGCCCGACGGCGCAGAGCATTTTCGATGCCGAGGAGAGTGCCGGAAAGCCGGTCTGGAAGAATGCCTGGAATTGAAAGCCGAGCAGGACCTGGATGCCCAGGACAAGCAGACGGGTCTCGTCGAGTGCCGTCTTGACCTTGCGATCCAGCTTCTCGGACATCCGTGGTCGCACTCCTTTCCTTTCGCGCCGGAACTGTCGCCGATGTCACGTTGTTAACGCGACATGTCATCTAGCGTTCACAGTGCGGGGAGGGGTGCGACATGACGGCGCCGGACGTCCGCAAGGGGATGCCACCCGTCAAATTGCCGCGCGAGGAGTTTGCGCGGCGCTACCGCAGCCGTTTCGTCGATCCTGCCTTCGGTCCGCTGCAGCGGGAGATCGAGGCCGTCGTCGACGCGGCGTGGGATGCCTACAGCCATTCGCGCAAGGCGCCGCTGACGCGCAAGGCGGGGCCAGGCTTCGCCGATCCGGAATACGAACTCGCGGTGGATTGGCTCGCCGCGCGCGAGGCGATCCTGGCAGCGCAGCGGCGTCACGACGATGCAACGGAGCGGCCGCGCATCCTGATCATCAACGGCTCCTCGCGCAGCGAGCACACCTGTCCCGGTGAGATGTCCAAGAGCTGGCGGCTGGTCAAGCTTGCCGAGCCTGTCTTCGTGGAGATGGGACTTGCCGTCGACATCCTCGATCTCTCGCGACTGACGTCCGAGTTCGGCAAACAGATCCATCCCTGCAAATCCTGTGTCTCGACATCGCCTGCGCTCTGTCACTGGCCCTGCAGTTGCTATCCGAACTACGCGCTCGGCCAGACCGATGATTGGATGAACGAGATCTACCCGCTGTGGGTGGCGGCGCACGGGATACTGATCGTGACGCCCGTAAACTGGTATCAAGCGCCGACAGGGTTGAAGGCAATGATCGACCGGATGGTCTGCGCCGATGGCTGCAATCCCGATCCGACCTCGACTCATGGCAAGCATGCGGACGAAGCCAAGGCGCTCGAGTTGAAGGGCTGGCCTTACCCGCGGCATCTCGCCGGCCGCCATTTCGGTCTCATCGTGCATGGCGATTCCGTCGGCGCGGAAACGATGCGACGGTCGCTTGCGGATTGGCTCACGGACATGGAGCTGATCTCCGCGGGTAGAATGAGCCAGCTCGATGGTTATATCGGCTACATGGGGCCCTACGCGACCTCGCATCAGGCGCTCGATGAGGACAGGGCGTTCCAGGAGGAGACGTTGAATGTCGCGCGCTCACTCGGCAGTGCCGTGAAGCTTGCGCGTGAGGGCAGGCTGCAGGATCCAGCAGCCGGGCTCGTCGAGCCAAATCCGAAATAGTCGACCCAGGTTCCTCTCGGGGCCGGATCAATTCGGCGTTGCGCAGGAACGATGATCGGCATCGCCGATTGGTCGGCATCTCCCATGCACTGCGACGGAGTTTCCTCATGGACTTGAAAGGCAAGAAGATCGCAATCCTCGCAACCCACGGGTTCGAACAGTCGGAACTGGAAGTGCCGCGCGACCGGCTCAAGAAGGCTGGCGCAACCGTCGACGTGATTTCGTTGGCGGCGGGCGAGATCAAGGGCTGGGACATGAAGGATTGGGGCCGGCCGGTGAAGGTCGACAAGACGCTCGACCAGGCCTCAGCCTCCGACTACGACGCGATCGTGCTGCCGGGCGGACAGATCAATCCGGACCTGCTGCGGGTCGAGCCGAAGGCGCTGAAATTCATCAAGGACATATTCGAAGCCAAGAAGATCGTCGCCGCGGTCTGCCACGCGCCCTGGCTTCTGATCGAAACCGGTATCGCCAAGGGGCGGCGGATGACGTCGTACAAGTCGATCAAGACCGACGTGATGAATGCCGGCGCCATGTGGGAGGATTCGCAGGTGGTGACCGACCAGGGCGTGATCACCTCCCGCAATCCCGGCGATCTCGAGGCCTTCAGCGCCAAGATCATCGAGGAGGTGAAGGAAGGCCGCCACATCAAGCGCAACGCAGCCTGACGACGCGAGCCCGCCGATGCATAGCAAATTGATCGCCGACGAACCCGGAGCGCAGGTCCATGTCGTCATCCTCGACACCGGTGAGGAAGCGTTCGCGATGCTCACGAAGTTCGCCAACGAGGCCAGGATCTCGGCGGCGGCGCTGACCGCGATCGGTGCGTTCGAGCGGGCGACCGTCGGCTGGTTCGATTTCGGCTCGAAATCCTACCGGAAGATCGAGGTCAACGAGCAGTGCGAGGTGCTGAGCGCGATCGGCGACGTCGCGATCGGCGATGACGGCAAGGCGAGCCTGCACGTCCACATCGTGCTCGGACTATCGGATGGCTCCACGCGGGGCGGCCACCTGCTCGCGGGCATGGTGCGGCCGACGCTCGAGGTCGTGCTGACGGAAACGCCGGCAAAACTGCGGCGGAAGAAGAGGGCGGATCTCGGCATCGCCCTCATCGATATCGCGGCCAAATAGGAGAATGCGCTCAGCGGATGCCGAGCGCGTTCTCCAACTGCCGCTTGGTCATTTTCGAGCGGCCCTCGATGCCGCGCCGCCTCGCCCTCGCGTAAAGTTCCTGCCGCGTATGCCCATCGCGCTTGCGGGCGCGCGCAACTGCTGCCTTGCGCCCGCGGGTGGTGAGCTTGCGGGCATTGCGGCCGCCCATCGCGCGGCTGCTTTCAAGCTTGCGGGCGGCGCCGACATGCGACTTGCCCTCACGTTCCTGCTGCGCGGTGCGGCCTTGCGCTTCCTTCTGTTCGGTGCGGCGCAGGTTACGAGTGTTGCGGCGCTTGCTCTGGTATTTGGAGGCGCCGGCTTCCTGCAGCGCAATGGCGATCGCCTGCCGACGATTCTTGACCTTGCCGGCGCGGCCGCCACGTCCGCTCTTCAGTTCGCCATGCTTGAATTCGTGCATCACCCTGCCGGTGACTCGTCGTTGACGCGATGAAGGTGCCATCGTTTCATCCTCCGTTTCTCCGGCAAGAACCGCCGATGACGGATGTCGTTCCAACGGAGGGCAGACGTTGAGGTTCGGGCGGTCTAACTGATCGCCCCGCGATCTACGATCGCCTTCCGCAGGATGCGCGATAGCGACTCGACCGAGTAGGGCTTCTGGATCAGCTCGAACCCGCGGTGCGCGTTTTCGGCGAGCACGTTGCTGTATCCGCTGGTCAGGACCACGGGCAGGCCGGGATAGCGGTCGCGGATCACGCTGGCGAGCTCCACGCCGTTCATGCCGGGCATGATGACGTCGGAGAATACCAGGTCGGCGGAAAACTCGTCTTCGGACAACAGGGCGAGCGCCGCATTGGCATTCGCCACGCGCTTGACCGAGTATCCGAGGTCTTCCAGCAGCTCGGTCGAGAACTGCCCGACGTCGTCATTGTCCTCCACGACGAGGACGCGATAGCCGCGGCCCGTGGTCGCCGGCTCGCTGGCGATGGCTGCGGCGGATGCCGCATCGGCCGGTCGTGCTGCCTGCGGCAGATAGATGGTGAAGGTCGCGCCTTGCCCGAGCGTGCTGACGACATCGATGTCGCCGTCGGATTGCTTGGCGAAGCCAAATGCCTGGCTCAGGCCGAGCCCGGTTCCCTTGCCGACTTCCTTGGTGGTGAAGAACGGCTCGAAGATCGATTGCAAATGATCGGGTGCGATGCCGGTGCCGGTGTCGGCTATGGCGATCGCGACAAAGGCGCCGCGCCGCGTCGGCTGGGCGCGCAGGGCAGGGATGCCCTGCACCTTGCGCACCGTGATCGCGAGGTGGCCTTCGCCGTCCATGGCGTCGCGGCTGTTCACCGCGAGGTTGATCAGCGCGGTCTCGAATTGGGCGATGTCGGCGATGGCAAAGCAATCGGGGGCATCGATCTCGACATCGATCTGGATGCGCGCGCCGACCAGCGGCCGGATAAGCTGGGTCACACTGTCGACCTGCGCGCCGACATTGAAGACCTGTGGTTTCAGCGGCTGGCGGCGGGCAAACGCCAATAGCTGCGCGGTCAGCTTGGAGGCGCGCTCCACCGTTTCGGAGATCGCGTCGATGTAGCGATGCCGGCGATCCTCGGGCAGGTCGCGGCGGCGCAGGAAGTCGGTCGCGGAGCGGATGATGGTCAGGAGATTGTTGAAGTCGTGGGCCACGCCGCCGGTGAGCTGGCCGACGGCTTCCATCTTCTGCGATTGCCGCAGCACCTCTTCGCCCTGGCGCCGTTCAGTGATGTCGACGGCTTCGGCCACGGCGCCGATCACGGTGCCGTGCTGATCACGAAGCGGGCGCATCGCGAAATCGAAATAGCGTTCGCCGCTCGGGAGCCGCAGCATCATTTCGGTCTTGACGTCGTCGCCCTTCATGACGACCAAAAAGGCATTTCGAACCAGCTTGGGCAAGCCGTCGGTCGCGGTGAACCAGGGCGTTTCCGAGAACCGCTTGCCGATGACATCGCGGGCCTCGGCGCGGATGCCGGCCAGCGCCGTCCGGTTGGCATGGAGCACGTTGCCGTGCTGATTGAGCAGAACCTGATACTGGTGGCTGGTCTCGAAGATCGCGCGCATTTGCGCTTCGCTGGCCTCGAGTTGCGCGGTGCGCTCGGAGATGCGCAATTCGAGCGTCTCGTTCAGCCGGCGCAGCTCGATCTCGGCCTGTTTGGCCGCGGTGATGTCGTGGGCCACCCCGATGAAGCCGATATGGTCGCCGGTCGGATCCCAGCGCGGTTGCGACTCCGAACGGAGCCAGCGCCATTCGCCGTCGGCGCGCAGATAGCGCGCCTCCAGCACGAAAGGCTTGAGCGAGGCTTCGCCCGCGATCGATTCCTGCACGACGCGCGGCATGTCGTCGGGATGCAGCCGCTTGCGCCAGTCGAACTTGATGGCTTCTTCGAAGGGAAGGCCGAGGAAATCGATGTAGGCCCGGTTGGCAAAGGAACGGGTGCGGTCGAGCTTGGTCACCCAGATCGGAACCGGCGCGCTGTCGGCGATCAGGCGGAAGCGCTCCTCGCTCTCGCGCAGCTTTTCCTGCGCGAGCATGCGTTCGGTGATGTCGATATGGGCACCGACCAGACGGAGTGCGCGGCCGTCGCGGTCGCGCTCGATTTCCGCGATCACGGCGATCCACCGGATATCGCCGTCGCTCGGACGGATGATCCGGTACTCCGCCATGTAGTCTTCGCTCGTCCCGGCCAGGACATCGAAGAAATGCTTGATTGCGCGCTCGCGATCGTCCGGGTGGATGCGGTCGGCCCAATCCTCGTGGGTCTCGTTGACAGCGTCCGACCCCAGTCCGTGGATAATCAGGTATTCCGGCGAGCGGCGGTTGCGGAAGCCCTCGCGGAAATCGACCTCGACGCCGCCGACGCGGCCGATACGCTGGATCCGGGCAAGCTCCGCCTCGCGCTCCTGGAGTGCGCGATGGGCGCGGTCGCGTTCGCGGGCAATTTCTTCCAGATGCTGGCGCAGCCGTTCAGCGGCGACCGTCTCGGGAAGGACGTTCATAGGGTCTGGCGGCATCGGGGCGGGCGACCTCTTCGCGCAGTTTCACACAACGGAAGAGGGCTTGCCAGCGTCATTTGGCCTTGGTTCCGGGCCTGCAGTTATAGGCCCTGCGGAATCCCGCTGCCTGCGCGTCATCTTCAGAGCAGAACCAGCGGTCCGGTTTGGTTAATCCAGGGTAACTGCGGCACGCCTGCAGATGATAGATGCCGATATCGCCGGTGACGCGGGCGCGCACGGCGAACTTGCCCTTGATGTTGCAGCTTGCAGGCATGGGGAGATCTTCAGGGAAAAGCACGTCGCGGATCGCGCGATCGCGGTCGGCGGGGCACGATGCGCCCAGCAGCGCGCCGTCCTGCTTGCCGCGGCGGAACTCCTGCGGGGCAACAAAGCAGCCTTTCCACAGGCCCTGGCGGTCTTCCCTGGCGCGCGCCTCTTCAGGCTTGAAGCGGCCGGTGGCGGACGCCTCGACGTTCAGGGCAAAGCCCCGTTGCACCATCAGCTCGCTGAGGCTGGTGGGATCGCCTTCGATCTTGCACACGCCCAGGTGCCGTTTCTTATAGTTCGGGTCGGGACCGAGATCGTCGCAGCGAACCTGGCTGTCGCCGATCAGCTTCGCCAACTGGTCACGGGCCTCGATGCCGCAGGTCCAGCTCTCCGCATGCTCGTCGATGCACAATTGGTCGATCGGCGGCGCGTCGATGCCGTCGAGCCGGTAGGTCACGTTGCCGAGCTGAAGTGTACTGGCGTTCCTGACGGTGGCGTTGGCGGCGAAGGCCTGGCTCGCCGGAAGGGCTATCAGGATCAGCCCTGCGATCAATGTGCGTAATGGCATGGTCTGCAATCGATGAAATGCGTGCGGGGGAAAGCCTTCTAGCACGAAGCTTCCGCGAAGCTATTCCGCCTTGAGAAAAAGCTGCCGGAACTGGTCGACCGTGACCGATCGATGGTTGACATTCATGGAACAAAAAGAGAACATAGGTATTCGCCCCACGTCCCGGAAATCGCCAGATGTCCTCTCGTCCCAGTGCCAGCACCGAGGATATCGACACATTGGAAGCTGCCGTGGATGAGGCTATCGCGGCCTGCGGCGGCAATAAGCGGGCCACCATCCGCGCGCTCATCGTGGCCAATGACTATCTGGAAAACGAGGTCGGCGAGCTGATGAAGGCCGTCTCTCGCGCCTATGTGCGTGGTAGATTTAATACCTATACGGGTTGATGGCTTCGGGCGCAGGGCGCAAGCCCGCCGCCTCGATATAGACCGTTGCCTCTCCTGAGTTTTCCTGTACCACGTCAATTGAGACGCCTGCCGCCCGTGCACCCTTGCGGGTGAGGATCCTGCCCAAACGCTCAAGCAAGAAGAACATGTTCAAACGAATCCTGATCGCAAATCGCGGCGAGATCGCCTGCCGGATCATCAAGACTGCACGTCACATGGGGATTGAGACGGTAGCGGTCTATTCCGAGGCCGACCGTGATGCGCTGCATGTCGAGATGGCTGACGAGGCCGTGCTGATCGGCCCACCGCCGGCGGCGGAGAGCTATCTACTGATCGACAGGATCGTGGATGCCTGCCGCAAGACCGGCGCCGAGGCCGTTCACCCCGGCTACGGCTTCCTGTCCGAACGCGAGGCGTTTCCGCGCGCGCTGAAGGAAGCCGGCATCGTCTTCATCGGGCCCAACCCCGATGCAATCGCCGCGATGGGCGACAAGATCGAGTCCAAGAAAGCGGCCGCGAAGGCCAAGGTCTCCACCGTGCCCGGCCATCTCGGTGTCATCGAGGACGGCAAGCATGCGGTGCGGATCGCGGACGAGATCGGCTATCCCGTAATGATCAAGGCTTCCGCCGGCGGCGGCGGCAAGGGCATGCGGATCGCGCATTCGAAGGCCGAGGTCGAGGAGGGCTTCAACCTCGCGAAGGCCGAAGCGAAATCCTCCTTCGGCGACGACCGCGTCTTCGTCGAGAAGTTCATCGTCGATCCCCGCCACATCGAGATCCAGGTGCTCGGCGACAAGCACGGCAATGTGATCTATCTCGGCGAGCGCGAATGCTCGATCCAGCGCCGCAACCAGAAGGTCATCGAGGAGGCGCCGTCGCCGCTGCTCGACGAGACCACGCGCCGCAAGATGGGCGAGCAGGCGGTCGCGCTGGCGAAAGCGGTGAACTACGACTCCGCCGGCACGGTCGAGTTCGTCGCCGGCCAGGACAAGAGCTTCTACTTCCTGGAGATGAACACGCGCCTGCAGGTCGAGCATCCCGTCACCGAACTCGTCACCGGGATCGATCTCGTCGAGCAGATGATCCGCGTTGCCGCCGGCGAAAAGCTCGGCCTGGCGCAGAAGGACGTGACGTTGACGGGATGGGCGGTGGAATCGCGCGTCTATGCCGAAGATCCGTTCCGTAACTTCCTGCCTTCGATCGGGCGCCTGGTGAAGTATCGTCCGCCGGCCGAGAAGAGCCAGGACGGCGTCACCGTCCGCAACGATACCGGCGTGCAGGAGGGCGGCGAGATATCGATCCATTACGATCCGATGATCGCCAAGCTCATCACACATGCGCCGTCGCGCGCGGCGGCGATCGAGGCGCAATCGAGCGCGCTCGACGCCTTCTACGTCGACGGCATCAGGCACAACATTCCGTTCCTGTCGGCGCTCATGAACCATCCGCGCTGGCGCGAAGGAAAGCTCTCCACCGGCTTCATCGCGGAGGAATATCCGAAGGGATTTTCGGCGCGGCCGCCGGAAGGAGAAATCGCGCGGCGACTGGCGGCCACGGGCGCGGCCATCGACCACGTCCTCGGCGAGCGCAAGCGGCAGATTTCAGGACAGATGAATGGTCGCCTGGTGCAGCGGGAGCGGCGTCGCGCGGTGTGGCTCGACCACGACGAGATCGCGCTCGACGTTGCGCGCGAGGCCGACGGCATCGTGGTGCGTTTCATCGGCAGCGACGGGCAGCCGGGCAATCCACATAACCTGGTCTCGACGTGGGTGCCGGGCGAGCCGGTTTGGCAGGGCACGATCGACGGCCAGTTCGTGGCGATGCAGGTGCGCCCAATCAACAACGGATTCCGCCTCGCGCATCAGGGATTTGAGGTTCCGGTCTACGTCTTCACCGAAACCGAGGCGACGTCGGCGCGTCTGATGCCGGTGGTCTCGGCTGCCGATACCGGCAAGAAGCTTTTGTGCCCGATGCCGGGGCTCGTGGTGTCGATCGCGGTCAGCGAAGGGCAGGAGGTCAAGGCCGGCGAGACGCTTGCGGTCGTCGAGGCCATGAAGATGCAGAACGTGCTGCGCGCCGAGCGCGACGGCACGGTGAAGAAAATCCACGCCGCTCCCGGCGCAACGCTGGCGGTCGACGCGCTGATCCTCGAATTCGTGTAAGGCATGATCCGGAACGTGGATACCGGTTCTCCGAAAGGGATCGCGCCCAAGCTGACATAGAGAGAGCTCCCATGACTTTCCGCGCGCGACGCGAAGCACTGCGTTCGATCCTTGCGGGCACCGGCTGCGTCCGGCCGGGCTCGGTCTACGATGCGACGTCGATCCGGATCGCCGAGGACCTCGGCTTCGAGGTTGGCATGTTCGGCGGCTCCGTCGCCTCGCTCGCGGTGCTCGGCGATCCCGATATCGCCCTGATCACATTGACCGAGCTTGCCGAGCAGATGCGGCGGATGTCACGGGCTTCGGCTCTCCCTGTGCTGGTTGATGCCGACCACGGCTATGGCAACGCGCTCAACGTCCGCCGCACCGTGCAGGAGCTTGAGGTTGCCGGCGCCGCCGGCCTCACCATCGAGGACACCTTGCTGCCGCAGGCGTTTGGTCAGGCCAAGACTCAACTGATCTCGCTCGAGGAGGGCGTCGGCAAGATGAAGGCGGCACTCGACGGCCGCGGCGATCCATCGCTAGTCATCATTGGCCGCACCGGCGCGGTGTCCATCACCGGCCTTGATGTTGCGATCGTGCGCGCGAAAGCCTATGAGGCCACCGGTGTCGACGCCTTGTTCTTTACCGGCATCAAGGCCAAGGCGGAGCTGGAAGCGATCTCCGCGGCGACGACACTGCCGATCGTGCTCGGCGGAGCGCCGGAGGAGATGGCTGCGCCGGATTATCTTGCGGGCCTTCGCGTGCGGATTGCGCTGCAAGGCCATGCGCCGTTCGCCGCCGCGACGCAGGCCGTCTACGAAACGCTGAAGGCGTTGCGCGAGGGCGTGTCGCCGAAAAGCCTGCAAGGGCTGCCATCCCCGGAACTCACCAGCCGTGCGATGCGCGAGGCTGAGATGAAAGCGCGCAGCAGCGCGTTCCTGGGACTGAAGAAGTGAGCGACACGATCCGTCATGTCATGATCCGCGGTCGTGTGCAGGGCGTCGGTTATCGCGCCTGGGTCGAATACCAGGCGCGTGTGCGCCAGCTCGAGGGCTGGGTTCGCAACCGAAGGGACGGCAGCGTCGAAGCGGTCCTTGCCGGGCCCGAGGTCGTCGTGTCGGAAATGATCGCCGCGTGCCGGCGCGGGCCGACCGCCTCACGAGTCGATGCCGTGCAAGACGAGGCCGGCGGTCCCGATCTCCTCAAGCTGCGCGAAGCGGGGGAGGGCTTCTCGGTGCTGGCGACGGTGTAGGGCGCTTCCGCAACCTTCAAATCCAGAACGGGACGGAGCAAGCAGCGGCTTGACATGCGCCCTGTTCTATCAGATATTTCTGTCATGACAGAAATAACCGGCAAGAGAAAACTTCCGCCCGCAGTCGAGCGCTTCATCCTGCATTGGGGCGACATGGGGGACGAGTGGGGTGTCAACCGCTCGGTCAGCCAGATCCACGGCCTGCTCTATCTCGCCGAAACGCCGATGACGGCGGAGGACATCGCCGACACGCTCGGCATGGCGCGCTCGAATGTGTCCAATTCGATCAAGGAGCTGCTTGCCTGGAATCTGATCCGCCGCGTGCCGATCCTCGGCGACCGGCGCGATCATTTCGAGGCGGAAACCGACATCTGGGAAGTCGCGGCGCGGATCGCCGCAGGGCGCAAGGAGCGCGAGATCGATCCGGCGATCGCGGCGCTTCGCGCCTGCGTGTCGGATGCGGCCGAGGATCCCACGATCAGCCCGGTCGCGGGCAAGCGGCTGAAGGAGATGCTGGCTTTCACCGAACTCGTCGACCGCTGGTACAGCCAGATGCTCAACGTGCCGCGGCCGCGCCTGGTCGCGCTGATCAAGCTCGGCGAGAAAATCGTGAATCTGCTGCCGACGGGAAGAGCCAGATAGGCAAGCAAGTGGGAGCGTGCGATGGCGTCAGCAAGGATAACCAGCCTCAAGACATCGCCGGCTTCCAACGCAAGACTGCACGACGACAACAGGTTTCGTGCGCTGCTCCCCGACGAGGACTGGGGACGGCTGCCGGTCGCGGTCTGGCGGCGCTTCTCGAAGCGCCTCGCCGAGGGCGGGACCATCATCTATGTCGGCGAAATCGATGAAGTCACCTTCAGTTACGCCGGCTGGTGGCTGGCGCAGGCCGCGCGCCTGATCGGCGGGCCGTTGCCGACCGGCACCGAGACCGGCGTCCCGGCTATCGTCACGGTGACCGAGGATGCAGCCACTGGCGGCCAGATCTGGAGCCGCATCGCCACGCGCAGCAACGGCTTTCCGCAGGTCATCCACTCCTGCAAACGATTCGCTGGTCCAACGGGGCTCGAGGAATATGTCGGCTGCGGTGTCAGCATGGCGCTCAAGATATCGGTCGCGCGGGAAGCGCTGGTGTTTCGCAGCTCCGGTTATTCGCTGCAGCTCGGTCCGTTCCGATTGCCGCTGCCGGAGTGGCTCACGCCGGGCGATCTCACCGTGACCCATCGCGATCTCGGCGGCGACCAATTCCGCTTCACGCTCGAGATCATTCATCCCCGCTTCGGCATGCTGATCCGTCAGTCCGCTGTGTTTAGGGAGACCATCTCATGACGCCGCTGCTCTGGACCCTGATCGCCATTCAAATCGTGATGGGGGTATTCGACACCTTCTATCACCATGAGTTCACCGAGCGCCTGGCGTGGCGTCCGTCGCAGCGTTTCGAGCTGCAGCTCCACGCCGTGCGCAACATGTTCTATGCGCTGCTGTTCCTCATTCTCGGCTGGCTCGAGGTGCACGGCGTTTTCGCCATGCTGATCATTGCCGTGCTGGTGGCGGAAGTCGTCATCACGCTGATGGATTTCGTCGAGGAGGATCTGAGCAGGAAGTTGCCGGCGAGCGAGCGTATCAATCATACGCTGCTCGCGATCAATTACGGCGCCATCCTGGTCCTGCTGCTGCCGGTCCTGATCGGCTGGGCGATGCAGCCGACCGGGATCAAATCGGCTTACACCGGTCTTCTCAGCATCGCGGCAGCGGCGGCCGCTGTCGGCGCTGCGCTTTGCGTCTTGCGCGATTTCACGGCCACAAAACGCCTGGCGCGCATGACCATCGCGCCCGCGCGCGAGCTTGTGACGGGTTTGCCCGGCCGGCAGACGGTGCTCGTCACCGGCGCCACCGGCTTCATCGGCAGCCGCCTCGTCGCAGGCCTCACGGCCGCCGGCCATCAGGTCATCGCGCTGATCCGAAATCCGGCAAAGGCCGAGCTGTTGCCGCCGCCGATCACGCTGATCACGAGCCTCGACCAGATTCCTGCGGAGACCAGGATCGACGCCATCGTCAATCTCGCGGGCGAGCCGATCGGCAACGGCCTATGGACCGAGGCCAAGCGCCACGAGATCCTTGCCTCGCGGATCGATATCACCGGCGACGTCGTGAAACTGATCGCGCGTCTCGAACGCAAGCCGGCCGTCCTTGTCAGCGGCTCCGCGATCGGATGGTACGGGCTGTGGCAGGACCAGGTACTGACCGAGTCGGCCAAGTCACACGCCTGCTTCAGCCATGAACTCTGCGAGGCCTGGGAGGAGGCGGCGCGTCCCGCGGAAGAATTCGGCGTCCGCGTTGTCTGCCTGCGGATCGGCCTGGTGCTCGGCACCGACGGCGGCTTCATCACGCGCATGCTGACGCCGTTCGAATTCGGGCTCGGCGGGCCGCTCGGTTCGGGCAGGCAATGGATGTCATGGATCGAGCGCGACGATCTCGTCCGTCTGATCGCGCATGTGATCGCGAGAGCCGATCTCACAGGTCCGATCAATGCGACCGCGCCGATCCCGGTGACCAACGCCAAATTCACCGAAGAGCTCGGGCGCCGGCTGCATCGACCCGCAATCTTTCGCGTCCCCGCCGGCCTGCTGCGCCGGGTCGGAGGCGATTTCGCCAAGGAGCTGTTGCTGGGCGGCCAGCGCGTGCTGCCCAACAAGGCGCTCAGCAACGGCTTCGTGTTCCGGCACGAGACGCTGCGCAGCGCATTCGAGGCGATCTTGTGAGGCCGCGGGCGGCCCGGTGCTAAGTCGTCTCTGGCAGCCGCGCTTCGGCTGCGCCGAACACCTCGATAAACGCCTGCCGAAGCGCAACGTCGACGTCGGGCAGCGTCACCGGCAGGCCGAGGTCGACCAGGGAGGTGACGCCGTAGCGTGGGTCGACCACGCCGCAGGGCACGATCGCGGAGAAATGCGAGAGGTCCGGCTCGACATTGATGGCGATGCCGTGAAACGACACCCAGCGCTTGAGCCGCACCCCGATCGCGGCGATCTTGTCCTCGAATCCCGGCCCCTTGTCGGGCCGCTTGACCCAGACGCCGACACGGTCCTCGCGGCGCTCGCCGCGGACATTGAAGGCGCCAAGGGTGCGGATGATCCATTCTTCCAGAGAGGCGACATAGGCGCGCACATCCGGCCGGCGCCGCTTCAGGTCCAGCATCACATAGGCCACCCGCTGTCCGGGGCCGTGATAGGTGATCTGGCCGCCGCGCCCGCTCTCGAAGATCGGGAATCGCGCCTCCAGGAGATCGCCGGCCTTGCCGCTGGTGCCGGAGGTGTAGAGCGGGGGATGCTCCAGGAGCCAGACCAGTTCGGGTGCTTTCCCGGCCGCGATGTCGGTGACGCGTGATTCCATTGCGGCGACGGCGTCAGGGTAGGGCACCGGGGCATCCGAAATCCGCCACTCGACGGCTTCGCCGCCGTTTGGGTGCGCAAAAGTAGTCAAATCGAGGTTTTGGCGGGCATTAACCATTAGATAACCATCACGTGGTCTGGTGGAACCACAATCTAGTCTCGGTTTGGCGGTTCAGAAGTGGCTACCCTCGATAAAGTCAGTGTCGATCTCATGGTGGTGCTTGGCACCACTACGATGCCAATTCACCAGGTTATGCGGCTTTCCCGCGGCGCCATCATCGAACTGGACGCCACCGAGGCCGACGAGGTCAAGATCCTCGCCAACAACCTGCCCATCGCCAGCGGCGTCGTGCTGGTCGATCGCAACCGGATTGCGGTCGAGGTCAAGCAAATGCTGCCGAAATCCCCTGATGTTAGGTAGTTAATTGGCCACTTATCGGCTTGTCCCCCACCATCCGATTTGATACATCCCGCCGTCGATCCGGCGGCGGCCCTTAGGTTCCCTCCGGCATCCCAAGCGCTCGTGGCGGAATTGGTAGACGCGCTGCCTTGAGGTGGCAGTGAGTAAAATCGTGGGGGTTCGAGTCCCTCCGAGCGCACCATAAACCCAGTTTTGGCATTGAAATCGCTAGATTTTTTTGCGTGCGTTACTACGCAAAGTTACTACTCTGTTCTCGCTGGATGTTCCGGCTGTGTTCGCGCCGCGCGCCAACATGAATTCATCCAGCGACTGGCTCTGATCGAACGCCACGATCTTCTCCATTCCGCTCATCCCGAGCTTCTCCCGGTTCGCCTGCGCGATGTAGTGCGCGGGCATTTTCGGATCGGTCCAGCCGAACATCGCCATCATTTGACTCTCGGTGCAGTCGGCATACGCGGCCACCTCGGCCCGAGCCTTACGGACCCCATGGCAGCTTTTCTTGGGCTCGTTGACGCCGGCCAGGACCGCGTACTTCTTGAACTTCATCGCCCATGCCTTCTTGTTCATCGGTAGCACCCGGCCGCGCAGCTTCTTGCCGGTGAACACCTCCGCGCCGACGATCCCCGCCGCCCGCGCCGCCCGCAGGCTGTCGGCGAACTCCGGGTGCACTGGCACGGTCACAGTGGTGTTGCCCTGGCTCTTCTCGGTCGTGATCTGCACGGCCATCTTGCGGACGATCTGTCGTAGATGCGGCGGCCCGAAGCGGTGCGCGTCACCAAGCCGGAGGAAGGTGTAGTGCAGGATGTCGAACATCAGCCGCGCCTCAGTGCCGAGCGACCACCTCGCCCGAAAGAGCGCCATGTCCTCCTCGGTCCAGGGCAGGAAACCGCCACTTTCGCGGCTCGCCTTCGCCTTGCCCGACTTCAGCCCGATGGTCGGATCGTCGTCCTCGTCGAGATGACCTTCATCGATCATCCAGCGGATCATGCCGCGCAGTGCCGACAGCAGGTTGCCAGCCTGTGACGGTGTGCGCGCCTTCATCTCGGCCTTGATGACCCTGCGAGTCAGTACTGCAAATGGCTTCTCGCCGTTCTCCGGCAGCAGCGACTCAATCAGCCCCGTGCGCTGAAGTCGTGTCGAGTCTGCAAGGCCCTGTTGGCCGACGGTGAGATCGCCAAACCAGTGGTCGCTCTCCTTGTATACGCCCCAGTACCATCGCAAGGTACCCGGCTTTGGCGGCGCCGCGGGCAGAGGAGGGCGTGGTTCGTTACGCTGCTTCTGCGCGTTGATGTAATCGCCCTCGTTGCCATACAGCGCGATCTGGGCGGCGATGGCGGTATCGACCTCGGCGTTGAACTCGGGTGTGCCGAATTCGGCCTTGATCCGGATCTTCGGCAGCTTGTTGCGCAGTTGCACGTAATAGCGCAACTGTCCCCATTGGCTGACGTCAACATGAAGATAACGCCGCTCCGGCTGGTCCGGCTTCACCGTGGGCTTCACCCGACGCATACGCTTCACTCCGCCGAGCACCGAGATCGCCGCGTCGAAGGCGATGTCGAACGCTTCGGTGCCGTACTCCTCACTGATGCCGATCCGGCGGCCCTTGGCGCTCACCTTTACATACCAGCGCAGCGCGCCCCGCGCGGAATAATCGAAGCAGAGGTACCTGCGCAGATCCCCGGGGGCGCGGGGGTCGCGATTCTCCGTTCCAAGCATTGGCGGTCTCCGTGAACCAATGCTTGGAGTCTAGCGATGCGTTGAGTCCGCATCAATTGCATAAGGTGCCCTTCACCCGCTTTCGGTGCGTTTCAGGTAACGCTGCAGCGCCTCCGATGGCACCCATACCTCGTCGAGACCTGTTGTGGGCGTGGTTGGCGCGGCGCTCGGCGTCAGTGCAATCCGAATAGCGCCGTCTGCATCGACACTGACCGCGCTCGCGCCGGCTTCCTTGGCGGCGCGGATTGCGCGAGCTAGGTCTGCTTGAGTAACCTTTGCCGGACGCCGCGGCATGAACCTTTCTCCTATCGTGAGCACGTTCGAACTGCGCGCTTCCCCGTCACGAGACACTGATCATTCCGAGTGCGACCACAGCGCGTTTGCCATCAGCTTCTGCGTTGGTGGCCGCGAAATCGAAGGAGGAATGGTACGGGAGAGAGCGCCGCGCTGATTTATTCAACCACGGCGTTCACTGGTTACTCTAGTGAAGGGAGATAAGACTTGGAGCATTATGAGATAGTCGAAAGAGCCAAAAATCATTGTGAGCTAGCGAAGTCGAAGAAGAGGATAGCGATCATTTTCTCTTGATCGACTTAGCTGGGACGCTTTCGAGTTTCTCTAGGTGGTGTGGACACTTATCTCAGCCATAAGACGATGGCTGCGAGCGTGACAACAGCGTGGTAATTTCGGGCGGTCTTTTCGAAGCGGGTTGCGACGCGACGGAACTGCTTGAGTTTTGAGAAGCAGCATTCCACGAGATGACGCTGGGCATAGAGATGCTTATCGAGCGGATATTTGAGCGCACGTGACGGGTTGTTGGGGATGACGGCCAGCGCTCCCTTGGCGGCGATGGCTTGGCGCAAGTGATCGGCGTCATAGGCCGTATCGGCCATGATGACCTCGGCAGGCAGTCCCTCGATCAGGGCCGCAGTTTGCGGTGCATCGCCC
>NZ_AUEZ01000084.1 GCF_000426245.1 Bradyrhizobium sp. Ai1a-2 | reverse complement strand
GACAAGGGCTACCGAGGTCACAATGCGCCACCCGATTACAAGTTCAGGGTGTTCATCTCAGGCCAGAAGCGGCGCGTGACGCCCAGGATCAAACGCGAGCTGCGCCGGCGCTCGGCCGTCGAGCCGGTCATCGGCCATCTCAAATCCGAGCATCGCATGGGGCGCAACTACTTCTGGTACCGCAAGGGCGACGCCGCCAACGCCGTCCTCGCCGCCGCCGGATACAACTTCCGCCGTCTCATCCGCTGGCTGGAGCTTTTGTTGCACCAAATCCTGGTCAGGCTCATCCTCCGATTTCAGCTCGTCCCAAGCTGAAATCAGACTTCTTCACGGGCGACAAATTCGTCATCCGCTGTTTGAATCCACGTAGGATGGGTAGAGCGAAGCGAAACCCATCATTCGCGCCGCTTACTCCATCGCGATGGGTTTCGCTTCGCTCTACCCATCCTACAGGCCCGCTGTTTGACATTTGAATCAGACTTGCGGCGACGCCGACTTCTCCGCCGTAGCTCAACGAGCGAAGGCGGAGGCGTGCCCACCATTACGAGCAAAGCGTGAGACGGGGGGCACAGCGCCCACCCTACAATTCGCCGGCCTTACATCGCGGCGTGTTTCTTCGCCTTCGGCTTGCCGGCCTTCGGCGGCGGCGCGGGCACGTCAATGCGCTCAATCGACGACAAGCGGCCGGAGGTGAAGGTGTAGATGCCGGCGCGCGGCCCCTGCGTGTAAGTGACGACGGCGACACGATCGCCGCGTTCATTTTTGGAGAGACCGACATTGTCGGGCGCGCCGATGCCGCGCACCACATCGCACTCGGTATGTCCGAGCGCGACCGTCCCCACATTCTGCGGCGGTGGCGTGCTACCTGCACCGTCGGCGAGCGCATTGGCGTTCGCAGGCCCCGCCGCGGCCATCCCCGGACATCCGCCCTCGGCACTCACCATGTCTTCGGCGGTGACCGGCTTGGTCGGCGTCAGCGGCGGCGTCTCGATCGAAATGTTGCGGATGGACAGCCGGCCCGTCCGCGAGAACCACTGGGCATCCTTCGAAAAAATCTCCGAGCCTCCGAAAATATCCGAGCCCCCGGAGCAGCCGGCGAGGACCGGCGCAAGCAGAAGCAGGGCCACCAGCGGTTTCCGAATCAGTGTTCCATCTCGCACGATCGATTGGGCTCCCGTGTCTACCCTCTTGTTCCGCCGCGCATTCTTCGCGCGAAGCGATCCCCAAGCGTGGCGCGCGCCGCGCACCTTCGCCTTAAAATCCTTGTCCGACCATCCCTTTGCGGCATGACCGTGGCTGGGCGCCGACTCCAGGACACAAAGTGCAAATTATCATTAATTGTGCAACCTTCTATTGCCGGCGCTGCCAGCGGCCCCGCTCGTCGGCCTGCCAATAGGTCACATCGAGTCCGCGCGCTTTGCAGGTGGTCCAGCTCTCGCGCGCCGCCGCCACGGCCTCCGTGTCGTCGCCGTTGAACACCAGCACCAGCCGCTCGTAGCTGTCGCTATCTTCGGGCATCGCCGCATTGTCGACCAGGAAGCGCACATTGGCGCGGTTCGGATTGCCGTCGTCGATCGAAAGGATGATCGGCTGATCCGATGCGTCGGCGACACGCCAGGTGGCATGCGGCAGAAAGGAATCGTCGCTGTAGGTCCATAAGTGCGCATCGAGCGCTTCGGCGCGCTCCAGCGAGGTCGATTGCACGACCACGCGCCAGCCGCGCTCCAGCGATTTCTCGAGCAGCGGCGGCAGCACGCTCTCGAGCGACATGCCCTGCAGATGATAGAACAGGACCTCGGTCATATCAGGCTATTTCTTCGCCTCGTAATAGTCGGCGACCAGGCGTTCCAGCAGGCGAACGCCGTAGCCCGAGCCCCAGCTCTGGTTGATGTCGCTTTTCGGCGCGCCCATCGCAGTTCCCGCGATATCGAGATGCGCCCAGGGCGTGCCGTCGACGAAGCGTTGCAGGAACTGCGCTGCGGTGATCGAGCCGCCATGGCGGCCGCCGGTATTCTTCATGTCGGCGAACTGCGAATCGATCAGCTTGTCGTATTCCGCGCCGAGCGGCATGCGCCACACCCGCTCGCCGGTCTCCTGCCCGACCTTCATGAGCCGATCGGCCAGTTCGTCATTATTAGAGAACAGGCCGGCATGCTCGGTGCCGAGCGCGACCATGATCGCTCCGGTCAGCGTCGCCAGATCGACCATGAATTTCGGCTTGAACTTCTTGGCCACATACCAGAGCACGTCGGCGAGCACGAGCCGCCCCTCGGCGTCTGTGTTGATGATCTCGATGGTCTGGCCCGACATCGACTTGACGATATCGCCGGGACGCTGCGCGTTGCCGTCGGGCATGTTCTCGACGAGGCCGATGGCGCCGACCGCGTTGACCTTGGCCTTGCGCGCGGCGAGCGCGTGCATCAGCCCGACCACGCAGGCCGCGCCGCCCATGTCGCCCTTCATGTCCTCCATGCTTCCCGCCGGCTTGATCGAGATGCCGCCGGTATCGAAGCAGACGCCCTTGCCGACGAACGCCACCGGCTGCTCGCTCTTCTTGCCGCCGTTCCAGCGCATGATCACCACGCGGCCCGGCCGCGCCGAGCCCTGCGCGACGCCGAGCAGCGCGCCCATGCCGAGCTTGGTCATCGCCTTGACGTCGAGCACCTCGACGTCGACGCCGATCTTGCGGAGTTGGCTGGCGCGCCGTGCGAACTCTTCGGGATAGAGCACGTTCGGCGGCTCGTTCACGAGGTCGCGTGCGATGACGACGCCCTCGACGATGGAGGCGTCAGGCCCGAACGCCTTCCGCGCGGCGCCGACGTCATCGACGGCGATCGAGACATCGGCGCGCACCGATTCGTTCTCGCCGTCCTTCTTCTTGGTCTTGTAGCGATCGAATTTATAGGCCCGGAGCCGGATACCAGAGGCGATCGCCGCCCCCTGCTCCGCCTTCATTGCGCCCTCGGGCAACTCGGCGATCACGATGACAGCACCCGTCGCCGCGTTCAGCTTGCCGGCAACGACGCCGCCGAATTTGAGAAAATCCTTCTCCTTCAGCGCCGACGTCTTGCCGGTTCCGATGACGATCAGGCGCTCGGCCTTGATTCCCTCCGGCGCCAGGATGTCGAGAGCAGCGCCGCTCTTGCCCTTGAACTGGTTGGCTGCGGCCGCCCGCTTGACTGTCTCCGCCGCCTTCCCAAGCGCCTTCTCGGTCGCTGCGCCGAACTTCAATGCCTCGTCGCAGAACACCACCATCAGGCCCCGGACGGGCGCGGAAAACGGAACAAAGCCGACCTTTACGGCGTCGGACATAGGCAAATTCCTCCAGAATCAGGGCTGTCGCAGGCGGGAGCCGGCTGGCGTAGGTAGTAGGTGGAATGTCGGTTCGCGGCCGTCCAGATCGGCCGGCCGCTGGGGTTCATCAACACTATGGCCTGCCAGCCGCCGCACTGCCAAGCGCGGCGTGGCCGGAACGCCACAAAGGGGAATAATTAACCATGTGGAAACAGTGCCTTGGCCCAGCCATTTTGTTGACGGATCAAAGGGATGGTAATGAGAGAGTAACGGCTGGACGGGATAAGCGGCACGGCCAAAGGGGAGCCCTTCAAAGGGATTGGTCGGAAGCCGTGCGTTTGGGCGCGCCAAGTGGGATTTTGCGGTAACAGATGGGGTCGATTGACAGGTATATTTTCCGCACGACGCTCGCGTCGTTTGCGGTAGTCCTGGTCAGCCTCACCGGCGTGATCTGGATTACCCAGGCGTTGCGCGGCATCGACCTGATGACGAGCCAGGGTCAGACCATCATCACCTTCCTCGGCATCACTGGCCTCGTGATTCCGGCTCTCGTCCTGATCATCGCGCCGATCGCGCTGATGATCGCGGTCTCCCACACGCTGAACAAGCTCGCGACCGATTCCGAGATCATCGTGATGAACGCCGCGGGCTTTTCGCCATTCCGGCTGTTCCGTCCCTTCTTCTATGCCACATGCGTGGTAGCCGCGATGGTCTTCTTCATCGGCGCCTACCTCGCCCCCGACGGCATGCGGCGCATCAAGCAATGGGACGCCGAGATCACCGCCGACGTGCTTACCAACATCCTGCAGCCCGGCCGCTTCGCCCAGCTCGACCAGAACCTGACGATTCGGATTCGCGAGCGCCTGCCGGGCGGCGTGCTCGGCGGCATCTTCGTCGACGATCGCCGCGATCCCAAGGAGCGCGTCACGATCATCGCCGACCACGGCACGGTGCTGAAGAACGAGCGTGGTTCGTATCTGGTGCTGGAGGACGGCAATCTCGAGCGATTCGAAGTCGGCAAGCGCGACCCGGCCCTCGTCGCCTTCGGCCGCTACGCATTCGACATGTCGAAATTCTCCAGCCAGCGCGACGTCACGCTGGGGATTCGCGAACGCTATCTATGGGAATTGATCTGGCCCGCGGCTGATGATCCGACTTATGATCAACTGTCCGGCCAGTTCCGCGCCGAATTGCACGACCGCTTCATGGCGCCGATCTATCCCTTCGCATTTGCCGCACTCACATTTGCTTTCCTCGGCGCGCCGCGCACGACGCGCCAGAGTCGCAATTTCTCGATCGGCGGCTCGGTTCTCGCCGTGCTCGGCCTGCGCATGGCCGGATTCGCCTGCTCGGTGATGGCGGTGAATTCGTTGCTTGCCGTCGGCGCACAGTACCTGATGCTGATCGGCGGTATCGGCATCGGGCTCTGGATGATCATCGGCGGCGTGGTGGTGGAGCCGCCCGCCGGATTGATGGAGGCCATCAACAAGTCGAATGCACGGTTCGCGCGCCTGTTCGGAAGGCCGGCCACCGCATGAGCATGGTCACCAATACGCTTGGGCGCTATTTCGCCGGCCGCTTCGTGATCTCGGCCGTCGGCGTATTCGTCGGCATTTTCGTGCTGCTCGTCCTCGTCGACTATATCGAGATGGTGCGCAAGACCTCCGGGCTGGTCACGGCCTCCGCGATCACGGTCGCCGAGACCTCGCTATTCCGCGTGCCGCAGCTGCTCGAGAAGCTGATGCCGTTCTGCGTGCTCATCGGCGCGATGACCTGCTATCTCGCGCTGTCGCGCCGGCTCGAACTGGTGGTTGCGCGCGCCGCCGGCGTTTCGGCCTGGCAGTTCATCGCCCCCGCGCTGGCGAGCGCGCTCGTCCTGGGGATCGCGGCGACCACCGCTTACAATCCGATGTCGGCAAACCTGCGCGAGCTCTCCAAGCAGATGGAGGCGGAGCTGTTTGGCTCGGCGCCCGGTGGCGGCATCCAGGACGCCTCCGGCTTCTGGCTCAACCAGGTCAACAATGAAGGCCAGTCGATCATCAACGCCGCCCGCAGCGAGCAGCAGGGCGTGCGCCTCACCGGGCTGACCGTATTCCGATTCGATACCGCGCTGCAGTTCAAGGAGCGAATCGAAGCGCGCGAAGCCTCGCTCGAAGAGGGCCGTTGGGTGTTCAAAGGAGTACGTCGATACTCCCTCGACAAGCCTCCGGTCGACCAGGACACCTTCTACCTGGCCACGACGCTGACTCCGGCCCAGGTCCGCAACAGTTTTTCCACCCCGGAAACTGTGTCGTTTTGGCAACTACCGGACTACATCCGTTCGTCGGAGAGCTCAGGCTTCGCGACTGCCGGCTACCGGCTGCAGTATCACAAGCTCATTGCACAGCCGTTTTTGCTGGCTGCGATGGTGCTTTTGGCAGCTTCGGTCAGCTTGCGCTTCTTCCGGTTCGGCGGCGTGCAAAAGATGGTTTTAAGTGGCGTGGGTGCAGGCTTTCTGCTCTACGTGCTTTCGAAAGTAACTGAAGATTTGAGCAAGGCTGAGTTGATGCATCCCATCGCTGCGGCGTGGTTGCCTGTGTGCGTAGGCGGCCTCACCGGTTTCTTGGCCTTGCTGTATCAGGAGGACGGGTAGTGGCCGTTGTCGCCGCCCGCCAGTTGGAGTCGCTTGCGTTCAGGCGGCGCAGTACCGTGCGCCGTCATCGAACCCGCTTGGCCGGCTTCCTGCTAACCCTGACCGTTGGATTCATTCTTACCGGGACGATCGGCGTTGGCCTCACGACGCCGGCCGCCGCGCAAAGCTTCACGTACAATCCGCGGCCGCCGAAACCGACTCCCGCCCCGCCCCGCAATGACGGGCAGATGCTCGTGCAGGCGACCGAGGTCGATTACGACTACAACAATCAGCGCGTGTCCGCGGTCGGCAACGTGCAGATGTTCTACAACGGCACCAGCGTCGAGGCCGACAAGGTTATCTACGACCAGAGGACCAAGCGCCTTCATGCCGAGGGCAACATCCGTTTCACGGATGCCCAGGGCAAGATCACCTACGCCAACATCATGGATCTCAGCGACGATTACCGGGATGGTTTCGTCGATTCGCTGCGCGTCGACACCGAGGACCAGACGCGCATGGCGGCGACCCGCGCCGATCGCTCGAGCGGCAATTACACGGTGTTCGAAAACGGCGTCTATACGGCCTGCGCACCATGTAAGGACGACCCGAAGAAGCCGCCGCTGTGGCAGGTCAAGGGCGCCCGCATCATCCATAACCAGACCGAGAAGATGCTCTACTTCGAGAACGCCCAGCTCGAATTCTTCGGCGTTCCGATGGCGTACATGCCCTATTTCTCGACCCCCGACCCGACCGTGAAGCGCAAGAGCGGCTTCCTGATGCCGGGCATCAGCGAGGCGTCGACCTACGGCTACGCCGTCGAGGTCCCCTATTATTTCGCGCTCGCGCCAGACTATGACCTCACGGTCAACCCGCGCTTCACCACGCGCCAGGGCGTCTTGCTCCAGGGCGAATTCCGCCAGCGCCTGTTGGATGGCTCCTACTCGATCCGCGCCTACGGCATCGACCAGCTCGACCCCGGCGCCTTCGCCGGCCAGCCGGGCGACCGCCAGTTGCGCGGCGGCGTCGATACCAGGGGCCAGTTCGCGATCAACGACAAGTGGGTCTGGGGCTGGGAAGGCGTGCTCCTGTCCGACTACTTCTTCTTCCAGGACTATCGCCTCGCCCAGTATAAGGACCCATTCGCAGCATTCCTGAGCCTGCCGACCGAAGCGATCTCGCAGCTCTATCTGACCGGCGTCGGCAATCGCAGCTTCTTCGATGCGCGCACGATCTATTACCTGAGCTTCTCCGGCAACCAGAGCCAGGTGCCGGTGATCCATCCGGTGATCGACTATAACAACGTGGTCAACAGCCCGATCTTCGGCGGTGAGTTCAGCTACAAGGTGAACTTCACCAGCCTGACGCGCGACCAGGCGGTCTTCGACCCGATCACGACGCTCGCCAACACCGCTGGCCTGTGCACCACGGCATCCGCCGATCCGCTGGCCCGGATGCCCTCGCAATGCCTGCTGCGCGGCTTCCCGGGCACCTACACGCGCCTGACGGCCGAAGCGCAATGGCGGAAATCGTACACCGACCCGTTCGGCCAGATCTGGACGCCGTTCGCGATCCTTCGCGCCGACGCGATCGATGCCTCGGTCTCGAACCAGCCCGGTGTCTCGAACTTCCTTCCGGTCGGCGATACGACGGCGCTGCGCGCGATGCCGACGATCGGCCTCGAATATCGGTACCCGTTCATCAACGTGCAGCCGTGGGGCACCACCACGCTCGAGCCGATCGCGCAGGTCATCATCCGCCCGAACGAGACCTACGCCGGCAAGCTGCCGAACGAGGACGCGCAGAGCCTCGTGTTCGACACCAGCAACCTGTTCGCCGTCGACAAGTTCTCGGGCTATGACCGTGTCGAGGGCGGCGGCCGTGCCAACGTTGGCGTGCAGGCGACCACCCAATTCGATCGGGGCGGTGCCGTGAAGGTGCTGTTCGGGCAGTCCTACCAGCTGTTCGGCCTGAACTCGTTCGCGGTCGCCGACGCTACCAACACCGGCCTCGATTCGGGCCTGCAGCAGGCCGCATCCGACTATGTCGGCAGCGTCAGCTATTCGCCCAACCGGACCTACACGTTCAGCATCCGCTCGCGAATGGACGAGGCTACCTGGAACATCAACCGGTTCGAGGCCGAGGGACGCGCAAACTTCGATCGTTGGTCGGTCAGCCTGCTCTATGGTAACTACGCGGCCCAACCGGAACTCGGCTATCTGACCCGTCGCGAAGGCATCCTGACCACTGCCGCGGTCAAGGTCGCCTCGAACTGGGTCGTATCCGGCTCGGCGCGTTGGGACCTTGAAGCGAACAAGATCAATCAGTACGTCATCGGCGCTGGCTATGTGGACGACTGCTTCGTGCTGGCCGCGAATTACGTCACGTCCTATACCTACTCCGCCGGCACGACGCCGCCAGTCCTCAGCCATGCGTTCATGCTGCAACTCGGGCTGCGGACCATCGCAAACACGACGACGACGTCAAGCAGCGGAACTGGCCTTCAGTAGATCCGCACCTCCGAAATTCGGTGCGAATTGGTTGATATGGCTGATATGACCGTATGGCTGAGATGACCATGACGACCTTGCCCCCTCGCTTTTCGGCTCTGGCCTGCGCCCTCGCGCTGGCGTTGATGCTCTGCGGCACTTCGCCGCTTAAAGCGCAGACTGTAGCCGTCATGGTCAATGGCGAGCCGATCACCAACTACGACGTCGAGCAGCGCAGCAAGCTCAACTTCCTGACCACCCACAAGCAGTCGACGCGACAGGAAGTGATCGAGGAACTGATCGACGAAAAGGTGAAGATCAAGGAAGCCAAGAAATACGGCGTCGACCCCTCGTCCTCCGACATCGATCAATCCTATTCCGCGATGAGCGCGCGGATGCGGATATCGCCGGAGCAACTGACGAAGTCGCTCGAGAGCCAGGGCATTCGCGCCGACACGCTCAAGTCGCGCATCAGGGCCGACATGGTTTGGACCAGCCTGGTGCGTGGCCGCTACAAGGAAAGCCTCCAGGTCGGCGAGAAGGACGTTGCTGCCGCGGCGCAGGAAGGCGGCGAAAAGACCGAAGTCGAAGCCTTCGAATACAAGATGCAGCCGATCGTGCTGATCGTGCCGCGTGGCTCCACACCGGCCTTGGTCGAAGCGCGCAAGAAGGAAGCCGAGGGACTGCGCGAGCGCATCACGAGCTGCGACGAAGCCAACTCCTATTTCAAGACCATACCGAACGCGGCGATCCGTGACACTGTCACCAAGACTTCGGGCGACATCCCGCCAGCCATTCGCGAGGTGCTCGACAAGACCCCGGTCGGCCATATGACCCCGCCGGAGATCACCAAGCAAGGCGTGGAGATGGTCGTGCTGTGCGGTCGCAAGACGACGATGATCGACTCGCCGAAGAAAAAGGAAATCCGCGAGAAGATGTACGCCCAGAAATATGAGGCGAAATCGAAATCCTATCTGCAGGAAGTCCGCAAAGCGGCCATGATCGAATATCGCTGATGATGTCGAAGCCCCTTGCGCTGACATCCGGCGAACCCGCAGGTATCGGCCCCGACATTGCGCTTGCCGCATGGTTGCGGCGTGATGAACTGAAGCTTCCGCCGTTTTATCTTGTTGGCGACCGCGATTTCCTCGCTGACCGCGCTCACCGTCTTGGCCTTGCGGTCGAGCTCGCCGATACCTTCCCCGAAGAGGCGCTCGGCACATTTGCAAGAGCGTTGCCCGTGGTTCCGGCCGGCAAGCCGGCGACGGCGCGGCCCGGCACGCCGGATGCAACCAGCGCGGATGCCGCGCTATCCTCGATCCGGCGCGCAGTCGCCGACGTCATGGCCGGCAAGGCCGCCGCTGTCGTCACCAACCCGATCGCCAAGAACGTGCTCTATCGCGCCGGCTTCGGTCACCCCGGGCACACTGAATTCCTGGCCGAGCTCGCGGCCAGGAACGGGGTCGCGCCACAGCCAGTGATGATGCTGTGGTCGCCCGAACTCGCCGTCGTGCCCGTGACGATCCACCTTTCGCTGCGCGAAGCGCTCGCATTGCTCACGACGGACCTGATCGTCTCGACGGCCCGCATCGTGGTGGCTGACATGAAATCCCGCTTCGGACTTGCCCATCCGCGTCTCGTGGTATCAGGCCTCAATCCGCATGCCGGCGAAGACGGTACGCTCGGCACCGAAGATATCGAGATCGTGGCGCCGGCAGTCGAGATCCTGCGCGGCGAAGGCATCGACGTCCGCGGACCGTTGCCGGCGGATACGCTGTTCCACAGGGCGGCGCGCGCGACCTATGACTGCGCGATCTGCATGTATCACGACCAGGCGCTGATCCCGATCAAGACCATCGCCTTCGAGGACGCGGTCAATGTCACGCTGGGCCTGCCGTTCGTCCGGACCTCGCCCGATCATGGAACGGCATTCGACATCGCCGGGACCGGCCGCGCCAATCCGTCGAGCCTGATCGCGGCGCTGCGGCTGGCTGCGAGGATGGCCGCGACGAAGCCTGAATGAGCGCGATCGACGATCTGCCGCCGCTGCGCGAGATCATTCGCGAACACTCCTTGTCGGCGCGCAAGTCGCTCGGTCAGAATTTCCTGCTCGACCTCAATCTCACCGCACGGATCGCGCGCGCCGCGGGTCCCCTCGAAGACTCGACCGTGATCGAGGTCGGCCCCGGCCCAGGCGGATTGACCCGGGCACTGCTCGCGCTCGGCGCCAAACGCGTGATCGCCATCGAGCGCGACGAGCGGGCGCTGGCTGCGCTCGATTACATCGTGAAGCGATACCCCGGACGGCTCGAGATCGTGCACGCCGACGCACAGCATTTCGATCCTCGTCCGCTGCTCGATGGCGGCAAGGCGAAGATCGTTGCCAACCTGCCTTACAACATCGCAACCCAGCTTCTGGTCGACTGGCTCTCGATCGAACCGTGGCCGCCCTGGTACGACATGATGGTGCTGATGTTCCAGCGCGAGGTCGCCGAGCGGATCGTCGCGCAGGAGAACGGCGAAGCCTATGGCCGGCTCGCCGTGCTCGCCAACTGGCGCGCAGAAACAAAGATCCTGTTCGACATTTCGCCATCGGCCTTCGTGCCACAGCCGAAGGTCACCTCGTCGCTGGTACGATTGATACCACGCGCCGCGCCCGAGCCTTGTGACCGCCGCATGCTGGAACAGATTGCGGCCGCAGCGTTCGGCCAGCGCCGCAAGATGCTGCGCCAGAGCCTGAAGTCGCTTTCGGTCGATCCGGCCCGGCTCGCCGCTGCAGCAAATATCGATACCACCCGCCGCGCTGAAACTATTCCCATCTCCGGCTTTGTTGCCATGGCCCGTGAATTGGCCAATATACGAAACACAACATCGAACATTGCCTAAGGAGTGAACGCCATGGCGCAAATGGTACGCCAGTCCCTCGTCAAATTTGATGCGCCGTTGTGCGAGACCATCGTCGAGACGCCGAAGCCGCAAGGACGCGAAGTCCTGGTCCGCATCGAGCGTTGCGGGCTCTGCCATTCCGATCTGCACATCCAGGATGGTTACGCCGACCTCGGTGGCGGCAAGAAGCTCGACACCACACGCGGCATGACCCTGCCCTTCACGCTCGGCCACGAGATCGCCGGTGTCGTCGCGGAAGTCGGTCCCGACGTTCCAGCCGACCTGATCGGAAAGAAGAAAGCCGTCTTTCCTTGGATCGGCTGCGGCCAGTGCCGCGATTGCCTCAATGGCGATGAGAACCTCTGCGTCAAGCAGCGTTTCGTGGGCGTCTCCATCGACGGCGGCTTCGCCAGCCATGTGCTGGTGCCCGATGCAAAATACCTGCTCGACTACGATCCACTTCCGGTCAACCAGGCGGCTACGCTGATGTGCTCGGGCGTCACCGCCTACGGCGCGCTGAAGCGATTGGTGGATCGCCCGCGGCAGCGCAACCTGCTGCTGATCGGCCTCGGCGGCGTCGGCATGATGGGACTTTCCTTCGCGCAGGCGATGTTCAAGCAACCGATCTCGGTCGCCGACCTCAGCCCGGCAGCGCGCGAGACGGCGCTGCAGAACGGCGCAGCGGTCGCCTACGACCCGGCCGAGCCAGATGTCTTCAAGCGCATCCTGAAAGAGACCGAAGGCGGATTTGACGAAGTCGTCGATTTCGCAGGCAACGAGAAGTCCATGGCGTTTGCGGTCTCCGTGCTGGCGCGCGGCGGCAAGATCGTGGTCTCCGGCCTGATGGGCGGCACTTTCAGCCTGCCGATGGTGCAATGGGTCTATAAGCGCATGACCATCGAGGGCTTCATGGTTGGGACGCTGGCCGAGGGCCAGGAATTGATGGCGCTCGCGCGTGCCGGCAAGATCAAGCCGACGCCGATGCGGGAAGAACCGATGGCCGACGTCCAGAAGTGGATCGACCAGTTGCGCGCCGGCAAGGTGGTCGGACGCATCGTTCTCAAGAACTGAGTGATCTAGCGCGTTTTCGAGCGAAGTGGACACCGGTTCGCGTGAAGAAAACGCGTCAAAACAAGAATCTAGAGCTTCGGTTCTGATTCAATCAGAACCGAAAATGCTCTGGCGCTTCGGTCGGCAATGCCAACGGCATTACCGTGATCAGTACCGGCCGCATCTCGAGCCGTTCCGGCTCGGGAAGCTTTCGGCAGTCCGACGGCTGCGTCGGCCGTTGGACCGCCTCCAAGCAATAGCTATCGGGTGCATCCCCAGGCCCCGATCTGCCGCAATTGAGGCGGCCGGCGAGCCCCAATTAAGCCCTACCCGCTCCGGATTTGCGGCGCATTGCGACCCAACTTCCTACCGACAGTTAGGGGTTAAGGGGTAGCCGGTGTTATCGGGGATGTAGATGTCAAAGCGTACCGCCCAATTCATTTCAGCACTTGTTGCCACGATGCTGGCGGGTGCCAGCTTCACTGCCACAGCGGAAAACGGAACCGAGACTGCCGACGGCGCCAAGACCGCCGACACCTGCCTGGCGGCTCCAAAGGCGACCGCGCCTGCGGGAAGCCATTGGTATTATCGCCTCGATCGTTCCTCCAAGCGCAAGTGCTGGTATGTGCGCGAAGAGAGCAGCAAGACGGCGAAGGCCGCGGCCGTAAAGCAGGAAGCTCCGCCGCCGGTCGAAGCCGCCGCTGACCAGCCCCAGCCCGCCGCCAGCATCAGCCCGTCGGTCGCGGATGCGCGCGCCGAGCTGACTCAACCCCAGACGGACATCAAACAGAATCCAGCCTCCGCCCTCGACAGCGCGTCCCCCTCGGTCAGCGCTCCCGGCCCCGGCTCGCTGGTTTCGACACGCTGGCTTGACCAGTCGAGCATGGCCGCGTCGGGCAGCAAGGTCGCTGCCGCCGATACGGCTGCGAGCCCGCCGGATGAGCCCGAGGCAGCATCGCAACCCGCTCCGCCGCCGGCGCCCGCCGCCGCCGCGCATTCGACGGTCGAGAAGCAATCGACGCAGACGCTGCTGTTCATCATGGCGGGGACGCTTGCGCTCGCCGGCCTGGTCGGCGGCCTTATCTTCCGTCTCAACCGGGCGAGCGCGCCGCCTTACGAGGTCGACAATGAATGGCGCGCGCCCTGGGACCGCGAGCATGGCGAGCGCGCCCCGCAGCTGGCCGCCCAGCACAACGAGAGTCCACCGCATCCGGTCGAACCACAGCGCCCACGTCGCATCGAAGCTGAGCAGCCCCAGCCGGAGCCCTCGTTTGAAGAGACGCAGCGCGAGATCAAGGAAATGCTGGCGCGCCTGGCGAAAAGCGCGACGGCCTGAGCATATTCGGTTCTGATGGAATCAGAACCGAAACTCCAGATTCTAGTTTGGACGCGTTTTCTTCACGCGAACCGGTAACCACTTCGCTCGAAAACGCTCTGGCTAGACTACTTCTCAAGCTGGCGCTGCAGGTTGCGCACGAACTCGGTGAGGCCAGTGCGGCGCTCGCGTTTCAGCCGCTCCGCCTTCAGGATGGACTGCACTTCGGCGAAGGCGTGATCGACGTCCTGGTTGATGACGATGTAGTCGTACTCGGCCCAATGGCTGAGTTCGTGGGTAGCGCGATTCATCCGCCCGCGGATCACGTCCGCAGCATCCTGCGCGCGGGTGTGCAGGCGCCTTTCGAGATCGGCCGCAGACGGCGGCAGGATGAAGACGCTGACCACGTCGGCGCGCGCCTTCTCGCGCAATTGCTGCGTGCCCTGCCAGTCGATGTCGAACAGCACATCCTGTCCGGCCGATAGCGCGGCCTCGACGGGCCGGCGCGGCGTGCCGTAGCGATTGTCGAACACGGTCGCCCATTCGAGCAACTCGCCCTGCGCGACCATCTTCTCGAATTTCGCCTTGTCGACGAAGAAATAATCGCGGCCCTCGACCTCGCCCGGCCGCATCGGCCGCGTCGTCGCCGACACCGACATCTTCAAGCCAGGCATCCGCTCGATCAGCAGCCGCGACAGCGTGGTCTTGCCGGCGCCTGACGGCGACGACAGCACGAACATCAGTCCGCGCCGCTCGACCCCGTCAAACCCTTGAGCCTGTCCTTGGGCCTCTCCTTGGGCCGCCGTCATGCCTCACTCCAGATTCTGAACCTGCTCGCGGAACTGCTCGACCACGTTCTTCATCTCGAGCCCGGTATTGGTGAGTTCGATATCGTTCGATTTCGAGCAGCAGGTGTTGACCTCCCGATTGAACTCCTGCGCCAGGAAATCAAGCCGGCGCCCGATCGGTCCACCCTTGCCGATCATCTCACGCGTCTGTGCGACGTGAGAAGCGATGCGGTCGAGTTCCTCGCGGATATCGGCCTTGGTCGCGATCAGGATCGCTTCCTGATTCAGCCGATCCGCATCAAATCGATCGGAAGTTTCGAGCAGCGCCGCGACCTGTTCGGCGAGCCGCGCGCGGATCGCCTCGGGCTTGCGGCCCGGTGCCGCTTCCGCCTTCCTGGCGAGCCGTTCGATCTCGTCCATCCGCTGGATCAGCACTTGCCCGAGCGCCGTGCCCTCGCGGCGGCGCATTTCAACCAGATGGGCAAGCGCCTGCTCGAAGGCCAGCGCAGCGGCCTCTCTTGCCGCCTTGTCCTCGGCCTCGTCGCTTTCCGGCTCGACCACCTCGATCACGCCCTTGATGCCGAGCAACCCGTCGATGCTCGGCGCCACCGCGTCGATCCTCTGCGCCAGTGTGCCCGCAACCTTCACGATCGAGGCCAGCACGTCTTCGTTGATGCGCACCGCCGACACGGCGTTGGTGCGTTTGACATTGAGATTGGCATAGACGGTTCCGCGCGACAGCACTTCGCTGGCGCGCTTCTTCACGACGGCGTCAAGCTCGTCCCAGCCCGGCGGCAGCCGCAGCCGCAGGTCAAAGCCCTTGGCATTGACCGACTTCAGTTCCCACTCGAAGGTGTAGGGGCCGCTGGCGCCATGGCTTCGGGCAAAACCGGTCATGCTCGATAGGGCCATCGCATAAAACTTTCTGGCAAGAGATGTAAGACTCGCTGGAACGCGTGCGACCTTAGGCCGAATTACCGAAAAGTGGAATTACGTTCGCGCGCGGCGGCGACATCCAGACTCAGCGCTCGACCACGGGCGGCGACGTGGTCGACTGCGCCGCCCCCTGCCGCGCCGGCCGCGTGGGCTTCCTGGAGTTGGCCGGCGGCTTGGGCGGCGTGGTTGCAGTCGGGTTGGTGTCGGCCGGTGTGCTGGCGGCGGGCGGCGGCGGATCGTCTGCCGGCTCGACCGTGTCGTTCTGGATCTGCTTTTCCAGCGAACGCAGCTTGGCCACGTTCTTCTGGTGCTGATCATAGGTCTCGGTGAAGGTATGCCCGCCGCTGCCGTCGGCAACGAAGAAGAGATCGCGGGTGCGGGCCGGATTGGCCGCGGCCTCCAGTGAAGCGCGGCCGGGATTGGCGATCGGGCCCGGCGGCAGGCCGTCGATGACGTAGGTGTTGTAGGGCGACGGCTGCGTGATCTCGCTGCGCTTGATCGGCCGGCCGAGCGTTCCCTTGCCGCCGACCAGGCCGTAAATGATCGTCGGGTCCGACTGCAGCTTGATCTTCTGCCGGAGCCGATTGACGAACACCGCCGAGACGCGGCTGCGCTCATCGGCCCGGCCGGTCTCCTTCTCGACGATCGACGCCAGCGTCACGAGTTGCTCCGGCGTCCTGACCGGAATGTCCGGATTGCGGCGCTCCCAGATTTCCGCCAGCACGCGCTTCTGGGTCTGCTGCATGCGCTGGATCACCTGCTCGCGCGTGGTGCCGCGCGGGAATTTATAGGTCTCCGGCAACAGCGTGCCCTCGCGCGGAATCTCGCGCACCGAACCCGTGAAGATGTCGTTGTCCGACAGCCGCGCCACGATCTGCTCCGAGGTCAGGCCTTCGGGAACGGTAACCGCATGCTGCACCACCTTGCCTTCGACGATGGTGCCGATGACGTCACGCAGGCTCGCGTTCTTCTGGAACGAATACTCACCGGGCTTGAGATCGGAACTTGCCTTCATCGCAAACACGCTGCCGATGAACACCCAGGGATTGACATCGATGACGCCCTCGCGCTGCAGGATGTCGGCGATGTCGCGTTTGCCGGCACGCTGCGGAATGTTGACGATCTTGTCGTCCTCCAGCGGTCCCGACGCTTCCAGGGTCTGCCTTCCGTAGTAATAGGCAGCGCCTGCACCGATCATCAGAAGGATCAGCAGGGTGATGACGGCGTTGCCGACCACGACGAACGGATTGCGGGCACGGTCCGACCGTCTCGGCGGCGGCGGCACCTGTTCAGGCTCCAGCGCGGCGCGCGGACTTCGCGGTGAAATGGGCGGCCTCTCACTCATCGATTCGACCTGAATCCTGCCGGTTCAATCGTGGCCTGACAAATCTGAAGTCCTGCCAATATAATCAATACTATACGAGTATGCGCCCGCGCCTGGAAGTTATCGGCGATTGCGGCAAAACGGTGAACTGGCTCCAATTCCCCTGCTGGGGCATGACCCGGAAAAATGGAAACCCGTTCTCTCTTCCGACGAACGCGCAGCGTTCGCGAAGAGACCATGCACAAACAAAGAGGTTAGATCATGATCCGATTCGATCAATCGGCTCATGATCTAGTTGATAACACGCTGCAGGATCACGGAAGCGTTAGTGCCTCCGAAACCGAACGAGTTGGACAACGCGACATTGATCTCTCGCTTGCGCGGCGTGTGCGGCACGAGATCGATCGCCGTCTCCACCGACGGATTGTCGAGATTGATGGTCGGCGGGACGACGTTGTCGCGAATCGCCAGGACGCTGAAGATCGCCTCGATCGCGCCGGCGGCGCCCAGCAGATGTCCGGTCGACGACTTCGTCGACGACATCGACACTTTCGACGCGGCATTGCCGAGCAGCCGCTCGACCGCGCCGAGTTCGATCTCGTCGCCGACCAGCGTCGAGGTGCCATGCGCGTTGATGTAGTCGATATCGGACGGCGTCATGCCGGCGCGCTTCAACGCAGCCGACATGCTGCGAAAACCGCCGTCTCCGTCCGGCGACGGCGAAGTGATGTGGTAGGCGTCGCCCGAGAGTCCGTAGCCGACGACCTCCGCATAGATCCTCGTGCCGCGCTTTTTCGCGTGCTCATATTCCTCGAGCACGACAATGCCGGCGCCCTCGCCCATCACGAAACCGTCGCGGTCCTTGTCGTAGGGACGCGACGCCTTGGTCGGCGTCTCGTTGAAGCCGGTGGACAGGGCGCGCGCCGCGCAGAAGCCAGCCATGCCGATCCGGCAGATCGGCGACTCCGCGCCGCCGGCCACCATCACCTCGGCATCTCCCAGAGCGATCAGCCGCGCAGCATCGCCGATGGCATGCGCACCCGTCGAACAGGCGGTGACGACCGAATGGTTCGGCCCCTTCAGGCCGCGCTCGATCGAGACGTAGCCGGATGCCAGATTGATCAGCCGGCCCGGAATGAAGAACGGCGACACTTTGCGCGGACCGCGCTCCTTGAGCAGGATCGCCGTGTCGGCGATGCCCGAGAGGCCGCCGATGCCGGAGCCGATCAGGGTGCCGGTCGCGCACTTGTCCTCTTCGTTCTCGGGATGCCAGCCGGCATCGTCGAGCGCCTGCTTGGCCGCGCACATCGCGAAGATGATGAAGTCATCGACCTTGCGCTGGTCCTTCGGCTCCATCCACTGGTCGGGATTGAAGGTGCCCTCGCTGCCATCGCCGCGCGGCACCACGCAGGCCACCTGGCTCGGCAGATCGGAGACGTCGAAGGTCTCGATCCTGCGCGCCCCACTGCGGCCATCGAGGATACGAGCCCAGCTGATGTCGACGCCACAGCCGAGTGGTGTAACCATGCCCAGCCCGGTGACGACAACACGTCTCATATCAAGAACTCCGTCCCGAAGTGCGCGGTGAATAACAAGAAACCGGGGGACCGCCTGACAACGGTCCGTCCGGCTTCATCGGCACCGCGAAGGGCGTCAGCTTTTCGCGTTCTTCTCGAGAAACTTCGTCGCGTCGCCGACCGTCAGGATCGTCTCCGCGGCGTCGTCGGGAATCTCGCAACCGAATTCTTCTTCAAATGCCATTACGAGCTCGACCGTGTCGAGACTGTCTGCGCCGAGGTCATCAATGAAACTTGCGCCGTCCACCACCTTCTCCGGCTCAACGCCAAGGTGCTCGACCACTATCTTCTTTACCCGCTCGCCAATCTCACTCATCGTTCACCCTCGTCATTGTTCCATTGGACCCGACCCCAGGACGATACGAGCCATCGTGGTCGTGTAGTTTCCCTAAGCTGTCGCGCATAGTCTTGATTCGGCGGTCGTGGCCGACTAAGTCCCGGCGAACGGCAGGCGTCGCAACGCCAATATACAGGGTTTCAAAATCCTGCAATGGCGTTCTTTGCCCATCCGCGGCTGGTTCGGTTATCATAATTCCCTAGCCTTGACTATAAGCCCCGCCCGGTCGCCGGTAGGGCATTCCGCCACGCAAAAACGCTCCGGTAACCCGCTCAAAACATGGCCATTCCGCCATTGACGTGAATGGTCTGTCCGGTCACGTAGGCTGCCTCGTTGGAGGCGAGGTAGACGGCGGCGGCAGCGATGTCTTCGGACGTCCCGAGTCGCGCCGCAGGAACCTTTGCCAGGATGGCCTCGCGCTGCTTGTCGTTCAGCGCATCCGTCATGGGCGTCTTGATGAAGCCCGGCGCAATGCAATTGGCGGTCACGCCACGCTTGGCATATTCCGCGCCGAGCGTCTTGATCAGGCCGATGATGCCGGCCTTCGATGCGGTGTAGTTGGCCTGGCCGGGATTGCCGGTCACGCCGACGATCGAGGTGATGGCAATGATGCGGCCGAAGCGCTTGCGCATCATCAATTTGGTGGCGGCGCGCGCAAGACGGAAGGTCGCAGTCAGGTTGATCGCGATCACCTCGTCCCAATCCTCGTCGCGCAGCTGCACGAAGAGATTGTCGCGCGTGATCCCGGCGTTGGCGACGAGGATATCGACCTGCCCCAGCGCGGTTTCCGCCGCAGGCACCAGCGCCTCGACTTCGGCAGTGTTGGAGAGATTGCATGGCAGGACGTGAACACGCTCGCCGAGCTTGGCTGCAAACGCATCCAGCACCTCACGCCGCGTGCCCGAGATCGCAACGGTCGCGCCCTGAGCGTGCAGCGCCTGCGCGATCGCGCCGCCAATGCCGCCGGTCGCGCCGGTGACCAGGGCGGTCCTGCCCGTCAAATCAAACATCACGATCTCCTTTCGGCTCTCTTAGAGCATGATCTCCGCGCAAACGCATCGCGTTTATCGCGCCGGAAAACCGGTACTCACTATTTCCCGATCATGCTTCAGGCCGAAGCGGCCAATGCATCCTTGGCGGCGGCGATGTCACCGGGACCGCCGACCGAAACTCCCACCGCGCCATCGGCGATGCGCTTGACCAGTCCTGTGAGGACCTTGCCGGCGCCGATCTCGAAGAAGCGCGTCACGCCCTTGCTTGCCATATAGGCGACCGACTCGCGCCAGCGCACCGTGCCGGTGACCTGCTCGATCAGCCGGCGGCGGATCTCGTCGGGATCGGTGATGGCGCTAGCGAGCACGTTCGAGACCAGCGGCGCAGCCGGCGCCTTGATCGTGACACCCGTTAATGCCTCGGCCATGGCGTCGGCCGCCGGCTGCATCAACTTGCAATGGAAAGGAGCCGACACCGGCAGCAGCATCGCTCGCTTGGCACCCCTGCCCTTGGCGATCTCGACCGCGCGATCGACGGCGGCCTTGTCGCCGGAAACCACAACCTGTCCGCCGCCATTGTCATTGGCCGCCTGGCACACTTGGCCCTGGGCGGCTTCGTTGGCGACCGCCATCGCCGCTTCGTAGTCGAGGCCGAGCAGCGCGGCCATGGCGCCGACGCCGACCGGCACCGCCTTCTGCATTGCAAGGCCGCGGGTGCGCAACAGGCGCGCGGTATCGCTGACGCTGAGGCTGCCGGCGGCGGCCAGTGCCGAATACTCGCCAAGCGAATGGCCCGCGACAAAGGCCGCGTTGCGGCCGACCGAGAATCCAGCCTCGGTCTCGAGCACCCGCAGCGTCGCGATCGACACCGCCATCAGTGCCGGCTGGGCATTCTCGGTGAGTTGCAGGGTTTCGGCCGGACCGTCCCAGATGGTCCCGGTCAGCTTCTCTCCCAGCGCGGCGTCGACCTCGTCGAACACCGCCCGGGCCACTGGAAAGGCATCGGCGAGGGCCTTGCCCATGCCGACCGCCTGCGACCCCTGCCCCGGAAAAGTGAATGCTGCCGTCATGGCGCTCCCAAGCTGTTTGGGCATGATCTCCGGGAAAGCCGGTTTCCGCTGCTCCGGATCATGCTCTGGACGGGGCGTAAGACACCGTCCAGGGCTGGGATGTCAAGCCGCGTTGCGGCATTGGAATGGGGACTTTCCCCTAGAACCCGCCGGCCCTCTGGTCCGCGCCCACTTCCGCGCCAGCCCTCGCCCGGCGTGCGCTGCTCACCAATTGCCCCGGCCGATCCTCGTTGTCCGGCTTCGCGGTCGCCAGCCTCAGCACCGCGAGATAGCCCGGCTGCACCTCCATGTGGCCGGCATGCCGGCTTTCGCTGAGAATGCGGTGAACCCGAGGCAGGTTGTAGCACGGGACATAGAACAGCAGGTGATGCTCGAGGTGATAGTTTACGTAATAAGGAGCGACGAACAGCCGCTCGAGGAAGTTGGCGTGCGTGGTGCGGGTGTTGCGCAGCGGATCGTGGCTGTCGGGAACAACAGCGTGCTCAGCGATGTTGCGGATGCGGGTGATCACCATCATCCAGGTGAGCAGCGGAACCAGCCATAGCAGTGGATAAGCCCACCACACACCGGCCGCCGCGAGCCCTGCAAACAGGAGCCCGTTGACGACGAATTGCGGCCCGAGTTTCTCCCAGAAATGCGCGGCGCGCTGCCGCGATGGCCATTGCTTCGGCCCGAGTGCATTGAGCAGTTGCGCCTTGCGCTGCTGATAGCCGGTCTGGCCGGTGATGTCGCGAATGAACTTGCGCCGGTAGCTCAACTGCGTGATCGGAAACGGCGCCGACAGCACGAGGTCGGGATCATCCTCCTGCTGCGTGCGCGCATGATGCTGCAGGTGATAGCGGCGATAGGCCCGCGTCTCCGCAAAGATCGGATAGGCGCAGAACCATTGGCTCAATGTCAGGTTGGTCTTCTCGTCCGCGGAAAGGCATCCGTGCGCGCCATCGTGCATCAGGATCGCGAGCCCGAGTTGGCGCGAGCCGATGATCGCGACGGCGAGAAGATATGTCAGCGGATTCGGCCACCACGCCACCAGCACGATCGCGCCTGATATCAGCGCCCAGGCATGCGCAATCAGCGCAACGCCCTTCAATGTCGAGCGTTGGCGGACGGCGATCAGTTGTTCCTCGGTCAGGAAGTCACGGGCGCGGATGCGAAGCGCGGTCATGACGAAGCCTCCTCGTCGCTTGAGGTGGAAGTGGATGTGCTGGAATCGCGGACCAGGCGCAGACGCCTGTTGTTGTCGCTGGATACGGCGGTGGCCTGCTCGCCGAGCACGCGCAGCATCTCGCTGCAAAGCGCCTCCGCGGGGCGGCCCATCGCGTAGCCTTCGAGGATGACACCGATCGCAACCGCCCAGAACCGCCGCGAGGTCGCGGCGGGGTCGCGCAGCGTGCGCCAGCCGTGCCGCTCGATCTGCCCCGCATAGGCGCGCAGCCCTTCGCTGTGCAGCCGCTCGATAGTTCGCTCCACCAATGGCGCCAGATCCTGACGGCGCCGCGTCAGGGTCAGCGCCTCCGCGAAGAAGGCGACCGAATCGGTCGCAGTCACCGTCTCGACCAGCGCCCGCGTGTAGTCCCGCGGCGTCTCCGCCCGCAGCGCAGCCTGCTCCGCGGCGCGTGCGACATAGAGCATGTCGCGGCAGGCCGCCTCGACGAAGAGCGCTTCCTTGGTGCGGAAGTAGTAGGTGATCTGGCTCGGAAAGGCGTCCGCGGCAGCCGCAATGTCGGTGATCGAGGCACCGGCGAGGCCCTGTTCCTTGAACAAGCGACTTGCGGCGTCGAGCAGCAGCGAACGCATCTTGCGCCCGGCAGCGCGGGTGGCCCGAACGGCATGTTTTGGATCAGTTCCCGACGGTTCGGAAGTCGGTCTGGCCGCCATTATGCGTCTCCTCGATTTATTTGTATGACATATAAACAAATAAATCAATACGGAACTGGACGACCCGCTACGGTCCGGATAGACCCGCCGACGCAAAACCTCGCCGGCAACCTTGCCAAGACGCGCAAAATCCTTATAAAGCCCGCCATCCGTGGGCCCCGGCCGGGAGCTGAACGGACGGTCTCAGCAATTTCACTTGTTGATTTTGATGTGGCAGGGCCAGTCGGCCCGTCGTCCCGTGCTTCCGCCTTCTGAGCAACGTCGAGTCCTTTCCGAAGGTCTCGAAGGGCTTGTCGCTGGGGACCGCGCCAACTTTAGAAAGGACACCCATGGCTCTTTACGAGCATGTTTTTCTCGCGCGCCAGGACGCGAGCACACAGCAGGTTGACGAGCTCACCGCGCAGGTGACCGGCATCGTCGAACAGGCCGGCGGCAAGGTCACCAAGACCGAGAACTGGGGCGTGCGTTCCCTCACCTACCGCATGAACAAGAATCGCAAGGCGCATTTCGTGCTGATGAATCTCGACGCGCCGTCGGCCGCGATCAGCGAGATCGAGCGCCAGGAGCGGATCAGCGAAGACGTCATCCGCTATCTCACCGTCCGCGTCGAAGAGCTTGAGGAAGGCCCGTCGGCGATGATGCGCAAGGCCGACCGTGACCGCGAGCGCGATGATCGTGGCGGCGGTTTCCGCGGTGACCGCGAGGGCGGTGGCTTCCGTGGTGACCGTGATCGTGATGGTGGCGGCTTCCGCGGCGACCGTGGCCCGCGCCGTCCGCGCGATGAAGACGCTGCGACCGAGGAGTAAGAATCATGGCCGAAGCCGGTGCCCGCCGTCCGTTTTTCCGTCGCCGCAAGTCCTGCCCGTTCACGGGACCGAATGCGCCGAAGATCGACTACAAGGATTCCAAGCTGCTGATGCGTTACGTCTCCGAGCGCGGCAAGATCGTGCCGAGCCGCATCACCGCCGTTTCCGCCAAGAAGCAGCGTGAACTCGCCCGCGCCATCAAGCGCGCGCGCTTCCTCGGCCTCTTGCCCTACGTGATCCGCTAATCAATCCGGTCCCCAGCGCCTCGCGCGCTGCGGACCATTTACTCATAAGGCTTCCGGGTCGTCCGGTCGCCGATGGTTGGGGTTCTCAAGCAGGACCTCTAACCGCTCGAAAGGGGCGGGACAGCTGATGATCGCGACATTGCTCATTGCCATCGCCGCTGGCAGCGCGTCGGCGCTGATGTTCGCCTCGATGATTTCGGGCGCGATGATCTCGCTGTTGCTGTTCTGGCTCGCGCCGCTGCCATTGATGATGGCGGGACTGGGCTGGGGTCCGCTCACGGCAACGATTGGCGGGATTGCGGCCGCGCTGGGCCTCGGTGCGATCTTCGGCCTGCCCTATTGCATCACCTTCGTCATCATGGTTGCGCTGCCGGCCTGGTGGCTCGGGCACCTTGTGCTGTTGGGACGCCCAAGTGCCGACCTGAACCCCGCCAGCGGATCTGCGCCGGGGACGGTCAACCTCGAATGGTATCCGGTCGGCCGGATCCTGCTCTGGATCGCGGGCTTTGCCGTGCTCACCACGATGGCGGCCCTGCTCACGCTCGGCACCGACGCCGGCAGCATCGCGGCAGCCATGAAGCGTGGCCTGATGCGGGTTCTGGACTCGCGTATGGTGACGGCGAACGCCGACATGGAACGCGTGGTCGACGCGATGGTAGCGGTCGCACCGCTCGCCGCGGTCATTGTCACGATGATCTCGTTGACGATCAATCTTTGGCTGGCGACCCTGATCACGGCAACCTCGGGCCGCCTGCGACGTCCGTGGCCCGACCTGCGGGCGACGGCGCTACCCGCGATGACATTGGTGGCTTCGTGCGCCGCCATCGCCTTCTGCTTCACGAGCGGCCTGCTGGCCATCCTCGCGCAGGTGACGACCACTGCCCTGATGGCGGCTTATGCGCTCACGGGTTTCGCCGTCCTGCACACGGTGACCCAATCGCTCAATAGCCGCACATTCTGGCTGAGCTGCGCCTATGCCGTGGTCGTGATCTTCACCTGGCCGGTAATGGCGATGGTGGTGCTTGGAATAGCCGATGCGCTGTTTGGATTGCGCCAACGCTACCTGCGGAGCAGGCCGCCACCACTCCCTGCATCCTGAACTCAACCGATCAACCAAACCACGATTGAAGGAGAAGCAATATGGAAGTCATTCTTTTGGAACGTGTCGCCAAGCTCGGCCAGATGGGCGAGGTCGTGAAGGTGCGCGACGGCTTTGCGCGCAATTTCCTCTTGAAGCGCGGCAAGGCGCTGCGCGCCACCACCGATAACCGCGCCAAGTTCGAGGGCATGAAGGCCGATCTCGAGGCGAACAACCTCAAGGCCAAGTCCGAAGCCAGCAAGGTTGCCGAGAAGATCGACGGCCGCGAGATCGTGATCATTCGTCAGGCCTCCGAAAGCGGTCAGCTGTTCGGCTCGGTCTCGGTGCGCGACATCGTCGCGGCACTGGAGACCGACGGCATCATCGTCAGCCGCCCCCAGGTCTGGCTGGACTCGCCGATCAAGGTGATCGGCCAGCAGAAGGTGACGATCGCCGTCCACCCCGAGGTCGAGACCAGCATCACCGTGATCGTCGCGCGCAGCGCGGAAGAAGCCGACCGCATCAAGCGCGGCGAGGACATCTCGACCCGCCAGGAAGACCAGGACGCCGCAGCCGAGGCGCTCGCCGCCGCCGGCGAGTTCTTCGATCCGGAAGCGCAGCAGGAGGAGCCGGTGGAGCCGGCGCCGGCTGCCGAGGAGAAATAAGCCTCTTCGTATACGGCGAGATCAGAGCCCGGCCTCAATCAGGCCGGGCTTTCGATTCGCGCCGCAGCCTTCTCGTCCAGCATGGCGATGGAAGCGAGCGCGGTTGCGGTATGCTTCTCCTTGCCGTCAATCACGCAGAACACGTCGGCTGCGACGACGGCGACTTGTCGACCCGGCTTGATCACCCGCGCGCGGCAGATCAGGCGATCGCCGGATGCCGGCGACAACAGGTTCAATTTGTATTCGGCCGTGAGCGCCGCCTGGCCGCGCGTGGTCGCGGCAGCGATCGTGGTGGCGTTGTCGACCAGAAACGCCGTGACACCGCCGTGGAACAGGCCGTGCTGCTGCAACAGCTCCGGCCGCCGCGCGACCTCGATCGTGCAGGCGCCGCGGGTGAGCTCGGACAATTCTGCGCCAATGTGATTCGTGAAACCCTGGCGACCGACATTGTTGCGGATGCGCGTCGCGATCGGCGTGAAGTCGCGATCCAAATCCTCGGTCATGGCGTATCTCCGCTTCTCTCTGGCGCGCCGGGAGCGACAACGGCGCGGATCGCGCACGCAATCAGCATATCGGCCTGCTCCCTCGGATCGGCGCGGTCGCGGCCCGACAGGTAGGCGCGGCAAAAGATCTGCGCGGGTCCGATGATCTGGCTGATGAAAACGATTGGCGACATCGGCAACAGTCCGGCGCTCGAAAGCAGGGGTGCACGCCAATTCTCGATCCCGTCAGCGAGCCGCACATTCTCGGTGCGCTGCGCGTCACGAAGCTCGTCGCTCCATTCGCTGCGCGATATCTCGAACAGGAAGCGCGCTTCGCGCCGATTGGTCACGACCCAGTCGAGATGGGCGCGGATCAGTCGCCCGACCCCTTCCCGCGCGCCGCAGGACCGGTCGAGCACCGCGAGCATCACGGCGTGATAGCGCTGCAGGATGTCCAGAAACAGGGTGCCGGCAAGCGCCTTCTTCGATCCGAAGAAGTGGAAGAAGCTGCCGTTGGAGGCCCGTGCACGAGTCCGGATGGCCGCAACTGTCGCGCCCTCAAACCCATCGCGGTCGAAGACCGCCAGACCGGCGGCCAACAGGTCCTCTCGCGCCGTCGTTGCCATGCTCCGCTCCCTAGAGCTTCACTCTAGAGCAATACTCTAATCACGGTCAAGTTTGGCCATGATGCGGGCATGCGTCTTGGGCGCCCCTATCGCGAGGCCAAAAGGATCGGTGGACTGGTTGATACGGCCAACGAAGGTGACGGCGTGAACGCCGTCACTGCTGCGCTGCCGGAGCCGCCGGAGTAGCCGTAGAGGGGCTTGCGGACGGTTCAGGCGCACTCGGAGCTGCAGCGGATGCCGGCGGCGCTGGCTCGCTGCCGCCGTTTTCTTTCGGCGCATCGACCTTGGCCGCTTCCGGCTTGCTTTCGGACGCAGGCTTGGCGGCATCGCCCTTCGGCGTCGCTTCCACGGCGGGCTCAGACTGCTTGGCAGGCTCGGGCTTGATTTCCTCGCCGGGTTTGCTGCGCTTGCCTAGCTTCTGCTTCGCGCCTGGCCTGGGCTCGGTCGCCTGCTCCGGGCTGGTTGCGTCCGGCGCCGCCTCGCTCGGCTGCGGCGACCGCTTGGCGCGCTTGTGCCGCCTGCCCTCGCCCTGTGGATTGAGGCCATCAACATCGGGCCTGGCTGCCTGCTGCGCATCGGGTGCGGGCTCAGACGTGCTCCACGGAAACAAGAACCTGCGGCTGGGCCGCTCCGGTTCCGAAGCGGCGGCCGGGTGCGCGGCTTCCTGCTGCTTCGCGTCCTTGCCGCGCTTGGCCTGCTCCTGGCGGCCCTGATATCGGGGGTCGCTGGCGCCGTTGGAAACGAGATAGGACGCCAGCAGCGAGGCCCTGTCGCTGCTCGTGGTGTAGTGCTGGCGAAGGAATCCCGGGAGCGCCGATGGGCTGACGGTCTTGAGCAGCCCTCGGGCCGACTTGTGGCAGGCGCTGCAGGTGCCCGCAAAAATCTGTGAGGGAGCCTTGCCAGCCTCGAGATTGGTCGGCTGGGCATGCGCCGCGTTCGCGGCAAGGCCGGCGACAACAAGCATCACCGTCGCGAAAATGAGCGCTCGGCCCGACATCCCCCACACTCCTGATCGTGGAAACGCCCTCCGGCCCTGCTCGATCCGGTAGCGGCGGGCTTCTTTTAGCCGATTGTAGGGCGAATGGAAGCGCGGTCGTGGTCCATCCACGCAATTGTCACATTCGGGAATATCCGCTTTGACTACAACGCAGTAGCACTCCCCCCCGATCACACCTATTGTGATGTTGACTCACACTGGAACCATCTGTTCCAGTGTGAGTCAGAGGTAACGGCCGGTCGCTCTGTGGTGCTTCAATGGACCGTTTGTTGCGTTATTTCTTGGGGCAGTTCGTTCGCCGTGGTGCGCTTACGGTCACGACTGCAAGTGGGGCGAAGTTCAGCTGCGGCGACGGCGCCGGGCAGCCGGTTTCGGTGCGGTTCCTGACGACAGCCGCCGAGCGGAGGATTTTGCTCGATCCCGAGCTTTACTTCGGCGAATCGTTCATGAATGGGACCTTCGTCGTCGAGAATGGCTCGATTGCGGACGCGCTTGCCATCCTGATGGGCCAACCGGACATGCTGCCGCGCTGGGCCAAGCCGCAATGGCTCCTGCGCTATCTCGGAAGGCACATCTGGCAGTTCAATCCACGCGGCCGGTCGAGGCGCAACGTCGCTCACCACTATGATCTTGATGGCCGGCTCTATTCCCTCTTCCTCGACGCCGACAAGCAATACAGCTGCGCTTATTTCGAGACGCCGGATGCCACGCTGGATGACGCCCAGCTCGCCAAGAAGCGCCATCTCGCCGCCAAGCTCGTGGTGCGGCCTGGCCAGCGCGTGCTCGATATCGGTTCCGGCTGGGGTGGGCTTGGCCTCTATATCGCCGAGATGACAGGCGCCGATGTCACCGGCGTCACGCTCTCCACGGAACAGCTCCAAGTTTCGAACGCGCGGGCGGCGGAGAAGAACCTCTCCCAATCGGCGCGCTTCGTGCTCGAGGACTATCGCGACATCCCCGGCCCGTTCGACCGCATCGTCTCGGTCGGCATGTTCGAGCATGTCGGCGTCGACTTCTACGAGACCTTTTTCCGCCGCTGCGCCGAATTGCTGACCGACGACGGCGTGATGGTACTGCACTCGATCGGCCGGTCCACGGGGCCTGACGTCACCAGTCCCTGGATCGAGAAATACATCTTCCCCGGCGGCTATATCCCGGCGCTGTCCGAAGTGTTGCCCGCGATCGAGAAGGCCGGGCTTTTGGTCTGCGACATGGAGATCCTCCGCCTGCACTATGCCGAGACCTTGAAGGCCTGGCGCGAGCGTTTCATGGCGCGGCGCGAAGAGGCCGTCCGCCTTTATGACGAGCGCTTTGCGCGGATGTGGGAGTTCTATCTGGCGGCGTCGGAAATGTCGTTCCGCAAGCAGAACATGATGAATTTCCAGCTCCAGCTCACCAAGCGGCAGGGCGTCGTGCCGATCACCCGCGACTATATCGGCCAGGAAGAGGCCAAGCTCCGTGGCATCGAGCAGCGCGCGCGGCCGCGGCTGCAATTGGCGGGCGAATAGGTTCAGTTGCGGAAGCTGAAGGACGAGCCGTAACAGGGATAGGCTACGGCCGGGCGCGAAAGCCGCGCTTCGACGGCCGCGAGCACCTGCTTGTCGCAGGGAACATTGCGGATTTCCGGGCGTGACGCCTCCTCCATGGCGTCGATCAGCATCGACAGCCACCGTCGGTCGCCCTGTTCCGATTGCCGGATGTGAAATCGCTGGCTCATCGCTTAACTAACCCGAAACCCTTTGGTCCGTTCCCGCCTACCCTGCCGCAATAAAAATCATTCCCGTGTGAACTGGTTCACAAGGTGGACGGGCGGTTTGGGCGTAGACTACCGCCATGTCCCACGAGACCTACAGATCCTTGTTCGATCCGCCGCGCGACCTCAAAACCGACTACGCCCTGATCGCTGTGGGCATCGTCGCCGCTTTGGTCGCCTTCGCCTATCTCATCCTCACCTGAGATTGAGATAGAGGATCGAACACGCGCTGTTCCCTTGGATGTTGGTTCGTCCAAGGCGGAATTAGGTTCAGTCTGCCCCGAAACTTTCCTCGCGACTCGCCGCCACGCCTCCCTGACATCAGTCAAGCGTCGTGCACCCCCGCTACGTGATTCACACCTCGCTTGTGTGAATCGTGAATAAGGCGCATGGGCACTTCCGCTTCCGACGGGGGTGGCGCTTTATCGCCGCCCCTGCTCGGCGAACCCCAATAACGGCGAAATCCGAAGAATAATCTCGTCCATGGCAACTGATTCGAACGTCCTGAAGCTCGCGCCCGAGCCGGGCACACCGGCCTATCGCAGCGCGCCGCACAATATCGAAGCGGAACAAGGGCTCTTGGGCGCGATCCTGGTCAACAACGACGCCTTCTACCGCGTTTCCGATTTCCTCGAGCCGAAGCACTTCTTCGAGCCGCTCCACCAGACGATCTACGAGACTGCCGGTAGCCTGATCCGGATGGGCAAGGTCGCGACTCCCGTGACGCTGAAGACCTTCCTCCCGGCGGATACCGACATCGGCGGCATGACGGTTGCTCAATACCTCGCCCGTCTCGCGGCGGAAGCGACCACGATCATCAACGCCCAGGACTACGGCCGGACCGTCTACGACCTGGCCTTGCGGCGCGACCTGATCCGGATCGGCGAGGACATGGTCAACGTCGCCTATGAGGCGCCGGTGGATTTTGCGCCCCGTGCCCAGATCGAGGACGCCGAGCGCCAGCTCTACGAGCTCGCCGAGACCGGCCGCTATGACGGCGGCTTCCAACGCTTCGCCCAGGCGCTGACCATTGCCGTCGACATGGCCGCCAAAGCGTTCCAGCGCGACGGCAAACTGTCCGGCATCTCCACCGGCCTGCGCGACCTCGACACCAAGATGGGCGGCCTGCAGCCGTCCGACCTCATCATCGTCGCCGGCCGCCCCGGCATGGGCAAGACCTCGCTCGCGACCAACATCGCCTACAACATCGCCAGGGCCTATGAGGGCGAGGTGCAGGCCGACGGCAGCATCAAGGCGGTCCACGGCGGCGCGGTCGGCTTCTTCTCCTGCGAAATGTCGGGCGAGCAGCTCGCCACCCGTATTCTCGCCGAGCGCACCGGCATTCCCTCGAGCCACATCCGCCGCGGCGGCATCACCGAGATGGATTTCGAGAAGATCCGCGAATGCTCGATCGAGCTGCAGTCCCTGCCCTTCTACGTCGACGAAACCGGCGGCCTGTCGATCTCCCAGCTCACCGCGCGGGCGCGGCGGCTGAAGCGGCAGAAAGGCCTCGACCTCATCGTCATCGACTACATCCAGCTGCTGTCGGGATCGGGCAAGCGCGGCACCGACAATCGCGTCCAGGAAATCACGGAGATCACGACCAACCTGAAGGCGCTGGCCAAGGAATTGAACGTTCCGATCATCGCGCTGTCGCAGCTCTCGCGTCAGGTCGAAAACCGCGACGACAAGCGTCCGCAACTGGCCGACTTGCGCGAATCCGGTTCGATCGAGCAGGACGCCGACGTGGTGATGTTCGTGTACCGCGAGGAATATTACCTCGCCATGAAAGAGCCACGCCCTGGCACACCGGAACACGAGAAGTGGCAGACCGACATGGGCCTCGCGCATGGCAAGGCCGAAGTCATCATCGGCAAGCAGCGCCATGGCCCGACCGGCACGGTCGAACTGCACTTCGAAGCCAGCGTGACGCGGTTCGGCGACCTCGTCCATGACGGTCAACTGCCGGATCGGTCTTATTGATGCGCGGTTGAACCGATGCGATCGCCCGCGTAAAACGGCTGCATGAACGTCGCCTCCGATCCGAAATCGATCCCGCAGGGCGCGCAACTTGCGTCCGACGCCAACCAGCTCGCGGTGCCTCCGACCGCCACGGGCGTGCTGACCGTTGATCTTGACGCCGTCATCGCGAACTGGCGCAGGCTCGAGAAGACCGCGGTTCCGGCCGAATGCGGCGCCGTCGTGAAGGCCGACGGCTATGGCTGCGGCGCTGCACAGGTTTCGCGGGCATTGGCCGCCGCCGGCTGCAAGACGTTCTTTGTCGCCCATGTCGAAGAGGCGCGCGCCGTGCGCGAGGCGGTGCCGTCCGCCACCATCTATGCGCTCGGCGGCTTCTTCCAGAACACCGGCGACAGCTACGCCAAGTTCGACTGCCAGCCCGTGATCGGCGACCTCAACGAACTCGCCGAATGGGACGTGTTCTGCCGCCGCTCCGGCTGGTCGGGCGGCGCTGCGATTCACATCGACACCGGCATGAACCGGCTCGGGCTGACGATCAACGAGGCGCAAGGCATCATCCCGCGCATCAATGCCGGCGATCACGGCATCACGCTGGTGATGAGCCACCTGGTCGCCGCCGAGCAGCTCAACAGCCCGATCAACGCCAAACAGCTTGCGGCCTTCCGCGAGATCGCGAGCCTGTTCACCGGCGTGCCGGCGTCGCTTGCGAATTCCTCCGGCATCTTCCTTAGTCCTCAATTCCAGTTCGAGCTGGTGCGGCCGGGAGCCGCGCTCTACGGCGTCAATCCGACGCCCGAGGCCGACAATCCGATGCGGCCGGTGGTCGATCTCAAGGCCCGCATCGTGCAGATCCGCCACATCGATCGCGGCGAGACCGTCGGCTATGGCGGCACCTGGACCGCGCGGCGGCCGACGCGGTTGGCGGTCATCTCGGTCGGCTATGCCGACGGCTATTTCCGCGCGGCGAGCTCGAACGACGGCACGCGCGGCGCCGACGTTGTGGTCGCCGGCAGGCGCTGCCCAATCGCCGGCCGCATCTCGATGGACCTGATCGCCGTCGACATCACCGAACTCGACAAGAATGCGGTGCGGCGCGGCCACATGGTCACACTGATCGGCGAAGGCATCACGGTCGACGAAACAGCGCATCATTTCGGCACCATTGGCTACGAGGTGCTGACCAGCCTGGGTCCGCGGTACGCGCGCATCTACAAGGGCGGCAATCCCACGGAGGAGCCGCCGCCACCGCCAGCCGATCCCAGCAACGCTCCGGCCTGATCGGGTCAGCACGGATCGCGGTCGTCTCGACGCATGAAGATCGCGACCTTCAACATCAACAACATCAACCGCCGCCTGCCGAACCTGCTGCGCTGGCTCCGCGCGGCAAAACCCGATGTCGTCAGCCTGCAGGAACTGAAGGCGACCGATAGCGAGTTTCCGCTTCCCGCAATCGAAAGTGCCGGCTACGGCGCGGTGTGGCACGGGCAGAAGACCTGGAACGGCGTTGCGATCCTCGCGCGAAAAGCCGAGCCAGTGTTGACCCGCACCGCCCTGCCCGGCGACCGCACCGATCATGAGGCGCGCTATATCGAGGCTGCCGTCAAGGGCGTCATCGTCACCAGCCTCTATCTGCCGAACGGCAATCCGCAGCCCGGACCGAAATTCGACTACAAGCTCGACTGGTTCAAGCGACTGCGCGCGCATGCCGCGAAGTTGCTGAAGGAAGATGTCCCGGTCGTGCTCGCCGGCGACTACAACGTCGCGCCGACCGGGCTCGATATCTATCCGACGCGCTCCTGGGACAAGGATGCACTGATCCAGCCGAAGAGCCGCGCCGCCTTCAAGGCACTCGTCGATCAGGGCTGGTGCGACGCGATCCGCACGCTGCATCCGGCAAAACCGATGTTCACCTTCTGGGACTACAAGCGCAACCGCTGGCCGCGCGATGCGGGGCTGAGGCTCGATCATCTGCTGCTCAGTCCCACGCTCGCACCGCGTCTGACGAAAGCCGGCGTCGACCGCGACATCAGAGGCGAGGAAGGCGCAAGCGACCACGCGCCGGCGTGGATCGTGCTGCGGTGATCGTGCCGTAGGATGGGTAGAGCGAAGCGAAACCCATCGCGACGGAGCAAGCGACGCCAATGATGGGTTTCGCTTCGCTCTACCCATCCTACGATTCTCTCGCAATGACGGGGTGAGAGTCCGTGATTCAATTTTCAAACAGCTCTCCGCTGTCATCGTCCGCGAAGGCGGACGATCCAGTATTCCAGAGGCAGCAGTGCTTGAGCCGAGCGGCCGCCGGTTACTGGATGCCCCGCCTTCGCGGAGCATGACGGTGGAGTGTGTGAGGGGATGTGCGTTCGCATTCTCGCGGCGCATTTGCGTCCGAGGTTTGTATTCGTTCCGCCCTCTCATTGAACAGAGGGCGCAGGGAAAGCCGGGTGCTGGTTGCACCCGTGGGTCCCGTGCAACAAAAAGCACGGGGGTAGGACCACAGGTTCAACCGGAGCATTCCGGCTTTCCCTGCGCGATGGTGTTACGGCTTACTTCGTGCTCTCCCCGGTGACCGGCTATCTAATGCACACATCTTTGTTGCGAAGATCGGCGAAGACTGATTCCCTGATGAGAGGCGGTCTTGTGGAGGGAGGTCTTATGTCGATGGAGGTTGGACTGGGACGATTTG
>NZ_AUEZ01000083.1 GCF_000426245.1 Bradyrhizobium sp. Ai1a-2 | reverse complement strand
GCCGTGTCGGCAGTGGCGGCCGGCCCGCCTTGTCCTCATACACCGCACCGAACCGCTGTTCCAGGACCGACCAGTCGATCGTCCGCGAAAGCTTCACCAGTGCATGATCCATGTCGAGGATCGCGTCCAGCCGGGAGCGCAGAAGATCGGCCTGTCCGCTGTCGCGTCGTTCCTTTGGCTTCATCGTCCCCTCCGGTCAGACCGAGGGAATCACGACGCGCGATTCGGCGGTATCCTCAAATGCAGATTTGCAAGCTTTTGCGGCGTCAAACCCCGAAAGCTTGCAATCTCAAACCCCCTCACGACCGAAAAATCGACTCCACATCAATGGCTTGGGCGATTCTTCACGGACGACCAGATAATCAGCCAGAGATTGAAGCTCTGAACTGCGTCGGTTGTTAGGTGCGCCCCATGGCCTCACGAAGAAGCCGAACCATCAATCTGCCGGCGCCCTATCTCAAGCGCATCTGGCTGGATCCGACCCGCATCACGGATCGGGAGGCTTATCCATTTTGCCTGCCTTTACTGCGGGACGATTTCGAGCTGAGCTTCGAGCGTGCGATCACCATCATCGTCGGCGAGAACGGCACCGGCAAGTCCACCTTGCTGGAGGGGATTGCGGCGCTGGCCGGATTTGACGAAGCCGGCGGCGGCAACGGGTATAGGCCGGTCGATCATTCGGAAGCGATTGAGGCAATGGGCGGCGAGCTTGCGACCGCCCTTCGCGCGAGCTGGCTACCCAAGATCACCAAAGGCTGGTTCTTCCGTGCTGAGAGCTTCTTCTCGGTGGCGAGATATCTGGACGAAGCCGCGCGGGACGACCCATTCGGACCGCCGCCGCCCGACTTCCTCTCGCACTCCCACGGCGAAGGCTTCTTGCGCTTCTTCGAGGAGCGCTGCCAGCGCCAGGGTATCTTCATCTTCGACGAACCCGAGTCCGCGCTGTCGCCCGCGCGCCAGATCGAATTCCTGAAACTGCTGCGCCGCATGGACGTAACAGGGCATTGCCAGGTGCTGATGGCCACGCATTCGCCGGTGCTGATGGCCTATCCCAACGCGACGCTGTTGCGGCTGACGAAATACGACCTTGAGCCCATTACCGTCGAGCAGACAGACCACTACAAGGTGATGCGCGAGTTCTATGCGGACCCGGTGGGCTTCGTAACGGCGGCGATCGAGGAATAGAGTGGGGCGGGGGACATGGGCCGAAGACGAAATCGCACGACCAGCCTCCCTGCGCCTTATCTGAAGCGGATCTGGCTCGATCGTTCCCTTGTTCCGGATTGGGAAGCCTATCCATTCTGCCTTCCGATCTTCAGGGACGAGTTCGATCTGAGTTTCGAGTCAGCCATCACCATCATCGCCGGCGAGAACGGGACCGGCAAATCGACCATCCTCGAAGGCATTGCAGCGCTTGCCGGGTTCGACAGCGGTGGCGGCGGCAAGGGATACAGCGCGATCGATCATTCCGAGGCCATCGAAGTAACGGGCGAAGACCTTTCAGTTGCGCTGCGCGCCGGTTGGTTACCCAAGGTCACCTACGGCTGGTTTTTCCGGGCCGAGACGTTTTTCTCGGTCGCAAGGTATCTGGATCAAACCAGCCAATCGGCACCCGACTATCTCTCCTATTCTCACGCAGAGGGCTTCCTCTACTTCTTCGAAGAACGCTGCCAGCGCCAGGGTATCTTCATCTTCGACGAGCCGGAATCCGCACTGTCGCCTGCGCGCCAGATCGAATTCCTGAAGTTGATGCGCCGGATGGACGAGAGCGGCCAATGCCAGATCATCATGGCCACCCATTCGCCGATCCTGATGGCCTATCCAAATGCGACGCTGCTGCGGCTGTCGAAATACGGATTGGAGCCGGTGAACGTGAAGGACACCGATCACTACAGGGTCATGCGCGAGTTCTGCGATGATCCCCATGGGTTCGTCCAGGCGGCGATCGAGGAGTGAGGGAAGCGTAGGGTAGGTAGAGCGTAGCGAAACCCACCATCCTGCCGCTTGCTAGGAAGGCGATGGGTTTCGCTTCGCTCTACCCATCCTACGGGATCGTCTCCGATGCTAGCAGAAAGCCGGTAATATCCTCCATCCGCTCGAACATCAGGTCAGGCCCGAGTGCTCGCAGCCTGGCGGGCGCCGCGTAGCCCCATGATACGGCGCCGCAGGCGATGCTGGCGGCGCGGGCGGCCTCGATGTCGCGGGTTTCGTCGCCGATCGCGATCGCTTGCGAGGGCGCGAGATCGGCACGTTTGACGACGCGGCGGAATTTTGCGGCCTTGCCAAAGATCGATGCTCCACAATCGAGCCAGGAGAAGTGCGCTGCGGCCTCGCCTAGCAACCGGCGCGCATTCGCCTCACTGTCCGACGTGACGAGCGCGAGCTGCAGGCCGCCGTCCTTGAGCGCGCGCAACATGGTCTCAGCGCCTGCAAACAACGGGATGTCGGCAAGATGCTCCGCTTTCAGCCGCCGCATGTGCCGGGCGATGACAGGTATCTTCCACGCCGGCACCTCAAGCCGCACGATGATCTCGCGCGAGCCGGCATGCCGCAGCTCTTCGACGTCTTCTTCCGCGACGCGGCGGAAGCTGAACCGGTCCGCGACGTCGTTCACATTGCGCAAGAACCAGGGAAAGCTGTCTGCAAGCGTGCCGTCGAGGTCGAAGATGACAAGGGAGTAGGGCATTGGGCGCGAGAAGGAATAGCACGCGCCGAGAGAATTGCGAAATTCACAAATTGAAAAGCAGTCGCAAAGTTGCGATCAGCATTGAGCCTTCGCCGCACGCGCTCAAACCACAATTGTACTAGCGTCGCTCGGCTTCGGCCTCCTGCTCCAGTTGCAAGATATGCACCCGCAATGCATCGAACCTGGCTTCCGTGGCGTCGCTGAACAGCGGATCCTTGTGAGGGGACAGGGCTGAAGCGATTTCGGTCCAATCGTCAGGCTGCAATGCCTTCTGCGCGGCGGGGAAGAAATCACGATCCTCCATCCTGATGTGACGCCGCTCATGTTGCAGGAAATCGCGAACGATCCGGTCCACGTCTTCACGAAGGAACTCGCGATCGGCAAGTACGCCATCGACGGCTTTGGCGACGCGATGCAAGCGCTTGGCGCCTTCCCGATGCTCATGCGCGAGATCGCCGATTTTCTCGGCAGCGGCGGGATCGCGAATTCTCAGCCTGGCGAAGACACGGTCTTCCTGAGCATGGTGGTACATTTCAGTATAGACTTCGAAATAGGCGATGATAGCGCGGATGACCTCGTAGTCCGGTCGGCCCGAGCGATCGAAAATATCCAGTTCGTGCTCAAGGACGGCAAGCAGCCGTTCAATGTTGCGGTGCTCTTGGCTTAACAGCTCGATGATCATTGCGGTGATCCACAGGGGTGAACCATCAAAGAAAAATAGGCGATAAAATCATCGTGGCATTTGCGTTAGATCAAGGTCGCATCGAATTTGGCGCTGCCGCGTAAACCGACGTGGCAAGGCGACCAGTGTCGGTGACTCGGTCCTCCCGTGTTGGCAGGACGCAAATGGCTGGCGTGTCCTTCTCCGTCGCCGACATACTCATGGCGGATGTGCCGCGCCTGGTCGATCGTTGGGCATCCACAATCAACTGCGGCGGCCCTCGGGCCGCGTTCACTTTGCTCCACTACAGTGAAAGTGGACCGGGAAACCCGTCACTCCGCCGCTTCGCTGGCGCTGCTCTTCTTTGGCCTGCTGTTTGCCTTCTTCAGCACCGGCGCCAGGAATTTGCCGGTGTAGCTGCGCGGCGCCTTGGCGATGTCCTCCGGCGGACCCCAGGCGACGATTTCGCCGCCGCCGTCGCCGCCTTCGGGGCCGAGGTCGATCACCCAGTCGGCGGTCTTGATGACTTCGAGGTTGTGCTCGATGACGACCACCGTGTTGCCCTGGGCGACCAGCTCGTGCAGCACCTCCAGCAGTTTGGCGACGTCGTGGAAGTGCAGGCCGGTTGTGGGCTCGTCCAGGATGTAGAGCGTGCGGCCGGTGGCGCGCTTTGACAGCTCTTTTGCCAGCTTGACGCGCTGGGCTTCACCGCCTGATAGCGTGGTCGCCTGCTGGCCGACATGGATGTAGTCGAGACCGACGCGGTGCAGGGTCTGGAAGGTTTCCCGCACGCGCGGCACCGCCTTGAAGAATTCGGCGGCTTCTTCCACGGTCATGTCGAGCACATCGGCGATCGACTTGCCCTTGAACAGCACCTCCAGCGTCTCGCGGTTGTAACGCTTGCCTTTGCAGACGTCGCAGGTGACGTAGACGTCGGGCAGAAAGTGCATCTCGATCTTGATGACGCCGTCGCCCTGGCAGGCCTCGCAGCGGCCGCCCTTGACGTTGAATGAAAAACGTCCGGGCTCATAGCCGCGCGCCTTGGCTTCGGGCAGGCCGGCGAACCATTCGCGGATCGGCGTGAAGGCGCCGGTATAGGTCGCCGGATTGGAACGCGGGGTGCGGCCGATCGGCGACTGGTCGATGTCGATGATCTTGTCGATATGCTCCAGGCCCTCGATGCGGTCGTGGGGTGCGGCGGCTTCGCTCGCATTGTTGAGCTTGCGCGCGATCGCCTTATAGAGTGTGTCGATCAGGAGCGTCGACTTGCCGCCGCCGGAGACGCCGGTGATGCAGGTGAACAGCCCCAGCGGGATCTCCGCCGTGACGTTCTTCAAGTTATTGCCGCGCGCGTTGACGACCTTGATGGTGCGCCGATGGTTCGGCGGCCGCCGGTCGGGGATCGGCACCGAAAGCTCGCCGGTGAGATATTTGCCGGTCAGCGATTTCGGATTGCGCATGATGTCCGCTGGCGTGCCCTGGGCGACGATGTGGCCGCCATGCATGCCGGCGCCGGGGCCGATGTCGAGCACGTAATCGGCCAGCCGGATCGCGTCCTCGTCATGCTCGACCACGACCACGGTGTTGCCGAGGTCGCGCAGTCGTTTCAGCGTATCCAATAGCCGCGCGTTGTCGCGCTGATGCAGGCCGATCGAGGGCTCGTCCAGCACATAGAGCACGCCCGTGAGGCCCGAACCGATCTGGGAGGCGAGGCGGATGCGCTGGCTCTCGCCGCCGGACAATGTGCCGGAGGAGCGGGACAGCGTGAGATAGTTGAGCCCGACGTCGAGCAGGAAGGTCAGCCGCTCGCGGATCTCTTTCAGCACGCGCGCGGCGATCTCGTTCTGCTGCGTGTTCAGCGCCTCCGGCACGCTCTCGAACCAGTCGCCGGCGCGCTTCACCGACATATCGGCGATTTCGCCGATATGCTTGCCGCCGATCTTGACGCACAACGCTTCCGGCTTGAGGCGATAGCCGTTGCAGGCGGCGCAGGGGATGTCGGTGAAATATTTCGCCAGCTCCTCGCGCGCCCACTCGCTCTCGGTCTCGCGGTAGCGGCGGTTGATGTTGGTGATCACGCCCTCGAACGGCTTCTTGGTGTCGTAGGAGCGGACGCCGTCCTCATAGGAAAACTTGATCTCGTCGTCGCCGGAGCCATGCAGGATCGCGTTCTGCGTTTTCTTCGCCAGGTCCTTCCACTTGGTGTCGAGCGTGAACTTGTAGTGCTTGCCGAGCGCGGTCAGCGTCTGCAGGTAATAGGGCGAGGAGGATTTGGCCCACGGCGCGATCGCGCCCTTGCGCAGGGACAGCTCCTTGTCCGGAATGACGAGGTCCTCGTCGACATGCTGCTCGACGCCGAGGCCGCCGCATGCGGGGCAGGCGCCATAGGGATTGTTGAACGAGAACAGCCGCGGCTCGATCTCGGGAATGGTGAAGCCGGAGACCGGGCAGGCGAACTTTTCCGAGAACAGGATGCGCTCGGGCCCGCTCTTGTCGTGGATCTTGGCGGTCTTCTTCTTTTCCTCCGCAGGTGCCGCGGCAGGCGCATCGGCGAATTCGATCACCGCCAGGCCCTCGGCGAGCTTGAGCGCGGTCTCAAAGCTTTCCGCGAGCCGCTGGCCGATATCGGGACGCACCACGATGCGATCGACGACGACGTCGATGTCGTGCGGAAACTTCTTGTCGAGGGTCGGCGCTTCGGCGAGCTCGTGGAAGGTGCCGTCGATCTTGACGCGCTGAAAGCCCTTCTTGAGATATTCGGCGAGCTCCTTGCGGTACTCGCCCTTGCGGCCGCGCACGACCGGCGCCAGCAGATAGAGGCGTGTGCCCTCGGGCAGCGCCAGCACGCGGTCGACAATCTGCGAGACGGTCTGGCTCTCGATCGGCAGCCCCGTGGCCGGCGAATAGGGCACGCCGACGCGGGCCCAGAGCAGGCGCATGTAGTCGTAGATCTCGGTGACGGTGCCGACGGTGGAGCGCGGATTCTTCGAGGTGGTCTTCTGCTCGATGGAGATGGCGGGCGAGAGGCCGTCGATCTGGTCGACGTCCGGCTTCTGCATCATCTCCAGGAACTGGCGGGCATAGGCCGAGAGCGATTCGACGTAGCGGCGCTGGCCCTCGGCATAGATGGTGTCGAAGGCGAGCGAGGATTTGCCGGAGCCGGACAGGCCGGTGAACACGACCAGCCTGTCGCGGGGAATCTCGACGTCGATGTTCTTGAGGTTGTGCTCCCGCGCGCCGCGGATGGTGATGGCACGCGTTGAGGAGCCGGCGTTCTGTTGGCGCTTCGCCCTGATCACTTCATCCATATCGGCATTTCCAGGCGCTGGTAAGCGCGCCACGTTACGGGCGCGCGTCGTCGGAAATCCGTACCACGGCGCCGATGGGGTGATGCTGGAACATAGGAAGAACGCGTGATGATTTCCAGTGCTCAGGACGAATCATCAACGATTTGTTTCCGATCGCATTTCTCGCGCGGAGCTTTGGCAGTAGATGGCAGCAAGAAAAGGCTCGCGCAAGCAGAGCTTCGCGGGCGAGCGTCTCGGAACAAACGGCTCGCAAACAAAAAGGCCGGCGCGAGGCCGGCCTTTTCTCAGGATCGATATCCGATCGCGCGATCAGTAGCGCGGGATGAGCGGGCCACCCCACTTGTAGTTCACGCGGACGGTGACCATGTCGACGTCCTGGCTGACATTCTCCGTGGTGAAGAGCGTGCCGGGCACGCCAACGACGCCATTGTTGATGAAATCGTAGGAGCGGTCGCCGAGGAAGATGTGGTCGTACTCGACACCGACCGACCAGTTCGGCGCGAAGCCGTACTCGACGCCGGCGCCAACCACGGCACCCCAGCGGGTGTCATCGATGGTGTCGGTGATCGGCACACCGGTGAAGGTGTCACGAACGCGATAGCGATTTGAGGTCACAGCCGCACCGCCCTTGACGTAGAACAGTACGTTGTTGGCGGCATAGCCGATCTGGCCGGTCAGCAGGCCGAACGCGTCGATCTTCGACTCGTTGGTGTCGATGCCCGTCAGCAGGCTGACGTTGCTGCCCCGGAAGTCAGCCCAGTTGCCCTGGCCTTCAACGCCGAACACCCAGGTGCCGGTCTGCCAGCGATAACCGATCTGACCACCAGCGGTGCCGCCATCTGCGTCGTGGCAGCCGTCACCGAAGCCGACGACATCCCAGCAAGCGTGGCTCGTGCCCCAGCCGCCGTTGCCACCGATATAGAACCCGCTCCAGTCATAAAGGACGGCGATGGGCGCCGGCGGCGCCTTGGTATAAGGTCGCGCGGCAAGATCGGCAGCCGAGGCCGGCGCAGCCAGCGCAACCAAGGCAACCGTTCCAAGCAAAAACTTCTTCATCGTAGCTCTCCAGCCTTTGTTCGCTTCAATTGGTCCCGAAGCGTTACGGTATTAAAGACGCGAGCGCCGCGCCGTCGTTTTAGGCATAACCCGATTCAACCGGAAATACCGTCGCCGAAAGGCAACACTTAACGGCGAAGTACGCGTAACATAAGTTAGTGATTTGTTTGGCATTTTCGGGAACCCGGGATCGGATTTCGGGTTCCGTCCCCGCTGCACCAAAATTGGCCACGATGTCGCCATGATCACGGCAAGTTGTGGAGAACAAAGATGGAACACTGGCGCGGCAGGCGCTATATGTGGATAATTGCGGGATTGGCCGGAATGGCTGCGCCGGTGGCATCGGCGAGTGTATAGGGTCCGTCAGCAATGTAAGATGTGGTTAGCGAAGACTGAATGTGTCGGCCGTACGACCGGCCGGCCCGGTGATTGAGTGGAGAGCGGCGATGGCGGGAAGCGTGAACAAGGTCATTCTGGTGGGTAATCTCGGCAAGGATCCGGAAATCCGGCGGACCCAGGACGGCCGCCCGATCGCCAATCTGAGCGTTGCGACCTCCGAGACCTGGCGCGATCGGGCCACCGGCGAGCGCAAGGAGAAGACCGAGTGGCACCGCGTCGTCATCTTCAATGAGGGGCTCGCCAAGGTCGCCGAGCAATATCTGAAGAAGGGCGCCAAGGTGTATGTCGAGGGCCAGCTCCAGACCCGGAAGTGGACCGACCAGAGCGGGGTCGAGAAATATTCGACCGAGGTGGTGCTGCAGGGCTTCAACTCCACCCTCACGATGCTGGACGGCAAGGGCGGTGGCGGCAACTTCTCCGACGACATGGGGGGTGGCGGTGGTGGCGATTTCGGGGTCAGCGGCCCCTCGAGTTCCGCGCCGCGTCGGGCGGTGCCGGCCGGCGCCCGGAACAACGACATGGACGACGATATTCCGTTCTGATCGAGCGGCAGGTTCCCGGAGCGCATCGTGCGAGGAGGGAAATCTCCTCGCACGACTGAGGTGCGGGGCAGAGACTTATCCTCTTGGATTGCCATAGGACGTGCGTATCAAGCGATTGATATCGCTTGATACGATGCAGCCGGGATTCCGGTAGCCCAAGTTAATGTGAATTGTGAGGAGATTGAGCTAACCGCGAAGACGGCTGAGCTCGGGGCGCCCGGATTGGCGGGCGGACATTTCGCTTGCCCGCGGCGCGTCCAAACGGCGTTCCCGCGAAACGTGCGCCAATCCCGTAAGTCTATGAAAAAACGAAGGGAAAAACCGGTCGCCGCGATCGTTCAGGGGTGGTTATCGGACTCCCGATACGCTATATGATTCTGCAGTAGAACCGATCCGGATTCCCCCTTTGGCAGACCCCGAAGACGACACGCCCGGCGAGCCGCCGGAGCCCTCAGACATTCGTCCCGTTTCCATCCTCGACGAGATGAAGAAGTCCTACCTCGATTACGCAATGAGCGTGATCGTGGCGCGGGCGCTGCCGGACGCGCGTGACGGGCTCAAGCCCGTGCACCGCCGCATCCTGTATTCGATGTACGACCAGGGGCACACGCCGGACAAGAAGTACGTCAAGTCCGCGCGCGTGGTCGGCGACGTCATCGGTAAGTATCACCCGCACGGCGACCAGTCGATCTACGACGCCATGGTGCGCATGGCGCAGGATTTTTCCATGCGCGTGCCGCTGATCGACGGCCAGGGCAATTTCGGCTCGGTCGACGGTGATCCGCCGGCCGCCTATCGATACACCGAAGCGCGCCTGACGCGCGCGGCCGAGGCCGTGCTTGCGGACATCGAGAAGGACACGGTCGACTTCCAGGCCAACTACGACAACACCGAGCAAGAGCCGTCGGTACTGCCGACGCGGTTTCCGAACCTGCTGGTCAATGGCGCGGGTGGCATCGCCGTCGGCATGGCCACCAACATCCCGCCGCACAATCTCGGCGAGGTCGTGGACGCCTGCGTGGCGCTGATCGACAACCCGGCGCTCACCATCGACGAACTCATCAACATCATTCCGGGGCCGGATTTCCCCACCGGCGGCATCATCCTCGGTCGAGCGGGTATCCGGGCATCCTACCATCTCGGCCGCGGCTCGATCGTGATGCGCGGCAAGGTCACGATCGACACGCTCCGAAAGGATCGCGAAGCGATCATCATCACGGAAATCCCGTACCAGGTTAACAAGGCCAACATGGTCGAGCGGATTGGCGAGCTCATCCGCGAGAAGAAGATCGAGGGGATTGCCGATCTGCGCGACGAATCCGACCGCGAAGGTTTCCGTGTCGTGGTCGAACTGAAGCGCGATGCGATGCCGGACGTGGTGCTCAATCAGCTCTACCGCTTCACGCCGCTGCAGACCAACTTCCCGGCCAATATCCTGGCGCTCGATTCCGGCCGCCCGCAGCAGATGAACCTGAAAGATCTGCTGACGATCTTCGTCGCCTTCCGCGAACAGGTGGTGACCCGGCGAACCAAATACCTGCTCGGCAAGGCGCGCGACCGCGCGCACCTCCAGGTGGGCCTCGCCATCGCGGTTGCCAATATCGACGAGGTCATCCGCGTGATCCGCTCTTCGCCGAATCCGGCGACCGCGCGCGAAACCCTGATGTCGCGCGATTGGCCGGCGCGGGACGTCGAGGACATGATCACGCTGATCGACGATCCGCGCCACCGCATCAATCCGGACGGCACCATCCGCCTTTCACTGGAGCAGGCGAGGGAAATCCTCGACCTCCGGCTGCAGCGCCTGACCGCGCTCGGCCGCGACGAGATCGGCGCGGAACTCACCAAGCTCGCGGCCGAGATCTCCGACTATCTCGACATCCTGCGCTCGCGCGCCCGGGTGCAGGCGATCGTCAAGACCGAGCTCGCCGAGGTGAAGGCGGAGTTCGCCACCCCGCGCAGGACGGTCATCGTCGAGCAGGAAGGCGAGGTCGAGGACGAGGATCTGATCCAGCGCGAGGACATGGTGGTAACGGTGTCGCACGCCGGCTATGTCAAGCGCGTGCCGCTGTCGACCTATCGCGCCCAGCGCCGCGGCGGCAAGGGCCGGGCCGGCATGCAGACGCGCGACGAGGATTTCGTCAGCCGCGTGTTCGTGGCCTCCACCCATACGCCGGTCCTGTTCTTCTCCTCACGCGGCCAGGTCTACAAGGAGAAGGTCTGGCGATTGCCGATGGCGGCGCCGAACGCGCGCGGCAAGGCACTGATCAACATCCTGCCGCTGGAGCAGGGCGAGCGCATCACCACGATCATGCCGCTGCCGGAGGACGAATCCTCCTGGCGCAACCTCGACGTGATGTTCGCCACCACCGGCGGCAACGTGCGCCGCAACAAGCTGTCCGACTTCGTCGACGTCCGCCGCTCCGGCATCATCGCCATGAAGCTGGAGGAGGGCGAGGCGATCGTCGACGTGCAGATCTGCACCGAGCATGACGACGTGCTGCTGAGCGCCGCCGGCGGCCAGTGCATCCGCTTCCCTGTCACGGATGTGCGCGTCTTCACCGGCCGCACCTCGATGGGCGTGCGCGGCATTTCGCTCGCCGAAGGCGACAAGCTGATCTCGCTCGCAATCCTGCGCCATGTCGACACGACCTCGGACGAGCGCTCGGCCTACTTGAAGATGCGCCGCGCGGTCGCGGGCGAAGCGGTCGTCGAGGAGCCGGCGGAGACCGAGGCCGAGGAGGCCACGGGTGCAATCCAGCTCTCCCAGGAGCGCTATGTCGAGATGTCGGCGCAGGAGCAGGTGGTGCTGACGGTGTCCGAAAACGGCTACGGCAAGCGGACCTCGTCCTACGAGTACCGCACCACCGGCCGCGGCGGCAAAGGCATCGTCGCGATGAGCGTCAACAGCCGCAACGGCAAGCTGGTAGCCTCGTTCCCGGTCGAGGAGGCCGACCAGATCATGCTGGTGACCGACAAGGGCCAGCTGATCCGTTGCCCCGTTGGCGACATCCGCATCGCCGGCCGCTCGACCCAGGGCGTCATCGTATTCGACACCGCCGACGACGAGCACGTCGTCTCGGTCGAGCATATCGGCGAAGAAAGCGACAATGGCGAGAACGGCAACGGCGGCTAATGCCGCCGACTGCCGCCGATCAATCGAGATCACCAGAGCATTCTCGGTTCTGATCGAATCAGAACCGAAGCTCTGGATTCTCGTTTCGACGCGTTTTCTTCACGCGAACCGGCTTCCACTTCGCTCGAAAACGCTCCGGCCAGTCAGATCTCGATTTCCGTCCCGAATTCCACCACCTGTCCGGTCGGCACGCCGAAGAACGCCGCAGTGCGTTCGGCGTTGCGTTGCAGGAATGCGAAGATTGATTCCCGCCAAACCCACATGCCCGGAACGTCCTCGCGCGGGATGATGGTCTCGCGGCCGATATAGTAGGTGACGTCGGAAAGATCGATGCCGGGCAGCTTGCCCTGCCGGCAGGCGAGTTGCAGGCCCTCATAGATGGTCGGGTATTGCATGAAGCCGTAGTGCAGGATAATGCGCGTGATGCCCGGGATGATGTCGATGATCTCGGCGCGGTCGTCGTCGGAGATGCGCGGAGATTCCTCGATCTGCACGGTGACCAAAAGAACGCGTTCGTGCAGGACGTGGTTGTGCTTGACGAATTGCGTCAGCGCGAGCGGCACGCCCTTTGGCGCGGAGGCGAGGAACACGGCAGTGCCCGGCAGCCTGGCGCGGCACTTGGTGACCGCGGTCTCGATCAAATCCTCTTCCGGCTGGCGCAGTCTTGCGCGCGCCCGCTCGACCAGCTTTACGCCGCCGCGCCAGGTGAGCATCAGGAACGCGATCAAGCCTGCCAGCAGCAGCGGAAACCAGCCGCCTTCGTGCAGCTTGGTTGAGTTGGCCGCGAAGAAGATGAGGTCGATGACAAGGAAGAAGCCGTTGACGGCGAGCACGATCAGCGGCGAGTAACCCCACTGGATCGCAACCAGCGCCGCCAGCAGCGTGGTGATCGCCATCAACAGGGACACCGCGATGCCGTACGCGCCGGCGAGGGCATCCGAAGTGCCAAAGCCCAGGACCGCGCCAAGCGTCGCGGCGGCGAGCAGCCAGTTCACCAGCGGCACATAGATCTGGCCGATCGCGTCGCTGGTGGTGTGGAGGATGTGCATCCGCGGCAGGAAGCCGAGCTGGATCGATTGCTGGGTCAGCGAGAACACGCCCGAGATGATCGCCTGCGATGCGATCACGGTGGCGATCGCGGAGAAAGCGACCAGCGGATAGTGCAGCCAGTCGGGCGAGAGCTGGAAGAACGGATGGTCCAGCGCGCCCGGATCGGTGATCAACAGCGCGGCCTGCCCGAAATAGTTGAGCATCAGCGCGGGCAGGCAGACGGCGAACCAGGCGAGCCGGATCGGAAACCGCCCAAAGTGCCCCATGTCGGCGTACATCGCCTCACCGCCCGTGACCGCGAGAAAAGCTGCGCCGAGGATGGCGAAGCTGATGTGGAAATTCTGGTGGATCAGGAAATTGAAAGCATAGAACGGGCTGAGTGCCGCGAGCACCGCCGGCGCCTGGACGATGCCGTGGATGCCGAGCGCTGCGAGAACGAGGAACCAGCCGAGCATCACCGGTCCGAAAATCCGGCCGATGAAGCCGGTGCCCTGCTTCTGCATCGCGAACAGGCCAACCAGAATCACGATGGTGATCGGCACGACCGCCGGCGCCAGCGATGGCGCGTCCACCTTCAATCCTTCGATCGCGCTCAAGACCGAGATCGCCGGGGTGATTGCGCCGTCGCCATAGAGCAGGGCGGCGCCGATGAGGCCGACGAGAAGCAGCTGCGCGCGCCAGGTGCCCGGCTGGGCATGGCGCGCGTGCAGCAGCGCCAATATCGCCACGATCCCGCCTTCGCCGCGGTTGTCCGCACGCAGGATCAGGAGCGCGTATTTGATCGAAATGATCAGGATCAGCGCCCAGAGGATCAGCGATACCACGCCCAGGACGGCGTCCGGCGCGATCGTGCCGCCATGGGCGGCCGCCCTGGCTGCCTCCTTCAGTGCGTAAAGGGGACTGGTCCCGATATCGCCATAGACGACACCGAGTGCGCCGATGGTTGTTGCAAGAGGAACCGGGCTCGGCGGATGGCCTGAGGCGATGGCGTGCGTGCTTGACATCGGCGGGACCCCCGATTGCATCGCGCCCACCGGATCGTCCGAAGGACGCCACCAAGACAGCAGTCTGCGACGAGACGTCGCAAATTACCACTATGTTGCTGCGGAGCGGGGGAGGCCGGGGCTACGGCGTGCGGTCGGCGGTGACCAGGCGGGCTTCACGGACTACGGCATTGCCGCCAGCCTTGCGAAGGCAGGAAGCGTCAAAGTTCGGCCAGTTCTGCTGCGCGCAGCGATCGTTGCCCGCGGGGCGGATCTCCAGCCGGTCAGCCTTGGCGAGAGGACGGGGCACGCTGGCTTCGACCTGGGGCGCAAAGCCGGGAAGGACGGTGAGAGCGGCGGCAATGAAAGCGGCGACGGCGACGGCGGAAAGTGCCTTGATCATAACGGTTCCCTGTCAGTGGGCCTTGGCGGCCCGTCGTTTCGTTGGCCGGAGTGATAGGGGGCGCCCGTTTCCCGCTGTCTTCGCCAGGGGCGAAAATGATTTCGTTCCCCGGGGATTTTGTTTCGTCGACGCCAGACCGATGAAACATTGGGGTCTGGGCCGGTTAGGGAACCCGGCTGGCTTGCCGGCCAACGCTAGGCAGGCTAGAGGGGGATATGCCTCGCATCGCCCTTTATCCGGGCTCGTTTGACCCGGTTACCAACGGCCATCTCGACGTGGTCAAACACGCCGTCGTCCTCTGCGACCGCCTGATCGTCGCCATCGGCGTGCATCCGGGGAAGAAGCCCCTGTTTTCGGTCGAGGAGCGCCTGGCGATGCTGGAGGAAGTATTCGGCCCCGTCGCCGCGAAAGCCGGCTGTGGCTTCGAGTGCATCACGTTCGAAGACCTGGTTGTCACCGCGGCGCAACGCGCCGGTGCTACGATTCTGATCCGGGGTCTGCGGGACGGCACCGACCTCGACTACGAGATGCAGATGGCCGGCATGAACGAATCCATGGCGCCCGAGGTGCACACCGTGTTCCTGCCGGCTTCGCCGACGGTCCGGCCGATCACAGCCACCCTGGTGCGCCAGATCGCCGGTATGGGCGGCGATGTCTCCAACTTCGTGCCCAAAGCCGTTGCCTCCCGCCTCAAGGCCAAATTTCCCAGCTAGAGCATGATCCGGAAAAGTGGACACCGGTTTTCCGAAAAGATCATGCTCCAACAAAGAGCTAAAGCGGGAGGACATTTCGAAGAAAAGTCCTCCCGCTTTAGCCCCCGCACTCATCCCCTCAGGTATCCGCTCCGGAGCTTTCATGATCCGAATTCTCGCCGTTCTCGCCGCGCTCCTCTGTGTGGCTCCCGCGGTCGCGCAGCCCTTGCCAGCCAACCTGGACAAGGCCAATGCGATCGTGATCGACACCAGCAAGGGGCGCATTGTCATCAAGCTCAGGACGGACATTGCGCCGCAGCATGCCGAGCGCATCAAGCAGCTCGCGCGTGAGGGTTATTACAACAACGTGCCGTTCCACCGCGTGATGGACGGCTTCATGGCCCAGACCGGCGACGGCCAGAACTTCAACGGCACCGGCGGCTCGAAATACCCGAACCTGAAGCAGGAATTCTCGAACGTGCCCTTCAAGCGTGGTATCGTTGGGATGGCGCGGCGCGGCGACAGCGTCGACAGCGCCAATTCGCAATTCTTCATCATGTTCGCGGACGGGCCGAGCCTGAACGGCCAGTACACCGTGATCGGCGAGGTCGTGTCGGGCATGGACGTGGTCGACAAGCTGAAGAAGGCGCCCGCGGGCTCGCCGAGCGGCGCAGTGACCGATCCCGACAAGATGGTGAAGGTGCAAGTCGCATCCGACATCAAGTGAGGCTAGCCGATGCTACGCGGCAAACCATTTCTCTGGTTTGCGGCGCCGCTGATGCTGCTTGCTTGCGCGGCGCGGGCGCAGCCGGCGCCCGAGAAGCTCGATACGCTCAAGGACCTCTTCATAAAGCTGCACAGTTGCTTCAAGCCGCCGCCGTTGTCGCAGGCCAACCCGATCGACATCACGGTGATTGTCAGCTTCAACCGCCAGGGAGCGATCCTGGGCCGCCCCAAGATCACCTATGAGACGGAACAGGCCAGCGACAATGACCGTTTGCAATACCGGGTCGCCGTGATGGAGGCATTGCAACGCTGCACGCCATTGCCATTTACGGACGCATTGGGCGGCGCCGTTGCCGGCCGGCCCATGGCGATTCCCTTCAGAACCCGCAAGCGTCAACCCGAAGCCAAAGAGAGGCGAGCATGGCTGTCACCGAAAACACTCTGATCCTCGAGACCACCCAGGGTCCCGTCACTATCGAGATGCGGCCGGATCTCGCGCCAAACCACGTCGCTCGCATCAAGGAACTGGTGCGCGACGGCTTTTACGACGGCATCGTGTTCCACCGCGTGATCGACGGCTTCATGGCCCAGACCGGCTGTCCCCACGGCACCGGCACCGGCGGCTCCGGCAAGAAGCTGAAGGCCGAGTTCAACAAGGAGCCGCATGTCCGCGGCACCGCCTCGATGGCACGCGCCGCCAACCCGGATTCCGGCGACAGCCAGTTCTTCATCTGCTTCGACGACGCCTCCTTCCTCAACGGCCAGTACACGGTCTGGGGCAAGGTCACCGAAGGCATGGAGAACGTCGACAAGATCAAGCGCGGCGAGCCGGTGCAGAACCCGGACAAGATCGTCAAGGCAAAGATGGCCGCTGACGCGACTTGAGCCGACGGACACCAACTCCACTGTCATGCCCCGCGCAGGCGGGGCATCCAGTACACACCGCCGGTTGCTATATCCAACATCGTGGGTACTGGATCGCCCGCCTGCGCGGGCGATGACGGGTGCAGGGAATGCGCACCGATCTCTTCGACTTCGACCTTCCGCCTGAACGGATCGCGCTGCGGCCCGCGAGCCCGCGCGACACTGCGCGGATGCTGGTGGTGCAGGGTGACGGTGTGCTGCGCGACCGCAGCGTGACCGAGCTGCCGCAATGGCTCGAGCCGGGCGACCAGCTCGTGGTCAACGACACCAAGGTGATCGCGGCGCAATTGAAGGGCCGCCGCATCGGCCGCGAGACCGAGCCGAAGATCGAGGCGACCCTGATCAAGCGGCTCGATGGTTCGCGCTGGCAGGCGCTGGTGAAGCCGGCGAAGAAATTGGCGGAAGGCGACATTGTCCGCTTCGGCAATGAAGGCAAGGTCTGCCTACTCGGGCATCTCGATGCGCAGGTCGAAGCCAAGGGGCAGGAAGGCGAGGTGACGTTGTCATTCTCCTTCCATGGGCCTGCGCTGGACCAGGCCATCGCCGATCTCGGCGCCCCGCCGCTGCCGCCTTACATCGCCTCCAAGTGCACGCCCGATGACCAGGACGCCGCCGACTACCAGACCATGTTCGCGGCCAATGAGGGCGCGGTCGCAGCTCCGACCGCGGGCCTGCATTTCACGCCGGCGCTGGAAGCGGCGTTGCGTGGCCGCGGCGTCGATATTGTCAGACTGACCTTGCATGTCGGAGCAGGGACGTTCCTGCCGGTGAAGGCGGATGACACCTCCGAGCACAAGATGCATTCCGAGTGGGGCAGCATCTCCGCGGAGACCGCCGCTGCGCTGAACGCTGCGCGCGCCAAAGGCGGGCGCATCGTCGCGGTGGGCACGACCTCGCTGCGGCTGCTCGAAAGCGCGACGAGGGAGGATGGCACGATCCAACCGTTCAGCGGCGACACCGCGATCTTCATCACGCCCGGCTACCGTTTTCGCGCGGTCGATATCCTGCTGACCAATTTCCATCTGCCGCGCTCAACCCTGTTCATGCTGGTGTCGGCCTTCTCCGGCCTCGAGATGATGAAGCAGGCCTATGCGCATGCGATTGCGGCAGGCTATCGCTTCTATTCGTACGGCGACGCGTGCCTGCTCTTTCGCGCGCATGAGGGGCGCGAGTTTCTTTAGGGGGCAAAGCGAAGCGTGCTCACCCCTACCGACTATCAGTGCCCCTTGCGACGCGGCGGTTCGAGGATCACCTGCTTCAGATCAAGTCCGCTGACGACGATGACCACAAAGTTCAGCTTGCCGCGTTCGCGTGTCAGGCCCCCGCTGATTGCCTTGCCCGAGGTGGCGCGTTCCGCCACCCGGATCGCATCCGACAGTTGTTGCTCGACACCGGACAGCGAGGCGATGTTGGTGCGGTCCTCCGCATTGAGTTCCTTCAGGGACGACACCAGCCGATCCGTCGCGATCTCACCGGTGGCGGCATTGACGGCATGTTCCCAAAGCTGGCCGTCATGAAACGTCCTCACCCGGTACACCGGCGGTGATCCTCCATCGAAGCTGACATCGGAGGTTCTCGCGCCGGCGTGCGCCCGCTCGGCGATCTCGATCGCCCGGCTGAGCGAGACCTGGGCGGTCCGGAACAGCTCAATCTGGTGGGCGACCGCTTGGTCGTCAGATTCCGTTCCCTGTCCCTGGTCGGAAGTGGCCTCAGAGCTCGAAGGGGCGGCGGCCGCAAACGAGGGCGCGGATGCGAGCAGCGCCAGCACACCGATCACGAACAGATGCCGCGTCGTCGTGAACATCGCCCCTGTGGAGAGCGTTACCATCGATCCTCCTCCGTGGCTTCCGCAGCCGTGAGTCTCTCACCATTTGGTACTTCGATCCGGCATTTTTGAGTTCCGAACCGACATCACACCGCGGCATTTTTCGCTCAACCGCCCCTTATTTGCGTGAAGGCACGACACAATCTGGTCGGCGTCCGGATGGAACCGGAGCAAAATTGAAATACGTCGGTGTGCACGCCTCACGCCGTTCCGGCGTCCCCTGATTTTCTGCGTCCGCTCGCGCTGCGCATGACAGCGCCGCTCTGCCAACCTCATTGCCGGAAAGGACACGGCCGACCCGTATCCGGGTCGGCCGTCGAACAGCGCAAGCCGGTCGGGGGCCAGGAAAGACTCGAGTTGCGCCGGTCGAAAGTCTGCGACGGCGTGGGCACGGGCAACGTCCGGTGCGGCGGACATCACAGGCTCACTTAACGAAACAATACGGTATCGTTTAATTACCGTCAACAGCTCTCCGGCACCCGGGAGCCGCTCAAATCGTGGGGCAGCCCGCATCGACGGGCATGGCTTATCGAGTTGTCAGCGGGATGGGCGGCTCCGTGCGCCGGACCGGTGCGGCCGGCCGCTCGATCCGCCGATGCCGGCGATCAAAAGCCGCAAGGAAGCCCGCAAGCGTTTCTCCTCGGCCTTCATGTCGATCGGAATGCCGTTGGTCGCCTGCCGGATGGTGTGGCCGACGGTGATGTTGAGATAGACCTCAGCGGCGATCGTCGTGTCCTCGATCTGGAGCGCTCCGTCGGAGACCAGGCGATCAAACAGGCGCGCCATCGTCGAGACCGCTTTCCGGTAGCCTTCTTCCTCCGCAAGCCGTGCGAGTTCGGGAAAGTTGGTTGCTTGCGATGCGACGATGCGGCTCAGTGCTCCGGGCTCGGGCCCACTGACCATCACGAGCATCTGCCGTCCGAGCTCCAGCAGGCAGTGCTCGACGGAAACGCTGGAAGGCTTGCTGAACTGCATTTCCGCCGCGGTCGCGAGCGGGGAGAGCCAGCGCGAAATTTCGCGCCGCAGCACGGCCTCGAACAGGCCGCGCTTGTCGCGATAGCGGGCATACACGGTGGGCTTGCTGACCCGGGCCGTTTCGGCGACGGCGTCGATCGACGTCGCCTCGAAGCCGCGCTCCAGAAAAAGCCGGGTGGCAACCTCGATCAGCCGCAGGTCGCGCTGGATGGCCGCGCTTTTTGTCGGACGGCCGCCACGAGACTTCGCAACGCTTGGTCGTGCCGCCCGTGCCATTAACCTTGTCAGTGGTTCCGTCCTGTCCGCGCTACTATGTCCTCCGCTCTATATCGCGCGATCGTGCAGCCGTCATCGCCAATCTGCTCATGCCATCACGCGCTCGGGCAACAGCTCGGCGATCTGGACCGCGTTCAGCGCCGCGCCCTTTAGGAGCTGGTCGGCCGCCACGAATATCGAGATCGAGTGGCCGCTCGGGTCGCTCAGATCCTTGCGGATGCGGCCGACGAGCACGTCGTCCTGGCCGGAGGCGTCGATCGGCATCGGGAAGTAATTCCCGGCGCGGTCGTCCACGATCCGCACGCCCGGCGCGGCCGCAAGCAGCGTGCGCACCTGGTCCTCGCTGATCGGCTTCTCGCATTCGAAGGTGATGGCCTCGCAATGCGCGCGCAGCACCGGCACGCGGACGCAGGTGACGCCGACCGCGATCCTGTCGTCCTCGAAGATCTTGCGGGTCTCCTTGATGACCTTGGTCTCTTCGTCGTTGTAGCCGGTCTCGGGATCAACGGCCGTGTTGTGGTTGAACAGGTTGAAGGCGTAAGGGTGCGGCATCACCTTGGGCGTATAGACCTGCCCGTTCAGGTTGGCGCGGGTCGATTCCACCAGCTCTTCCATTGCGGCTGCGCCGGCGCCGCTTGCGGCCTGGTAGGTCGAGATGATCACGCGCTTGATGCGGTTCTTCTGATGGATCGGCCACAGCGGCACCAGGGCGGTGATCGCGGCGCAGTTCGGGACGGCGATGATGCCCTTGTGCTCGCGGATGCGGGACGCGTTGATCTCCGGGATCACCAGCGGCACGTTCGGGTCCATGCGGAAGGCGGAGGAATTGTCGATGACGACGGCGCCGGCCTTCACCGCGATCGGCGCGAACCTCTTCGAGACGCCGCTGCCGGCCGAGAACAGGGCGATGTCGACGCCCTCGAAGGAACGCTCGTTGAGCTCCTCGATGACGACCTTTTGCCCGCGGAAATCGATGGTCTTGCCCGCCGAACGGTTGCTCGCCAGCGGCTTCAGCTTGCGCACGGGGAAGCCACGCCGGTCCATGGTGGCGATGAACTCGGCACCGACGGCGCCGGTCACGCCGGCAATGGCAACAACGGGATCGTTCTTCACGAGGGTCTCCATCGGGATGAGAATAAGGCAATAAAAAAGCCCCGGACCTTCATCAGGCGGGGCTTCGGTTTGAGATGATGCGGTCGGTCCGACTACGCGCGCACGCCTCCCAAGGCCCCGGAGAGCTGTTTGGTCGTGGTGGTGCGTTTGGTCGCGGTCATCATGGTGGTGGAACTTATGCGGGAGAGTTTCCGCGTCGTCAACGGCTTTGCGGGCAGAAAAACGACGTCAGCGCGGTTGAACGAGGCCCGCGGGCGCGCCATAAGCGGCCGCATGAGCCTTCCCAATCATTTCGAATTGCTCGCGACTGACGGCAATGCCCGTACCGGCCGGCTGACCACGCCGCATGGCGCGGTGCGCACGCCGGCCTTCATGCCGGTCGGCACCGCCGGCGCGATGAAGGGCATGCACTGGCGCGAGGTGCGCGATGCTGGCGCCGACATCGTGCTCGGCAACACCTATCATTTGATGCTGCGGCCGGGCGCCGAGCGCATCGCAGCCTTGGGCGGCCTGCAGACGTTCACCGGCTGGAACGGGCCGATGCTGACGGACTCCGGCGGCTTCCAGGTGATGTCGCTGTCGGAGCTGCGCAAGGTCAGCGAGAACGCCGTGACGTTCCGCTCGCATATCGACGGCGCCAAGGTCGAGCTGTCGCCCGAGCGCTCGATCGAGGTGCAGCGGTTGCTCGGCTCCGACATCGCGATGCAGATGGATGAATGCGTACGACTGCCGGCGGAGCGCGACGATATCGAGCGCGCGATGCGGCTGTCGCTGCGCTGGGCCGAGCGCAGCAAGCGCGCTTTCGAGACGGCACCTGCCGGCTACATGCTGTTCGGCATCGTGCAGGGCGGCGATGTGCCGGAGCTGCGCCGCCGCAGCGCCGAGGCGCTGGTCGAGATCGGCTTTCACGGTTACGCGATCGGCGGGCTCGCGGTCGGCGAGCCGCAGGCGGTGATGCTTGCGATGATCGAGGAGACCGCGCCGGTGCTGTCCGCGGACCGTCCGCGCTATCTGATGGGCGTCGGCACGCCCGAAGACATCCTTGAAGCGGTGGCACGCGGCATCGACATGTTCGACTGCGTGATGCCAACGCGGAACGGACGCCATGGCGTAGCGTTCACCCGGTTCGGGCCGGTGAACCTGCGCAACGCGCGCCACGCCGACGATCCGCGTCCGCTGGATGAAGAGAGTGCGTGGCCTTCCGCGCGCAGCTATTCACGTGCCTATCTGCATCACCTCGTGAAATCGGGGGAAACGCTTGGCGCAATGCTGCTGTCGGAAATCAACATCGCCTACTACCAGCAGCTCATGCAGGACATTCGCGCCGCAATCGCAGGCGACAGATTTGAGGATTTCCAAAAGCAAACGCGCGCCGACTGGGCGCGCGGTGACATCGCTGCGAAGCCTTAGGCCTACTGACGCGCTTTCTTCACGCGAACCGGTCTCCACTTCGCTCGAAAACGCTACGTTATCAGTTGCAGGCGAAGCGCTTGACCGAATGCTTGGTCACGAAACCGTAACCGCAGGTGTCGCAGGTCCAGAGATAGCTGATGATGTAGTCGTGCATATAGGCGGACGCTTCCGCGGCTATCATGGAGTCGGCACATACCGGACAAGTCGGCAGATCGCACCCGCGCGGATCAGGACGAACCGCGATGGTCGACGGGATTTCAGCAATTGCTGTCATCGTGACCTCCTTGCGATCTGTGGGGAGCTTAACCTGCACCTAACTTATACACCGATTTATTTGACGGTGTCGCAACACAAATACGTTGGTTTATCGCGATTTAGAAACATTTCGCTATTGCGATGCAGCGATTTGTTAGTCGATCGTTTTCCCTTCTTGCGCTGCGGTGCGCCCTGTTCCTAACTAACGAGGACCGCGATTTTGGCGGCACATTTTGCACAGGAGTCCCGAGATGGATGCGCCTTCAACTACGCGTGCAGTGCAACGGCCGGGACGAGGGCTGGTCTATGACTCGATCGTGGACGCGTTCGGCAACACGCCGATCGTCCGCCTGCGCCGATTGCCGCAGGCCCACGGCGCGCACGCGACGATCCTCGCCAAGCTGGAATATTTCAATCCGGCGGCGAGCGTGAAGGATCGCATCGGCGCTGCGATGATCATCGCGATGGAAAAGGCCGGCATCATCAATGCCGAAACCGTGCTGATCGAGCCGACCTCAGGCAATACCGGCATCGCGCTGGCCTTCGTCGCGGCCTCGCGCGGCTATCGGCTGAAGCTGGTGATGCCGGAATCGATGTCGGTCGAGCGCCGCAAGATGCTGGCGTTCCTCGGCGCCGAACTCGTGCTGACGCCGGCTGCGCAGGGCATGAAAGGCTCGATCGCGACCGCGGAAGAGCTTGTGCGCACGACGCCCAACGCGGTGATGCCGCAGCAGTTCAAAAACCTCGCCAACCCCGAGATCCATCGCCGCACCACCGCGGAGGAGATCTGGAACGATACCGGCGGTAACATAGACTATTTCGTCGCGGGCGTGGGCACCGGCGGCACCATCACCGGCGTCGGGCAGGTGTTGAAGCCGCGCAAGCCATCGCTGCGCATCGTCGCCGTCGAGCCCGAGGAGAGCCCGGTGCTGTCGGGCGGCCAGCATTCGCCGCACAAGATCCAGGGCATCGGCGCCGGTTTCATTCCTGACATCCTCGATCGTTCCGTGATTGACGAGATCGTCAAGGTCAACAGCACCACCGCGATCGAGATGTCGCGCGCGCTGGCGCGCAACGAGGGCATTCCCGGTGGCATCTCGTCGGGGGCGGCGATCGCCGCCGCGCTTGAGATCGGCAAGCGGCCGGAAGCGGCGGGGAAAACCATCCTGGCCGTGGTGCCGTCGTTTGCCGAGCGCTATCTGTCGACGGCGCTGTTTGAAGGGATCTAGCAATGGCCGATCAACCGAGGCGCCCGCGCACGCTGAACGACGCCCGCAGCGAAGCGGAGGCGGCGTTCAAGCGCGCCACCACCAAGGTGGCCGAAGCGCCGCCGAAGAAGAATTCCGTTCCCGGAGTGAAAGAGCAGGTCACGCTACGGATCGACCAGGACGTGCTGGAATGGTTCCAGGGGAGCGGTCCTGGCTGGCAGGACCGCATCAACGAGGCGCTGCGCAAGGCGGCGGGGAAGTAGCTCCAACGCGGAGCCGCCAGAAACCGAAAAGCCCGGCGCGAGCCGGGCTTTTCGTTGATGTTTCACAGGCGCGTTAGCGACGGAACGCGCCGCCCAGCATGCCACCCACGACGCCGCCGACGAAGGCCGCTCCGGGATCGATGCCACCGCCCTGATGGCGGGGAGCGCCGCCACCACCTCCACCTCCGCCGCCACCACCGCTGGCGCGGCGGCGCGGACGCTCTTCATCGCTCGAACTTGTCGACGTCGTCGCCACGACCTCCGTCAGCAGCGCCTTGTGCTGCAGGCGGTTGAGGTAGCCGCTCTTCGGATAGCCGCGCGCGGCCTGCCAGCGCGTGATCACGGTGCGGGTCGGCTCGTCGAACTTGCCCGTGGCCTTGAGGTCGAAACCGAGCCCGTTGAGGCGGCGCTGCACGTCACGGCGCTGGCCCTTGTCGAGGCCGATCTGGTCCTCGGTGACCTGGCTCGCTTCCTCGGTGAAGGTCGCAGGATCGATGCCGGCGGTGAGGTTGCGCGTCTGCGTGCTCGGAGCTGCACCGCTCTCGAGCGCGGCGATGCGGGCAAGGGCGAGCGAACGGAACTGGCCGTTCGGATAGCTCGAGAGGTAGGCGTTGAACTCTTCGGTCTTGTTGGAGTCCTTGATCGAACGCCAGAACTCGAGCTCGACGTCCGAGCTCGGCGCCGCTGCAACCGCAGTCGATGCCGCTGGGGTGCCCGCGGCCGTCGGCGTGTCGTTCGCCGGCGCGCCGTTGAGATAGACCGAGCCGATCAGGTTGGTGTGACCCCAGGGCAACTGGCCCTTGTTGGTCTCCTCATTGACCTGCGCGCGGACCTTGGTCATCGCCTGCTGGATCTCGACGCCGGGCTGGGTGATGTTGGCGATCAGCGCCCGCGTGAACGGGCTGTTGGCGCCTTCCTGGCCATCGAGCGCGGTCTGGCCCGGGCCGGTTGCGAACGCGATCAGCGTGCCTTCGCCGGATTTCATTTCGGCAAGGCCGGTCTGCACGTTGACGCTTCGGGTCGGCGAGTTCGACTTGATCTTGGCGGCGAACGGGTTGTCGCGGCAAGCATCGAGGAACACCAGCTTGACCTTGGCGTCGCTCATGGTCTGGTCAAGCGTGAGATCGATGTTGATCGCGGAGCCCAGCTTGACGTCCATCTCCGACTTGATGTCGGCATCGACCGGCAGGAGATAGTTGGTGCCGCTGATCGCGATGCCGTGGCCGGCATAATAGAACACCGCGATATCGGCTCCCTGCGCCTTCTTGCCGAAGTCGAGCAGCTTCTCGGTCATCTTGTCGCGGGTGAGGTTGGTGCCCTCGACCACTTCGAATCCGACATTGCGCAATGCGCTCGCCATCGACTTAGCGTCCATGGTCGGATTGGGCAGCGGCGTCACGTTCTTGTAGGCGCCGTTGCCGACGACGAAGGCGACGCGTCTGTCGGCATGGGCGGCGGTTGCAGTGAGCGCCACACAGATCAAGGACGCGAGGAGGGTAAGGGTGCGCATCTGAAATCCCCCAGCAGAATCGAAAAGATTTTGGCTATAACGCGTTGCGTGAGCCTACACGAAAACACCGCCGTTCACGCAGCAAAAAAATACCGCAGCGGTCGAGGGCGATGTCCCGTCGCCATGAAGCATGCCACAACATGCGCCGCGACTGCGTGATCCACATCACAGCCGTGCCGAATGTCAGGTCCCTGCGCGGGCGTGGGCCGGCGCGTTCGGTTTCAGGTTCAAGAGATTGCCAGTCAGAATCAGCACTGCGCCGAGCACGGTGAACAGGTCGAGCCGCTCCGAATAGATCAGCCAGCCCGCAGTCGCGGTCAGCGGCACCCGGAGGAAGTCCATCGGGATCACAACAGTCGCATCCGCGTGCAGCAGCGCGCGAGCCATGCAGTAGTGCGAGAAAGTGCCGCAGAAGGCGATCAGGACGACCCATACCCAGACATGCGCCGGCGGCCATGTCCAGACATAGAGCGACGGCAACAAGCCTGCCGCCGACTGCACGACCAGCATCCAGAAGATGATCGCCAGCGTCTGCTCGGTGCGGGTCAGCGACTTCACCATCGCAACCGAGATGCCGAAACCCACGGCCGCGGCAAGCGCGATCAATTGGCCCGGATTGACCTCGCCTGTGGCGGGGCGGACGATGATGATCACGCCAATCAGGCCGAGCACGATCGCTGCGATCTTCCACGCCGTCATGCGCTCGCCGAGGAAGGCCGCCGCGAGGATCGCCGTCCAGATCGGCATCGTGAATTCGATCGCCACCACCTGGCCGATCGGAATCAGCGTCAGCGCGAAAAACCAGCCAAGCTGTGCGCCATAATGGATCAAATTGCGCGCGATGTGCATGTGCACGCGCGCGGTCTTCAGGATCGACAATCCACCACTCGCGTGGATCAGCGGGTAGAGCATGAAGAAGCCGAGGATCGAGCGCGCTTCCATCAACTGAAACACGTTCATGTCCTGCATCGCTTCGCGGCCGGAGATCGCGATGACCAGCATCAGCGTGAGCCAGCCGGCCATCCACAGCGCGGCCTTGGTCTTGGAAGGGGTGCGGTCCATCGGTGATGCGGAAAAGGAGAGGGGACGAGCGGGAACATCCGTATCGGCGAGGCTCACGCGATTTGCAACTCGCAATTCCGGGAAGTCAGCGATGCAGTGCCTCAGCTTTGCCGTGACCGCCCGTTCGGTGCTAAGCATGTTCCCACTTCTGGGAGGATAAATTCATGCGTGTCTTGCAACCGGCCGAATGGTCGAAACCCCGCGGCTTCTCGCACGGCGTCAGCTTCGACGCAGCAGGCAAATGGATCGTGCTGGCGGGTCAGACCGGCGGCGATGAGAAGGGCGACTACGCGCCCGACCTGGCGGCGCAGGTCGCCACTGCACTGAAGCGGATCATCAAGCTCTTGAGCGAAGCGGGCGCGGGGCCTGAGCACATCGTGCGCCTGACCTGGTACCTGACCAGCCGCGCTGAATACGAGGCCGCGGGCGGAGGAATCGGTGCGGCCTGGAAGGAGACGCTGGGGCGCAATTTCCCGCCGTCCACCCTGCTTTATATCGACGGCCTGGTCGATCAACGCGCCAAGGTCGAGATCGAAGTCACCGCCTTCGTTCCCGCAGCATAGGGTGGTGCCAATGGCAAACCGTAAAACGTCAGCGGATATCGTGACCGGCTTCGCCACCGGCTGGCCCGAACATCAGCCGGATATCATGGTGCTGTCGCTGACGACTCACCAAGGCGTGCAGGATTTTGCGTTCAACAAGGACCAGGCCCTGCTGATCGCCAAGACCATCAAGGACACCGCCGAGCGGCTGGCGAAGCCGAAGACGAGCTAAATCCCGACCGCGTGATCGTCGCCCGCGTTCGCGGGCGGCTGTCGCGCGCTATCTCGCCAACGAGATACTGGCCGCGCGGAAACCGCTGTCGGCGCTGATGCTGACGGATTGCTTGTTGCCGCTCGTGCGCATGCTGAGGTTGGCATTGAACCCGGCGGCATTGGCGGCAACCTGGAAATTACCACCGCCTCCACGGCCCTGCAGGCTCCCGCTGATCCCTCGGCTGCCCTCGGTCCAGTTGCCGGTAATTGCGCCGCCCTGGGCGACCACATCAGCTTGGAGGTTGAACTTGTAGGCATCGCTGGCGCAGGTCAGCGTCATCGCCATGTTGACGCCGCCGACGCGATAGGTCGCGCGACAGCGAATGCGCTCCCTGGAGCCGTCGTCCAAGGTCACGCTGCCACCGCCAGACCAAGTACCGGCCATTCCGGCAAACGGGCCGGACTGGGCATGGCTAGGGGAGACTGCAAACGTTGCCAGCGCAAATGCGGCTGCGAACGTTAGCCGTCGTGCGGAGAAGGATAGTTCTGAGGATTGGTGGATCTTATTGACGCGAAGCTTCCCATCGACCGCTGCACGGTACGCCTGCTGATGCCCCATTCCACTTCCCCGATCCGGAGTTGCCAGTGAGTTGACCGTTGGCATATGCACCATTGATCGAGACTCGCACAAGGCCTTCCCGGCCGACCCGACCCGAGATGGCAGCGCCCGGCGCTGAGATTTGACCGTCCGTGACCGTCACCGTGGAAGAGGTTGAAGGCTCGCAGGTTCCGCTCCTGGTGACCACGGTGACCTGCCAGAGGCCATCGTAAGGTTGCTGAGCCGAAACCGGGGCAGAAAGGAGGGCGGTGGAACCGAGAAGGGACGCAAACAGGAGTGCGCGAATGCGGTCAGGACGCATAGATCAGATTTCCTTGAAATGTGTGTGATCAGTGCGCCTTATCCGGACACAATGTGTTCAAAGTGGGCCGTCCTGTGGAGGGCGAAAAGTTCCTATGAGATCAAACACATCATGGTGAACTCTAATGGTGAACGCGCATCGTGAATCGCCGCACCGGGCGAAGGGCGCGGGCGATTCTTGCGGCAGACTTCAGGCGTTCAGTGCCCGGCGTCCGAGAGGCTCGGCGCCTTGGTCGCGAATTGCTCGTCCTGCGGCTTGGCGGGAAGGCTGCCATGGGCCCTTCCGTAGTCGATCACCTCGGCGAGCAGCCGAAGGCCCAGCGGCGCCAGCGCGCGCTCCCAGAGCTCGCGCGCTGTTTCGCCTTTCTTGACGAACACCCAGTCCTGCGCCGCGACGGCGCCGGCATCCATGCGGTCGGCGAGGTGATAGATGCTGCCGCCGGCGATCGGATCGCCTTCCTTGATGGTCCATTCCACAGCAGCCATGCCGCGATGCCGAGGCAGTAGCGAGGGATGGTAGCCGATCCCACCGAGTTTCGCCGCAGCCAGCGCTTCCTTGCTGACGCGGGCGTGGCTGTGGGCCGTCACGATCAGATCGGTGTTGGGTGCGATCTCGGAGGCCACGACGAGCTTGGGGTTGGCTTGCACCACCACATCGATCCCTGTGGCTCGGGCGGCCGCCGCCAGCCGGTCTTCGCCATCGTGCACCACGACCCTGACGACATCGACTTCGCGTTGGCGCAGCATATTCAAGGTCGCCACGCCAAAATGGCGGGAACCGACGAGGGTAATCCGCATATCTGTGTTCCGTACCTGGTCTTGCTGCTACGCCGATAGCACAGGACGACCGGCTGTCCCGCCCTCGGGGATGGACAGGTTCCTGGTTATCAACAGAACGGCGCTGCAGCGAGCCGGTCTGGCGCATGGGACGGGTGCGCAACAGCCGTCACGGCGGGGCCGGGAACCGGCGGATGTCCGGGCCCGGAGCTTCGGTTCTGACGTGTCTTCTTCACGCGAACCGGTGTCCATTTCGCTTGAAGACGCTCCGGGAAGACAAATCACGTCTCGTCCACGCGGCTGACCAAGGCCTTGTCGATCCGCCGGCCGTCGAGATCGACGATCTCGAACTGCCAGCCATGGGCCGTGACCTTCTCGCCGACATTGGGGATCGCGCCGAATTCCTGCAGCAGGAAGCCCGCGAAGGTCTGGTAGGGCCGCGGCGAGGGCAGGGTGATGCCGAGCAGGTCGGCAAATTCGAGCGCCGGCATCCAGCCCGAGATCAGGTAGGAGCCGTCATCGCGCCTGACATAAGCGGGTTCCGCCGGCCCCTCCTCGGTGTGGAACGCGCCGACGATTGCTTCGAGGATGTCGGCGCTCGTCACCACGCCCTGGAAGGTGCCGTATTCATCGTGCACCAGCCCGATATGAACCGCCGAATCGCGCAGGATCGCGATCACGTCGCGTGCATCGACGGTCTCCGGAATCACCGGCGCCTGACGGACCAGCGCGCGGATGTCCGGCGTTCCGCCCGACAAGTACGCATCGAGCAGATCCTTCGCCTGCACGATGCCAAGTGCAATGTCGCGATTGCCGTCGAACACGACCGCGCGCGAATGGTTGGTATCGAGCAGCGTTGCATAAATCTCGGAAGGGGGGTCGGCGAGGTCGATCGAACTGACCTCGTGGCGCGGCGTCATCACTGCGCCGACCGGGAGATCGCCGAGCCGCATCACGCCCGCGATCATCTCTTTCTCGCCGGGCTCGAGCACGCCGGCGTTTTCGGCTTCGACCACCAGCGTCCTGATTTCCTCCTCGCTGACCTTCTCCTCGGCTTCGCCGCGATGGCCGAGCAGCCACAGCAGCGCCTTTCCGGAGCGGTCAAGCAGCCAAACCAGCGGCAGCGAGATCCTTGCCATCCACACCATCGCCGGCGCGACCCTGACCGCAATCGCCTCCGGATCGCGCAGTGCGATCTGCTTGGGGACGAGTTCGCCCACGATCAGCGAGGCGTAGGTGATGACGGTGACGACAAGACCGACGCCGATGGCATCGGCGAGCGTCGGCGAGACATCGAGCTCCAGCAGCCATTGCGAGACCCGCTGCCCAAGCGTTGCCCCGGAAAACGCGCCCGACAGCACCCCAATCAGGGTGATGCCGATCTGCACGGTGGACAGGAATTTGCCCGGATCAGATGAAAGCGCCAGCGCTCGCCGCGAGCCGCTCACGCCCTTTTCGACCAGTCCCGCCAGCCGTGCCGGCCGGGAGGAAACGATGGCCAGTTCCGACATCGAAAGCAGGCCGTTGACGACAATCAGAACAAAAACGACCGCAAGTTCCAGATAAAGCACGATTAAACCTTTTTGACGCTCAGCCGCGACGGCACCGAACATATAGGAAGCGCAACCCGTTTGGTTGCGGCCTGCCGACGCCGTCCGGAACAGCCGCGCCGCGCAAATGTGTTAACACAGGTTCGGCTCGGCGTGAGGCGTGTCAGATCGTGAGGCTGGGGAGCGGCGGTACCATCGCAATCGCTGGCGACGGCGCAGGCAGATGGTCCGATCCTGGCGGCTTCGGGCAGTCCGCCTCGCTCAAAAAACGCTTCTAGCGCCAGGCGAGAATCCGCATTTCCGGCTTTGCGAAGCCGTGCTCTGTTTGCGCGCTCTGCCTTGGCTGCAGCTCGGCGGCGCGCTTGAGATGAGCGCGCAAGTCGGCGTTGCACTGCTTCATCTGGTTGCGCAGCTCGCGCCGACCGAAGGCCGTGAGCGACGGATCAGCGAGCTGCTGCCAGGCGGCACGAAGCCATTCCTGCAGCGCGCGGATGTCTTGATCCAAGATCTGTGGCTGTGTCATGCCGCCAAAATCTCGTGAGAAGTGATCAAAGCCGAAGTAGGTCTGATTCGTCGCAAAACACCTAGGACAAAATAGCGCCAGGGTTGCATCTGCGACCGCCGATCATCCGGATTGGCATCTTCATTCAATCCTGTCCGGATTGGAGCGCAGCATGTCCATCGCGACGCACATGCCGACGAACACCGCGGCGATCATCGCGATGTGCCGGATCTGCGCGGTGGAAAAGCCGAGATCGTCGTGAGCGACATATTCCAGCATGATCGCCGCATAGCCCGCGACAAAGACGGCAGCGATGATCGTCGGCAGGTCGAACTTGTTTTCCATGGCGGCACCGCGGTCCTACGGTGCCCTTTCTAGCGCGCCGAAGCGCTGACGGCTGTGACGTGGTTCACGTCAGCTATTCAAACGGCATTAATGTCCCGTGTCAGTCCTGAACGGGCACAGAAAAATTACTTGCGGCTCGGTAGCTGGACCGGGACATGTGGCGAGGAGCTAACCACGCGCTGACTTCCGTCTCTCTCGGTATGGCTCCTGAGAGTCTCCAGCAGCAGAAAGAATTTCTCGGCAAGCACGGCAGCCTCCATCAGTGCTTTCTAATCTGTGCGAGGCGCGCCGGCGGCAATTCAATCAATTGAACGAGAGGTTGAGGACGCAAGCCGCTGCTGCAGCGCAGTCGCTGGAGTTGATGACGAGGCCGAGCAGAGCTTGCTGGATCGTTCGGTCATGCTGCGCCGATCGCACATGCTCGATGCGTCCCGTAGTCCCCCGGATGGATCGCGCCGCTGATTTTGCGTATGACACCATCGTTCCAACAGACATCGCGCTGATGGGGCGGGGGATGGTGCGACGAGGCCCGGTCTCTGGGTTGACCGGGCCTTGTCCTTTTTTGTCTTAGGGGGCGTCACGAATATCGGCGCGTCGAGCTGGCTTTAACAGGCATTTTCCCAAGCCCGCTTCTTCAACTCGTGATCGATCGGCGTTTGCTTCCGCCGTGTCGCGAGCGCCTCGAATCGCGTTCACAACAGCCCGGTCCTTGCTTCATCGCCGATCCAGACTGCCCAGCGCCAGACGTGGCGCTGTCTGGCTTTTCGATGGCGAATTCGATTCTGAAAAAGTCGGGCCCCGGCTTGCTCGGGGGGACAATCGCCGGGGCCCTTGGGAAGGTGGATCATGTCGTCCCAATCGACGGGCAAATAACCTGTGAGGCTGCGAGCCGTTCCGTTTTTTCCTAACAATGATGCCGAATTATCCCGAATGAATTCGGATTCAATCCGCTGTTGAGCAAGCAATCGAGGAACGACACCGTTTCGGACTCGTTGGAAATCGTTGGTCTTGGAGACGAGGATGCCGGAAGAGAATGAACTGGTGGGTGGTCCGCGCTTCAGCCGAACGCGTGTGGGAGCAACATGAGCCGCGCTTTTGTCAGGGAAGGCGAGGGTCATCTCGACGATCTGCCCGATCGGCCGATCTCGGACGCGCGGAACGATGTCACCAGCGAAGGCCTTGCCCAGATCGAGACGGCAATCGCGGCCGCGCAAGAAGCATTGGCGGCGGCACAGGAGGAAGGCGATCGCTCGGCGATCGCGAGCGCCTCACGGGACCTCCGCTATTGGAGCGCGAGGCGCGGCTCCGCGCTCGTGGTGGCTGAGCCCGAGGACGACAGTCAGGTTCGCTTCGGACATGCGGTTACGATCCTGCGCGATGACGGTCGACGACAGACCTTCCGGATCGTCGGCGAAGACGAAGCGGATCCTGCTCGCGGTACCGTCTCGCACGCCTCGCCATTGGCGCGGGCGCTGTTTGGCAGGAGGGTGGGAGACGTTGTCCGCGTTGGCGGCGGCGAGGCGGAGATCCTCAACATCTCCCGCATGAATGCGCCCGGCAGCGAGGGATAGGCCGCTCATGCCGAGGGCGCTCGTTCCCAAGCTACATCACGTCGGCAAAAACGTCGTCGATAACGGCAAGAGATACCGGGATCACAGCCAGTTCGTCCTGCTCCGAAGGACCTGACGTCCCCTTGATGTCCTGGACGACCCGCCCCTTGAAGTTGCGGAGCCACTGCATCGGCTCCTCACCGCTCTGCAGTGCTTGCTCGGCCAGTATGTGGCGCATCAGAACAAGCATCGCATGCTGGTAACCGACAAAATCAACATCCATCGCGTTTCCTCGAAATGAACCAGAGCAAATCCTCACGGCGCTATCTTACACTTTCTTTGAGCCAATCCGCTTGATGAAAAACAAAACCCCCGCCAACCGGGAGGAAGGCAGGGGTTTGCGGGTGGATGGCACGAGGCCAGGTGAAACCTAGGTGTCGCCCCAAGGACCCACAATTTTAAGAAAAGCGCCGAGATCCGGTTCCGGCAAGGCGATTTTGTAGGCAGCTTTCCGACGGACCTCAGCGCATTTTCGGTTCTGATTGCATCAGGATCGAAGCTCCAGGTTCTGGTTTTGACGCGCTTTCGGCGCAGATAAGTCTACGCAATCTGCGCAAGCTTGATTGCCGTCTCAACCGGAATCCACTTCGCGCGCGAAAACGCCCTAGGCTGTGTGGACTCTTGGGATTCTCAAATCAGATGGAACGTGATTCAAGGCTTTCTTTTAGGAGGAAGCCTTGGGCGTTACGGATCGGCTCGTTCTGAGCGACAGGCAATGGGACCGTATCTCCGGCTTGATCATCGGTCGGCCGGACCAGCGTGGTTCGACAGGCCGCGACAACCGGATGTTTGTCGAGGGCGTGTTATGGATCGTGCGAACCGGTTCGCCGTGGCGTGATCTGCCCGAAGCGTTCGGCGAATGGAACAGCGTCTTCCGACGTTTCAGCCGGTGGAGCGCCAAGGGGGTCTGGCTAGGTATGTTCGAAGCGCTGGCGGATGATCCGGACT
>NZ_AUEZ01000082.1 GCF_000426245.1 Bradyrhizobium sp. Ai1a-2 | reverse complement strand
CGGCATTGTTTCAGCAACGAAGCAGTCCATAAGCTTTGACCTGCCACTGCGTATTTCCTCCAGATGGAGTTAGAGTCCGGCCCGCAGAAGGACGGACAGATGAAGCGAGCAAGGTTTTCGGAAGAGCAGATTATCGCGGTGTTGAAGGAGCATGAGGCTGGGGCGAAGACGGCTGACCTTGCTCGCAAGCATGGGATTTCCGAGGCGACGATCTACAATTGGAAGGCCAAATTCGGCGGCATGGATGTCTCCGAGGCCAAGCGACTGAAGGCCTTGGAAGAGGAGAACGCGAAGCTGAAGAAGCTTCTGGCCGAGCAGATGCTCGATGCGGCCGCCCTTCGCGAGCTTCTTTCAAAAAAATGGTAGGGCCGGCCGCCAAGCGCGCTGCGGTCGCGCATCTGCAGGCCGTCATGAGCCTGTCGGAACGGCGGGCCTGCTCGATCGTGAGCGCGGATCGGAAGATGATCCACTATCGCTCCAGCCGCCCTCCAGAGGCAGAGCTGCGAGGCCGGCTGCGAGATCTCGCCAACGAGCGGCGGCGTTTCGGCTACCGCCGGCTGTTCGTCCTGCTGCGGCGGGAGGGCGAGCCGTCGGGGATCAACCGGATCTACCGGCTTTATCGCGAGGAGGGACTCGCCGTCCGCAAGCGACGGGCTCGGCGCAAGGCTGTGGGGACCCGGGCCCCGATCCTGGTGGAGGCCAGGCCCAACGCGCGCTGGTCGCTGGACTTTGTCCACGACCAGTTCGCCAACGGCCGGCGCTTCCGCATCCTCAACATCGTCGACGACGTCACCAAGGAATGCCTGGGCGCCATTCCGGAGACATCGATCTCGGGGCGGCGGGTGGCCCGCGAACTTACGACAATCGTCGAACGACGCGGCAAGCCAGGAATGATCGTGTCCGACCATGGCACCGAGTTCACCTGCAATGCCATGCTCGCCTGGTGCAAGGACACACTCATCGATTGGCACTTCATCGCACCGGGAAAGCCGATGCAGAACGGCTTCATCGAGAGTTTCAATGGCCGAATGCGCGATGAGCTGCTCAACGAGACCCTGTTCTTCGATCTCGACGACGCCCGCGCCAAGATCGCCAACTGGATCGCCGACTACAATCTCCGGCGACCTCACTCATCGTTGAAATACCTAACCCCCGCGGCCTATGCCGCCCACCTCACCGCAACGGACGATCGGCTACGCAACCCCGACCAGCTCCGCCGATCGTCCGTTGCTCCACCCGCGCCACTTGGCGTACAAAACTCCGAGACTCTAACCGCCGCTGGATGAAAACTCAGTGGCAGGTCACACGCTCGGACCAACTTATCTCATTCTGATGTCAGACGGCGGAGAGCCGGTTGGTTCGGTTCGTCTGCTTCCAACGACCGGACCGACCATGTTGGCCGACACTTTTCCCGTTCTGCTCGGCGGGATCCCCGCGCCGCAGGACGAACGAGTTCTCGAAAGCTCGCGCTTTTGCGTGGACACCAGCCTTATCGCCGAACAGGCCGCCAATAGTCTCAACCGCGCCACGGTTATCCTCTTCGCCGCAATGATCGAAGCGGCACGCAGCGCGAGCGCAGACAGCATCGTGACAGTCACCGATACGCGTATGGAGCGCATTCTGCGCCGAGCGGGCTGGCCATTGAGACGAATCGCTGCTCCACAGCAGGTCGGATCGACCATGGCCGTCGCCGGCTTTCTCGAGACGTCCGAACAAGCGCTTCACGGGATGTACGAACGGGCCGACGTCAGCGGCCCTGTGCTCCTCTCACCCGATCTTGTCAACCCGGCCGCCTGACAACGCGCGCCTCCTGAGTAAGATCCAGCAACGGTCATTTGAAACGCAAATGTTCGCAGACCCACGACATAGTCGGGTGGTGTTGATCAATCTGTCGCGCGGCGAGAGATTGGCTTCGGCCGGTCTTGGCGCGCGCCACAGCAGCTTCTCATTACTGCAGACAGGCTTGGAAATGTTCGCCGTCGCGTCGATAGCCATCGGCGAATGCCAGCCGGCTGGCATTGAGGTTCGTCAGCAACTCGTGCACTCGATGATGCACCTGGACGTCGACGCCCTTTCTATTTGGCAGGATCACCGGTTCACAGACAATCTGGCTTCAGCCCAAACCAGTATCATTTTCTTCGCAGGAAGTTGGTTCGAAGAGGAGATCTTCATTGCCGCACTGCAGGCGGCCGAGCGCGGATATGACGTACGCTTGCTATCGGACCTCATCGCGGCGCGTGTTGACGGGGACCGTTCACTCGTTTTGGATCGACTTGCGCTTCACGGCATCTTGCCGACTACTGTGCGACAGATGCTGCTGGAATGGGCGGTGTGTCTGGACGATGCGCTTTTGAAGCAAAAGGTTCAGCAGCTTTTGTCGTGAGGTGGCCTCAACCTCGGGCGCCTTCAGGCGCCCGACAGCCGCGCTCGACCGCGCTCGCGAGCCTTTGCGGCTTCGGACGTGGCGGCGAGCTAGATCAGCCATACAATCCTTAGTCGACAGGCGAATAAAATAAAAGGTAGGTCAAATTTGGGTTTTAGGGCTGCTGGGCTCACGAGAGTTTCTGTTTTTTTTAGATCCGCGGCTGCGTCTCTTTCCCTTCCACCCTGCTTACATCACCCATGGCGGCTCACGCCTTTGATCTCATCGCTGCGAGGAAGATCTTGGCCGCCGCATCGAGAAAGCTCAGTGTCTACACGATGCGCCTGCGGTCAACGCTGTTAAGCCGAGGATCACCTTTGCCGCTGGCGCGGCTACACTCGCTCTCGTAGCCGCGGCAAGGCGCCGCTGATCCGGTGCGCCAACGCGGCGACTTCGGCGACATAGCCGTCCACCGCAGTTCGGGCGGTCGCCGTGCCCGGGTGACGGAAACTCAAACAGATTCCCTCGTGCGACCGGTTGATCCACAGGTATGCCTCGTGCGGGTCGGCGCTGCGACTGATCAGAAATCTCGTCCGCCAGCGTGACCAACAATGCGACCCCAGCACCTTACGATGGTCCATATAGGACACCATGAACCGGTCGCGCAGAGCTGCGCCAACTAGTTCCATCGCCTTGGAAAACGGCACGCGCGCAGTCTCCTTGGCCCGCTCCAGTTCGAGCCTGGCGGCGCGCAACAGCTCTGGGAGCGTGTCGGACACCGGGAAGCTCACCGGACTCATCCCGACGTACCAGCCGAACGAATCCATCCAACGCGGGTCGTTCCGAGTGTGGAAGGGAGTGACGGTGCGGAATTCCTGTTGGTTGGCCAGCGCTTTGCCGACCAGCGCCAGACAAGCGAAGAGGCCAGCCACGGTATTTCCGCCCTCTGCTCGGCACGCCCGACCGAACTCGCAAGCGGTGGCCGCGTCGAACAGCCAGATCCGTCCGCTGCGCTGCATCGCCCCATTCGGCGAACCGAGCGGCACGGGGAAATCCGGGAGTCGGCCGGCGTTGGCGGCGACCAAATCGCGCCAGTGGCCGATTGCGGGATGGACGGCGGTCAGGTCAGTCAGCCGAACTCGTTCGGCCTCGGCGTAGTCCAGGTAGCTGTGCGCCGGGGCCAGTTGTGGCGCCACTTCCTGGACCACAGCGGTGTACAGTTCACTGATCTCGTGAGGGACCCGTGCAAGCGAGTAGAGGTCGGTGACCGAGTGGTCGGAGGCGAGCACCACGCTGGTTGATCCGGGTCGGCTAATCGTGGCGAATACATACGGGGGCCAGCACAGCGCTTTCGTCTCCGCGTCCAATAGTTCTTCCAGCGTCCGGGCTAATTCGCCTGCATCGGTGTAGTCACCGAGTTCGATCCGGTCGAGCGCTACCGCGCCCGGGCCGATGGTGGCGAGGTGTATCGCCGGGCCGTCCTTGGCGAAGCGGCAGCGTAATGCCTCGTGCCGGTCAACCCACCCAAGGATCGCACTGGTCAAGGCGGTGCTATCGAAGTCGCCCGGCCGTTCGAACGCAATGCCCAGCCAAGCCGGGCCGCCATCCCTGAGATAGCTGAGGTGTTCCTCCTGAACATGGGACGGCCGGCGCGGGTCGGAGCGCCAGCGGGCAGGGGCGGGCACGTTGACCCGCCACACCGTCAACTGCCCCGGCCGCAGCTCGAGATCGCGCAATTCGTTGATTTCCATAACCCAGTCTGGTCTGCCGATCGGTCGTGCTCAGGGACGCAAGCTGTGCGTGTGGCGCAGGGGCGACCGCCAGATCCACAGCACGGAGGCCGCGCCAAGAACGCTGCTGGCCACCAACGTGGCGCGCAGGCCAGGTCCGGCACCGACCGCGCCGCCAAGCAGCGCACCCAGCGGCGCTAGCCCCCACACCACGCTTCGGATGCTCGCGCTGACGCGGCCCTGCACCCGGTCCGGGACCAGCGCGTATCGAATCGGGACCTGCTGCACGTTGTAGATTTCCTGGCCAACCCACAACACGAACTGGGACACCGCCACGCAAGCCACCGCGGAGCACCGTGGCTCGGTAAGTAGCGTGGCCAGAGTCAGGCCTCCGGCGCTAAGCGCGAGGGCGACTATCAATACGGGCCCAAGACCGATCGCCCGGCCGGCCCACGGTGCGGTGATCGCGCCCACGACCCCGCCGAGTGCGCCGATGCCGAGTACCACGCCGGTGGTCCAACCGTCGAAGCCGAGCTCGTTGGTCAGGTACAGCAGAAAGACCGCGGAGTAAGCGTTGTAGCAGAAGATAAAAGTGCCGGTAGCCAACGTGACCGCCCGCAGAATCGGGTTGCCAAACACCGCTGTCAATCCTTCTGCAACCTGGCTGAGTACCGCACTTGAGCTGGCCGCCTGGGACTCGGCCGCGCGCATCGGGACCAGTGGCAGCAACGCGGTAGCAAGCAGGAACGAGGCCGAGTCAGCTAGGATCGCGGTCGGCGCGGAGAACGCGCTGACCAGCCAGCCGGCCAAGAACGGCCCGGCCGCCACCACGCTGGCTTTGCTGAGTTGCCAAGAACTCTGCGCCCTGATCAGTCGCGCCCGGTCCACCACCATAGGCACGCACGCCAGATAGGTCACGTCGGCGATCACCGCGGCCACCCCGACAAGTGTGTTCGCCATATACAGCTGGACCGTTCCGAGTTGCCCCAGGCTGGCGAGCAGCGGAATCGTAGCCAGCGTCGCCGCCATCACCAAATTGGCGGTCAACAGGATGCGCCGGTGCGGGAAGCGGTCCACGATCACCCCCGCGAATAGGCCGATCACGAGGTACGGCGCGCGGCCGCAGGCCAGCAACAGCCCGGTCTGCGCGGGTCCTGCGCCCAGCAGGGTGATCGCGGTGAGCGGTAGCGCGAGTACCGTCACCTCGGACCCCAGCTGCGACACGGTGTGCCCAACGAGGAGGGCCAAGTAGCCGCGCGGTAATCCGCGAGGTGGGGCCGAAACGTCGGTGCGGCTCACGCGTCGACGATCGGGGTCGACAGATAGCCGAGCCGGGCCAGTTCACCGCCGGCGATCTGCTCGAACTCTGCGATCTCCGCCCGTGTCAGATCATGAGCGTAGCGCCCGAGCCGACCGGAGTGCATCGGTTTGCCCGCGGACTCAGCCGCCGGGTGACCGTACGGGCGTTCGAACAGCGCATGCTCCTGTTCGGCGTGGCGCAGTACGGCCTCATGCCAGGGCAGGCGCAGATGGTCCAGGATTTCGGTCAGGGTGGGGCGGGGGTGTCTCACCAGATCCTCATAGCGGACCTCGAGATAGCGGTCTGGCGGCGCCAGGCGATGCGGCCGGGACACCACTTCGAGCCAGCCCCGCGCGGCTTCCGCTACGGACCGGTAACCCCAGTCTGGCACGGTTTTCAGGTGCGAGGCTGCCAAGTCCCGACCGTCCCGCACGATGTGCACGAAGTGAGCGCGCGGCCATAGGCGGGCATAGGCGTCGATCTCGGTAATCTTGCGTTGCAGCTTCAGTCCCCACCGTCGCGCTCCGGTGCACGCCCTGCGGAACTCACCAATCTCGTTGATCAGCCTGCATCGATCGGCGAACGAGACGACCTCGCTGGATGACTCAGTCATCACCTTGCTGACCAGCCTGCGCACGTCATCGAAGTCCAGGCCGAACCTCCGGCACTGCACCACGAAATGCACGCCGTCATACCAGGAGTGATCGACCTCGTACCAGAACGGGTCGATGGCGCTTTTGGCCGTAGCGCGCGCCTCGAGCAGGTCGGTCGCCCGCAGGATGTGCGGGCCGAGATTCGGCGGTTGCAGGAAATCGATCTCCGGCCCGACCGCCAGATCAGGATGCGAGTCCAGCACCACGCTGAGCAAGGTGGTGCCGGATCGGTTCTCGCCGCCGAGCAGGACCGGCGAGGTGGAAAACGGGTCGGACTCGGGCACAGCAATGTCCCCCTGTTGAGAGCTTGTACTCATGACTGGCTGCGCCCGGTGATCCAGCGCCGAACCGAATCCGAGGTGGCCACGAAGTGATCACCGGCGAAGCGCACGGCGGCGGCTATCGGGTCCGGATCGCCACTTGCACTTTCCACTCGCGCCAGTGCCGCCGGCAGAGCCTGTCCGGCGGCTTCGATCGCAGACCGCACATCGGCATCCGCCAGTGCCGCGGACGGCATGAACCGGCCGCCGTACTGCATGAGGAAGCCCCGCGACCACATCTCCTGGAAAAACGCGTGACCAAGTTCAGCGTCGGCGAACACGACATCGAACATAGTGGGCCAGGCGAACGCCCACGCCTCAACCTGCTGGCCCGCGAAGACCTTGTTGAGTCCGCTCATGAGTTGCTCGCCAATCTGGCTCATCCGCGCCAGCGCATCCCCGCCGCGCAGCGCGTCCAAGGTGCTCAGCGCGGCCGCGAACGGTGTGACCTCGCGCTGATAGGTGTTGCCCAAGTAGGTCTTCTCGGCGGCGTTGAGCACATCCGCCCGACCGGAAACCGCCGATAGCGCCATGCCATTGGCCAGTCCCTTGCTCAGTGTGATCAGGTCGGGCGTGAGGCCGACCGCGGTGTGATAGCCGCCGAGGGCGTAGCGGAATCCGGTCATCACCTCGTCCAGGATCAGCAGGGCACCATGCCGACGCACCAAGTTCTGCAGCTCCCGGTGGTATTCGGGCGGGAAGAAGTTGACCTCAGGGGTGATGATCACCGCAGCGACGCGCTGCACCTTTGCCAGATCATTGAGCAGATCCAGGTCGTAGCGGAAATCCACGCTGTCCCAGTCCCGGTCGGGAAGCCCCATCCTTGGCCGGTCCTGCAAGTGCCAGTCATGCCAGCCGTGATATCCGCTGGTCAGCACCAGATTGACGCCGGTGTGCGCGCGGGCGAGGCGGACCGCGGCGGTGGTGGCGCAGGAGCCGGTGCGAAAGAACATCGAGCGTTGCGCGACAGGGAAGATCTCCGCCAGCCGTTCGGCTACCTCGACCCGGTGCACAGATAACGGCCCGGGCAGGATGCCGCCGGTACGGCGCATTTCCGCTGCGACGTGAGCAACGACCGGTTCGTATCCGGCTCCCAACGGCGCGGCCCCGCTACACGAGGTGAAATCCACGTATTGTTTCCCATCAACATCCCAGACATGCGCGCCAGATGCGCGGGTCATCACCACCGGAAAACGCCGGTTAAGATCCCATTTCTCCGACGCGGTGACGCGGAGCGCGCGGCGAAGGGCGGATTTGTGCCCTTCGGTCGTCGCCAAGGTCGCACTGGGCATGCTGATGGACATGAACCATCTCCAGTTGATTTCCGAGCACGGTCGGTTAGGCCAGCTGCGTCACTATTCTCCGAGCGATCCGCAACGCGTTGGCCTGAATGGTGAAGGTCGGGTTGACGCCTCCGGAATACGGAAAGAACCCGCCGTCCGCGACATAAAGATTGTCGATGTCGTGCACACGACCCCAACGGTCGACCACGGATTCCTTCGGATCGATCCCGGCTCGACAGCCGCCATGCAGATGCCCGCTACCGAACTGATAGTTGGAATCCTGGTAATCGACCTTTTTCACGCCGGCCTCGAGCAGCAAGTCCGACGCGCGCCGGCTCAAATAGCCTAGTCGGCGTTTGTCCACCGGATGGGTCCAGTACTCAAGAATGATGTTCGGCAAACCTAGCCGATCCCGCGTGTTGGCCAGTCGTACCGCGTTGTTACGCATGGGCTGGTCGGCCGCCAGGAAATGCAGCCGTAGCGTTATCTTTCCCTCGTGGACCGCCCGCTCCGTCGGACTGGCTTCGTAGATGAGTCCGCCCAACCCCGAGGGCGCCTCCTCGTCGAGGTAGTGATCGGAGATCGCGACGGTGGAGAACGGGCCGCCCAGCGGCTGCACGGGCAACCGGTCCAGCGCGGTGCTGCCAGACACGTAGCCGCTGATTTTAAACGAGATGCCGCTGCCAACCATGCCAGCGCCATTGCCGATGCCGTTCGGCGCCGCGGGCTGTGCCGACCGTAATAGCAGGGCGGCAGACTGAATCGCGTTGCCAGCCAGCACCACGCAGCGGGCCCGGACCCGAGCGCGCTGCCGACTATCGGTGTCAAGCCATTCCACCGAGTCCGCGCGGCTGACGTTGCCCAGGTCGATACGCACGGCCTTGCTGCCCAGCGCGACCGTCAACGCGCCGGGTGGCAGGGGGACATCAATGAACGGGGACCGCGCATCGGCCCTTGCGCCGGTAAGACACAGGTGTTCGTTGCATGGGCCGCAGCAGTGACAGGCCGGGCGGCCGCCGTACGGCACCGAGTTGATCGCGAGCGGTGTAGGGAACGGCAGCCGGCCGATGCGTCCGCCGGCGTTAGCGATCAACCGGCCCTGCGGGCTGTACTGGTGCGGCGGCAACACGGCAGGATCGCTAGGCGGTTCGAGCGGGTCCGCGCCGGCCAGCCGCGCTACCCCCATCCGCCGTTCGAGCTCCTCGTAGTAGGGGCGTAGTTCGGCGTAGTCGATGGGCCAGACCGGGTCGAGCGCATCCGCGGCCACATGCGCACGCGCGTCAAAATCGACGGTGCGATAACGGAAGGCGATCCCAGCATACAGGGTCATTCCACCGCCGAGCGCCGACACGGTCCACGGGCGTCCAAACGGCATCAACCCACCGGGTGGAGAGCGCACCAAGGCGTCATCCATACTGCTTTGGACAGTCGCCAGTGAGGCGCCGGGGGGAAGCCTCCGGCCTTCTTCCAGGACGAGCACCCGGAATCCGTTTCGGGCGATCTCATGAGCGACTGTCGAGCCGCTGGCACCACTGCCAACTACACACACATCAACGGCATCGGCCGTCATGTCTCACCTCTGATCTCACCTCTGACGACAAACCTCGGCCACGCGTAGTGGCGACTGTCCACCAGTCGGCAGGTCAACACGACCGTGAGAATTGTTATAGCCAGTGTTGAACGAACGGCAGGTCATCGCCCCAGAGCCCAGGAGTGGCCTCCGTTCGTTTTGCCAAGGACCGTAGGCGAGCCACTTTGAGAATCGTACAATATGACGCCACGTACGATTCAAGCCCCTTCAGCGGGGCGGGATGGATATTTCTAAAATCCTGCCTTCCAGTAGCAGCGAAGATTTCAAAATTGAAAAAAGAGAGTGCCGGTATTCTCAAAGGACCTGCGCGAGCAGAACGGCGGCGTCACTGGCGCTCAAACCTTCATTTCATTCTCATGTAAGAATGGAAGGCCAACGGCAGTTGTGCACGGATTAGCGCGATAGCTTCAGCGCGGCTACCGGGCGCTTTAAGACCCGGAAGCCCTCGCCGACGCTGCACAGTCCACTCAAATCCTTATTGCAACTCATTCGCATTTGCATTAGTTGTGCAACTCGTTCGCATTTGCAAATATCGGTGGGGTCTCGTATGCGCGCACTGCGTTGGCCGGGCAAATTTGGCCCGCAGCATGATGATTTCGACGTCGACTACCGGTCCGGTGAGCCCGTCTGGAATGGCTTCAAATGGTTGAGCGGGGACCATCGAGCGAGTTCCACTGGACGATCCAGGGCCACCAGGTTTGGGACGGGCACGCGCAACCGTCCCCGGTCACAGTGCAGTTCCGCAGCTTTGACGGTTCGGGAAACAATCTCTCTGACCCCAACCTCAATGTCGCCGGCACGGAGGTCGACCGCATTGGTTCCGCTTATTTCAGCGACGGCGTTTCCGAGCCGCTCGATGGCCCCAATCCGCGCACCATCAGCAATGTCGTGGTCGGCGAGGGCGACGCGAACGTCCCAAACGAGCAAGGCGTGTCGGCATTCATGTATGCCTGGGGCCAGTTCATCGATCACGATCTGACGCTGACGCGCAGCGACGGCATCAATGACATCAGCATCGTGGTGCCCAACGGCGACCCGGTGTTCGGCGACGGCGCGATCATGCCGATGACCCAAGCGATCATCGATCCGTCGAGCGGAACGAGCCCGGACAATCCGGCCACTCCCCTCAATTTCAGCGCCGGCTGGCTCGACGCCTCCATGATCTACGGTTCCGACGCGGCGACGGCGGCGAGCCTGCGCCTGCCCGACGGACACATGAAGACCTCGGAGGGAGACAATCTGCCGATCGTTGGCGGCATGTTTGCCGCCGGCGATCCGCGCGTCGCGGAAAATTTTGCGTTGACCTCGCTGCACACGCTGTTCGTGCGCGAACACAATTACCAGGTCGACAGGCTGCACAAGGCGCACCCGACCTGGAGCGGCGACCAGCTTTACAACTACGCGCGCGCCATCGTCACGGCGAAGATCGCGAACATCACCTACAAGGAGTTTCTGCCGAACCTGCTCGGCAGCGACGCGATTGCGCCTTACAGCGGTTACGACGCAAGCGTCGATCCGCGCCTCTCGCTCGAGTTCAACATCGCCTTCCGCTTCGGGCATTCGATCGTATCCGCGGAAACCGAGAGTCTGGCGGAGAACGGCGAGGTGGTCGAAGGATCGGAGCGTGAACTTAAGGATATCTTCTTCGCACCGCCGTCGGATTTTGTTGCTTCTGGCGGCGCCGACGGGCAGTTGCGCCATCTGGCGGGCGACCCGTCGCAGGCCATGGATGTTCGCGTCGTCGAAGATCTGCGAAATTTCCTCTTCGACCCGCCCGTGGGCATGGATCTCGCCGCGATCAACATCCAGCGCGAGCGCGATTTCGGGATCGGATCGCTCAACGATGTACGCGAGACGCTCGGCCTCGCCCAGTATACGGATATCGACCAGATCACAAGCGATCCGGGAACGCGGGCGGCCTTGAAGGAGGCGTTCTCGAACAACGTCGACCTGATCGACCTTTGGACCGGGGGCCTGGCCGAGAATCATGCTGCTGGCGCGCTCGTCGGCGAGACTTTCCAAACCATCATCGCCATGCAGTTCGAGGCCTTGCGTGATGGTGATCGGTTCTGGTTCGAAAATCAGGGCTTCGACGCCAAGACATTGCAGCAGATCGAGCAGACGACGCTTGCCGACATCATCCTCCGCAATACCGACAGCCAACACATTCAGGACGATGTCTTCATCGCATACACACGACACACCGGACTAAAAGGCGGCGTCTTGTCGGAGGATCCCGAGGCGCGACAGCTCGTCATTGGCTCGAACGGCAAGGACACGCTTGTCGGCGGCCCACAAGGAGATTTCCTGTTTGCCGGCACCGGCAAACAAATACTCACGGGATTGAGCGGTGCCGACCACTTCGTCTTCGAGAAGGGCGGGACCAGAGCCACGATCACCGACTTCCAGCCCGGCGTCGACAAACTCGAGTTCAAACACGCCGAAAATCTCGACTGGGATGATATCTGCATCTCATCCGTGCGAGGTAATGCCGTTGTGTCGGTCGGCGATGACTACATCGAACTGATTGGCGTTGGTGCCTGCGCCCTTCAGAAATATGATTTCATCTTCGACATCTGAATGCGCGCCAGTAGATACTACAACGGCCGCGAGCTGCTTACGGCTTCGATAGTTGACGGGATTGAAAACGGATGAGGCGCGCCATCCAGGCGAGCTAGGAGGATGACAATCATGCGCAGATTTGCTTTCACCTCGACATTAACTGTCGTTGGTCTGTTGTCGATGGCGTTCGCGATCGGCGCGCGCGCAGCGGGTAATCTGGCCGGGCAAGAGCCGATCGAGGTTACAATCGAGCTCGGTAAGCCAGGGCAGCACGTGTTTGTGCCAAACAAGCTGAGGTTCGAGACCGGCAAGCTCTATAAGCTGGTGCTCAAGAACCCGAGCAACGACGCGCACTACTTCACCTCGCAGGGCTTCGCGCAACTCATCTACACGCGCAAGGTCCAGGCTATGGGGACGCGCGACGGCAAGTTGGCAGCGCTCGCCGAGTTCAAGGGGACGATCCGCGAGATTGAAGTCTATCCCGGGCAAACGGCGGAATGGTGGTTCGTGCCGGTGGCAACCGGCCGCGTCACCGACCTGCGCTGCGGCATCGTTGCGAAAGACGGCCGCACTCACGCCGACCACGGCATGATGGGCGAGATCGTCATTGAATAAGCGATTGCACATCACGAAACACAATTTGTGCCTCGCAGCAACCGTGACATCTGCTCACGATCCCCGTTTGGAAACATTACGCACAGCGGATGGTCTTTAGATCTGGATGTCTTGATCGCTGCATCGGCGAGTATGCTCGCGTAGATGGTTGCGGCTCTCAGATCATTGGCGAGGGGCGCGTCTGCATGCTTCACCACGACTCGACCCTGAGAATGCCCAGGTCCAGCAAGTTTCCTGATCACCCCATCACCGACGTCTTCGCCCTCGACAACGGCCAGGAGCAGCTCCCCCTCGCCAAGCTCGCAAAGCGCTACAAATCGTAAGCTGGACTCCGGCGCGTTGGCGATTGCTGCCGTTCATGCGATTGGGTGCGGGTTTGTGCCTCCGTGCGATGTATCCAACTCGCGATGGCCATAGGCTGGCACTGCCCGCATCGCGGGGCAGTGCCGTAGCGCTTACTCTTTCTTTCCGATGCTGGCCACGCCGGCAAGCCCATCTTCCGCGCGACCGCTCGCAGGTCAGCTGCGTAGGTGGGATTGGCCGTCTTTTCCTGCGGGATGATTGGAAGATTGAAACAAAGCGCAAGCTCGGCCGTACCGTCGGCAAATTGGGCTAGAACCGGCTCAGGTCGATAGGCTGCGACACTCGGCCCTGAATAGAGCCGATCCAGCTCGGCGTGTGTGAGACTCGCGGTTGTGCCGTAGACCCGCCCGTCCGGATCGGCCAGCAACGTCGCACGATCTCCCAGCCTCAGTGCAAACCGCTCGACATAGGCCTGCCTGACATTGGCCGGCTGAAGAACTTTCGCCTGAAGGCCTTCCGGATCCATGAACAGACCATAGAAGAAAACCGTCACTCGCTCAGCCATGGAGAGATCGTAGCCATACGTGTTCTCAAAAAAACCAACCGACGCTCTTAGGTCGCCCTAGATCGCGCCCTGATCGAAACGCGTCCATCGCATGGGCTACTAGAATGCCTATGCTCAGAGTGATGAAACCATCCCTTAGCCTCGTTAAAGCCGCGAGCGCTTGCGCAGTCAAATGATTCGGAACCACGAGTGTTGTTGCAAACCGACTGATGAGTTTGAGCCACAGTGGCCGAGATGGCTGGGACAATTCTGCAGGCCCGTTCGGGGAAGGCGCGTCCTCAACTCCTCAGCTTGCGCTACTGCCATTCCCGGCGGCCGTTTGCAGCCTGAGGAGCAGCCGGACGCGTGCTCAAGGCAATCAGCCGTTTCTCCGCGCAACCTGCGATGGTGCCGGTGCCGGCGCTATCAAAACCAAATGTCGCGCCCCTTCGTCGCCTTGCCCTTGTCGGGCGTGTGGCAGATCAGCACGTCCCCGAGGCTCGTTCGTCTCTCAGAGGCCGAAGCCGAGCAAGGCGAGCATCCCTTCTTCAATCCGAGCCGCGCGCCGATGCCGTGACACCTGGAAGCTTCAGAAGGTGGCAGCGTGATGGCAATGCCGATTGATTTTGATGTGACGTCATCATGCCATTGCTCCGTGATGTTGTGACACGCTCGCCAGAGAACGAACTGGTAGAAAACAGTACCCAGTCCATCAAAATTCAATCGCGGATGTCAGAGGGGGCATGCCGCCCCAAGGGGGCAATCGAAAAATCTGCATTCGCGCCGGCCCACCCATCAAGGCAGTTCGCCGGCATCGAAATCAGCATGACGCTTTTGGTTCGGCAAATTCACACATCCTACAAAGCAGAAAACCCTCCATTCCATTCATGCGATCAACGATTTCGCAAAAAATTGGCCCTTCGAACAGCTCTTCGTATTTCTCGCGCAGAAGATTGCCTAAGACGTGGCGCCGCTCAAAATCCATGCAGCAGAGAGTAACGTCGCCGTTTGGGAGAAGAACATTCCGATACTGTCGTTCGTCAGCACATGTCAGTGCTCCGACAACTGACTGTCGTGGTTCAACCATCTTAGGATCGACGCTTCCACCCCTGCTACTCAGCGCGGACGTGCGAACTAGCGCTTCGGCAGGGACGATCTCAACGATATTGGGATGGACCTCACCCACGACTACGAATCTAATCGAGGAAATGTCGGCGTCGACCAATTGACGAATCAAATCAAAATACTTTTGCCTGACGAGGCGGCTATTCATGTAAGCGCCATCATCGAAAACATGGACCACGAAAACCCTAAAGCGCAGCGCCAGCAAGCGTCGTAGATCCCGCCCGTTCATTCCCACAAGTGTCGTGAAAATCCGGATGTCGTGGCCACACGCGTAAGCATGCTCGACCATTTCGGTGCAATTCGGATTGAGCCAAGGCTCCGAGTAGCCGGCAAAACTAATGTCGACAGCTGCCGGCACGCGCGCCAGACACCGCTTGAAATCTTCAAGACGAAGATGCTTCACATGAGATACTGCTCTTTGCCGGGCAGCAAACTTGTCCTGCGGACAATAAGAACATCCGACGATGCAGCCTGTCGTCGTAGTCACTTCCAAGACCCTGCCGCCGGGGATGGCAGAGCGCAAGTCCTGTAAACTCATCGGATATCCTCATCCACTTTCCCGGTTGGCTCAAATATCCGAAACAAACTGATTCCCGATGAAGGTCGACCTTGGCTATAGCACTTTGGACAGTCGCCAGTGAGGCGCCGGGAAGAGGGTCCGGAACGAGCACCTGGAATTTATTTCGGCGATGTCCTGGGCGGTTATCGAGCCGATCGCTCCGCTCCCGGCTACACATACATCAACGGCATTGCTCGTCATTGTCTCACCTCTGACAACAAACATCGGCGGTGCGACTGTCCACCAGCGGGCAGCTCAACTCAGCCGCGAGATTTGTCACAGCAGTGTCAAACGGACGGCCCTGTCCATGCCATCGCCAGATACCGATTGGTGTCGGTTCGCGTTGCCAGAGACCGTCCGCGACCTTGGAGATCCTACAATATGACGCTACGTGCGATTCAAGCCCTTTAAGGAGCAGGATGAAAGAGCGCTCGCATTCATCCTAAGCCCTACCGCTTCATCACCGACTCCAAGCTCTTTCCCGTGGTTGTGACGGGCATCTGCCGGGTGCAAGTTCCGAGTGGACGCAGCCGCACTCACGCGTCAGGGTTGTCATCCGTCCGTCCTTGTCTCTGCGAAGAAAACTTCGGACGGCATCGTCGGAGCGCCACAGGGCCAGGATGCCCGTCATTCGGCACGACTGCAGTGGACGGGCGCTCGGTTGCAATCAGGGCGGTATCGCGGCAACGATCGTGTGTTTCCCGCACGCGATTTCTGTCCTGCGCTGGAACGAGCCGACCTTTTACATCCTGAAGTCCGATGTTTGCTCACGTCTTCTCCTGGGCTGTTCAGCCCGTGACGCACCTCGCCTCTTGATGGCTTGATCTGGCCGAAGACCGGCTGCGCCTCGATCGTCTGAGCCCCAACGCCGTCGTCAAGACTTTCTTCCCCTGGGCAAAGCCCATTCCTCCCGAGGCAAGAAAGTCTTTCCGCCGCCGTCCTCCGCTGCGCTTCGGCCCTTGAGCGGGTGCGTCGCCGATCGCCTTCGGCCTGTTCATCGCCATCGAGGCCGCGGTGGTCGCGGGCTCGACACAACTCAAGGAGAAGTGACATGGCTACCATCGGTTCTTTCAGGAAGGTCGGCAACGATTTCCAAGGCGAGATCATCACCCTCAGCCTGCAGGCGAGGGGCGTCCGCATCGTCGCCGAGCCCATCCGCGCGCATCTGCGCTATGTGCAGCGCGACGGCGTTACGCGCGCCGGCGAGCCGGGGGAGCTCTATGATGCGGGAAGCGATCGCGCCGATGGCAAGGCGTTCACCGAGCGAAGCAGTGGGGACCGCCACCAGTTTCGCTTCATCGTGGCGCCAGAAGATAGCGCCGAGCTTTCGGATCTGAAGCCCTTCATCCGCGACCTGATGCGGCAAATGGAGCGGGACCTGGGAACCAGGCTCGACTGGGTCGCGGTGGATCATTTCAACACGGGCCATCCGCACAGCCACATCGTCCTGCGCGGCAAGGATGACGCAGGAGAAGACCTCGTCATCGCCCGTGACTATATTGCTCACGGCTTGCGAGCGCGGGCGTCGGATCTCGTCACCCGCGAGCTCGGACCGGAGACGGACATCGAAGCCGCGCGCAAAATTGGGCAGGAGATCGCCGCCGAGCGATTCACGCGCCTCGATCGCGCCATCCTGCGCGACGCGGTCGAAGGGAGGCTCGGCCTCAGCGCAAGACCCGCAAGCGAACCCACCTGGCAGACGGCACGGATGGGGCGGCTGCGAACCCTCGAGCGGATGGGCCTTGCGGAAGAGGAAAGCCCTGGTCGATGGCGGATCGATACTGAGCTCGAGCCAAAGCTCAGGCGCATGGGCGAACGCGGTGACATCATCAAGACCATGCATCGGGAGCTTGGCGCAGCAGGACTTTCGCGGGCAGGAAGCACTTGCGCGATTTTCGATCCGGAGCAGGGCGGCCAGCGCCTGATCGGGAGGATCGTAGGCGAAGGATTCTCGGACGAATTGAGGGAACGTCGCTATGTGGTGCTCGATGGGATCGACGGACGAACACACTATGCCGAGATTGGTACTCTTGCCGCTAATGATGAGCCGCCTGTCCGCAATACCATCGTCGAACTCAGGTCTCGTCCGGCCGAGCCGCGGGAGATCGACTGCACCATCGCGAAGATCGCCGCTGCCCCTGGCATCTACAGCGACCGGCTGCACCGTCAGTTCGACCCACAGGCATCGGGCGAGTATGTCGCATCCCATGTGCGCAGGCTGGAAGCGCTGCGGCGCGAAGGGATGGTGGACAGGCTCGCTGACGGCAGCTGGAGCGTCGGCGGGGACTATCTTGACCGGGCGCTCCGATATGAGGCGCTCCGCCGTTCACGCAATCCGGTTCGCATTGCAGTGCTGTCGTGGCAAGGTCTTCAGGACCTGCCGCAAAGCGTGGGGGCGACCTGGCTCGATCGCCAGCTCCTGGCCAAAGCGCCCGAGGCTCTTGGATCGACCGGGATGGGGGCGGAAGTCGAGACGGCGCTGCGTGCGAGGCGCCAATGGCTGATGGAGCAGGGGCTCGCCCGTGAGCGTGGTGGCCAGGTCCGCTATGCGCGGGATTTACTACGGACGCTACAGACTCGTGAACTTGCCCGGACTGCAGCGGAGATTTCCGCCCGAACAGGACTTGAGCATGTCGAGGTCAACGCCGACGACAAGGTCACTGGCGTGTACCGCCGCATGCTGACGCTGAACAGCGGTCGGTTCGCTGTGATCGAGCGCTCGCATGATTTTGCGCTCGTGCCATGGCGGCCGGTTCTGGAGCGCGCTCGCGGACAGCTCGTCACGGGCAGCGTTGGCGGGGAGGGGATTTCGTGGTCGATCGGAATGAAACGCGGGATCGGGCGCTAGTTGTTAAGGAGCCGTATCGTCTTCGCCCGGCGCTCGCCGGTTCTCTCGGCTGCTTCCCGCTTGCGATTCGCGAGAAGCTGGCTGAGAAACATGCGCTAAGATTCGGAAATCATCGATGGTTATACTGCTCTTACGAAACTAGCATAACTTGCCTTGCAGTCAGTTTCGGCGGTTCGGCCGAAGGGTTGAGTGATTCTTGCCCCAACACGTTGACCAACTTGGTTCGTCAGCTCGGGGGGAACGCCCATTGCGGCCCAAATTGCCTCGCGGCTCGGCCGGCTGCGAGGAGAGTCAGCCGGGCGCCAGTCCGACCTTGTATCGCCGCGCGAGCTGCCAGAACCAATCCTGATCCAGGTCGGTCTGTCGGTCGATCTCTCGGACCGAGCTGCGCGCGCGGTCAAAGATCGCGTAGCAAAGGCCTTCGTCGTCGTGGCGGGCGTAGTAGGCGATGCCATCGGGACGAAGCGGATGGTCGAAGAGTGCCTTCGACCAGGCCTGCGGCGCGTCGTAAGGCAGCCCGCCATGTACCACCTCAGCCGTCGCGCCGAGGATCGCAAGCGAGGGGCCAGCGAGCCTGATCAGCTCAAGGTCTGTGGTAGTTTCGAGACGAACGTATGCTTTGCGCCGGAGCAGGCCGGCATCAAGCAGAGTTCGGCCTGGCACGCGAAGGAACGTCTCTGCGAATGCGCCATATGCTTCCCGCGCGGCATAGAGAACGCCGTAGGCCCCGTCAGGGGCGTTCAGCCGGCCCAGGCGCGACGTGTCGAAAAAGATCGGATCGTAGTCGGCCGTGTAAAACCGATGGATGACGGTGCCCCGCCGCAGTCGGACCAGGCGGGGACGGCGGCGAGCCAGATCGTCCGGCGGCAGCGGTGCACTCACGCGCCTTGCTGGGCCATTCGCCGGGCGGCCTCGACCACGAGGTCGATTTTGCCTTCCTTGAGCAGATCGATGGGTTTACGGCCATTCAGCCGATCATCGGGCTGAGCCAGAAAATTCAGGACGGTCCAGGGATTGCTGGTCGGCAGAGCCTCACGAACGGACTTCAGACCCTCGACGACAGTGCCGTCCGAGTTGAACTGAAGGGTCGGAAAGCTTTTGTGATTGCTGGGACCTGGAACAGCAAGGAGGCTGCCCTCTTGCACGCGCTTGTCGATGGCCTGCCGAGAGATGCCCCGCAGGAGCGTTCTGACCTGGTCCAGATCGTAGGCGCCCCCTGATCGCCGAAGATCCTCCTGCGCAATGCGGACTCCCTCAAGGACAGCGAGAGCGCGAGCGTCGGGCGCGAACGCCTCCTTGTTGACGACAGCCGCCTTTTTCCCGGCTTCGGAGAAGAACCGGAACGCTTGACCAGCCAGCTGCTTGTTGCGCTCACGGATCTTCTGCAGGGCCGTCGCGCTTTTGGAAACGATCGCGACTTGAGCGTCCGCGGGAAGAGCGAGGTTCTTCAGAGCGGCCGGCCTGTGCTTAAGCACCATCATCACGCCGTCATCGTGAACGGACGTACGTTTGGTTCCGGCGGGGGAAGGTTTCGACTGCGTCTTGGGCATGACCTGAACTCCACCGCAAATATGGGGGGCCGGAGCAACTTTGTCAACTATCGCAACCAATGTTGAAGGTATTTTAACACCCCTATCTTCGCGAGCCCCGGCTAAGTACCACTACCGTCGCCGTAGATCAGATATGCTTGCGATCGTTCGCCGAAGCGACTCGCAAGGTCGATTCGATGTTGAGGCGAACCACTTGCGAGCATTCGAGACGCGAACCATCAGCGAAATCCTGTTTGGACCAACGGCTCACGAGTTGTTGAGGCACTTGCTGATGCTGTCTCGATCATGATCGAAAATTCCTTCCGTGTACAAAGCTTGATCAATATCGCGCTCGCCGACAGCACGATTTTTTATTTCGATTGAACACGAAGCCCGTTCGCCCTTTTCATCGCGCCGTTCACTTGGGACGCGGGTGAATGGGGCGAGCCGAATGTTTCCAGCAAAAATCTATGTCGGTCAGATCGTCGTCGTGTTCGGCATCGTCGTTGCGTCAACGTGGGGTGCGACGCAGTGGACAGCATCTGCTCTTGGATTCCAGGAGCGGCTTGGCGAACCGTGGTTCTCGCTTTCAGGTTATCCGGTCTATCTGCCCTGGCGCTTGTTCGAATGGTGGTTTGCCTACGAGGCCTATGCGCCAGAGATCTTTGAGGAGGGCGGGGCCATTGCTGCGACCGGTGGGGCTGCGGGTGCACTGTTTGCGATTCTCAACTCGGTCTGGCGCGCGCGGCAAAATCAGCTCGTGACGACCTACGGCTCGGCGCGCTGGGCCGCCTTCAAGGAAATCAAGGACGCGGGCCTTTTCGCGGCCAAGGGTGTGTTTCTGGGGCGCCTCAAGAACAACTACCTGCGTCATGACGGGCCGGAGCATGTCATGTGCTTTGCGCCGACGCGTTCGGGTAAGGGCGTCGGGCTCGTGCTGCCGACCTTGTTGTCCTGGACTTCGTCTGCGGTGGTGCACGACATCAAGGGCGAGAACTGGCAACTGAGCGCCGGTTGGCGGTCCAGCTTCTCGCATTGCCTGTTGTTCAATCCGACCGATCCACAAAGCGCGCGTTACAATCCGTTGCTCGAGGTCCGCAAGGGCGCGGCCGAGGTGCGCGATGTTCAGAACATCGCCGACATCCTGGTCGATCCAGAAGGGGCGCTCGAACGTCGAACCCATTGGGAGAAGACCAGCCATTCGCTGCTTGTCGGCGTGATCCTCCACGTCCTCTATGCCGAAGAACAGAAGACGTTGACCCGTGTCACGGAGATCCTGGCCGATCCCGCGCAGTTCTTTGAGAAGACGCTGCGGATCATGATGGCCACCAATCATCTTGGGACCGAAACAGAGCCAAAGGTGCATCCCGTCGTTGCCGCGACCGCACGGGAGCTCCTCAACAAGTCTGAGAACGAGCGTTCGGGCGTCTTGTCGACAGCCGTCAGCTTTCTTGGGCTCTACCGGGATCCGATCGTCAGCCGAAACACGGAAGGCTGCGACTGGCGAATTGCCGATCTGGTCAGCGCGGACAAGCCCGTCACGCTCTATCTCGTCGTGCCGCCGTCAGACATCAGCCGCACCAAACCCTTGATCCGCTTGATCCTCAACCAGATCGGCCGCCGCCTGACGGAAAACTTGAACGCGACTGCCGGCAAGAACCGCCAGCTCTTGATGATGCTGGATGAATTTCCTGCGCTTGGCCGGCTTGATTTCTTCGAAAGCGCGCTTGCGTTCATGGCGGGCTATGGAATCCGCGCCTACCTGATCGCGCAGTCCCTCAACCAGATTGCGAAGGCCTACGGCGAGAACAACGCGATCCTGGATAATTGCCACGTTCGCATCGCCTTTGCCGCGAACGATGAGCGCACGGCAAAGCGCATCTCGGATGCGTTAGGCACCGCGACGGAATTGCGTGCGCAGCGCAACTATGCCGGCCATCGGCTGGCGCCATGGCTTGGCCACGTCATGGTCAGCCGCCAGGAGACGGCGCGGCCGCTGCTCACGCCCGGCGAAGTGATGCAGTTGCCGCATGATGAGGCGATCGTCCTGGTCTCGGGCCTTGTCCCGGTCCGAGCGAGCAAGCTCCGGCACTACGAGGACTTAAATTTTGTGAGGCGGCTCCTTCCGCCACCGCGTCTTGCCTGCAACATTTATCCGGATCTGCCGCCCGCCCGACGCGGCGATTGGCAGGATCAAGTGCGTTTCGTCGATCTCCGCCTGGCGACCCTGCCATATCGCGAGCTGATGCAGGCCGCAAATGAGGATGGCGGCCTCAAGCAGCAGCTCACGCTGTTTGAAGAGCCGTCATTCGCAGCCGACGAGAGCCGACCTTGCGAAGAATGGCTGTTCGACGACGAGACGGATGCGAATGCCGATCGCAGCCAGATGCAGCGTGCGGCGAATGCCTCCAGCGCAATTCGTCGTGCCCACGCCGTCACACGCGATGACGACGATCTTCTCCCTGCTTTTTGACGGGCGTCTGCCATGAAACCCAAACTTTCAGCCTATGTCTCCGACAGCGTGGCGCAGCGGCTTGAGCTTGCGGCCAGGCGCCCTGGAACCAACAAGTCCGCAATCGTCGATGCTGCGCTCGATCGCTTCCTCAATCCGGAGCGCGACACCGCCGGCGATGCGGCGCTGGTCAGAAGGCTCGACCGCATCAGCCGGCAATTGGAGCGCACGGAACGCGACCTCTCGGTGATGGCGGAGACCATCGCGCTGTTCGTCCGCTACTACCTGACGATTACGCCGCCGTTGCCTTCGGGCGATCAGGACGCGGCGCGTGCGCTCGGGCGGGAGCGGTTCGACATGTTTGTCGCCCAGGTCGGCAAGCGCGTCGCCTCCGGCGGCAGGCTCGTTGCAGACGTCATGGACCGCATCACGACGTCGAAGCCGGATTTGTTCATGCGAAATATCGAGGAAGGGGCTCCTCTGGGAGCCGCTGAAGGGGGCATGACCGAGTTCCACTCGCAGCACGCGGCGGGTGAGCAGCCGGGGCTGTCTCCAGCTGGGCGAGAGGAGGTCGGCGATGTCTGACCTTCTCTCGCCCGAAACCCGCGAACGGCGCCGCGGCATGCTGCGAACCGCAATGGGACCGGCGATCGCCCTTGCCTTGGAAGACGAGGATGTCGTCGAGGTCATGGTCAATCCCGACGGAAAGCTCTGGCTTGACCGGCACAAATTTGGCCGCGCCGACACCGGAGTCGTGCTGACGGCCCAGGAGTCGGAGCGGATCATCCGCCTGGTCGCAAGCCACGTCAGGGCGGAGGCGAGCGGGGCCTCGCCGATCATCTCGGCGGAGCTGCCCGAAACCGGCGAGCGCTTCGAAGGTGTCCTGCCGCCGGTCTCGCTTGCGCCCTGCTTTGCGATCCGAAAGCCTGCGACAACGACCTTCCGCCTATCCGACTATGTCCGGGCCCAGATCGCGTCGCCGCTGATGGCAAAGGTGCTTACGGTGGCGGTGGCTGAAGGCCGGAGCATCCTGATCGCGGGCGGTACCGGTTCGGGCAAGACCACGCTTGCCAACGCGCTGCTTGCGGAGATCGCCTCGCTCGACGAGCGCATCGTTATTATCGAAGACACCCGCGAACTGCGCTGCGATGCCAAGGATGCCGTCACGCTGCGGACCAAGCCGGGTGTGGCAAGCCTTGCCGATCTCGTGCGCTCGACCCTTCGCCTGCGGCCTGACCGCATCATCGTCGGCGAGGTGAGGGGCGCTGAAGCCCTCGACATGCTCAAGGCCTGGAATACCGGCCATCCCGGCGGAATCGCAACCGTCCACGCCAACTCGGCGCGTGCAGCGCTCTATCGCATCGAGCAATTGATCCAGGAGGCCGTGGCCACGGTGCCGCGCCGCCTCATTGCCGAGGCGATCGATCTGATCGTCTTCATCAAGGGACGGGGGCCCGCTCGCCGGATCGAGGCCATCGCCGAACTCAAAGGCCTCGATCCTTCCGGCGACTACCTGCTCGAAACCTCGCCTGGACTTCCAAACACAAGCCATCGTCCCTGAAAGGAGACCATCACATGCTGACTGGACTGCACGCATATGCGCGTCTTCGCCTGCGTAGCGCCGGCAAGGTGGACGGACCAATCCTGATCAAGGTCGGCGCCGCCGCGGCCTGCATGCTCGCGACCGCCTCGGACGCCCAAGCCGCCGGCTCTGGCATGCCGTGGGAAGCTCCGCTCGAGCGGGTCCTGGAATCGGTTCAGGGTCCGGTGGCCAAGATCGTCGCCGTCATCATCATCACCGTGACCGGCATCTCGCTCGCATTTGGCGATACCTCAGGTGGCTTCCGTCGGATGGTTCAGGTCGTGTTCGGCCTCTCCATCGCCTTTGCAGCGAGCTCGTTCTTTCTGTCCTTCTTCTCGTTCGGCGGCGGAGCATTGATCTGATGCGCCCCCATGGCTTTGAACTCGTCCTCCATCGCTCACTCACCGAACCGATTCTGATCGGTGGCGCGCCGCGCGCTGCCGCCATCCTGATTGGCACATTGTCAGCCGCGCTTGCGCTCGGCTTGCGGCTGTGGCTCGCGGGCCTCGTGCTCTGGATCACCGGCCATGGCATCGCGGTCTGGCTCGCCAAGCGCGACCCGGCCTTCGTCGAAGTCGCCATCCGCCACACCAAGCATAAGGGCTGGCTTGCATGCTGAACTTGAGAGAATTCCGCAGTCATGCGTACCGGCTCGCCGATTGGCTGCCATGGGCCTGCCTGGTTGCACCGGGCGTGATCCTGAACAAGGACGGCAGTTTCCAGCGCACCGTCCGCTATCGGGGACCTGATCTCGACAGTGCGACCGAGGCCGAGCTGATGAGCGTGGCCTCGCGTGTCAACAACGTGCTGAAGCGGTTTGGTTCGGGCTGGGCATTGTTTTTCGATGCCACGCGGATTCCGGCCTCGGACTATCCGCGCTCGCAGTTTCCGGATGCGGTGTCCTGGCTCGTCGACGAAGAACGGCGCGCCGCGTTTGAGGGATCCAACGAGGGCTGGGATGAGCCTTCTCGACCGCGCGGGCAGCACTTCGAGAGCGTGCTGCATCTGACATTGATGTATTTGCCGCCGGCCGAGCGGGTCTCACGGCTGGAGAGCCTTTTTCTGGAACGGCCGCGGGAAAGGCAGGGGGAAACGCGATGGCGTCACAGCGGACGACCCCACCCTGCGCACGATCGGGAGTACGAGGATGATCCTGAACAGGACAAGGCTTTGGACGGGGTGATCAAAATCCAACCTCGCCAGCAGCACGACCGACACAGCTATCGGGATCACCTTCAGCGCTTCATTCAGGAGGCCGATCGCGCGATCGACCTGATGGCCTCGGTCCTGCCCGAGATCTGGCCCCTGAACGACGAGGAGACCCTGACCTACTTGCATAGCTGCGTCTCGACCAAGCGACATCCGGTCGCCGTGCCGGATATTCCAGCCTATCTCGATTGTTTCCTGAGCGATGAGCCCCTGACCGGCGGCATATCACCGGCCATCGGCCATAGCCATCTGCGCGCGCTGACGGTGCTCGGCTTTCCCGCGGTCACCTTTCCGGGCCTGCTCGACGAACTGAACAGGCTAGGAGTTCCCTATCGATGGGCGACCCGCTTTCTGCCTCTCGACCGCACACAGGCCAACGCGACCTTGTCGCGCTACCGCCGTCAATGGTTCGCCAAGCGAAAGTCGCTTGCCGCCATCGTCAAGGAGGTGATGTTCAACGAACAGGCCGTTCTCATCGACACCGATGCCGGCAACAAGGCCGCCGACGCCGATGCCGCATTGTCCGAGCTTGGCGATGACCTCGTCGCCTTCGGCCACATCACGACGACCGTCACCGTCAGTGATGAGGACTCGCGCACCGCCGATGAGAAAATCCGCGCTGTTGAGCGTGTGATCAACAGCCGGGGCTTCACCACAATCCGCGAGAGCGTCAATGCTGTTGAGGCTTGGCTCGGCAGCTTGCCGGGGCAAGCCTATGCCAACATCCGCCAACCGATCGTTCATACGCTCAACCTTGCCCATATGTGTCCGTTGTCGGCGGTTTGGGCCGGACCGGAACGGTGCGAGCACCTCGATGGGCCACCGCTCCTCATCGCCAAGACCAAGGGAGCAACCCCGTTTCGGCTATCGCTTTATGAGGGGGACGTCGGGCACTCCATTGTCGTCGGTCCGACCGGGGCTGGCAAATCGGTTCTGCTTTCCGTTCTGGCCCTGCAGTTTCGCCGCTATCGCAATGCGCAGCTCATCACGTTCGACAAGGGCCGCTCAGCCCGGGCGATGACACTCGCAGTGTCAGGAGCCTGGTATGAGTTAGGCGCCAGAAGCGGGATTGCGTTCCAGCCGCTCAAGGATGTCGGGGAGGAGGCGGCGCGGCTTTGGGCGCTTGATTGGCTGTGCGGTGTTCTCGCCCATGAGCGCGTCGCCGTGACGCCGGAGGTCAAGGAGACCGTCTGGTCGGCGCTCAAGAGCCTTGGCTCTGCGCCCGTCTCCCAGCGGACCTTGACCGGCCTCGTCGCGCTACTTGCCCGCGATGTGCTGCGGCAGGCGCTGCAGCCCTACACGCTGGAAGGTCCGTTCGGGCGCTTTCTCGATGCGGATGCCGATCGCCTTTCCGGCGCCGACGTTTTGACGTTCGAGATGGAGGAGTTGATGGCGCTGCCGGGCCTGGTCGCGCCCGTTCTCACCTATCTTTTCCATACGCTCGAGGCGCGGTTCGACGGCCGTCCGACGTTGTTGGTGCTCGATGAAGCCTGGGTGTTTCTCGATGATCCACTTTTTTCAAGCCGGATCCGGGAGTGGCTGAAGACGCTGCGCAAGAAGAATGTGGCTGTTATCTTTGCCACCCAGTCGCTTGCCGATATTGTTGACAGTCAGATTGCGCCGGCGATCATCGAATCCTGCCCGAGTAGGATCTTTCTGCCCAATCCACGCGCGCTGGAACCGACACAGACCGAGACCTATCGCCGCTTCGGTCTGAACGACACTCAGATTCGGCTCATCGCGGAAGCCTTTCCCAAGCGCGACTATTACCTGCAGTCGCGCGCGGGCAACCGCCTGTTCGAGCTTGGCCTCGGGCCGGTGGCGCTGGCCTTCGCCGCGGCATCCTCCCCTGAGGATCAGCGGGTCATCGAGACGGTCCTGGCCAAGACCGGCCCGCATCATTTTGCCGAGCGCTACCTCGATGAGCGCGATCTGCACTGGGCTGCAAACCTGATCAGGACCTTCGAACAGGCGCGCCGGTCCTGACGCGCAACTCAGCTCTTTCAGACACTGGAGCAAGTAATGCTGCGATCTCGTCTTTGCGGATTCCGTCCGCTCGTTCCGTCCAGGGCTGCGATGGCTCTGTCCTTGTCGCTGTCGGTCGGTGTTCAAGGCATGTCACAGGTCAGGGCCCAGTCCATCGTCTACGACCCCTGGAACTACAGCCAGACCCTGCTCAGCGCCGCCCGGGCCCTCGATCAGATCAACAACCAGATCAGGAGCCTCGAAAACGAGGCGCAGATGCTCATCAACCAGGCCCGTAATCTCCAGCGGTTGCCGTCGAGCGTTGCAGGTCAATTGACGAGCACGATCGCTCGCATGAACGGTCTGATCGCGCAGGCCAAAGGCCTTTCGTTCGACGTTCAGAAATCCCAAAGCGACTTTGGGCGGTTTTATCCCCGGCAGTACACGGCGGCCGCGTCCTCGGATCGCATGGTGCAGGACGCGACAGCGCGCTGGGACAATAGCTATGAGGGATTGAAGCAGTCGCTTGTGACCCAGGCAACGATCGCGTCCACGCTCGATGAGGACCGGCAGACGCTGGGCACGTTGATGGCGAATTCGTCAATCGCAAGCGGATCGGTGCAGGCCCAGCAGTCAACCAATGAATTGCTTGGCCTGCAGCTCAAACAGGCCCTGCAGGCGCAGACCCTGTCCCTGACCCAGGCAAGCGCCGACACGTTGCGGGCCGCCGAGCAGCAGGCATCCGTCGCGGCTGCGCAGGAGCGGTTCGTTCGCTTCATCGGCGACGGCCATGCCTACACCGGCGGTAAGTAGAGGGGCATCCAATGGCTGATCTCTCCGTCATTGATCGGTTTACTGAGACCTTCTCGCGCTACATCGATTCAGGTTTTGGACTCCTATCCGGCGATGTCTCATTCTTAAGTTCGACCCTGATCGGGATCGACCTGACGCTCGCGGGGTTCGCCTGGAGCGCGCGCGGCGATGACCAGATCCTGGTGACGCTGGCGAAGAAGGTGCTCTATGTGGGGGCGTTCGCCTTCATCATCGGCAACTTCAAGAGCCTCGCCGACATCATCTTCAACTCGTTCTCCAGCATCGGGCTGAAGGCGTCGGGCGGAAGCTTGACCGCGGCTGACCTGGCGCGCCCGGGCTTTGTCGCCTCCGCAGGCTTTACCGCCGCGCACCCGCTTCTGGAGGAGACGAGTCAGTTCACAGGCTTTGACGTCCTGACCAACCTGCCGACGATCCTGATCCTGTTGTTCTGCTGGATCCTGATCGTGCTGGCCTTCTTTGTGCTCTCGATCCAGCTTTTCGTCACGTTGATCGAGTTCAAGCTGACGACGCTTGCGAGCTTCATTCTGGTGCCGTTTGCATTGTGGGGGAAGACCGCGTTCCTGGCGGAGAAGACGCTTGGCAACGTCGTGGCCTCCGGCGTGAAGGTGATGGTGCTTGCGATCATCATCGGCATCGGCTCGACCATCTTCGGCCAGCTCTCCAGCACCCTGACGCGGCCGATCGATGTCGCCTCGGCGATGAGCTTGCTACTGGCGGCGCTGTCGCTGTTCGGGCTTGGCATCTTCGGGCCCGGAATTGCGGCGGGCCTTGTCTCGGGTGCGCCTCAGCTTGGTGCCGGCGCGGCTGCCGGAACGGTGGCGGGCGCTGCGGCAGTCGTGATCGGTGGCGGCGCGGTTGCCGCGGGCGGACTTCGCATGGCCGCCGGCGGATCGATGGCGGCGGTTCGATCTGCGGCGTCGCTCAGTGGAGCGACTTCATCTGCTGGCAGTCCAGCCCGTACCGTGGCGGCAGAGCAGCTCTCCAGCGCAGGCGGCGCGAGCTCGGTAAGCGACGGACTTGCATCAGGAGCGGCGGGGACATCAGCGGCACCACGGCGGCGCCAGGTCAGAGAAGCGGCGCAGCTCGCGGCCCATACGCTCAAAGAGGGCGACAAGGGCGGCCATTCCTCGGGGCCGAAGCTTGGGGAGGACTGAGACATGGCAGGCCATCCCTTTCGTCGCGTCTCCGTTCGGTACGGTGAGACGCCGGAGCCGGTGACGCCCTATCAGAGGGCGGCCCAGGTCTGGGACGAGCGGTTAGGCTCCGCGCGTGTTCAGGCCAGCAACTGGCGGCTCGCAGCGCTGGCAGCCATCGGGCTGTCCGCTGTGCTCGGCCTGACGATTCTGACCCAGATCGCCCGCTCCGGCGTGGTTCCCTACGTGGTCGAGGTCGATCGGCTCGGCGAGGTCCGCGCGGTCGGACCTGCGCTCGAAGGCTACCAGCCGTCGGACGCGCAGATCGCGCATTTTCTGGCGCGCTTCATCGAGAACGTCCGCTCGCTGTCGATCGACCCGGTCATCGTGCGGACGAACTGGCTGCGCGCCTACGACTTTACGACCGACCGCGGCGCCCAGGCCTTGAACGACTACGCGCGCGAAACCGACCCGTTTGCAAAGATCGGGTCCAAGACGGTGACGGCCGAGGTCACCTCGGTCGTGCGCGCCTCCAGCGACAGTTTCGAGATTCGCTGGAAGGAAAACACCTACGAGAACGGCTCGATCGCGAAGACCGAGCGCTTCACTGGTCTCATTACCACGGTGCTCAAGCCGCCAACTGATGCCGAGACGCTGCGGAAGAACCCCCTCGGGCTCTACGTTCATTCCCTCAATTGGTCGCGCGACCTCATCGGAGACGCCAAATGAAATCCGCCGCCCCCACGAAGCTCGCGTCGGCCAGCGTGCTTGTCTTGTCGCTGATGCTGTGCGGATGCGCGACCAGACTCAACCTTGAGGCACCCTATGACGAAATGACATTTGAGCAGGCCAGCCCCGAGGCAGAGCCGCCAAAGCCGGTCGAGGTGGTTGAAACGCCAAAGATCCTACCGCTGCCTGGTCAGCTCAAGCCTTATCCGACAAAGGGCACGAAGGAGGAGAAGCTGCCGCCCGAGCAGGCGATCGCCAAGGCCAACAAGGCGGCACGGATGGAGCCGACGCGGGCCGGATACATCAATGCCATCCAGGTCTACCCCTGGACCGAGGGCGCACTTTATCGCCTTTACGCAAGCCCCGAGAAGGTCTCGACCGTCGCGCTCCAGGTCGGCGAAGAGCTGATCGATGTTTCCACAGGCGACACGGTGCGTTGGGTGGTTGGCGATACTGCGAGCGGGCGGGGGAACACCCGGCGGGTCCACATCCTGATCAAGCCCACGCTGCCGGATATTCAAACCAATCTTGTGGTCCTGACCGATCGGCGCACGTACCACCTGGAGCTCGTCTCGACCAAGCAGACCTACATGGCCTCGATCTCCTGGACTTATCCTACCGATACGCTTGTCGCGCTTCACAAGCAGAATGCGGCTGCCCAGGAGAACGAGCAGCGGGTCGCTGACCGCGGGGTGCGGCTCGACAGTCTCAATTTCCGATATCGCATCGAGGGAGACGATCCGCCATGGCGGCCGCTGCGCGCCTTTGACGACGGCCGCAAGGTCTATATCCAGATGCCGACCGGCCTGTCTCAGGGGGAGGCGCCACCTTTGTTTGTGGCGGGAGCCGACGGTCGCCCGAATCTCGTGAACTATCGAGTTCGGGGCTCCTACTACATTGTCGACCGAATGTTCGGTGCCGCCGAACTGCGTCTGGGGGAGAGCCCGCAGCGCACAGTCCGGATCATCCGTCTCGATGCGCGACCGGTGTCGCAGGCCATCAGCACCGGGAGCGCCGTATGACGGATCGGCCGGAACAGGATCCGCCTGAGCCCCTGGAGCTGCGGGCACGGCCGAGGCCGATCCGACGCCTCAACAGGCGAGCCTTGATGATCGGCTGCGCGGTCGCCGCACTCTTCATTGCCGGGGCGACGATCGTCGCGCTGCGTCCGCCACGCCTGTTCAAGGGCGAGGAGCGGGCGGAGCTCTACAACACCGAGCGGAAGCAGACTGCTGAGGGGTTGAACAAGCTGCCCAAGTCGTATGAGGGCGTGCCGCCCTCCGTACCGCGGCTCGGGCCACCATCACCTGGCGATGTCGGTCGAGCCTTTGCCGAGAACGAGAAGAAGGCCGGGGTGGCTGCAACGCCTGAGACCGGCTTCCGCACCAATCCGGAAGAGGATGCCGAGCGGGCAGAGCGGATCAGGCAAGCGCGGATCGCCCAACAGGCAAAGGAATCAGGGTTGTTCTTTCGCCTCTCGCAGAAGCAGGAGAGGAGGAAGCAGGCGAGCACGGCCGAGGTTGCGACCAATTCGGCGTCCATCTTCCGCCCGCCGGCTCCTGATTCATCTCCGTCTGCCGCCGAGTTGGCACAGGCGGCACGGGCAATGGTTGACCGCTCTGGCGAGATCATTCCCTCATCTCAGGCGCGGAAGCTTGCCTTTGTGGGAGCAAAGGCGGACACCGAGACCACCAATCCCCATGCTCTTGTGCCTGCACCGTCCACCTATGCGGTCATGGCGGGATCGATCATTCCGGCTAGTCTGGCTACGGGGCTCAATTCGGACTTGCCCGGCGCTACCATCGGCCAAGTTACCGAGAACGTCTACGATACGGTCACTGGTGAGCATCTCCTGATTCCCCAGGGGACGCGGCTAGTGGGCAAATACGACAGCGTTGTTGCATTCGGTCAGAAGCGGGCGCTGGTGATTTGGACAAGGCTCATCCTACCGAATGGCAATTCGATCGTGATCGAGAACCTTCCGGCCACCGACGTCGCCGGCTATGCTGGCCTTGAGGATGAGGTGGACTTTCACACCTGGCAACTGCTCAAAGGCGTCGCTCTGGCAACCCTGATCGGGGTCGGGACCCAGCTTTCGATCGGCAACGATGAGAGCGATCTCGTCAAGGCGCTGCGGGAAAGCACGCAGCAGACGACCAATCGTGCCGGGCAGCGGTTGGTGGAGCGTGAGCTCGATGTACAGCCGACGATCACGGTGCGGCCCGGATGGCCGTTACGGGTGATTGTTTCGAAGGATCTAGTACTGAAGCCGTACCAGGACGTTCAGACGGTGGCGAAGGGCAGGTGAGGGATGAAGCTTGCGAAGCTACCTGATCGGACGTCGGTGAAAATGAATGTTGTGTTGGCGCCGAGTCTTGCCAAGCGGCTGCGCGAATATGCCGATTTCTACACGGAGACTTATGGTAGCCGGGAGGAAGTCGCGGAGCTGATACCGTTCATGCTTGAGGCGTTTCTCGATAGCGATGCTGGATTCAAGAGAGCGAAACAAAGATCGACCGATCGTCACATGCCTCTTGCAAGTGGAGACCGCTCATCCTCAGAATAGGATAGCTTCCACGCTCATGGTGCTTCTACTTCTCACATCGCCGAAGCACCTCGCGCATCATCAATGGTTCAAATGATCGACTGATATCAGTGGCCTCCTCCCCGGAAGCTATCAAGGCATTCGGAGACAAGGTCCAACGACCGTCTAAGTCGGTCGCGCAGCTGTTCCAGTTCATGTTTCTCGGCATTTTCAAGCCGAGATTGTCTGGGCCAAGAGTCCGCGCAATTAGAGCGTTTATCGGCTCAGTTGCGTTTGCCGGCGTATATCCTGGTCTAGTGCCCCATCGGTTTCGGCAGCCCCAAGTCTGTCTCGAAGCCCTTCGGAGGGCGCGGAGCTGCGTGAGTTCGCGGATCGTGACGCGACGCGACGAAAAGTGCTCGGTATCGTAAGCGACGGCGCGGATGCCTTCATAGCGGAGCCGGGCCCCGATAGGCCCTGGTTTCAGCATATGGGCTGGCGGGGCTGGCCCGCTGTCCTCCCCTGCAAATATCTTTCTCATAAGGCAGATTAACTCGCTGCAAGCTTCATCCGTTTTGAGGTCGAAAGCCGCGGCGCGCCTTGGCATGGTTCGCATCGCGGCTGCGATGATGATGCCGGGAGGGCACCAGAAATTTGCGCGTGAAACTTTCAGGAGACCGACGTGACCAAGTTAATCGCGTTGAGCTTGCGACGCGCACGCCGGAGCATGGCGGCCCGACGGCTCCGGGTCACGGATGCACGCTGGCGTCGTCCGAGCAGGCCGCTGACCGGGCTCCGGCTCGAATGCACACCCGGTACAGCCATGGCTCGACAAAGCTGCCAGCCCAGATGCCTCGCCCAGCTCTCTCGGCATCACGTTGAGCGGAGGCATATTTGCCGTTGGAATAGCGCGGCCAATCGAGCACGAAGCCGCTGCGAACCAGCCAGTCCGCGAGGTCAATCCCGCCGACCGAGCACGTCGCTGCGGTGCGCCCGTACTGATCCAACGAGACAGGTACGCAGGTCACCGGCCTTCGCGCAATGAAGGCGCCGAGGGCGTTCGCGGCCGTTGCACCACAACGATGCGGCAGGCTGGCCTAGACGCCGTAATGGGCCGGCCTTCGCGGGGCGTAACCAGGGTAGGTAGCTGTCCCTCAGAATGATGAGGTTGAAAACGAGGTCCGAGCGATCGGCCTCAAGCATCAGGAGAGGAACAGCCATGGAGCATTTTGCCGGAATCGACGTCTCCCTGAAAGAGAGTAGCGTGTGCATTGTCGACGGGACGGGCAAGGTGGTGCGGGGAGTCAAGCTGGCCAGCGAACCCGAATATCTTGTCCAGTATTTCGGCGAGTTGAACCTATCGATCGAGCGGATCGGGCTCGAGGCGGGGCCGCTGTCGCAGTGACTGTCCACCGCGCTTGCCGCGGCTGGCTGTCAGGTGGTTTTGCTGGAGACCCGGCATGTGAAGGCGGCACTCTCGGCGATGACGGTGAAGACCGACCGGAAGGACGCGCGCGGCATCGCGCAACTTTTGCGGATGGGTTGGTATCGCCCGGTGCATGCCAAATCATCGCCGGCCCAGGATACCCGCGCCCTGTTGGTTGGCCGCAAGCTTTTGCAGGGCAAGCTTCTCGACGTCGAGCTCAGCATTCGCGGCATTCTTCGCGGCTATGGGCTCAAGGTGGGTGAGGTGAGCCGCGGCCGGTTTGATGTACGCATTCGGGAATTGATCGTCGGACACGCCATGTTGTCGATCGTGATTGATGGGATGCTGGCGGCACGGGCGGCGTTGTGGAGCGAGTTCACGAAGCTTCATCGGGAGATGCTCAAGATCGCGCGCGCCGACAAGATCTGCCGCCGATTGATGTCGACTCCTGGCGTGGGCGCGGTGGTCGCTCTGACCTACCGTTCGGCCGTGGATGATCCAACACGCTTTGGAAAGTCAAGCGCCGTTGGCCCCTACTTTGGGCTGACGCCGAAAAAATATCAGTCCGGCGAGACTGATCAGGATGGGGGCGTCAGCAAGGTTGGCGACGCGATGGTGCGGACTGCGCTGTTTGAGGCGGCTCACATCATGCTGACGCGCGCAACGCGCTTCTCCGGCCTCAAGCGCTGAGCCCTTGATGTGGCCCGGCGGCGCGGCATGAAGCGCGCGAAGGTCGCTCTCGCGCGGAAACTGGGTG
>NZ_AUEZ01000081.1:6772-35569 GCF_000426245.1 Bradyrhizobium sp. Ai1a-2 | reverse complement strand
GGCCATCCCCGTTCTGAAGTTGTCGCTTGGCCACCCACTTGCGCAGCAGGTTCGCGTTCACGCCGTGTTGCAACGCCAGCCCCGCCAGCGACACGCCAGGCTGCAGACAGGCCTCGACCAGTCGCTGTTTGCTGGCCGGATCATAGCGACGCCGGCCATTGCGCAACACGCCGACCGTCTCAAGTCTCAAAGGTTCTTCTGGAGTGATCATCGATGGTGTCCACCTCGCTCATGGTGGACGCCTCATCCCATCCCCGCGCTCAACTGCATAGGTGCGTAGAAAGGAGCGCTTACGATGACGTGACCAAGGAGTGCCTGGGCGCTATTCCGGATACGTCGATCGGCTGGGTCGTGAACCAGAAATGCTGCTTCACATATTCGCTCGGCTTCTGCTTCAGATGCGGCACCTCGCTGCGGAAGCGCTCGAAATGCTGGTCCATCCGCCAGGTCGTCGACGGGATCCAGCCGAAGCCGCCCTCGATGAACACGATCTTCAATTTGGGAAAGCGCTCCGGCACGCCTTCGAGCACCAGGCTCGTCAATTGCGCCGCCACCGTATGCGCGTTCGACTGGTGCTCCTCGCAATAATAGGACGGCCAGCCGCCGCCGGTCGGCGCGTGCCCGCCATAGCCGCCGACATGGATGCCGAGCGGCAGATCAAGCTCCTGCGCCTGCGCATAGATCGGCCAGTAGCGGCGGCGGCCGAGCGGCTCGTTGGCGCGTGGCGAGACGTTGATCTGGATGTACTCGCCGGTCCTGGCGCAGCGTTCGATCTCCTCGATCGCAAGCTGGGTGTCGTCCTGCCCGACCAGGATCGACGCCTTCAGACGGGGATCGCGGTGCGACCAGAAGGCGAGCTGCCAGTCATTGATGGCGCGCTGGATCGCGGCGCCGAATTCGAGGTTCTGCTGCGAGAAGATGAAGAGATCGAGCACCTGCAGGATGCCAAACTCGACATCGAGCGGATCGAGATGCTGCTTGCGCATGAAATCGAGATCGGAGCCAGGCGGCCCGCCGGTCGGCGGCCACGCATCGCGCCGCGCGATCAGCGGCGAGGAGCGCGGATAGGGCGTGGTGCCGATATAGGGCGTACGCAGATGGCTGCCATAGGTCTTCAAATGCTCCTGCCAGCGCTTCGGCAGAAACTCGTTGAGGTCGCTATGCGCCTGGATGCTCGGATGGATGTCGCAATCGATAATGCGCAAGCGCGTCGCGGCGGTATTTTCCTGGTCGAGGATGGGGCGGTCGATGACCTCACTCATGCGATCCTCCTTTATTTTTGAAGCATGATCTCTGCCGAAATGCTTCGCATTTGTCGCGAGGAAAACCGGTTCCACTTTTCCGGATCATGCTCTTACGCGTCCAGCTTGAGGCGCGGAAAGGTTTCGAGCGGATTGTCCGCGCACATGCGAGCGACAACGCTCTTCGGCAGGTTCGGCGGAATCGGATCGTCGCCGTCGAACTGCCAGTGCGGATAGTCGGAGGCGAACAGGAACATCTTGTCGGAACCGATCTGGTCGATGATGTCGGCAACACCGGCCGCATCGGGCGGCGCGTCGAACGGCTGCATGGTGACGCGGACATGGTCGCGGATGATCGCAGCGGGCTCGCGCTCGACCCAGGGCACCTCGACGCGCACGCCGCGCCAGGTCTTGTTGGCGCGCCACATGAAAGCGGGCAGCCAGCTCACGCCCGATTCCATCAGCACCACTTTCAACTCCGGGAACTTGCCGAACACGCCCTCATAGATCAGGCTCAGCACCTGCGCCTGGAACGCCTGCGCTTCCGCAAGATAATATTCGTAGCGATAGGACGGCCACCCGATCGAACCTGGCGCGCCCCGATACTGGCTGCCGGCATGGATCGCGAGCGGCAGCTTGTATTTTTCCGCGGCCTGATAGACCGGCCAGTAATGCCGCCGGCCAAGCAGCATCTCGCCCTGCGACAGCACCAGGATGGAGACGAAACGATTGTCGGCCGCACGGCGTTCGATCTCCTCGATTGCCAGATCCGGCGCCTGCATCGGCACCACGATCGAGGCGCGCAGCCGCTTGTCGCGGTCAAGCCATTCGGCGGCGATCCAGTCGTTGATCGCCTTGCAGAAGCCGGCCGCCATATAGGGGTCGAACACGGCTTGCGCGCCGTAGACCACGTTGCAGATCGCGTGACTCGCGCCGAGCTGATCGAACGCGCCGCGCTGCACCATGGCAAGATCGCTGCCGGGCTTCTTGCCATCAGCCGGCCGCCAGTCAGCGCGGCCGGAGAGCGGCATGGACGGCGGATAGGAATTGAGATCGAGCCCGTCGATCGCGCGGCTCACGACCTGCTCTTTCCAATGATCGTCGAGATAGGGCAGCAGCGTGGTGCGCGTTCCGCCCACCGCGGGATGGATGTCGCAGTCGATCCGCGTGCCGGCCATGGCGTTTCCCGTTGGTCGTTCTTGTTGTTTGGCGATCTTAGAGCATGATCCGGAAAAATGGAGACCGGTTTTCCGAAAAGGATCATGCTCAAACAAAGAGCCAGAGCGGGACGACGATTTCGAGGAAAAGTCGTCACGCTCCAGTGTCGCGAACATCAATGTGACGCCTATTCCGGGCTGGTGCAAGGCTCTGGTCGCGGGGCCGCTCTGCCCTCACAGCACAGCGGCCGCTGCCGCGACTGCCGGCATGTCGATATGGCGCGCGGGAAAGATCACCAACTGGCAAGATTCCCTGTGCTACGTAGGTGGAGGCAAAGTCGATCACCGACCGGGAGACAGCAACGATGCGCGCGGGACCATTGGCAGCTCTCACCTTCTTTCTTGCGATCAACGACGCCAGCGCGGCGCCGGCAAACTCCGCGTCAGGTTCGACCGCACTGGCGCTCGCCGCCGTGGTCGCGCAATACGCGCCGATCGCCGCTGCACCCAAGCGCACCGTCGCTTCCTTCTTCAAGGGCGACACCAATTTTCCCTATGGCGGAAAGATCTCCGTCACCGCCGACAAGATCGTCTGCCGCACCAGCAATGTCGACATCACGTCGCGCTCCTGCGACATCACCTTCAAGATCGCCAAGCGCGCGCTGAAAGGCCGCGACGCCAACGAATTGTTTGCAACAATGCTGATGGCGGGCGTCCCCGCCGAGGGCGCGGCCGGATCGAACATCGCCGGCCTGTCGAACCTGAACTGCACGCTCGATCCCAAGGTGATCAAGCAAAAGGCGGGTGGCGGCGTCGACTGCACCTTCGGGCCGGGCAATCAGCCGTAGAGTATGATGCGATTTGATTGAATTGATCGCGGACTGGCTTCACTTCTCCCGCAAGCGGGAGAGGAAGCGTAGCTTCGCCGCGGCTGCATTTGAACCTAGTCGGATCATGATAGATCGCAGGGAAAATACGGGGAGCCGCCTCAGGGTGGATCGAAGGCAAGTTGAACCTCGATACTGAGGCGATCCGGAAGTCCGGCCGGGATGGATGGAAGGGGTTGCGCCCTCTTGATGGTCTCGATCGCCTCGGTATCGAGCAATGTCTGGCCGGAGCTCGTCTTCACCCAAACACCCAACAGGCGCCCTTTCCGGTCGATCGAGAAGAACGTTTGGACCGTGCCTTGAAGCCTGTTGTGGGCCGCCGCGGGATATCGCTGAAACCTTGCGATGTGCTTGAGCAGGCTTTGCTGAAACTTCACCAGCGCATTGTTCGGCACCACATTCGTCATGGTCGAAGGACGTGAGATGCTGGGGACGCTGGGGCTGGTTTCAACAGGCAGGGACGCCCGCTCGGGCGACTTGACCACAACCTCATCCTTCGCCCGATCATCCGTCTGTTCGGCGTCGGGATTTGAATGGGCTACATTTGCCGTCGTCGCCTGCGAAGGCGTATCGATGGGGATCGGTGTCTGCTCGATTTGAGGAACCAAGCGCACCTGTATCGTGGATGTCGGTCCTTGATCGACGGATGATGCGGTCGGCTGTCGTACCTTGATCCAATAGACGCCGCCGGCAAACAACAGCACCGCCAGAGCCGGGATGATGACGAGACGCGCCACTTCCGCGTTGGACCACGCGGCAGGGTCTCCCGCAGTGAGCGCAGCCTTGATCCGGTCCGCCTCCCTCTCGGGCAACGGATCATCTGAACCGTCCATCTTCATGTGGCGGGCGCTTTCGCCGCGATAGCAATTCTGGTCGGTACAGACATCTCTGGAGAAGGCCAGTCAGGTCATTCGAGGCGCGCCGAGCCCCTCAGCCAAGCACAATGGCCATCTCTCTATATAGGATTTGTGACATGTCTCTAAAACGGCTGGCGCCGGACCGAGACAGGCCGTCAAATGAGATGGAACTGGCTCGCGCGTGTCAGCTCACCGCTCCGACCGCCTGCTCCGCACGGTTCCGCATCGTGAAGCGGTCGGTAATTTCTGCGACATGACTGAAGCCAACGTGATCGTCACCATTCAAACCAAGATCAGCCGGACTGCCCCGGCGCGAGCTGTCGGGATCACGCCGGGGCCGCCTTGCCTCTCCCGGCCGACCACGGGGGCTGTGGCGCTCGTGGTGTGATCGGCGAGAAGTAGCACCGCAAATAAGCACAACCTTTACGTGATCGTCAGTGCACTTTGTGCCAAAGCGCAAAGGCAGAAAATGTCAGGCGCTACGCGGATATGCCGTTTGTGCCATCTCGCGCGCGCGTTCTTCGCGTCGTCCGTTAACCATAGGGACACAAGCGCGCACGTTAGGACAGCCGTACTGGTGGAAAGTTGTAGCGTTCACGGACTTCAATTGCTGATATTTTTTATCGATTGGAGCGTCCGGTCATGATTGAACGTCGTGCCCTAGAACGTATTCAGTTGAACCAGCTCGCATTGCTTTCCTTTAGTGGAATTCAGGGAGTTCATCCCTGCCTGGTAAGAAATCTCCATATGCGCGGCGCTGGTTTGTACTCGAATTCATTTCACTTCTTCGCCAACGACTTCCTCATGTCGTTCGACGGCTTCAGATCGAGCACGCATTGCCACGTCGTCTGGAGGCGAGGCGACGAATGCGGCGTCGTGTTTCCGTCAGGGTATCTCCACAGCGAGCTTGAGATCCTGTCGGCACACGCGTGAAGACGCGCTTCCCAGCACGACGCCGCTGCAAGGCGCGGGAGAATCGTAGGATGGGTAGAGCGCAGCGAAACCCATCATTTGCGTAGCCGCCCCATCGCGATGGGTTTCGCTGCGCTCTACCCATCCTACGAACCGGATCGTCCGCAGGAGCCCGTCATAGGACGATAGAGCCACAGCTATCTGACAATTAAAGCGGATACCCAACCAGCTCCGGCAGTCCGTCTTCGCTTTCACTGCGTTCAAGCGACGCCGGACACGCTCCGTCCTGGCGCTCCGCATGGCTGCGCCACGCAGCCCTCAAGGAACGAAGAAGTGGCTTGCCGAGCCGTAGCTCGCGGACACAAGCCCGCCTGCGCCCGTTGGGCTTCGGCGCGGCAGCCTTCTCGCTTCGCGAGCGAAGGCTGGTGGGCGCGACAGGGATCGAACCTGTGACCCCTACCATGTCAAGGTAGTGCTCTCCCGCTGAGCTACGCGCCCGAAAAATCGGCTGGGTCGGGTCCCTATAACGGACCCCAGGCGGGCAGGCAAGGATGCTTGGGGGCGAATCTTGGCCGCGGGTCAGGCCGCCAGCATCTTGTTAACTTCGCTGACCAATTCGCGCAGGTGAACGGGCTTGGCCAGCACCTTGGCGTTCTTGGGCGCCTCCGAATCGGAGTTCAGGGCGACGGCGGCGAAGCCGGTGATGAACATGATCTTGATGTCGGGATCGAGTTCCGAGGCACGGCGGGCGAGCTCAATGCCGTCCATCTCCGGCATCACGATGTCGGTCAGCAGCATCTCGAACGGCTCCTCGCGCAGCCTCTGATAGGCCGACATGCCGTTGTCATGCGGGGAGACCTGGAATCCGGCGTTTTCGAGCGCCTTGACCAGGAAGCGGCGCATATCGTTGTCGTCTTCGGCGAGGAGGATTTTGGGCATGGCGTTGATTTCGTCGAATCCCGGCTTGGGAGGATCGGTCCGTACACTAAGCCCGATAGTCGGTAAATTTCGAGTGAAAGTTGACCCGGCGTGACCGACCGGATGCTTAGCTGGTTGTGGACCCGAATGCCGCGCGAATCAATCACGTCGGGCGTTACCTCTTCTTAAGAGACATTCCAGCCCGGCTCACGATTTTTTTCGCTTGGCAGAAGGGTTGTGATTACCGAAAATGACCGCACATAAATCCTCCGTTTTTCCGGCAGAATCGTGCTGGAAGCCCCAGCGGAATTGAAGGGACGGCGCCGGACGATGAGCACGCCTGACGGTGAATTGCCGCCTCCGTTCGAGATCGTCGAGCCCGTCAACTGGCGGGCGCCGATCATCTTTAACTCGCCGCATTCGGGCTCGGTCTATCCGGCCGAATTTCTCAACGCCTCCAGGATCGATCTGACGTCGCTCAGGCGCTCAGAAGACTCGTTCATGGACGAGTTGATCGAGGGCTTGAGCGCGCGCGGCTTTCCGGTCGTGCGGGTGCACTTCCCGCGCTCCTATGTCGACGTGAACCGCGAGCCCTACGAGCTCGACCCGCGCATGTTCACAGGCCGGCTCCCGAGCTTTGCCAATACGCGCTCGATGCGGGTCGCCGGCGGGCTTGGCACGATCCCGCGCGTCGTCGGCGACGGCCAGGAGATCTATCGCGAAAGGCTCAATGTCGACGAGGCGTTGTCGCGGATCGAGGCGCTCTACAAGCCCTATCACCGGGCGCTGCGGCGGCTGATCAACAAGGCGCACCAGGCGTTTGGAACCGTTGTTGTGGTCGACTGCCACTCGATGCCGTCGATCGGGGTGTCGCGGGACGAGCCGCGGCGGCCCGACATCGTGATTGGCGACCGCTACGGCACAAGCTGCGCGCCGATGCTGCCCGACGTGGTCGAAGACGTCATGAACGGGCTCGGCTATTCGATCGGCCGCAACAAGCCCTATGCCGGCGGGTTCATCACCGAGCACTACGGCAACCCGGCGAGCGGGCTGCATACCGTTCAGCTCGAGCTCAACCGCGCGGTCTATATGGATGAGCGGAGGCGCGAGCGCGGGCCGCGCTTTGCGCAGGTGGTTGCCGATTTTGCGACCTTGGCGCAGGCCCTCGCGGAAGTCCCGCTCGGCGATCTCGGCCCGTTCCAGGCAGCGGCGGAATAAGCGCTCGTCGTCATCTCGGGCATGCAACCCCGGAATGACGGAGCAAAACAACTTCCAAAGAAAAAAGGGCCGCTTGAATGAACAAGCGGCCCAAGTCTAGGGAGGAAACGCCCAAGGAGGGCAGCGATAGCGCGAGGCGCTACCGCACCGCAACAATATGCGGCCGCGTCGCACAAAACGCAAGCGGTTTTAGATTCATTTCCCATGCATTATCCGCAGGGCTTGCAGACCAGCAACACAGGGCTAAACTCGAATTTTGTCGTTTCGTTTCAATATGTTCTTGAAGAAATGAATTATTAATACCGTCTTTGAGGGCAATCTCTCGATTTCGTGATTGCACCCGGTACCAAAATTCATAGCGGCGCACGGCGTCCCTCCGGCATTCAAAATGCCAGCGACAAACCTCGTCAATGTCGGTGCGGATCAGCCCGGATTGAGCTAGGCAGTAGTGCTGAACTCGCCAGTTCGCATCGCGCCCTTAAGGAACAGCCGTGCCGGTCATTGATTTCACTGCCTTCATCGGCCGCCTCGCGACCGCCGCCGGCGAAACCATCCTGCCGTTCTTCCGCACCTCGCTCTCAATCGACAACAAGAGCGTCAACGAGTTCGATCCCGTGACCGAAGCCGACCGCGCGGCGGAGGCGGTGATGCGGCGGTTGATCAAGGCTAACTTCCCCCAGCACGGCATCGTCGGCGAGGAATTCGGCAATGAGCGCGAGGACGCCGAATATGTCTGGGTGCTCGATCCGATCGACGGCACCAAGTCATTCATCGGCGGCTTTCCGATCTGGGGCACGCTGATCGCGCTCTTGCACAAGGGCACGCCGGTGTTCGGGATGATGCATCAGCCCTATATCGGCGAGCGGTTTTCCGGCGACAACGGTTCGGCACAATATTCCGGCCCGTCCGGCGAGCGGCGGCTATCGGTCCGGCGCTGCGCGTCGTTGAAGGAGGCAACCGCCTACACCACGAGTCCGCTGTTGATGAATGCTGCCGACCGGACATGCTTTGGACGGATCGAGAACGCCGCCAAGCTCACGCGCTATGGCGGCGACTGCTACTCCTACTGCATGCTGGCCGCCGGCCATCTCGATCTCGTGGTCGAGACCGAGCTCAAGCCGTATGACATCGCCGGCCTGATCCCGATCGTTACCGGCGCCGGCGGCGTCGTCACCACCTGGGAAGGCAAGCCGGCGCAGAGCGGCGGCCGCATCATCGCCGCCGGCGACCCGCGAGTGCACGAAGCGGCGATGAAACTGCTCAATGGTTGAGCTAGAGCGTTTTCGCGCGAAGTGGACACCGGTTCGCATGAAGAAAACGCGTCAAAACAAGAATCTAGAGCTTCGGTTCTGATTCCATCAGAACCGAAGCTCTGGCGGCCTATCACGGCGCTGCCCTGCGCAGATAGTCGACGAGCAGCTTCGCCGGACGCGGCAGTGCCTTGAAGCTGCGGGCGCAGATGGTGAGTTTGCGGTCGGCCCAGGAGTCGCGCAGCCGGATCGAGGCGATCGGCATCGACCGGGCGCAGCGCCGGGCGGCCGCCTCCGGGATCACGGCGATACCGACATCGGCGGCGACCATCTGGCAGATCGCGTCGAAATCGCGCAGGCGCGCCCGGAACCGGAGTCGGGCGCCGAGCCGGGCGGCATGCTTTGCGATGTGAGCCTGCAGCGCGGTCGAGGCGGTCAACCCGACGAAGTCATAACCGGTCACGTCCTGGAAATCGATCTGGCGGCGGCCTGCGAGATCGCTGCGGCGCGAGGCCACCAGCGTCAGGCGGTCCTCGCTGAACAGGAAGCGCTCGACGCTTTCGGGCAGCGCATGCTCGGCGGCGAAGCCGAGATCCGCAGCACCGGTCGCGATCGCGGCCGCGATGTCGGCGCTCTCGCGCTCCTCGACGTCGACATTGATGTCGGGGTGCTCACGCAGGAAGGCGGCGAGCGCCCGCGGCAGATGCTCCGACAGGCCGGAGGTGTTGGCGAGCAGCAGCACGCTCGCCCTGACGCCGCTGGCATAGGCGGCAAGGTCGCCGCGCAGCGCCTCGACATTGTGGATCACGATCCGCGCATGATCGAGCAGGCTTTCGCCGGCGGCGGTCAACTCGACGCCGCGGCGGCCGCGCTTGAGCAGGGACACGCCAAGCGCAGCCTCGAGCCCCTTGATCCGTTCGCTGGCGGACGCAAGCGCCAGATGAACGCGGGAGGCGCCATTGGTGATGCTGCGCGTCTCCGCCACCGCGATGAAGAGCTGCAGATCGACCAGGTCGAAGCGCAAATCAAGCTCCGTTTATCTTCGGAGAAGCCGAAGGCACTCTCCGTAATCTCCAGATTGTGCCGCTTCCGCCGATCGGTCAATGTGCCCCCATGTTCGACTCGCTCCTGATCCTGATCGCCTTCGCCTTCCTGCTCGCCGGTTTCGTCAAGGGAACGCTCGGGCTTGGCCTGCCGACGGTTTCCATGGGGCTGCTGGCGGTGACGATGCCGCCGGCTCAGGCGATCTCGATCGTGATCGTGCCGGCGATCGTCACCAACATCTGGCAGACCTTCGTCGGCTCTTACCTGCGCGACATCCTCAAGCGGCTCTGGCCGCTGATGATCGGCACCGTGGTCGGCATCTGGCTGAACCGCGGGCTGCTGACCGGACCTTATGCGCCCTATGGCACCGTCGTGCTCGGTCTCCTGCTCGTCATCTATGCGGTGGTGGGCCTCAGCCGCTTCAGCTTCAAGGTCGGCCGGCGCGACGAGAAATGGATCGGCGGCATCGTCGGCGTCGTGACCGGGGTGATCTCGGCGGCGACCGGCGTGCAGGTGATCCCGTCGATGCCATTCATGCAGGCGATCGGCATGGAGAAGGACGAATTGGTGCAGGCGCTCGGCGTCTTCTTCACGACCGCAACCATCGCCCTCGCCTTCAATCTCACCGCCGCCGGCGTGTTGACCGCTGCGACCGCACTACCGGGCGCGGTAGCAATGGCGGCGTCCTTCATCGGCATGTTCATCGGGCAGGCGGTGCGCTCACGGCTGCAGCCCGAGGCGTTCCGCCGCTGGTTCCTGATCGCGATGATCCTGCTCGGGGTCTACCTCGCCGGCAGCGCACTCGTGAAGATCCACGGCTGAACCTAGATATTCTTGTCTTGACGCGTTTTCTTCACGCGAACCGGCATCCACTTCGCTCGAAAACGCTCTAACGCGCTTCCAGCATCGCCACACGGAAGCCGAGATAGACGAACAGCCCGCCGAGGGTGCGGTTGATCCAGGCGATCACGCCGCTGGAGCGGCGGATCCGGATCGCCGCCCGCGCCGCAAAGCCCGCGACACCAAGGCACCACAGCGTGCCGTTGAAGACGAAGATCGCGCCGAGCAGTAGGAAGGCGGCGGTCTTGTGCGGCGAATCAGCCGCCACGAACTGCGGCAGGAAGGCGAGAAAGAACAGCGCCACCTTCGGATTGAGCGCATTGGTCAGCGCGCCCTGCCAGAAGACCCGGCGCAGCGTCGGCGCCTCACCCTGAAGGGTGACATCCGCGATCGGGCGCTGGCGTGACAGCAGCATCTGGACGCCCGTGAACAGGAGATAGGCCGCGCCGACCCATTTGAGGGTGGTAAAGGCCACAGAGGAGGTCATCAGCAGCGCCGAAAGCCCGATCGCCGCGCCGAAGACATGAAAAAGGCAGCCGCAGCTGATGCCGAGCGCGGCCGCCGCGCCGCCTCGCCATCCGAGTTGCATGCTCCTGCCGATGATGTAGGCGGTGTCCGGCCCCGGCGTGACGTTAAGCAGCAGCCCCGAAAGGATGAAAAGCCATATTTCGTGAATTCCGAGCATCGTCGTCATCTCTCACGCGGGCGTTGGCCAACTGACAAGAAGAGCTGTCCACCATTATTTCCACGACACAAAAATCGTGCAGCTAATATTTCCGGGGTGGTCCGCTGCCAATTCCGGAACGTTTGCATTACTATGATCTCCAGATCGGGCTTCCGCCAGGCACATCTTGTTTTATAAGAATTGGAACGGCCGGCCGCGCGCTCAGCGGTTACTGGCCGATTCCGGAGCATAGATACGATTATGGAGAGACGGCTAGCTGCCATAGTCTGTGCCGACGTCGCCGGCTACTCGCGGATGATGGGTGCCGACGAGGCGGGCACGCATGCCGCCTTCAAAGCCCACCGGACCGCGATCCATCCGGTCATCCTCAATCACGGCGGCCGTATCCTGAAGAACACCGGCGATGGCTTCCTGCTGGAGTTTCCGAGCATCGTCGGAGCGCTGGAGGCGGCCATCGAGATGCAGATGCTGATGGCGGAGCGCAACAACCAGCTTCCCGCAGACCGTGTCATGCAGTTCCGGATGGGCATTCACATGGGCGATGTGATGGCCGACGAGGACGAGCTGTTCGGGGATGATGTCAACATCGCCGTCCGGCTCGAGACGGTTTCCCCGCCGGGCGGGCTGGCCGCGTCGGCCAAGGCGTATCAGGAGGCTGGCAGGCACCTCAAAGCCACCCTGGTCAGCACCGGCAGCCATCGTTTCAAGAATATCGCAGACCCGGTGGAGGTCTTCACCTGGGAGCTGGGCGGCTCCGAGGCGCGTGGGCGCCAGGTGCGGGATTCGTCGGACCTGTCTGGGCAGTCTCGGACCGCGATCGTCGGCGTGCTTCCCTTCGCCAATTTGAGCGACTCCAGCGACGAGTATTTTTCCGACGGATTGACCGAAGACCTGATCCACGCACTCTCGCTGCAGTCCTTCTATCGGGTGCTGAGTCGCAACTCGACATTCTCCTTCAAGGGCAAGAATGTGAGTACCCGCCTGATCGCCCGCGAGATCGACGCGACCTACCTGATCCAGGGCTCGGTGAGGCGTGCCGGTAGCAAGATCCGGGTGACCGCCGAGCTCATTGCGCCCGAGAACGGTGAACAACTGTGGACCGGCCGCTATGACCGCGACATGGGCGATCTGTTCGCGATGCAGGACGAGATCACGACCAGTCTTTCTGCGGCGATCGCCACCGAGATATTCCGCGCGGAGGCTTCCGCGCCGGCCCGCCTTTCCAACGACGTCACCGCGTGGGATCGATTCCTGAAAGGCCTTTCCTACTATTACCGGCACACCAAGGAGGATTACGAGACTTCCATTGCGCTGTTCAAGGAAGCGATCGCGCTCGATCCGACGCTTTCGATCGCGCATGCCTATCTCGCCACGATCCAGGTGCAAAGCATCCAGTTTGGCTGGCTCAAGCGTACGCGCGAATTGTGGACGTCGATCGTAAGCCTTGCGGAGGCGAGCGTTCGGCTCGATCCGCGCTCGTCCTTTGCCTTTCAGATCCTGTCCTATGTGCGGTCGGTGGAGGGGCACTACGAGGCTGCGCTCGATGCCGCGAACCGCGCAGTGGCGCTCAACCCATACGATATGGGCGCGCGCGGGGTGCTTGGATATGTTCACCTCGTGAGCGGCGAGCATCGCCAGGCCATCGAGCTCTTTTCGCTGGGGGCGCAGCGCGGCAACAGCGACCCGCGCTACCAATGGGCGGCCTTGAACGCGTTCAGCCACTATCTGCTGGGACAATACGACGCGACCCTGTCGTGGGCGCGCGAGCAGCTCTACATCAATCCGAACCATATGCCGGCGCTGGCGATCCGCGCTGCCGCGCTGGCCCAATTGGGACGGACCGAAGAGGCGGCGGACGCGACCGGCGTTTTGATGTCCAACTATCCGGTTTTCACCGTTGATCGCCATTTGAAGAACTTCCATTGGAAGCTGCCGGCCGATATCGAACACTATCGTCAGGGACTCCTGAAAGCCGGCGTACCGCTCGCCCGGCTGACCCTTGTCGAAAACCGGAAGTTTGCCGCCGAGTCGTGAACGCGCACGCAATCCGGCGCGGCGCCCTCCCGTCGTTCGCTGACTTAAGAGATTCAGCCAAACTTCGTCACACGCTGTAGTAGCGTAGCATCACGCTTGTATTCTGGATGTTAAGACTTCGTCCGCTTCTATCGGGCGACAGCTTTTCATGATTCGTTACGTCCAGGATTTTGCGCGATGCACGACCCCCGCACCAAGAAGCCGGTCACGCCGCCGATCGACGTTTCTCCGAACAATCCCTGCCCATTCCTGCGTGCGCTGGTCGCGGAAGGATTTGTCGACGGCCACATCGTTCCCCTCTCGACGCTGTCCGGGACGATCGAAGCGGCGAGCGGAGAGAAGGGGCTGGGCAAGGTACGGGTGCGCATCGAGACTTATCTCGTCGCGCTCATCGCGAATGGCCTCAGCCCCTGGCGCCTGCTCAAGAGCTGGTGGTCCGGCGCCGAGCTTGATGCGCTGCGCGACGGCCCGCTCGACAAGCACGGCGTCGGCTCGCGCATCCTTGACGCCCACGCCCATGTGCACGAGGACCAGATCGCGCGCCTTGCCGAGTTCGGCCAGGAGTGCAGGAATCCCGCTGGCGGCGTCGAGCGCGGACTGACGGCGTCCGAAATCAGCACCTTCATGCACGCCAATTTCGAGCGGGCGAAAGACAACCGGCGCTGGTACGACCCGCTGTTGATGAAGGGCGAATGGCCCGTCCTGCTTCGCATCATGGGCAAGGGCGAAGGCAAGGACCGCTACCTCAGCGTCGCGGAGGTGAGGACATTGTTCGTCGATCGCCGGCTGCCCGAGCGGATCGTCGAGCGCATCGAATCCCAACCGCAGGTCGCCCCCCGCAGGCGCGCGCTTCGCGTGCTCGGCAGCGCAGCGGCCGTGGTGATCGCGCTTCTGGTTGCAGTTACGCAATTCCCGGATCGCGTCAGGGCCGTCCTGCCCGACAAGCTCTCGCAATTGCTGCCGCCTCCGCTTCCGGAGACGCCAGCGACCAAAGCCGCCTACTGGCTCGACCAGAACTGGTCGATCGAGGACCGGTACTGGTTCCACCATGTCAGCCAGGGCACAGCGACATTCCCGGTGCCCTATGCCTGGTTCGTCGCACTGGAGCAGCCGTATTTGCGTCTGCTCGGCGCGCCCGGACTGATGAAGGACAGCGCCTATCTCGAGCGCTTCGGATTTATTCCGAGCCCCCAGACCATCCATACCGACGACACCACGCTGCGCCGCTTCGGTTATGCCAGCATCTTCGAGACGACACCTGCACCGGCATCCTCAAGCCTATGGAAGACACCGGTTGAGAATGTCGACGGCTTGCCGGTCGGCTTCGCGCGGATGACCGGCGTTGTCGAACCCGCGACGGGCCGCCGCGAGGACGACAAGATCGGGCTGACTTGCGCCGCCTGCCACACCGGACAGCTTCGCTACAAGGGCGTGGCGGTGCGCTTCGACGGCGGCCCGGCCATGACCGACCTGAAGAAGCTCGAACTCACGACCGGCCTCTCCATTGCCTACACCTTGTATGTGCCGTTCCGTTTCAAGCGCTTCGCCGATCGCGTGCTCGGGCCCGACGCAAGCGACGCAGACCGCAGCGCGCTCAAGCAAAAGCTGGCAGCGATCGGCAAATTCCTGCTCGACTGGCAAAATACCTATGACAAGACGATTGCCGGCAAGACGACCGAGGACGGCAAGCAACAGAAGGACACCGAGGAAGGATTTGGCCGCCTCGATGCACTCAACCGCATCGGCAACCAGGTCTTCTCGCAGAACCTGGCCATCAACGGCCTCAGCGGCTTCGAAAAGAATCTGCACGCCCAGGACGCGCCGGTCAGCTACCCGCCGATCTGGACCGTGCCGTGGCTCAAATATGCCCAATACGACGCCTCGATCGAGCAGCCGCTGATCCGCAATGCCGGCGAGGCGTTAGGGGTGACGGCGCTGATCAACATGTCACCCGAATATCCGGCAGACAGGCTGTTCCGCTCATCAGTGGAGGTGCAGAATCTGTTGTGGATCGAATCGATGCTGCGCGGCCCCGATCCCTTCACGCAGACGCCACAGCGCTTTGGCGGTTTGACCGCGCCGAAATGGCCGTCGCAATTGTTCGACGATCAGGCCTGGCAGCTCAAGCCGGACCGCGTGGCCAGGGGCCGGAAGCTGTACGCCGAGATCTGCGTCGAATGCCATCTCGGTCCGGTCAATGACGCCGTGTTCGACGCTCAATTTCCTGACAGGAGCTTCTGGTCGTCGCCGCGCTGGGATCGTACTGGCGCGAGCCCGGTCCTCGATCCCGTCCAGAAGAAGGCGGATGACATGGGAACGGACGCGGCGCAGGCCAGCATACTGACCACGCGAAACGTTCAGGTCCCCGACTTCCTCGGCATCGACCCCACGCGCGACCTCACGAAGTGGTGGGAATGTGCTGACGTCCAGCCGACCTCTTCCACTGAGATGTCGTATGCCCTCGCACTGATGGTGACGGTGGACCTTGTCAGCCGGAAATGGATGGGCGATCGGCACATCCCGCCGGCGGAGCAGAAGAAGCTGTGGGGCGAACGAAAGAACTGCCCCAACCCTGGGCCGGCACCGCGTTATCGCGCGCGCCCGCTGAACGGCGTCTGGGCCACGGCGCCCTACCTGCATAACGGCTCCGTCCCCTCGCTCGACTGGCTGCTCCGGCCCGCCACCGAACGCCCAAGGAAGTTCTGCATGGGCGTGCGTGATTTCGATCCGGAGCACGTCGGCTTCTACGTGAAGGGAGACGAGACGTCGTGCAAGAATGGCCAGACGCTGTTCTCGGCAACCGATCGCGACGGAAAGCACATCCATGGCAACGGCGTAGGCGGCCACTCGTTCGAGGGAGCCGCGCCGTATCCGAAGGGCGTCATCGGCCGCGCGCTGGACAAGAAAGAGCGCGAAGCCCTGATCGAATATCTGAAGACCTTGTAGCCGATCGAGGGAGCGCGCGGGGCGTATCAGCCGAACAGCGGCGTGCCCGGCACGAAGGCGTCGAACGCCGCCCAGAACTGCGCGCGGTAGCGGTCCTGCTCCTGCAGGATCTCATGCTTGGAGCCGGCGATCACGAGATGCGAGCCGGCGCGCAGGTGATAGGCGAACTCCTCGATCGCGGGCGTCGACACCACGGTGTCGTTGCTCGCCGCCAGCATCAGGATCGGCTGGCGGATTTGCGACGGATAATAATATTGGCGGAACGTGCGCATCGCCTTGAACGCGGTGTCGGCCCAGGCAACTGTCGGCGCGCCGATGCCGAGCGTGGAATCTTCTTCCAGGACCGCCGCATTGCGCGAGTAGCGGACGGGATCGCTGGTGAGGGGATTGTTGATGAAGGGCGAAAGCCCCACCAGGTCGTCGCTGCCGCCTGGAACGTAGCGTCCGCCCTGGCCGGCGAGCCGCATGATCCGCAGCAGCGTTGTCGGGATGAATGAAGTGCGGCGTCCCGGCAGATCGATCATCGGCGCGGACAGCACCATGCGATCGAACCAGCGCTTGCCGGCATGCGCGATGCGCAGCATCACGGCCCCGCCCATCGAATGCGCCAGCGCGAAATAGGGCGGCGGACAATCCGGCAGCACCACCTGCTGCACGAAGGTTTCGACGTCGATCTCGTAATCAGCAAAGTTGCGCACATAGCCTTTGCGTGGATCGCGCAACCGCCGCGAGGAATGGCCCTGCCCGCGCCAATCGATCATCGCCACCGCAAAGCCGCGGTCGCGCAGATCGCGCACGGTCTCGAAATATTTCTCGATCATCTCGCCGCGGCCGGTGAACACGCAGACCGTTCCCTTGCGGCCCGGCGGCGGCGCCCAGCGCGCAAAGCGCAATTCGGCGCCATCAGGCGTCTTGATGGTGCCGCTGACGACGTCTTCCGGAACCGGATTGGCTGGAATGGAGACGAGCGTCATGAAGGGGAACCGCTAGGTGAGAGACGGCGGGAATCAAGGCGTGAGCGTCAAAAAGCGACGATATTTCCGCCTCTTGAACGCCTGATAGCCCCACCCATATCATCTTCGTGCAGGCCGCTACCAGTGTTTCGGAACCGGAACATCAGGCTGCACACAGACTAAAGCCCGGCCCGATGGCGGGCGGGCAACAAATCAGTCGCTCATTGGAGGACTATCATGCGTACCTACGATCTGACCCCGTTCTATCGTTCCACCGTCGGCTTCGACCGTTTTTTCAACCTGCTCGACCAGGTGACTTCGGACGGCAGCCCCGGCTATCCCCCTTACAACATCGAGCGCACCGGCGAGAACGCCTACCGCATCAGCGTAGCGGTTTCCGGCTTCTCCGGCCCTGAGCTTTCGATCGTCGCGAAGGAGAACACGCTGACGATCAAGGGCGAGAAGACGGCCAACGAGAACGGCAAGGACAATTCCAACGTTCTCTATCGCGGCATCGCCTCTCGGGCCTTCGAGCGCGTGTTCCAGCTTGCCGACTTCGTACAGGTGAAGAGCGCTTCGCTTGAGAACGGCCTGCTCCACGTCGACCTCGTTCGCGAGATCCCCGAGGCCAAGAAGCCCCGCAGCATTCCGATCACGACCGGCTCCGCCGCTCCGCAGGTCGCCGACGGCTCCAAGGCCGCCGCCTAATCGCGGCAGCAGCTTCGGCAGATATTGGCCGAGCGCAAAACGCCCCGGGAAACCGGGGCGTTTTTGTTTGTGTCGTAGCTCCGTAGCCCGGATGGAGCGTAAGCGTAATCCGGGACAGGTCGATCGGCGGACGGATTCCCGGATTGCGCTGCGCTCCATCCGGGCTACGGGCTCGCTACGGATTTCACTCCAATCCCTGCACCTGCGGCATTTCCTGGGTCGGCAGAATGGTCGGCGCGGCGGGCGCAGCCGGCTTCGCGTCGCCGACGGTCGGGGCGGCAGCCGGCGGAATGGCCTGCTGCGTCTCCGTGGGCTTCTGCTGCACCGCGGCCGATTGCTGAGCCGGTTCCGCCGCGCGCTTTGCTGCCAGCGGGTTCGGCCTTGGCTTCGGCACGGTCCGGCTCGCCACATGGGGAATGGGTGCCGGCGGCCGTGGTATGCTGCTGCGAACAGGGGTGGCCGGCGGCAACGGTCCGGCTGGGCCATAGGCGCCGCTCAGATCGCCCTCGTCATCGTCGTCCATCCCGTCGGCCGGAATAAAGCGGATGATGCGGCCGGTGCGCGCGTCGATGATCAGCCTGCCATCGCTGCCGCCGGGCTGGATCACCGCGATCGTGTAGACCATTCCGCGCTGCCGCGGGATGCCGAGCGGCAAGAACCCGTTTTCGCGCAGCACGGTGTAGACTTCGATCGGCGGCAGCAGGCCTGGTCCGTAGGCTGGCCCGTAGCGCGGCGCCGGCACCTCCGGCGGCATCGCCGCGTAAGGTCCGTCGAAGTCGGACACGGTCACGATCGACGGATTTCCGACGTGATTGGGCGCCAGCAACTGCGCATTGGCGGTCGGCGCCGAAAGAACGAGCCCTGCAGACAAGACCCATCCCGTAAACAGCTTCATCACCGGTAGCTCCTGTAAGACGCTGGGCGTGGAGCTTTTTTTGCTCTCTGGTGCCCGCAGGAAACTTCATCGGCAATTCCGGCGGTCCTTGGGCCGGATCACGGCGCGTTTGCTTCAAATCGGGGGCGGCCCTCCCGCCGCGCACTGCGCAAAACTACATGCGGACGAGGACTCTCATGCGCTTGTGTGATAGAGAAAAATTTGGCAAGGTCGGAGTTAGGACAGTATAGCTGTCTTAATCGCGGGGCAATCCCGGCATAGGGATTGCAACGGAAACTCGGCCCTTCGGGCTCCGAGAATGCTGCGGGCAAGGCCGTTCCTCAGGGACGTTGAACGCTCCTCGCCTGATTTAGGACATTGCGGCTCGCGGAGGACGAGCGGTGGCCCGGTGGGTGCCGCAACGCCCAAGGTGCGCCAACGACCATGAGGCCGTTTAGCCTTATTTTGAGAGGAAACATGAGCGGGTCGGAATTCGAGCGCGAAACCATCGTGACAGAAACGCTGTCGGCGACCGCAGCCTCGAAAGCGGACGAACCGACGCGCGAACACGATTGGCGTCCCCAAGCCGAGGGCATGTACGATCCGAGCCTGGAGAAGGATGCCTGCGGCGTCGGCTTCATCGCCAACATCAAGGGCAAGCCCTCGCACCGGATCGTCTCCGACGCCCTGAACATCCTTTGCAACCTCGAGCACCGCGGCGCCGTCGGCGCCGACCCGCGCGCCGGCGACGGTGCCGGCATCCTGGTGCAGATCCCGCATGCCTTCTTCGCGCGCAAGGCCGCCGAGCTTGGCTTCAAGCTGCCGAACCCGGGCGACTATGCGATCGGCGCGCTGTTCATGCCGCGCGACGCCTCCTGGCGCAACGTCATCAAGAGCATCATCGCCGACGAGATCAAGAACGAGGGCTTCAAGCTGCTCGGCTGGCGCGACGTGCCGTCGGACAATTCCTCGCTCGGCGTCACCGTGAAGCCGACCGAGCCCTATCACCTGCAGGTGTTCATCGGCCGCAACGGCGTCGGCAAGACCGAGGACGAGTTCGAGCGCCGGCTCTACATCCTGCGCAAGTCGATCTCGCAGGCGATCTATCAGCGCCGCGATCGCGGCATGGCCGGCTACTACCCGGTCTCGTTCTCGTGCCGCACTGTGATCTACAAGGGCATGTTCCTGGCCGATCAGCTCGGCAAGTATTATCCCGACCTGCACGAGGACGACTTCGCGAGCGCGCTGGCGCTGGTGCATCAGCGCTTCTCGACCAACACCTTCCCGGCCTGGTCGCTGGCGCATCCCTATCGCATGATCGCGCATAACGGCGAGATCAACACGCTGCGCGGCAACGTCAACTGGATGGCGGCGCGGCAGGCGTCCGTGCATTCGGAGCTCTACGGCAAGGACATCAGCCGTCTCTGGCCGATCTCCTACGAAGGCCAGAGCGACACCGCCTGCTTCGACAACGCGCTCGAATTCCTGGTGCAGGGCGGCTATTCGCTGCCGCACGCGGTGATGATGATGATTCCGGAAGCGTGGGCCGGCAATCCCTTGATGGATGAAGAGCGCCGCGCTTTCTACGAATATCATGCCGCGATGATGGAGCCGTGGGACGGCCCGGCCGCGATCGCGTTCACCGACGGCCGCAAGATCGGCGCCACGCTGGACCGTAACGGCCTGCGGCCGGCGCGCTATCTCGTGACAAGGGACGACCGCATCGTGATGGCGTCCGAAATGGGCGTGCTGAAGATCCCGGAGGACCAGATCGTCACCAAGTGGCGACTGCAGCCGGGCAAGATGTTGCTCGTCGATCTCGAGCAGGGCCGGCTCATTCCCGACGACGAGATCAAGGCCGATCTGGCCAAGAGCCATCCCTACCGCGATTGGCTGGCCCGCACCCAGATGCAGCTCGAGGAGTTGCCGGATGCGCCGACCAAGAGCGTGCGCTCGAACCTGCCGCTGCTCGACCGGCAGCAGGCGTTCGGCTATTCGCAGGAAGACATCAACATCCTGATGACGCCGATGGCGGCGACCGGCGAGGAAGCCGCGGGCTCGATGGGCAATGACACGCCGATCTCGGCGCTGTCGGACAAGCCGAAGCCGCTCTTCACCTATTTCAAGCAGAACTTCGCGCAGGTGACGAACCCGCCGATCGATCCGATCCGTGAGGAGCTCGTGATGAGCCTCGTCTCGATCATCGGGCCGCGGCCGAACCTGTTCGACCTGCAGGGGCTTGCCTCCACCAAGCGCCTCGAAGTGCGCCAGCCGATCCTCACCGACGCGGATCTGGAGAAGATCCGCTCGATCTCAGACGTCGCCGAGACGCATTTCAAGTCGCGCACGCTGGACACCACCTTCCACGCCGGCTTCGGCGCGGCGGGCATGGAGCAGGTGCTGGATGAGCTCTGCGCGCGCGCCGAAGGCGCGGTGCGCGAGGGCATCAACATCATCATCCTCTCCGACCGCATGACCGGCACCGACCGGATCCCGATCCCCGCGCTGCTCGCTTGCGCCGCCGTGCATCATCATTTGATCCGCACGGGCTTGCGCACCTCGGTCGGCCTCGTCGTCGAATCCGGCGAGCCGCGCGAAGTGCACCATTTCGCCTGCCTCGCCGGCTACGGCGCGGAGGCGATCAACCCCTATCTCGCGTTCGAGACCATCGTCGCGATGAAGGGCCGCCTGCCGGGCGGGCTCGACGACAAGGAGATCGTCAAGCGCTACATCAAGTCGATCGGCAAGGGCCTGCTCAAGGTGATGTCCAAGATGGGCATCTCGACCTACCAGTCCTATTGCGGCGCGCAGATCTTCGACGCTGTCGGGCTGAAGGCCGATTTCGTCGGTAAGTATTTTGCCGGCACGCACACCCGCATCGAGGGTGTGGGGCTGGGCGAGATCGCCGAGGAAACCGCGCGGCGGCATGCCGATGCGTTTGGCGAGGCGCAGGTCTACAAGACCGCGCTCGATGTCGGCGGCGAGTACGCCTACCGCACCCGCGGCGAGGATCACGCCTGGACCGCCGAGTCGGTCTCGGCGCTGCAGCACGCCGTGCGCGGCAACTCGCTCGAGCGCTATCGCGCCTTCGCCAAGATCCTGAACGAGCAGCAGGAGCGGCTGCTCACGCTGCGCGGCCTGTTCCGGATCAAGACCGCGGCGGAAGAAAAGCGCAAGCCTGTGAAGCTCGAAGAGGTCGAGCCGGCCAAGGAGATCGTCAAGCGCTTCTCCACGGGCGCCATGTCGTTCGGCTCGATCTCGCGCGAGGCGCACACCACGCTCGCGATCGCGATGAACCGGATCGGCGGCAAGTCCAACACCGGCGAAGGCGGCGAGGAAGCCGATCGCTTCAAGCCGCTGCCGAATGGCGATTCCATGCGCTCGGCCATCAAGCAGGTCGCCTCGGGCCGCTTCGGCGTGACGACGGAATATCTCGTCAACTCCGACATGATGCAGATCAAGATGGCGCAGGGCGCCAAGCCCGGCGAAGGCGGCCAGTTGCCCGGCCACAAGGTCGACGCGACGATCGCCCGCGTCCGCCATTCGACGCCCGGCGTCGGCCTGATCTCGCCGCCGCCGCACCACGACATCTATTCGATCGAGGATCTGGCGCAGCTCATCTACGACCTGAAGAACGTCAATCCCGACGGCGACGTGTCGGTCAAGCTCGTCTCCGAGATCGGCGTCGGCACGGTTGCCGCTGGTGTCGCGAAGGCGCGCGCCGACCATGTGACGATCGCGGGCTTCGAAGGCGGCACCGGTGCCTCGCCCCTCACCTCGATCAAGCATGCGGGCAGCCCGTGGGAGATCGGGCTCGCCGAAACCCACCAGACGCTGGTGCGCGAGCGGCTGCGCAGCCGCATCTCGGTCCAGGTCGATGGCGGCTTCCGCACCGGGCGTGACGTCGTGATCGGTGCGCTACTCGGGGCCGACGAGTTCGGCTTCGCCACGGCGCCTCTGATTGCGGCCGGCTGCATCATGATGCGCAAGTGTCATCTCAACACCTGCCCGGTCGGTGTTGCGACTCAGGACCCGGTCCTGCGCAAGCGCTTCACCGGCCAGCCCGAGCACGTGATCAACTACTTCTTCTTCGTCGCCGAGGAAGTACGCGAGATCATGGCTTCGCTCGGCTACAGGAAGTTCGACGAAATGGTCGGCCAGACCCAGATGCTCGACCAGACCTCGCTGGTCGCGCATTGGAAGGCCAAGGGCCTCGACTTCTCGCGTCTGTTCGTGCGGCAGAAGGAGGAGAAGGGCCAGAAGATCTACCGCTCGGAAGCCCAGAACCATCATCTGGAAGCCGTGCTCGATCGTCGCCTGATCGAGAAGGCCCGCGCCGCACTCGACCGTGGCGCGCCTGTCAGGATCGAGGAGGAGATCAACAACACGGACCGCTCCTCCGGCGCGATGCTGTCGGGCCAGGTGGCGAAGATCTACGGCCATGAAGGGCTGCCGCTCGACACCATCCATGTCAGCCTCAAGGGCACCGCAGGCCAGGCGTTCGGCGCGTGGCTTGCCAAGGGCGTCACCTTCGAGCTCGAAGGCGAAGGCAACGATTATGTCGGCAAGGGCCTTTCCGGCGGCCGCATCATCGTCAAGCCGCCGAAGATCTCCGGCATCGTGCCTGAGGAGTCGATCATTGTCGGCAACACCGTGATGTACGGCGCGATCGAGGGTGAATGCTACTTCCGCGGCATCGCCGGCGAGCGCTTTGCCGTGCGCAATTCTGGCGCGGTCGCGGTGGTCGAGGGCGCCGGCGACCATTGCTGCGAATACATGACCGGCGGCATCGTCGTGGTGCTCGGCAAGACCGGCCGGAACTTCGCAGCCGGCATGTCCGGCGGCATCGCCTACGTCCTCGACGAAGCCGGCGACTTCCCGAAACTGTGCAACCTCTCGATGGTCGAGCTGGAACCGGTGCTGTCGGAAGAGATGATCAACGCCGCCACCTACCACCATGCCGGCGATCTCGAGGCGCACGGCCGGGTCGACGTGTTCCAGAACCTGCTTGATTCCGATGTTGAACGGCTTCATGTGCTGATCACGCGGCACGCCAAGCTGACCGGCTCGAAGAAAGCCGTCGAGATTCTGGCGGACTGGAAGATTTGGCTGCCGAAGTTCCGCAAGGTGATGCCGGTCGAGTACCGTCGCGCGCTGAAGGAAATGAAGGCGAACGCCGACGCCGAGCCGAAAATCGCGATCGGAGCGTAATCACAGAAGGTTATAAGACCGTCATTGCGAGCGCCGCGAAGCAATCCATAAACTCGGTCCGCGGACACAGATGGATTGCGTCGTCGCTATCGCTCCTTGCAATGACGAACGAAACAAGACGAACCAGGTGCAGGGGCCTCAGGCTTAATGGGAAAGATCACAGGTTTCCTCGAGATCGAGCGGCACGACCGCAAGTACACGCCGGTCACCGAGCGGCTGAAGCATTTCCACGAGTTCGTCCTTCCGCTCAGCGAGAAGGACCTCCGCGATCAGGCCGCGCGCTGCATGAACTGCGGCATTCCTTATTGCCACGGCACCGGATCGGTCGCGCCGGGCACGCCCGGCTGCCCGGTCAACAACCAGATCCCCGACTGGAACGACCTCGTCTACCAGGACAACTGGGAAGAGGCCTCGCGCAACCTGCATTCGACCAACAATTTCCCCGAATTCACCGGCCGCATCTGTCCGGCGCCGTGCGAGGCTTCCTGCACGCTCAACATCGACGACAACCCGGTCACCATCAAGACCATCGAATGTGCGATCGTCGATCGCGCCTGGGACAATGGCTGGCTCAAGCCGGAGATCCCCGCCGAGAAGACCGGCAAGAAGATCGCGGTGATCGGCGCCGGGCCGGCAGGCATGGCCTGCGCGCAGCAGCTCGCGCGCGCCGGCCACGACGTGCATGTCTATGAGAAGTACGCCAAGGCCGGCGGCCTCCTTCGCTACGGCATTCCCGACTTCAAGATGGAGAAGGGCATCATCGACCGCCGCGTCGCGCAGATGGAGGCCGAAGGCGTCACCTTCCATTACGGCGTCCAGGTCGGCGGCGACGCGCCCGGCGCGATCGATCCGAGCGATCTGCACAGCCAGTATGATGCGATCGCGCTGACCGGCGGCGCAGAGGCCCCGCGCGACCTGCCGATCCCGGGCCGCGATCTCGACGGCATCCATTTCGCGATGGACTTCCTGCCGCAGCAGAACCGCCGCGTCTCCGGCGAGCCGCTCGGCGGCGTGACCGACATCCTCGCCAAGGACAAGCATGTGGTGGTGATCGGCGGCGGCGACACCGGCTCCGACTGCATCGGCACCTCGCTGCGCCAGGGCGCCAAGTCCGTGACCCAGCTCGAGATCATGCCGGCGCCGCCGGAGCGCGAGAACAAGGGTGTGACGTGGCCGAACTGGCCGCTGAAGATGCGGACCTCGTCGAGCCAGGCCGAAGGCGCGATCCGCGAATACGCCGTGCTGACCCAGAAGTTCGAGGGCATTGGCGGCAAGGTGAAGAAGCTGCACTGCATCAAGGTCGACGACAAGTTCAAGCCGCTGCCCGGCACCGAGTTCGCACTCGACGCCGAGCTCGTGCTGCTGGCGATGGGCTTCGTGCATCCCGTGCACGACGGCCTGTTGAAGCAGCTTTCGATCGACCTCGACCAGCGCGGCAACGTCCGCGCCAACACCAGCGACTACCAGACCTCCATCCCCAACGTGTTCTCCGCCGGCGACATGCGCCGCGGTCAGTCGCTGGTGGTCTGGGCCATCCGCGAAGGCCGCCTCTGCGCCCGCGCGATCGACACGTTCCTGATGGGGAAGACGGATCTGCCGCGGTAGCTTCCCCTAATTCTGCACCCTGACCCCCAGCAGCATCACCGTCGACTGCGAGCTCGATCCCGGCGAGCTCGAGTCCAATATGTCGTGGCGGACGGTGCCCTTGATCCAGAGGCTGCGGGTCATCTTGTAGATCAGATCGCCTGAGAGCGAATAGATTCTGTCCAGGCGGTCGTCGCCCTGATAGTCGAGCGTGCCGTAGGTGAACCTGCCGATCGCGGTCAGCCAGCGGCGGAAGTCATGATCCACCTCGACGGTGTAGGTGCGCGCCAGCACGCCTGAGGTGCCGGGCAGCGTGGTCTCGCCGAGCTGGGTGTCGGAATAGAATCTGGCCGTCGTCAGCGGCGTCGCGGTCCAGGTCAGCGATGCCGTGGTGAGCAGACCCTCCAGCCGGTTCAGCCGCGGATCTTGATAATTGCGCGCGGCGTAGCCGATCGAGGCTTCGCCGAACAATAGCCGCGAGAACTCGAACGACGTGCCGGCCTTCGCATAGCCGCCCGAGGAATCGCGCGCGAAGCCTGAGCGGTCGAGCCGGAGATCATGGACGCGGCTGTCGCCCTCAATTTCCACGAACGGCTTCACCGCGGGGTTCACTTCGTAGCTGACACGCGCGACGCCGCCATACTGGTTGAAGTTGCGGTCGTCGTTCGAACTCGACGAACCGTCGGTGAGCCTGGACCATTGGTAATCGGTGCGGTCGACAGTGGCGCCTGCGGAGACCTGCAGGCGGTTGAAGTTCTGATCGACGCCGAAGGTGCCGCCGACCGTGGTGTAGATCGGGTACCTGGCGAGGCCCGTCTGCACGTTCGGGCTGCCGGGATTGTCGGTGGAGACGAGCAGCCGCGCCTGCCCCAGCAGCCTGGTGTCGCGGGTGACGTCGAGCCGCCCATCAATATGGCCGATGAAGTTCGGGCGATCGACGTCGAGCGGCGCGGATAGCGGCGTGCCGTCGGCGTTCGGCGTCAGGTTCTGGGTGTAGCCGGTGAAGGAGCCGCGCAAGTCCGCGACCAGCGCGTGACGCTCCCAGTTGGACACCGCGAGGAATTCCGGGGCGATCACGTATGTCGGCGAGCCCTGCTGCACCGACAGCCGGCCGGGATTGGTTTCATAGCCGGCGCTGAGCTCGACCGCGGACTTGATCAGGAAACTGCCGGCGTAGTCGCCGACTGCGCCGAACGGATCGTCGTCGATCCTGAGCCGCTTGCGCGGCGGCTGGCCCACGATGGTGCCGGCCATCGCCGGAGGCATTGGCGATTTGTTAGCGCTCTCCGACGGCGGGATCGACAGGCGCAATTGTCCAGCCAGATTCCTCGGCAGCGGCGCAGGCGGCGGCGAGCCCGGACCGGGCGGCGGTTTCGGCTTCGCCTGCGCCGGATAATATTTCGGCTGCTGGCGTCTACGGTTGAGCGAGTCATAGCCGGAGGTCGAGGCGCCGCTCGCAGCCGGCAGGCCATAGGACGGCACCTGGCCGACGCGCGACGGCGCGCGGCCATCGCGATCGCGCAATCGTGGATCGTTGAGCGGATCGGCCAGTTCTGCCGCGGTCCTGCGCAGGGGCGAATCGGGCGGCGCAACCTGGGTCGTGCGCGACGGGCTGAACAGGTCGGGCGTCACCGTCTGGGCCTGCGCGAAGGGGCCGCCCAGCGCGAGCGCGGCAAGGCACACAACAGGCGCGCGCAAATGGCGCGCGCGCCCAGCCCGGCCCCCTTCTTGCCCTCGCCCCACGAAAAAACCTCAACAAAATCATTGACTTGCACGGCAAACGCGAAACGGGGCCGAGAACGTCCTTAATGGAGTTAAAACAATTATGGTTAATGGCCCGTTGAGAGCGGCGAGCCGCGTCGCCTCCTGCTCTCCGCCGTGCTAAGGGAGGCGCTCTGGGCGCACCGCCCCCCTCCCTGGAAAGAGACTCTCCGGAAAGAGACATGGCCAAGCCCAAACCGCTGATGCCGAAATCGACGGACACCGAGCCCGCTGACGCCGCCGTGCAATCGGCGCTGCGGACGCTGGAGGCGGAAGCAAGCGGTGTCGCCGCGATCGACGCCGCGCTCCGCTCCGACCTCGGCGCCCCCTTTGCCGCGGCGGCGGAGATGATCCGCAACGCCAGGGGACGGCTGATCGTCACGGGGCTCGGCAAGTCGGGCCATATCGGCCGCAAGGTCGCGGCGACCTTTGCCTCCACCGGCACGCCGGCGTTCTTCGTCCATGCCGCCGAAGCCAGCCACGGCGACCTCGGCATGATCACCGCCGACGACGTCATCCTGGCGCTGTCATGGTCCGGCGAGCAGCCGGAGATGAAGAACCTGATCTCCTACGCCGCGCGCTTCGGCATCGACGTGATCGCGATCACAGCGGAAAAGGACTCGAGCCTGAGCAAGGCCGCCGATATCGCGCTGACGCTGCCGAAGGCGCGCGAGGCCTGCCCGCACAATCTGGCGCCGACCACCTCTTCGCTGATGATGCTCGCGCTCGGCGATGCGCTGGCGATCGCGCTGCTGGAAGGCCGCGGCTTCACCTCGATCGATTTCAGCGTGCTGCATCCCGGCGGCAAACTCGGGGCCATGCTGAAATATACCCGCGACCTCATGCACGCCGGCGAGGCCGTGCCGCTGATGCCGCTCGGCACCCGGATGTCGGAAGCGCTGGTCGAGATGACCTCGAAGGGCTTCGGCTGCGTCGGCATCGTCGACCGCCGCGGCCATCTGGTCGGCATCGTCACCGACGGCGACCTCCGCCGCCACATGCGCCCCGACCTGATGACCGCCGTCGTCGACGAGATCATGACCAAAAATCCGAAGACCATCGGCCGCGACACGCTGGCCGGCGAAGCGCTGGAATTGTTGAACGCATCGAAGGTCACCGCGCTGATCGTCATCGACGCCGGCAAGCCGGTCGGCATCGTCCATTTCCACGACTTGCTGCGCGCCGGCGTGGCCTAGGCCGGCGGCGTGCAGGATGAGTAAGCGCAGCGAAACCCATCGCGATGAAGCTGGGCGCGCGAATGATGGGTTTCGCTCCGCTCTACCCATCCTACGATTCTGCTAGTCCCTCATCCTGCGCAGAACAAGCGCGCGGCTCTATCCACGTCATTGCGAGCGGAGCGAAGCAATCCATGCCTCCACACGCGGCACGATGGATTGCTTCGCTCCGCTCGCAATGACGGGGGTGAGGTCTGATTCAAATTTCAAACAGCGGTCCGTGGGATGGGTAGAGCGAAGCGAAACCCATCGCGATGGAGCAAGCGGGTCGAATGATGGGTTTCGCTTCGCTCTACCCATCCTACGTCTGAGTCAAACAGCGGATGTGAGTTCGCGTTCTCGCGGCGCGCTGTGCCCGAGCTTTGCGTTTCGTTTCACCCTCTGATCGAACAGAGGGCGCAGGGAAAGCCGGGTGCTGGTTGCACCCGTGGGTCCCGTGCAACAAAAAGCACGGGGGTAGGACCACAGGTTCAACCGAAGCA
>NZ_AUEZ01000081.1:0-6762 GCF_000426245.1 Bradyrhizobium sp. Ai1a-2 | reverse complement strand
GAGGGCGCAGGGAAAGCCGGGTGCTGGTTGCACCCGTGGGTCCCGTGCAACAAAAAGCACGGGGGTAGGACCACAGGTTCAACCGAAGCATTCCGGCTTTCCCTGCGCGATGGTTTACGGCTTACTTCGTGCTCTCCCCGGTGACCGGGCTCTTTTGCCACCGTCATCTCAAGCGCGAACTGGTTCGCGCGAAAAACTTAGCGCCAGCGTCGGGGCGCCAGGACCACACGACTTGGCGTCAAGAGGATTTCCTAAATTATTTCAAAGGCAAACTTTCGCTCGAAGCCGTCGGGCCGGATTAGGCCTAAGTTCAGCGGTGTTCAGGCGAGTCCTGGAATCCGCCGGCGAACCTACGGCTTCACTTCCAGAGCCTTCACTGCCAACTCTTTCGGCGCTTTTGCAGGCGCCCTTCGCAACGCACCGGACGATCGGACATAAGGTGCCGATCTAGTGCTACATTTAATCGCCTAACAATGAGGGAGGCTGCCTATGTCAGGCAAATCGCGATACGGCAGTATGAGTAGCGCCAGCAGGTATGAAGACGCGAACGCCACCGCGACCGAGAAAACCAGAAGCATCGCTCCGACCATCGCCGCGGTTTCGAATGACGCGGCCGTTCAGGCGTCGTGGGCGCAGTACGTCCAGAACCTTGTGAGCGAGCAAATCGCAGCGTTTCAGAATAGCGTCATCGCGGGATTGGGCGAAGGCATCAACGAGCAACTCGATCGCTTATTCGATGAAACCAACAAATTTGTTCGACGCGAATTGGACGGCAATTCGGGGAAGCTGGAAACGGCGCTAGCTGACATCCGCGCGGCCAAGGCAGAAATGCGCGAAGAAATTCGCGCAGAGCTTCGTGCTGAACTGCGCGCCGAGATCGTAGACCGAGTGGCGCTGATCAGGCAGCCCGCCGATGGCGCTGCGGGCCCGCGCGGCGAAAAGGGCGAGCCGGGTTCGCTGCCGATGGTCGAGCCGTATATCGCCGGCCGCGTCTACTATCGCGGCAACGTGGTTGCCGATCAGACCGGCAGCTATCAGGCTAAGCGTGACACCGCGACAGCACCCTGTCCGGACAGTGAAGACTGGACCTACTTGGCGCGATCCGGCGCAGATGGCAAGGACGGTCGTACATTCCGGCCTCGCGGCACCTATGACCCCTCAAAGGACTACAAGCGGCTGGATATCACTATGCTCAATGGGTCCAGCTTTGTCGCACTGCGTGACGATCCCGGTCCGTGCCCCGGTGAGAACTGGCAGCTGGTCGCTTCCGCCGGCAAGCGCGGGCAACAAGGTCCGAAGGGCGAGCGCGGCCCGACAGGGCCACTCGCCATTATGCCTCGCATCGCCAGCACCGCGATCGATGCCGGGTACAATCTCAATCTCCGTTAGCGGTCTTGCTCGTCAGTGTATCGAGCATGTCCGGATGGAACGGGTAGCTGAGCAAGAATTCCTCGGTCGCACTCGGCCTACGCCCCTCTTCCGATAGCGAATCGCGATGTGTGTTCCAGAGCGCCTTATAAGCGCCGATAACCTCGGCCGCGCGATCATCGTCTATCCGCGAAAAGATCCGGCGCCGAATGACCTTCGCCGTCTCGTCGTCCTTGGTGGGATTCAATATCGTGGCCTTGCGGCCCGAAACGCTCTCAAGCTCCAGCATAGCGCTGGCAAGAAATTCGTTCTCGGCCGCGAAAGCATCGACACTCTTGCCGCCCGCCTGCACGGCGAGGGTGTAGACGACCGCAGCATTCGGAGTTGTCTCGACCGCGGTGAAGAGCGCCTTCATGAAAGCCGCCAACTGATCCCGGCCGTCCATCTGCTGGACCTTCCGCAGATACTCCCCGAGCTCGTCCAGAACGATCAACACGGGATCGCTACCGAATAGTATCAGTGCCGGGCGCGATCCTGTCCTGGTCTGACCGACGGACGATCTCGTAACCCGTCTTGCCCGCTAGTTGGTAAGCGATCTCGCCCCATGGCGTGAACGCTCGAACGCCTTCGCCCATCGGACGTCCGTTAGCTGCGTCGGCATTTTCGCCATCGAAGGCAGCCACACGTACCGCGACGTTCGGCACAGTCGTAGGACTGACGAATTCTTCGACATTCGAAACGCCCTGCATCCCCCGTGCCGCGTGCACAAGTGCTATGAGGCCATGCGTCTTGCCGCCGCCAAACGAAGTGTCGAGCCGAAATACCGCCGAAACCGAACTTCCCCTCCCCGACAACCGGCCACAAACGTTTGCGAGCAGCCCCTTGAGGCCCTCGGTAGGGTACGTGTTTGCGAAGAACCGTTCCGGATCGAGATAGTCAGGCGTCGCATCGCCGCGAAGCACGCGAGCGAGATTCGCCGCAAAGTCGCTGTCGGTGACCGTGCCATCGAGAACGTCATCCCGTGGGCTGCATAGATCAAAGACTGTCGGCAAACTCATTGTACCCCCCCCCGGCGCCGGACCTTCGCAGGTGACGGCCTTCGGTTTTTCAATCCAGGTTGTCGAGATCGGCCTGCTTGAAGTCCCCCCGTCCGCGAAAAAGCGTCTGCTACATTTCGCATATTTCAGGCACTTCGGGCTTTGCTCTTGAGCAGTTCGAAGGAAAAAGCGTCCTAAACTTTGAATACAACCAAGACAAGGGTCAATGTGGCTGAATCTGGCCCGCTTTGCTAGTGATCCTGGAGAGAATACGTCCCGTCCAAGTTCCTTCTCGACTAGAACGATTCTCGCCTAAGTTGTCGCTCTTGCTTCGGCTGCGTTCGGGCTTAGTGTTAACTCAATTCGTGCGCAGATCGGAACCTGCCGTGTCCGTGTGGGGCAGTAAATTAGGCAAATCGCGGCTCAAATTGAATGATGGCTTAGAGGCCGGCGCGCTCTTACATCGAACAGCCTCCGACGCGCTGGTCATTGGCGGGCCCTGCAGGTGATTTAAAGAGATAAAATCATAAGTAGACAAGCATCATCGTCGTCCAATCGCATCGTCCAGCGCTATGTCGATACGTGGTAAGCTGTAGTCGCGGTGATCGACTCGTTCGACTGAGACGATACGCTCCGCGGCGATCGGTCCCCGCACGATGAAGGCCGACGCGAAGCGCGTTCGATTGCGCCCGCCGATGACGAGCTGGTTGGCAGAGTGAGCGGTGATGATGTCAGCGTCATGGATCGCGAGATCAACGCAGGCGACCCGAGAGTCCTGAACCGATGTGGCCCAGGCGCGGTCCGCGTATCTCAGGACTGCCGGGCCAAACAGCCTCTCGAGAGAAGCCCGGCTCGTTACCGGCTTCCCGAGCTGCACGACCGTATAGAGGAAATCACGGCCGTCAACGACAACGTCATCTGGATCGGCCTCAAATGAGATCAGGATCGAAGCCGTGTTCTCCGCCTTGCGGTTGTGGTTACATGCGTAATAGAGCGCGTCCTGCTTTCTGGCGCAGGCGCAAATCCCAAGGACGTCCTTAGAATCCGGGCGAGTGAGCTTGGTCGAAAGCTCCGGAGATCGCCAGAGATCTTCCAACTGGTCCTTGATGTCGGACATAATCATGCGCCAGAACCCCGCATCGACGGCCAAACCGTCTTGCCGGATGCCTTCCACGGACGTATCGGCAAGCGCCTCCCTAACGGCTATCCCTCGGTAAAGGCGCACTTCCGCTTTTCCATTCTATCTGCCGGCGACGAGTCACCCCCGGTCGGAAGCTTCCCAAGCCTTGAGGGGCTGCACACCACCAAACCGGTGTTCTCTGGCCCGACATTCGATGCCCTTGGCGTAAAAAGGCAGATTTTCCGCGTCACGGACGGATCCTTACGCACGGTTCGCAAAGGGCGGCGGAATATCGCGCGAACCCCCTCCCAGGGCCCGCGCAGATCGGACAGACGCTTCCGTCGGGCGACCATGTCACTATCACAACCGGCTTCTTCCCTGCATGTTGAATCTTATACGTGGGGAACGCGGCAGCCTATCGGATTCGGGCTGTCCATGGGAGGGCCGGTGCCTGTAGGACGAAAGTATGAGCGGGATGTCCATGGCATGCTGCTGGATTGTCGAACGGATGGTGGAAGGCTTAAGGCCAACGCAAACAGGCGGCGGGGGCAGGTCCTAAAATAGGAAGGGACAACATTTTCGAGCGCGGCGGCGCTCCAATTTTAACGGCCGCAGGTTGGGGAAAAAATTCCGCAAGAATGGCCAGCCCAAAATAGATCGGCGCACTTCGGCTTGGCTTTCAAGAACTGACGGACTACGGCAATTGCTCGGTCCGCTTTATATCTCTGGAAGAGGACCTTGCCAGGCTCACCGGCCAAACGTCGGCTACGGGCCGAGGGGAAGTAAGTGCATGCACCCTGTCGTCTCGTTGGTTTTGGACGCAAGTTGCAGGAAGGGGAGATGGGGTTGGCGGGCTCTTGCATCGTCGCCGATATCCAGCATCGCACCTGCGATAAAATGGCGCGTTGCCGCGGAATAATCTCAAGTTGTAGTAGATATAGATTCAAACTTATCGTCATATATGGCAGTTGTACTTACGTACCTTTTTTCATCGCTCTCGGGACTTTCCCGAGGTGCACGTTTGTGAGGAACGCTCCTAGAGCCATTGCGATTTGTCGCGCGAGTGTCGTCCCGAGCTCACCGCGGGGAGACCGTCAGCGGATAGCCGCCCATCGACTTGGCATGCCGCTGCACGCAATCGGCTGGCAAGCGCCATCGCCGCGTCCGCGCACTGGGAGACGGAGCTGATCAGTGGCGGCCGGCAATGACGCCGCGTCCGAACACTGACCCGAAATGAATTGCAAGGGGCGGTGCTATGCGGACCTTCCACGAGAGAGAGTTCCCGCGACTGCTCGATCTTCTCTACGACGCGGCGCTTGATCCCGAACGATGGCAGGCGTTCCTAGATGCGCTGCCTGGCCCATTTGGCGGCGCGTGCGGCGTCTTGCATTTCTATGATGTAACGAAGCGGACCATAACGGGGTTCCACAACTTCGGCGGCGACGTTTCGTTTGTTACCTCTTATGAGAAGCACTTCGCAAGCGTCAATCCTTACCCCGCATCAGGGTTTGAAAAAATCCCGGTCGGCGAGTTGGTCTGTGCCACCAACCTGTTGGCTGCAAGCGCCGTCGAGAAAACCGAGTTCTTTAATGACTGGATGATGCCGCAGGGCATCACGTCCGATCACCTCGGGGTGTCGCTCTGTCGAGACAAGAGCAGCGTGGCGCTTCTCAGCATTGCGCCTCATGCGTCGGTCTATCGGAACAATAGAACTACTTACGAGCGTCGATTCGCCCTGCTGGTGCCGCACCTGATACGTGCCGTCGAAATCAATCACGCCATGGCGGCTGCACGCACGGCGGAGCGAACGCTTGGGACCAGCCTTGATGCGCTGAGGCTCGCCGCGCTCGTGGTCGATGGGGCCGGGAGGCTCCTACTCGCCAATCAAAGGGCTGAAGATCTGTTGCGGCGGGACCGCGTGCTATGCACCGATCGCTCGAAGAGACTTCACGCCGCCAATTGCGCGGAGAACTCGGCGTTTGCCGCCGCCATAACGTGCGCCGTGCGCCCGCCGCCGGCGCTCACGACGCAGCCCGTACGTTTGACCTCGCGCGCGTCCGGACGGGTGTTTATCGGTTGGGCCGTGCCTATGCGGGCGGTGCTACCAAACGGACCAAGCCACCGCTCGCAGTTTACGCTCGATCTCGGCACTGAGGCGACTGTTCTTGTGCTCGTGGTCGCAGCCGAGTGTGCGCTATCCATTCCCCCAGAGGTGATACAGGCGGCATTCAAATTGTCAGCCGCCGAGGCGCGGCTCGTCAGCGCGTTGATCGCGGGACGGACGCTGGCCGAGTATGCGCGCGACAGCGGCCATTCTCGCAACACCGTGCGCAACCAGCTCGCGTCCGCCCTCGAGAAGACCGGCACGCGCCGGCAAGCCGAGCTCGTGACGGCAATCGTCGGCACGCTCGGCATGTTCGGGAGCCGGTGTGTGGTCCCTTCTTCTCGATAGAGAGCTAGAGCGCGCCTTTAGATCGAACGAAGTACAGCGTGATTAGTACATTTGCATCATGCGCAACCGGTCTCAGGCGGCCAAGAATTCCAGCGCAGAGAGCGAGCAAGCAACTGAGCAATCAGGTGCGGTCTCCTAGGGAAATAACCATGCCGCGGTGAACCGCCGCTCGAAATCGAGAGCGGTGGCCGAAGGCTCCACTTTTGGCGACGACAATGGCGGACGTTCGAAGTCAGGGCATTTTCATAACCGGAACATCAGCCGAGAGTTTCTTACAATAACACATCCTAAACGCGGGATATGGGGGGCACATAGGGCCGGTGTGACGGCGCTCGTGTCGTTCTCAATTCGGTTCGCACTCAGACTGTCTCGCAGACACTAGGGATACCGCAATCATGGCAACGGTTAGGGCATTTGGCGCAACCATTCTTCGTAAGCGGAGCTCTGCGGCCCTCTTGAATGGCGCTTGACGCCTATTTTGTTCGCGTGGCGCGTCGCCGCGGTTTCCATGTGTCGGACAACGCGTTGACGGCGGCTTCGAGCGCCTTCCGGTCGACGACGTTGGGATCGAACCGCTCCGGACCCCAGAGGCGCATATGTTCGTGGTCCGGATGGGCGGGGTCTCTGATGGCTTCGAGGTATTCGGCATAACCCGGCGCACCGCCGACGTCTTCCGGAGGACAACGACCGGCGGCCTCGAGCAAGAAGGGAAGTCCCTCCGTCGTGGTGTTCTCGAACCATTTTTCGAGCTTGATCACATGGTCCCAGCTGTCGCCGAAGTCATA
>NZ_AUEZ01000080.1 GCF_000426245.1 Bradyrhizobium sp. Ai1a-2 | reverse complement strand
GGCCTCGCCTACCTGCGCTCCGCCACCAACGGGCTCGCCTTCGACGTCCGTCCCGGCAACCCGACCGCCGGCGAGCCGCAGGGCTTCCTCGACGTCGCCCTCATCGCCGTGCTGCAGGTCCAGGGCGAACTGCCGCTCGAATTGGTCAACCGCTGGAACGCCAGCCGCCGGTTCGCGCGGCTGCAGCTCAGCCCGCCGTTCCTGGCGCTGTCGCTCGACGTCTCGGTCGCCGGCGGCGTGACGCCGACCAACCTGCGGGCCCAGATCGAAATCTGGGACCACCTGGTGCAGCAGCTCGTGGCCTATCTGCGCGACGAACTCGCCAACCTGGCCAAGGTAAACGACAAGGCCAAGGCCTTGGCTGCGCAAGGCGCGGGCGCGGCCGTGCAGACGCCCGCGACCGAGCGCGACCACATCGCCGAGCCCGACGTGCCCCACACGGTCCAGTAGCCGCGCCAGATGCGGATCAAGGCCGCGATCCATACCGGTGGAAGCCGCTTCGTGTGGCGACGACGCGTTGCGCGCGGGCTCGGCGCCGCGCTCGGCGCGCTGGTCGTCTTGCTCGGGGCCAAGCCGATCGCGGCCAGGGCCGCCCCCGACGTGGACGGCAGGCTGAAAGCGGCCTCGGCGCCGGCGGCCTGGCAGGACTTCGCCAAGCGCCTGCAGCTTCGATTGCAGGAGCGCTTGGCGTCGGAGTCCACGCCGGCGCTCCGCTTCCATGAGGCGATCGCCAAGCGTACACCCGACGCGGGGGCGACGCCCCCGTCGATCGTCGTCCGTGTGTGGGTGATGCCCGACGGCAAGGTCCAGCGCATCGAGTTGGAAGGCCTTGACGATGATGCCTCGCATGATCTGTCCGCGCTTCTGATCGGCGATGGCGTCGGCAGCACGCCGCTCGACATGCCCCAGCCGCTGCGCATGCGGCTTTCCTTGCGTCCGAAGACGCCGCCGGAGAATTGAACGTGCCGGCACCGGCATCAAAGCGATGGCGCGGCCTGGTGGCGGCAATCGCAGCACTGTCCACCGCGCTGATGACGACTGCCGGCGCCGAGCCCGCCACGAACGATGCGAGCTTCGCGGTGCGTTTCGCTGCGATCGAGGTGCCTGCGGACACGGTCCCCGCGCCGGGCCCGCCATCAGCTGGACCGCTGGCTGGTCCTTCAGCAGCGGCCAAGCCGGAATCGCCGATGAACCGTCGCGACGCGCTCGCTTATTACCGGGCGCTGATCGAGAAGGAGGCGGGGCGGCAGGGACTGGCGCCGGCCATTGCCGAGGCCGTGATGGCGGTGGAGAGTGGTTACAACCCCGGCGCAATCGGCGGTGTCGGCGAAATCGGGTTGATGCAGATCCTGCCGTCGACGGCGCGCATGTTGGGCTTCATGGGAAGCAATGCCGAGCTCGCGATGCCCGAAAACAACATCCGTTATGGGGTGACTTACCTCGCGCAGGCATGGCGCCTTGCCGGCGGCGACCTTTGCACCGCCACGATGAAATATCGCGCCGGCCCTGGGGAGACGCGCTTCTCCCATCTCTCGGTCAACTACTGCCTCGCGGTCCGCGCCAAGCTCTTCGCGCGCGGATTTCCCGTCACCGGCAGCGTCCCGATAGCAACCTTCGGCAAGCCGACAGCGCTGGGTGGCGGTTGCGGAAAGAAATGTCTTGGGACAGCCGGCATCGGCCGCGTCGATCTCGCAGGGCTCAACACAAGGCTCAGCACAATCGTGATGCAAGTGCGCGGCGCGCGGTGAGGGATGTGAAGGTTAGCGCCCCGGCTTGGCCGATGGAGCGACAGCGGCACGAGCATTCTTGCCCTGGGAGCCGTACTGTTAGCCGGTCGCACACGGTGCCTGGCCGCATTTTTGCCCGGAAACGCTCGCCATACCTGCTTGCCAAGGCCCGGACCGAACAGTAGAAGGACCTCGCAGCGCGGTGGCGATTTGCCAATAATCCCGCCCGCCGCCATTGCCTCCGGTCATAGACTTAAGCTATTGATACCGTTGAGCAATTCTTGGGGAATGGTGTAACGGTAGCACAACAGACTCTGACTCTGTTTGTCTTGGTTCGAATCCAGGTTCCCCAGCCAGCCCTAACCCACTGAAAATAAAAACGTTTTAGAGATTGGGTCCGCTCGCTATGGGCTTTTTCATGTTGCGCGTGTTGCAATAATTTACCCTATGATTTCAATGGTTCCAATTTGATCCCGGCAAGTCCGTGCGACATGACTGCGACATGGACCCAAAACAAAAAGCCCGCCGGCGAACCGACGGGCCCTTGATGTCTTGGGAACTGGGGCGATCACTCGCAGCGGATCCACCGGACCCATCTGCTGGCGACCCATCCCTGCAGGCCGTGCGGTGGCCCCCGATCCTTCCGCTGGATTCCCGTTACGCGGGTCCATTCCGCGCTGCAGATCGATAGATCGTCTCGCGTTTCGCACTCGGCGTCATCGACCTCCAGCCGCTGGCCCGGCCGAAACGCGCCGACGACGCCGGAGTTGGCGGTTGGTGCCTCCCGCAGGTTCAGAAACCCGTCCGGCGTTGGCAGCACAACCGCACATCCGTCAATTGTGGCGTACGCCGGGGTGACGGCCACCGACAGAATCGTCCCGGGCGCGAACGTCGGCGTGAGGATGGAGCCCAGGGCCGCCGCGAAGCAGCCGAGAGCGAGGATGCTGGATCGCCTCATTGGTCGCCCCCATCGCGCAGCGCGTCGCGAAGGCGGCCGCGCTGGAGCTCAAGACCCCTTGCGAGGCCGACCAAATGCAGCGCGAGGTAGGCCATCGATTCCGGGTCGACGTCCTCGATGTTGAGGTGCAGCAGAATCCGGCAGAACGCGAGCAGCTCGGAGGTGCTATCCTCCATCTGGGCAACGATGCCTAGCGGGGTTTCTTTTGGATTCAGCGAGATAGTGGTATCACAGGTCAGCTTCGACACGATCCAATCCTCCTGTCGGGGTTAGAGCCGGGAGGAAGGTTGCACTTCCTTCCGGCTTGCTTTTAGGTTATACAAAAATATGGCAAAGTCAAATAGTGTTATACCTAAAAAACAGCGGGGGCGGCCCGCCACCGGCAAGGCCCCTATTGCGGCGTTGAGGCTGCACCCCGAACTGGCTGCGGCAATCGAAGCGTGGGCTGTCCGCCTCCCCGACAAGCCGAACCGCTCCGAAGCCATCCGCCGGCTAGTCTCCATTGCCTTGAAATCAAAGGGAAAATAAGGGGTAGGGCAGTGGCAGAACGCTTGGGGGACGTTCTTTTCTGGGTTGGGAGCATCTTCGCGGCTTTGTGCGTTCTGGCAGGCGTGGCGGTGGCTGTGGTCATGGTTCGTACGGGCAACCCTGTGGACGTCGCCCAAGCTCCCTACGTCGGCGCTGGAATCGCCCTATTCGCTCTTGTCCCCTGGCTGACCGGGCGGGCGCTTAGATACGTTTTGGCGGGACGATTCTAGTCACCGAGCCGCGAGCCTCAAGCTTTGGACGACCCTACGAAGTATCCGTCATTCCTCTGGAAAAGCTGGTTCCGAAGAGCCCTGGAGCTTGGGGAATCTCCCAATCCTAAATAATACGTTACCAGAGGTTGTGAAACGGAACCGCTAGAGGGGGCTTGCCGTTGCTACGGCACTGCCGTATATATGCATGCACGGGGTTATCGAAACTGAAGATTTTCTGAGAGATGCAGCTGACGTGGGAATGTCGGCCGAGGAGCGAGCGCTGATAGTAAACGCCCTATCCGAAGATCCAATGCTTGGATCTCCGATGGTCGGAACTGGAGGCGCTCGAAAGGTCAGATTCCCGATACCCGGGAAGGGTAAATCGGGAGGCTACCGAGTGGTCCACTACTACGGGGGCAAAGATATTCCCGTATTCATGCTGGCGGTGTTCAAGAAAAATGAGAAGGACAATCTGACGAACGCCGAAAGAAATGAACTAAAAAAAGAGCTGGCCGGGCTGGCAGAGGACTATCTGAGGTCGGTCAAACGCAAGGCAGCCGAGTTACGTAGGAGAGCAAGATGAGCACACTTGGAAAGCGCCTTATTAAGTCCGCGAAAAATGCCCGCAAGATTGCGCGCGGAGAGGCTGACCCCGCTTCCTTTCAGGTCCACGTCCCTGAAACTCTCGATGTCCAGAAGATTCGCAGGACGCTTGGCCTGAGTCAGGAGGCGTTCGCGCTACGATTTGGCATTCCGGCGGCGACCCTCAGGGACTGGGAGCAGAGGCGCCGAACGCCGGAGGTATCTGCTCGCATTCTCCTAAAGGTCATAGAGAAGAATCCGGACGCAGTCACTGAGGCGTTGGCTACTGCTTAACGCGCGCGCCCGCCCAGCCATTCTGCTCAGCCCTCGCCGAGTCTCACGTTGGTAGCGCGCGGCCGGCCCGTCGGATCGGCGGTCAGCTCATAGCAAACACGCATCCCGAACTGCGGCTCTTCGAAAAACAGCAACTGCGAATGATGGAAAAAGATGTCCTGGCGGCTGCCATCGTCGCCGCGAATAAAACCGAACTTTCTCTCAGGGATGTATTTTTGTATCTTACCGGTAGCCACGTCCTAAAGTCCTTATTTTGATTGGCGATTCCGTCGCCTCGGTGCGGCTGTCTCCCCAGCCGCGAGGGATTTCGCTTCCCGCCACCGCCGATACGTCTCCCGCCTGCGCGCATTCCGCGCCTCGACCATGTCATCCCAGGCCTCCTGGGAGATGTGGTCGGGCTTAACCGGCTTCGGTTTCTTCGGCTTCGGTGGCGGCGGCGGATGGGGTGAACCGAGCTTGCGATGCAGGCGCCGATAGATCGCAGCCTTCAGCATCGACGATGTGTCGTCAGCAATGTCGAGCTCACGGATCCCCGCCTCGAGCTCGAGAAGCTTGATGTCGTCGAGCGCCTCAAGCCACTCCGAGCCACGATTGACCCACAGCGGTTTGGCGCAATCCGACATGGCGGACAAGATCGGCACGGTAAGCGCGGCGGGGCCGTTGGTCGACTCCGCTATCGACCGGACCAGCGTCACGACATAGTCGGTGCCAGTGGAGGGGAAGCGCTTCGGATCCACACCATGCATCAAGTCGCTGCGACGCATTCGGAACCTGAGATACTCGGCCACGTCCTCCGGCACGGACTCGATTTCCATGTCGGCGAGAATGCGCTGGAGCTTATCGATGAATTGCAGCGCTTCATGCGGCTCTGGCGGTGACGGTGTCGGCGGTGACCGTGGTCTACCGATACGCTTGCCGTTCTTCGATAGCTTGGCCAATTCATACTCCAGTCAAATCCCCGACCGCTGCCGTACATCCGGGCAAACGGCCGGGGTTCATCGCGACGGGATGGGCGCCGCCGCGAAACGGATCAATCTTCGTCTTTCAGCCGATCGGCCCACGGATGATCGAGTTTCCCCGAACAGACGTCGCCCAGCGCCTTCGCCGCCGGAACGCTGGCCCTTCTATATCGCTCCAGGCGCTCGCTCAGTGGCCCGCCATAGCGCGCTCTAAGCACATGTATCGTAGAATGCCAGTCGCCGCCAAACGTATCGGCAAGCTCGCTAGCGGCACTGATGACGGCGCGCTCGACAGCGGCGGCGGCGCGATACTTCCTGCTCAGCGTCCCGATCGCCGCGTCGAAACCGACCTCCCCAGACAGGATAGCGATTTCGTGTGTTATCTCGAGCTGGCGGTTCATCGAAACACCGTGATGGCGAGGGCGATGGTGCCCGCGAATGCAACCGCCGACACGACGACCGGGATCGATTCGGCGACGGCGGGATGGCGCACCAGGAAGCGCGTGCACGCATTAAGTGTGTTCGTGGCGCCGCGGATGGCGTTTACCGCCGCTGCGCGTAGTATGACTCTGGTCATTTCATTGCTTCTCCGAAAGTTTCGGACTTCGCGGCACGATCGGCGCGGATCCTGTTGACGATCTTCATGCCCTCGTCGGCCTCGCGATGGCCGGGGTTTACCTCGCCGTGGCCGTAGACGGGCGTGTTGGGGTACTGTTCCTCAACCAGGCGGCGCACGGTCTCGAGCTGCTTCTCGGTCACGTCCTTGTCGTTCTTCGCCGCGACCTCGACGCCGACGACGTTTCTGTTGTTTAACGAATTGCCCACGACCGAGCCCCAGGAATTCTTGATGTGCTGGCCGCGACCGTCGAGGACGTGCAGATTGCCATCGCGGTCGACATGATATTGCGTGCCGAAGTGACGGCCGCGCTCGTTGTTCCAGACATTCTCCAGTTGAGACGTGGAGAGGTGATCGCCCGTGTGATGGACGATGAATCCCGCGGGAGCCTGACCGTTGGGGGCTTTCAGCGCGCCTGGTGACGTCGCTGCCGGTGCGCTGTTGTTGGCTTGCGGTGCAGACGCAGCGCCGGGATTCTCGAAGTGCGCCTTTCGTCTGGCGAGTTCGTTGCCCCAGCCCTCGCGGAAACTCTCCGCGGTCTGCGGGCCATGCATGCCTGGATAAGGGTTGCCATGCACATTCGTGAGGGCGCCGCGGGTGAAGTGGCCCATGCCCTGTTGGTGGATCATGTAGAGGTCTTCATCGGTCGGTTCGCGGCCGAAGCGTTTCTTGAAATCCGCTCGATCGGCCTCGATCTTGCGCCCCATCGCCTCAGCGTTATCGTGCGCAGAATAGATGTTGCCGGAGCCGAAGCGCTTCCATTCTTCCGGAGAAAATTGGTACAGGCCTTTGTATTTCGTCGACTTGTTGGCGTTCGCCGATGGGTTCATGTCTGACTCGATCGAGGCGATGGCTTTCATCGTATTCGGGTCGACGTGATGCCGCTTCGCCGCTGCCTCGATCTCGCCCTCGACCTCTGCAGAGCCGCGACGGACCCGAGGACCCTTAGCGACCGGCTTCGATTCTTCCTTGTGGCTGGGTGAGGCGATCTCGTCGCCCTCGCCGCCGCTGAACTTCGGCTTGGGAGGATCATTGCGTGGGTCAGTGTCACCTTCGCCGCCGGCGCGGTCGCGACGAGGCGGGCCCTGCTTATCCTCGCGCTTCTCAGGTGCCCGATCGCGCTTCGGTGCGTGGTGCGTGCGCTGGTGATGCGGCCGGCCGTGATGACCGCCGCCGTGACGCGGTCCACGACCGTGCGATGGCGCAGAGCCGCGGCCTCCGTCGCCCATGCTGGAATCGGCGCGACCCTCGGGGTCATAGCCGACAAGATCTGAGCTTGTATCGACCTCGCCGACCTCGCCGAGCAGGATACGACCGACTGGACGACCGTCGACCGTGATTTCGCCAACGACCCTCACTTATTGACCCACCGCATCATGTCCCAAGACCACTTTTGCTCGCCCTGCTGCTCGCCGATGATGACGACGTGAGCAAGCAATTCGTGAAATTCCATCAGTTCAGTTTCCGCAAGTGGGACCCCGTTCGAGGCGCAAAACAAACGCATTTGCAGAACGGGATCCTGCGCTAGTTTTTTGCTGCTTCCTCCGGGTCGATGACGGCCTCGTCGCGATGCAGGCGCGTCAACGCAGCGGTCGCGGCACTCATGCCCTCGTCATCAAGGCGATCGAGGATCGCATCGAGCTCGCCGCGGCTACGCGGGAAGGCCACATGCACGTCATCGATCTTCGAAACGGATGCGACGGGCAGCATGGTGACCCAACGCGGCATCGAAATCTTCGTGCCGTCGGTGCCTTCGCCCTCGATCACGCCGGTGAGATCGGACAAGAAGCCCTCCAGCTTGATGCGCTCGCTGGGCTTAAGGCGTCGCACCTCGATGAGGCGCCCGAGGGCATCAGCCTCGCGCTCGCGTTGGGCGTAACGTGCTACTCGTTCGGAAAGTTCGGTCATTTGGTTCTCCTCATGCATCTGAAAAGTTGTGGTCGCCGGCGAAATATCTGCTCACGCCATCCGGCGATGGGGCTTGTGTCGGAAATTCATAGAGGGCGGACATGCTGTCGGCGGTGGCCTGAGCCAACGTCCGGCCGTCGACCTCAAGCTTGACAGGGACCTGGATAGCCTGCTTGCCGCCCCCCGAAGGTACGAAACTCGACTTCTGCGCCGGCGGCATCGCGCCGGACGGATCGTCCATCTTCCAATTTCGATCGACGCCCTTGCCGCCGCCCGTGATTCCCAGGCGGTCGCCGATGCCGCTGACGATGCCCTTGATCTTCTCCCAAAGCGCCGTCAGTTCAGAGATGAACGTGCCGATGGCACTGGTGATGCCACCGAGAACAGTTTTGATGGTCTCCGTCGGGATCTTGCCGATCTGCTCGAGCACGGTCACGATCCCGCTCATTCCCGGCACAGTGCTGATTAGAGTTTTGCCGATGTTTAGTAGCGTGTCGGCGTGCGCCTTGATTGAGTCCCAATTCAAAATTGCGAACGCTCCGAGCGCCGTGGTTAGACCAACCATCGCACCAATCGGGCCACCAAACGCGAAGCCGGCCGCGCCGCCCATGAGGAGACCGGCGCCAAGTGAGGCGCCCCCCTTCAGAACCTGCTCGGTGCCGCCTGGGAATTTGTTCGCGGCGATTGCCAAGTCGCTAAGCGCGGCCGTAATTCGATGCAGCGCTGGGATTGCCGCGGTGACCGCTGGGCCGCCGAGCGACGTCAGAAGAGAATCGAATGCGTTGTGGAGGTTTTGTATGTTGTAGCTAAGCGACTCGTTCTCGAGCATTTTCTTGACTTGGTCGTTGACCGGCGCCTGGCCGAGTCTTGCTTGCTCGGCCTCAATTTGCCGCAGGTTGGTGACGAGGTCGCCCACCTCACGCGCCGTTGTCTGCCTGCCGCTGACGCTCGAGATGAATCTCTGGGCATCTGCCGGCGCCATGTCCTTAATTTTCTCGTACAGATTATGGACAAATCCGCTGAGATCTTTGCCGGCGAATTGCGTGAGGCGCTTCTGTGCCTCGGGGCGGATCACCGCCTTGCCGTGATCGGAGTACCACTCGCCCTCCTTAAGGAGTCCGGCCTCCTGCATGTTGAGCGCCGTCTGCTTGGTCATGCGGCCGGTCGCGAGTTGCTGGAATAAACTGTAAAATCCGGTGCCGGCGCGATTGCCGCCCATCGATTGGCCGACAATCATCAGTTTCGTGCGCGAGTCGTCATCGAGTCCACGCGCTGCGGTGCCGGCTTGTTTGTAGAAGTTCAAAACCTCGCTGGCACCCATGCGCCCGTGCGTAAACAGCCGCAGGCGCGCAGTATCGTCGAGGAACTTTCCGGCTTTGGCCTCGTCGAAGTTTCCTTTGTCGTCCGCGAACATGCCGCCAATTTCGCCGGCCCTGACGGCGTCCATCAGGTCGTCCTTGGCGCCGAAGTGCTGCGATAGGCGCTGATATACGCTGGCCTTTTCCGCGAGGTGTTTGGTATGCTCCCAACCGGCGATAGAATAGAAATCGCCTCCAATTTTGGCGGCATCGGTGACGTTGAGCCCAGTCTTCTTCGCTAGGTCGAACGACATCTTCGAGTATTCGCCAGAGTCAACCGCCTTCGCGATGTCGCCGCCGAGTGCTTTGATTTTGAGCAACTCGTCTTGAAACTCGCTCGCTTTCTTGACTGCCTTTTCGAGCCCGCCCAAGATCGCAGCGCCGCCAATGATGGCGCCGATGCCAGCAAGGGCCGGCGCCCACGCCTTGAACGCCCCCGTTAACGAGGTCGCTTGCCCGTGGATGCCGGAGAGCTTTGACGCGATAGCAGACAGCGCCGACATCGCGCCGGCGTGGTTGGCGATGATGTCGAGTGAAACGCGATAATTTGCGCCGTCAGACATTCAGTTGCCCCCAGTCCCCTTATGCCGCAGCCGCGCAGGCAGCGCGCCAAGCGTCTGAGTCCGCGTAGTACTCGCCGTTCAACAGGTCAGCTTCAGTTGCTGCGCGTGCCCTGAACTCGTTTGGGCGTACCGGGGCACCGGGATAGGCGGGCTCCGTATGCGGCACGAGCACGACTGTTTTGTCACCCTGCCGCTTGAGCCAGACCGGCGCTTCCTTCGCGGCCTCGGTCGCAACGGCCTTCTCGAAGTCGACAGCATTCATCGCAAGCGCGGACTGGATTTCGCCTGTTGCCTTCGAAACCACGGGTTCGACATACGCAATCGCTTCCCTCAACTCGGCCAATTCCGCCGCAGCCTCGGGATGCGACACCTCGATCAGCGAGGTCGTCAATGCGTCACGCATTGCCGGTGAGATCAGTCGGTCCTGATCAGCAGCCCAGGGAAACTCGACTTGCTCAAGCAAGGCGTGGATCATCTCGGGCGATAGATCCTTAATGTGCCGCTGGAGCAACTCCTCACGACGCACCGCCGGGAGCGCCCGGATCCGGTCGCGGAATTCGGCGCGAGTGAATGCGGAGACCAGATCCTGCTTATCGACCGCCGCAGGCTTTAACTGCGCCAGCCTCGATGTCACGCTCTTGCGGGCACGCTGCAGGGCTACGGTGCCCCTTGCGACCGACGGGAGAACGTCCTCGCGGCCGAAGCGGCGCGCCTCGTCGGCAACGCCTCGCTCGGTGAGTTTGCCGGAACCGCGAAGATTGGCGGCATGGTCTTTCATGCGGTTGCCAGCGGTCAACGAGTCGCGGAATGCGCGCTCGAGGCCTTGAATTGCGGCGTTCTTCGTGGCGCCGAACGGCCAAAGCCTGTCGTTGCCAGCGTGGTCGAGAATTTTCGGGGTGCCCATCTGCTGATTTTCCTTTCAGATCATTCGAATTCGACGTGGACGACACGCTGCGCAAAGTCGGCGGCCCAGACCTTGTCCTCCTCGGTCTTAAGTTCCGAGATCGAGGTGCCAGCGTATGGATTCCAGCCGGACGCCTCACACACCGGCTTGCGGAATTGGGCGAGAACGAAGTCGCAGATCGACTGCGCACGCTGCGCGGTGTCGCCATGCAGGCGCTCGCCCATACGGCCGGCGCCCCACTCGCGGTCGAGCAGAACATGGTATTTCGCGCGCAGGCCCTGGCGACTGGTGCTGCCGTTGATGAGCGCGGTTGCGGCGTGCATATCGACCGGCATCGCGCCGTCGATCTCGTCTTTCAAAGCTTTGATGTAGTCCATTTTCATTCTCCCTATGTTTCACCAATTTCCGAATACCGCCGGTGGCGGCGACAGTTTCGATGCGTCCCAGACAGCGATTGCGAGCGCCAAGACCAGGTCGTCATGCTGCCCCTCGCGGGCGCCGAACTGCATCCGCCCGGTGTCGGTGTAGTTGACGCGAAAGTCGCTCAACTCGCGGACGAGCGTTGCCGCCTCGGGAAGATCCTTCTGGATCAGAAGCCGGTTCTCGTGCAGCAGTGCCTGCAACCTCGAGATGAGCAACATTTTCGGCACCTTGTGCGTCCAGTTGTCCATGCTCTCCTTGTCGCCGCTCGTGATGAGCACGCCCTTCGGCTTGACGCCGCAGTTGAGGAACATGTCAAAGACCGGTGCACCGCAGCCCGTCTTGTCAATTGCCAGCGAAATGTTGCCGGCCCATACACCCATCTGAAGCAATCGGGTGACGCGGGTCACGATCGCCGGATATGTCGTCTGAAGCGGCACGCGCTCGATGAAGCCAACACGAAAAACTTCTGGCCGGACATGGCTGCGCGGGTTTTTCGGATCTCCGAACCAAACCTTTTCGGTAGTGCGCTTGACGACAACGATCGCCGTCGAATCGTTCGTCTGGCCGAGGTCGACGCCCATGAAGAACTTGTTCGTCTCCTCGACACGCTGGGGGAACGCGTTGTTATCTGACAGCATCAACTATCTCCGATCGTGCAGAAAGGGTTCGAATTCATCGGTCAGAGCCTGCTGGATCAGAGAGCTCATAAAGGCCGAGGTGTCGGAGTCGATGAACTGGCACTCGAATTCTTCCGAGAAACGGAGCGGGCCAAGATCCCGCAACTCATCAGCCAAGTACTCTGGAGCGATGCGGGGGCACTCGGCCGCCTTGACCGAGATGCGCTCCCAGTCCTCGCCCGTATTCCAATTCTCGAAAAACCAGCCACGCCGGCCCTTGGGCGTGCTCATGGCGATGATCCTGCCGCCAGTCGTCGCCAGCGTCGGTCTGATTGCCACCATCAGCTCGTCAGGAACGCGGGCAGCCTCGTCGACAACGATCAGGTGGGCCGTGTAGCCACGGGCAGACTTCTCCGAGCCGGGCAAGCTGATAATGCGCGAGCCGTTGTCGAGGCTCATGCGGGTCAAGGATTCCTGCTCAGCACGGGGCGCGCCATCGAGCTGCTGCCAGAAGCCGTGGACCTTTCGGAACAATTCGGTCGATTGAGGCTGGGAGGGCGAGATCAAAATGATCGTCGCCGGTGCATTATGCAGCGCCTCGTGCAGCGACAACAACGCGGCCGTTGTAGATTTGCCCCACTGTCGACAACAGTTGAGCAGCACCTTCCGGCTCGTGCTGCTCAGCAGGCGCTGCTGCATGGCATCTGGGTCGATGCCGCAAGCCCGGGCGAACAGGACCGGGTCGAGGGCGTGGGTGAGGCGGCGCACAAGGCTAGACATCGACAGTGCCCCGCTCGAGCGCATCAGCGAGAGACCGAGCCAGGACCGCGAAGGTCTCGTTGGAGATCTTCTGCCCAACCATCCGGTCGAGCCGGTCGATCTCCTCGACGGCAGCCAGCATGTCCACGCACCATCCGTCGATCGTGGCACGTGCTGCGGGGTGTACACCCGCAGGGATCGACCTCCGGCGGGCCTCAATGAAGCGGTGCAGGTCGCCAAGCAGCTTGTTCATCACGGGTTCGGCCTCAGCTCGATGAGGCGGCCCTGTGGATGACCAGGCGAGGCCACCGGTGCGTCGGCCAGATCGAGGGCCTGCAGTGCCTTCACCACGTCTGCGCGGGCCGCAGGGTGCGCCTGAAGGGCCTTGAGGATGGCGCGCTGCGCCTTCATGAAGTCGGCGCTTTCGGCCAGGTTGATATTCTGGTTGACCGTCAGTGACGACAGCGTGCTGACCTCGCCGGTGACCTTGCCGATGGCCGCGAGCACTTTGGTGAGAGCGTGACTGACGGTCGCTACACCATTGGTATCGCCGGCGTCGGAACAGGCCGTGAGCTGAGCGGTTAGGGATGTGCGTAGCAACCGGAGATAGTCGAGTATGGAGTCAGACTCCGCGCCGGCTTTCTGCGCCCACGTTTCTAGTGCGCCCGGGCCGGCAAGAAATGTGCTCTTGCTCTCATTTGAGACGTGAGACTTCCAATGTCTCTGAATTGCGTCTTCGCTGACGTCGAACTTCTTCGCCAAGCTGGCGCTCGAAGCGCCACCAGCCTTGAGCAGCTCAATGCGCGCCCGATCGACGGAGCGGCATACCATGCATCGCGGACGACGCTTGCTCACCGGGCTCGACCCTCTCTCATTACCTGCGGAAATCCACCGCGGCGCGAATCACCCAACCGCGTCGCATTCCGCACATGAAATATGCCGTAAGACGTAGGTGCTGACAATGAGATTTTATATCCGTTTGTCACGATATTTTCCCAGTAATTACAGGATATTACTAGTTCATGTCGCGTCCATGTCGCATTCAGCAAGCCGTCGTTACATGACGACCGTCCTTCAATGCCGGCGAGGGCCGCAAGCACGGAACCGCGGGGGGACGTGGAGATGTTCCGCGATCACGAAGGCGTGTTGTTGGTGTGGCGTGGCGGGGCAGTGTCGAAAAATCGAGGTGGCGACGCGGGAGAAAATATGTCGTCTTCACGGGGGCGTGAGGAGCGTCCCAGCTTCCCCTCTCCAATCCAGCGGTGACCGAAGTGACCGAGCCTCCGTTTTCCGACGTCATGGGTGCGCGCGTCTGACGTCCATTAACAGGGGAACGGTCATTTCGGTCACCCGGCTCAATTCTGCTCATAGCTGAGCAACACCCGCAGCCCGAGCAGGCCCTTCGCGGCCCTGGTCCGATGCCTTGGGAAGCCTTTCGCCTCGAGGGTGCTGTTCAGCTTCTTGCTGGTGCCGCGACCACGAAGCCGTGACGAGGAGTGGGTCTCTTCGCCCGTGCCCCACTGCACAACCTCGTGGTTGGGCAAGGTTGGGCAGGTTGGGCACTTTCGCCGTCCCAGTCCCTGCCCCACCACCACCCCATAAGGGGTGTGGGGTAGGGCTGGGCAGTGCAAACCCGTCGAGGCTGGGCGGTTTATCAGGTTGGGCAGGCTGGTGGCCTTGATGCTTTCGACGAAGTTGAGCAGCGGTGCAAAATCACTCATCGGCCGTCACCCTGACGAACTTCTTCCTTTCGCGGCGCTCCGGGTCCTTCTCCTCTACAACGACTAGGCTGCCGGCTTTAACCCATGCGTCGATCAGTCCCCGGACCTTGGCCTTATCCGCCTTGACGGTTAGGTTCAGTTTCAGCGCTTTGGCGATCGGTTTCCCGACCCAGTCCTTGGCCTGGATGTTCTCTTTCCAGTTCCCGGGTCGGATTTCCCTCGCGGCGTTGTCGAAGTCTGCCCCGGTCACCCCGTCGAGATGGTTGGGCGGTTTCCATGTGGTCACTACTCCGACGCTATCGCCTTCCGGATAAAGGTCGGTGCGGTTGCCTAAGCTTACGGATGCGAGCTTGAACCATTTGCGCTCGCCCAGTGGTGACATGTTGGCCTTGCCGTCATCGACGGAGAAATAGCGCCAGTGATGGTCTATGCCGAGTTTTTCGGCTTCGGCCGGCGTCATCTTGTTCAAAACCTCAATGCTTCGGGCGGCACCCACTAGTGAGCTGGCGCCACGGCCGTCATCGACCGTGGCCTCGTTCCCGTTGGTTTTGCGGATATGGTGCTCCAGGTTGATGCTACAGCCGGTTTCGTCCGCGATCTCGGCGAGCTTCTTGACTACGGCATCGATGGCGGGATTATCGTTTTCTGCGACACGATGGCACGACACGAATGGATCCAAGATCATGACATCTATGCCGCGGTCTCTGATGGCCTTCTTGAGCTCGTCCACAACCGGGGTGGCGATCATGGTTCCCGTCTTGGCCTGCTGGGCAATGACGATCGGCGTCGACCTGCCGCTATCTGCGAACAGGTAGCCATCTATTTCATCTGGCTTGATTCCGTAGTGGAGGCATGCAGCCGCGAATCTGCGGTCCGTTTCCTCCGATGGGTCCTCGCCGTTCCAGTACCAGACCCTGAGCTTTTTGACCGGTTCTATACCGAGCAGAGCGCGGCAACTGGTCATCGCCAGAGTTTCGACCATGCGCCTTGATGACTTGCCGCCGCCCGGTGCGCCAAAGCCAGCCGAGACAAACTTGCGTATGTAGTGCCTGCTGTAGAGCAGTTCGCGCGGCGGGATCGTTGCGGGGTCGCGCCATACCCACGGTGTTGCATTGATCGGCTGGGGCGCATCCGGCACGATCGACGGCGTGTCTCTGGCGTCGTCTTCCACGATGTATTCTTTCATTGCGCCGCTTCCAATTTACGGGTCATCAGCGCGTCATTGAGATCGCTTCCGATGGTTGAGCGGAGTGTTGAGGTTGTGCGTCCTGCGCTGTGCCAACGGCGGCGGCATAGCTTGGTGCAACGTGTGCTGGCTTCGCCCGCCTCGACTGCGATCACGAGTTTCTTGACGTGGGGCAGCACCGGGAAGAATGAAACGGCGCCGACACTGCCGACCGCCCAGCAGGGGAAACCCATGCCGGCCTCGCGCGGTGTCATTGCCGTCTCCAACCCCTCGGCTATCATTAGCTTTTCGCCCGCTGGAGCTAGCTTAACGGCGCTGCGATGGACAACGCCGAGCATGCGCCGCTTAGTCTTTGGCCATCGCCCGGGCATATCGACCCGGATGCGATGCACCGCGGTGATGATGTCGTCGTCGATCGATCGGAATGCCGCGATCAGGCACGGAATGCGATCGGTGTTGCCGGTGTCCTCGTTCCGCCATGGTGTCCGCGGGTGGAAGCGCAGAACGGATCCCGCGAGGTCATCGTGCAGCGTCAGCGCTCGCGAGTGTAGGTATTGCTCGGCCGCCGTGCCGCGCGGGTCGACGCCTTCGTTCCATAGGCGTTGCGCTCGCTTGATCCGCTCCAGGTCTTCCTCGGTACGCCTCATTTCGTCAGCCTCTTTATCGACTGCTGCTAAATCCCATTTTCCCGCGAACGCAGGCGGGATCGTGCGCCGCTGTTCGTCCCCCGGCTCCCAATCAGGCAGGCCTAGCTTGTGTCGCACATAGTCGCGGCAAGCGCGCCAGTCGTCGTTGGCGTGGCTGTGACATAGGAATCCGTCCGGCGCAGCGTTGGATATGGTGACCGATAGTGAGCGGTCCTGCGACGTGTGTCCTGGCCCAGGTGCCACCACCTGGCGCCCAGAAATTTCACCGCCGAGCGCGGTTGCGATTGTTCGTAACGTGAGCACTTTGTGCCCTCCAAAATAGATTGGAGGCAGCAAACACTTGACAACTCAGGTCATTTGTGTACAAACGATCGTACCGGAATTGATTTGCTGCCCAGAACCGCCAGTTCGCGCTGGCGGTTTTGCTTTGACTGGCGGCCCGAACCCGCGTTAATGGGTGCTGTACTGCACTCTGCTGTCTCCGCTCGGATCGATCAGAACGGAATGTCGTCGTCGAGGTCGCCGCGGCCAGACGGCGCGTACTGCGCGGAGATGTCTGTCGGCTTCTCGATCGCGCTCACGCCGCGCTCCTGCCGGCAGCTACGATCAGGCGCTGAATTCCCTCGTCGCCGAGAAGCGGCAACAGGATCTCATACGGCGTGCTGACGAGCATTTTTCCGTCTTTCCGAAACTTGAATTTGCCGGCCTCGGCGGCGTGGTACGTCTCGCGTGCACAGGTGCCGCGAATCGCGCCGATCACCTCCGCGCCACGCACGGGCGCGTGCAGGTCGTATTCCCGATTGTGTAATTTGATGGTTGGCATTCTAATTCTCCGGTCTGTGGTTGCCGGAGAACGGAAGTGCTCCGGCTTGTTTCGCCGGTCTCTTCAATAGTCAGATTTGCTACGGAGAAAACAACTCAGATTCCGCCTCTGTCAGAGACGGAAACTTCCCCGGCGTTCGTAGAGATAGGTCTTACTCGCCGCGCCTAGCCCAAGGCGCTTGAACTCTGCGGCGATTTCTGGCTGCAATTGCTTCACAGGCGTGTTCGGCGATGCCTGCAAGATGCTGTCGGCGATGCGGTTGCGCTCGGCTATACGCTTTCCCTTTCCGGTGCGGCCGCCGGCGGTGCTTACATACTTGGTGTTATCCGACCGCGTGCCATACGAACCTATCGCGAATGCGTAGAGCAATGCCTTCGCCAGCGCCCGCTCGCGTTCCTCGTTGGTCGTCGCCGCAGCCACCTCTGCCGCAGCAGAGGGCAGCCGCAGCACAGCCCATTGCAGGGCCTCCCGGTCAGGGAGCCCATGGGGCCCATGCGTTTTGAGCGATGCCTCGCCGGTATCGGTTATAAATTGCACGGCAACCGGCAAGCTGGACAGGTCCTGCTTCGTCATCCCTGTCCCCACAATTTGCCTTCGGCATCTGCGAGCCTCTCGCTGTCATCGCCGCCCGGGAACAGATGGCCGTAAGTATCCATCGTCACGGTGATCGAGGAGTGCCCGAGCCGAGCCTGCACCACCTTGGCCGGCAATTCGAGCCCGCCGTCGGCGACGCGGTTAATGCACCAGGACGCGAAGAAATGCCGCCAGCAGTGCAAGCCGCTGTACTTGGCCTGCACCATCGGCCGGCCATCTTCGTCGCACTTCGGCCTGCCGCTCTCGTCCAACACCGGCTTGGTGACACCGGCCTTGAGTTGCAGCGGCCACCACGAGCGCTGCATCAGGTTCGCGTGATCAAGCACGGCACCGGTCCGGGTCGAGAACACCACGCCCAGATCGCTCTTTTTGCTCGCGAGCTTCCATTTCGTCAGTACGGCGGCAAGCTTCGGGGTGATCGGCACAGTGCGGTGCCCGGCTTCTGACTTCGGCGAGCCGATGTCGCCGTGGATGTTGGCGCGCTGCACGACATGGAGCTCGCGCTTTTTCAGGTCGACGTCCTCCCACCGTAGCCCGCGCAGTTCGCTCGCGCGCAAGCCGACGAATATGCCGACGAGAAACAGGGCTTGAAACTGGCCCTCCTCGGTGGCCTCGATCAGCGCCCGGATCTCGGTCGGCGCTGGAATGTCGGCGCCGACCCGGAGTTTGCCCTTCTGACGGCGTTCGGCACGCTTCTCCTTGCCCCGCTTGCGCCGAGACCGCAGCTCGCGCACGACATTGCGGGAGACATGGCCGCGTTCCTGGGCGTCGGCGATGATCGAGCCAAGGCTGACCCTGATTTTGCGAACCAGAGATTGCGAGCGCTTATCTGCCAGCAGCGCGTCTTCAAAGGCGCGGACCATAGGAACACTCAGGTCTGCCAGTTTGGTGCGCCCCAGTCGCGGCACGATGTGCAAGTCGAGGTGCCGGCGGTATTCGTCTATGGTCGTGCGTTCGAGGTGGTTGGCCTCGGCGGTTTTGATCCAATCCTCGCCGGCCTCGGCCACCGTAATGGTCTTGCTTGCCGGAGTGTGGATGCCCTGCGAGATCTCGACCGTAGCGATCGCCGCGAAGGCGTCGGCGTCCCGCTTCTTGGCAAACGTCTTGATGCAGCGATCGCCCTCGTGGTCGCTGTAGTCGACGATCCATGCCTCGCGCGCTTCGCCGCTCGCGGTGGCCCATTTTCGCTTTCGCACTGACATGCTGGCGCTCCTTGATTCGCGCCCATCATGTTGCATTTCTATCCGTTTGTCAACAGTATCTACCGCTATTACTAGTACCTCCGCCAATGATGCATGCGACATAAACGCGACATGAAACCAAATTCTTCAATGAAATCAATGTATGAAAACATCCTCTGACTCTGTTTGTCTTGGTTCGAATCCAGGTTCCCCAGCCAGATTAGGCTAACCCCACAACAGTTTGATCTGAAACCGGCTTTTCACCGCGGGCGATGGACCATCGGGTAGGGCATCGCCGCAGCCGCTGGTTTCGATGTGCGCCGGATTGCTCGCAGGATGCGCGACAGCCGTGACCATCGCTGTCAGCCTTATGCAGACGTGAAGGGCAGCTCCGTCACGCGTCAACACCTGCAGTGACGCGCCACCTCACACTCGAATGCGCACGCCGCACGTGCAGGGCGCGATTGCCTAGCGTTGAAGCAGCATCCAGCGCGATCATTTGCGTGATGCGTATGCGCGCTCGCGTCCGGCTCGGCTTGCCGAGGTCAGGGTGCCATGCGATGCTGGTGTGCCAAGAAAATTGGGGGAGTGGGGGCTGCGACGGCTCTTGGCCTTCCCATGCATAAAAAGCCCGGCACCGGGCAAGGGATATTGGAGACGTTCGAAGATGAGATTTTCACATGTCATCGGGCTGTTTTCGGCTGCCGTCATGTCGGTCGCCCTGGCGGGCAACGCTGCGGCCCAAAGCAAGACCGTCAAGATCGGCGGGATCTTCCCGATGAGCGGCAATGCCGCGAGCATCGGCGTTCACGTCAAGCAGGCGTTCGATGTCGCGCTCGACATCATCAACAACCCCCATCCCGAGCTCGGCGACTTCCCGCTCGCCAAGAATGGCGGTCTCGCAGGCCTCGGCGGGGCCAAGGTCGAGATCGTCTACGCCGATAACCAGGGCAGCCCCGCGACCGGGCAAAACCAGGCGCTGCGGCTGATCACGGAAGAGAAGGTGGCGGCGCTGACCGGCGCCTATCAGTCGGGCATCACGCTGACCGCGAGCGCGATCGCCGAGAAATACAACATCCCCTTTGTCAACGGCGAGTCGGTGGCGCCGAACCTCACCGAGCGCGGCTTCAAATGGTTCTTCCGCGTCACGCCGATCGCGACCGATTTCGCGCGGGTCTATTACGACTTCCTCAACGACATGAAGGCCGCCGGCGCCAAGACCGACAATATCGCGATCCTCCACGACAACACCGAATATGGCGCCTCCGTCGCCAACACCATCACGACAGCGTTCAAGGAAAAGGGCATCGCGATCGCACTCGACGTCGCCTATGCCACCAACGCGACCGACGTGCAGAGCCAGGTGCTGCAGCTCAAGGAGAAGAAGCCCGACGTCGTCATCGTGATCTCCTACACGTCGGATGCGATCCTGCTCGCCAAGACGATGCAGGCGCTCGATTACAAGCCGCCGATGCTGCTCGCCGACGATGCCGGCTATTCCGACCCGTCCTTCATCAAGGCGGTCGGCAAGATCTCGCAAGGCACTTTCAACCGCTCGTCCTTCAGCGTCGGTCCCGCCGGCTCGCCGACCGCGATCATCGCCAAGATGTACAAGGACAAGAGCGGCGATGACATGGACGATACCGTCGCGCGCCAGATGCAGGCGTTGTTCGTGCTGTGCGAGGCGATCGACCGCGCCGGCTCGACGGAGCCGGCCAAGATCCAGGCCGCGCTGAAGGCGACCGACCTCAAGCCCGACCAGATCATGATGGGCTACAAGGGCGTCAAGTTCGACGACAAGGGCCAGAACATACTGGCGTCCGGCCTGATCATCCAGTTGCAGGACGGCGAGAACTACCTCTCGGTCTGGCCGAAGGCGAGCGCCGAGAAGACGCCGATCATGCCCTACAAGGGCTGGTGATGGATTTCTTCACCTCTCCCATCGGGAGAGGTCGATTTGCGCAAGCAAATCGGGTGAGGGGTTACGCTCTATCGATGGACCTGATCCCCTCACCCGACGCTTCGCGTCGACCTCTCCCGATGGGAGAGGTGGTCCGTGGAGCCCACAGCCCAATGATCCAACGACAAGACATCACGCGTTAAGTCATGACCTTCACGCTTGTTCAGGTGATCGTCGGCGGCCTCCTGCTCGGGGCTGTCTACGCGCTGTTCTCCTCCGGCCTCACGCTGGTCTGGGGCATGATGAACGTGGTCAACTTTGCCCATGGCGATTTCGTCATGCTCGGCATGTATGTCGCGTTCGTCGTCTACACGCTGCTAGGCGGCGGGCCGCTCATCGGCGCCCCGCTTGCGACGCTGTTGCTCGCGACCCTTGGCGTCATCGTCTATTTCGCCCTGATCCGCGACATCATGAAGGGGCCGATGCTGGCGCAGATCCTCGGCACCTTCGGGCTCGCGCTATTGCTCCGCTATTCGGTGTTCTGGTGGTTCGGCGCCAACTTCCTGTCGCTGCCGGAAAACCTCGTCGGCGGCACCTTCGACATCTTCGGCATCCGCCTCCAGGCCTCGCGCCTGCTGGCCGGCGTCGTCGCGCTGTTGGTGACGCTCGGGCTGCATCTGTTGCTGACGCGCACCACGCTCGGCTCGCGAATGCTGGCGGTTGCCGAGGATGCGACCGCCGCGCAGCTCATGGGCATCCGGCCCGACAGCATGCAGGCGATCGCCTGGGCGATCGCGGCCGGCGCCACCGGCCTTGCCGGCGCGTTGATTGCGACCTTCTTCTACATCGTGCCGACGGTCGGCGAGACGCTCGGCATCGTCGCCTTCGTCACGGTCTCGCTTGGCGGCTTCGGCAGTGTGCCAGGTGCGCTGGTCGCGGGGCTCCTGATCGGGGTGATCGAGTCGCTGTCGGGCTATCTGATCGGCGCTGTTTACAAGGACATCGTGGTCTACACGCTGTTCCTTGGCTTCCTCTGGTTCAGGCCACAGGGCCTGATGGGCAAGACGTGATGCGGCGCGCTCTCTGGCTCCTGATCGCGCTCGCGCTGGTGATCGCTTATCCGTTGGTGTTCACGACGCCGTTCCAGCAACGGCTCGGCGCGCTGGTCCTGCTCTATGCGATCGCGGCCTCCGCCTGGAACATCATCGGCGGCTACGCTGGACAGGTTTCCGTCGGCCACGTCGTGTTCTTCGGCTGCGGTGCCTATGCCGCGATGGGCGCGTATGCGCATTTCGCGCTATCGCCGCTGGTCGGAATTCCCGCCGGCATCGTCTTTGCCGTCGTGATCGCGGCCGTGATCGGCAGGCCGACGCTGCGCCTGTCGGGACATTATTTCAGCATGGCGACGATCGCGGTGGCCGAACTGGCGCGGCTGATCGTCACCAACACCGAATATCTCGGCGCAGCCGTCGGCCTCAGCGGCCCGACCGTGCCGCGCAACGTCTTCGATCTCTCCTTCATATCGGCGCTGCCGTACTACTATCTGTTCCTGGTGATCCTGATCATCACGCTCGGCATCACCTGGTGGATGACGAAGAGCCGGATGGGGTTCTATCTGCGCGCCATCAAGGATTCCGAGCGCGCGGCGCGTTCGCTCGGCGCGCCCGCGAGCCGCATCAAGCTTTACGCCTACATGCTGAGCGCAGGGCTCACCAGTGTCGCCGGCGCGCTCTACGCGATGATGTTCGGCTTCGTCGATCCGGAGTCCGGTCTCGGCATCCTGATCTCGGTGAAGATCCTGATCATGGCCGCGCTCGGCGGTGCGGGCCTCCTGTTCGGCCCATTCGTCGGCGCCGCGATCCTGGTGCCGCTCGAGGAAATCTCCAACAGCCTTTTGGGCGGCAAGGGCGCCGGCCTGACCTTCGTCGTCTATGGCGCCATCATCGTGCTGATCGCGCGGTTCCAGCCTGGCGGCATCCTGGCGCTGATCAACCGTCTCTGGGCGAAGCGCCGCGCCAAGCCGATGGAAGAAAGCATCGCGCAAGAGGCCAGCCATGCTTCTTGAGGCGCGCGGGCTGACCAAGGCTTTCGGCAGCTTCAAGGCGGTCGATGCGGCCAGCGTGACGCTGGGGCAGGGCGATATCCTCGGTCTCATCGGCCCGAACGGCGCCGGCAAATCCACCTTCTTCAATTGCCTGACCGGCGATCTCGCGCTGACATCGGGCCAGGTGCTGTTCGAGGATCACGACATCACCCGGCTGGCGCCGGAGGCACGCGCACGGCTCGGATTGGCGCGCACCTTCCAGGTGCCGCAGACCTTCGAGGGCATGACGGTGCTGGAGAACGTGATGATCGGCGCCTTCCTGCGCACGCCGCATCGCGCCGAAGCCGAGACCAAGGCGCGCGCCGTGCTGGAGCGGGTCGGCATGATGCGGCTTGCGGATGCGCCGGCGCGCTCGCTCGGCACGCCCGGCCGCAAGCGGCTCGAGATCGCGCGGGCGCTCGCGACAGAGCCCAAGGTGCTGCTGCTCGACGAGGCGATGGCCGGGCTGACGCAGCGCGAGGTGCAGCTTGCGATCGAGCTGGTGCGCGAGATCCATCGCTCCGGCATCACGCTGGTGATCGTCGAGCACATCATGGAAGTGATCATGTCGCTGGCGAGCCGGGTGATGGTGTTTCACCAGGGCAAGGAGATCGCGCGCGGCAGCCCGCGCGAGGTGACGTCGAATCCGGCTGTTATCGCGGCCTATCTCGGCACCCGTGCGGCCAAGGCCGCCGCCGGTCACACCCCGATCGAGTTGATGGGCGGGCCCGCGACATGACCGGGCCGCTCCTGAAGCTCGAACATCTGGAAGTCCGTTACGGCGACCTGATCGGCGTCTCCGACGTCTCGCTGGAAGTGCCTGTGGGCAGCGTGGTTGCGCTGCTCGGTTCCAATGGCGGCGGCAAGACCACGACGCTGAACGCGATCGCGGGTTTGATCCCGGTGCATGCCGGCAGGATCCATTTCAATGGCGAGGAGATCGCGGGCCAGAGCGCGTTCGCGATCGTGCGCAAGGGTCTCGCTTTGTCGCCGGAAGGTTGGCGGCTGTTCGTGCAGCAGAGCGTCGAAAACAACCTTCTGCTTGGCGCCACGCCGCTGCAGGACAAGGCGCGCATCAGGACGTTGCTCGAGCGCGTCTACGAGATCTTCCCGCGCTTGAAGGAGCGTCGCAGCCAGCGCGCCGGCACCATGTCCGGCGGCGAGCGGCAGATGCTGGCGGTCGGCCGCGCCCTGATGAGTGACCCGAAGCTGTTGATGCTGGATGAGCCGTCGCTCGGCCTCGCGCCGGCCGTGGTGGAGTCGATGTACGAGACGTTCGGCCGGCTGCATCGCGAAGGGCTCACGATCCTGCTCGCGGAGCAATCGATCGAGCTCGCGCTGGAAGTCTCCGACTTCGCCACCGTGCTGCAGGTGGGCAGGAGCGTGCTGTCAGGCACGGCCGCGTCGCTGGCGCAGGACTCGCAGGTGCAGAAGGCCTATCTCGGCGCGTGATATGTAGATCTGTAGGATGGGTAGAGCGAAGCGAAACCCATCATCTTCTTCGCGGCAATCGATTGATGGGTTTCGCTTCGCTCTACCCATCCTACGGGCTACGGGCGCGCTCTTCTCACTCCGCGGCTTCCTTGACGGAACGCTCTTCCGGATGTTCCTCGTCCTCAGCATCGCTCGAGCTGCTCCAGCCTGCGAACAGATTGGAGAGCTTGTCGAGATAGAGGTAGACCACCGGCGTCGTGAACAGCGTCAGCGCCTGGCTCACGATCAGGCCGCCGACCATGGCGTAGCCGAGCGGCTGGCGGATTTCCGATCCCGTGCCGGTGCCGAGCATCAGCGGCACGCCGCCGAGCAGTGCCGCCATTGTCGTCATCATGATCGGACGGAAGCGGAGCAGGGCGGCCTGCCGGATCGCGGCCTCCGGCTCCAGGTGATCGTCGCGCTCGGCCGCGATCGCGAAGTCGACCATCATGATGCCGTTCTTCTTGACGATGCCGATCAAGAGGATGATGCCGATCAGCGCGATCAGGCTGAAGTCGAATCCGGCCGCCATCAGGATCGCGAGCGCGCCGACGCCGGCCGACGGCAGCGTCGACAGGATGGTGATCGGATGGATGTAGCTCTCGTAGAGGATGCCGAGGATCAGGTAGACGACCACGAGCGCGGCGAGGATCAATAGCGGCACGGTGCTCAGCGATTGCTGGAATGCTTGCGCGGTGCCCTGGAAGCTCGAATTCAGCGTCGGCGGCGCCCCCAAGTCGACCATTGCCTTCTGCACCGCTTCGGTCGCCTGTCCCAGCGCCACGCCCTGCGCCAGGTTGAAGCTGATGGTGATCGCCGGGAATTGACCCTGGTGGCTGATCGAGAGCGGCCGCACCGGCACGCTGGTCCAGGTCGCAAAGGTGGACAGCGGCACCTGCTCGCCGGTCAGCGGCGACTTCAGATAAATCTTGTTCAGCGTGTCGATGCCGGCCTGCAGCTCGGGCAACACTTCGAGGATCACGTGATAGCTGTTGAGCTGGGTGAAATACTGCGTCACCTGGCGCTGGCCGAACGCATCATACAGCGTGTCGTCGATCAGCTGCGGCTGGATGCCGTAGCGCGAGGCGGTGTCGCGGTTGATCTTCAGCTCGAGCGTGGTGCCATTGGTCTGCTGGTCGGTCGCGACGTCGCGCAGTTCGGGCAGGGTCTGCATCTTCGCCAGGATCTTCGGCGCCCATTCGTTCAGTTCGGCGAGATTGGCATCCTGCAGCGTGAATTCGAACTGGGTGCGCGTCGGCCGGCCGCCGAGGCGGACGTCCTGCGCCGCCTGCATGAACAATCTGGCGCCTTCGACCCGCTCGAGCTTCGGCCGCAGGCGTGCGATGATCTGCTGCGCATTGGCGGAACGCTGGTCGCGCGGCTTCAGCGTGATGTACATGGTGCCGTTATTGCCCGACCGGCCGCTGCCGCCGACGGCCATGGCCACCGTCGCCACGTCAGGGTCGGCGAGCACGATCTTGCCGAGCGCTTCCTGCTTGCGCTTCATGTCGACGAAGGAGATGTCCTGGTTGGCTTCGGACGTCGCGGTGATCAGGCCGACGTCCTGCTGCGGGAAGAAGCCCTTCGGGATGATCACGAACAGGTAGACCGACAGGGCGAGCGTCGCGAAGAAGATCATCAGCGTCGTGAACTTCCAGCGCAATGCGAGGTCGAGCACGCTTTGATAGGCCCGCAGCATGGCATCGAAGCCGCGCTCGCTCATCGCGTAGAAGCGGCCATGCTTGGTCTCGCCATGGGCGCGCAGGAAGCGCGAGGCCATCATCGGGGTCAGCGTCAGCGACACGAACATCGAGACGAAGATCGTCATCGCCAGCACCACCGCGAATTCGCGGAACAGGCGCCCGATGATGCCGCCCATCAGGAGCAGCGGGATCAGCACCGCGACCAGCGAGATGCTGATCGAGACGATCGTGAACCCGATCTCGCTCGCGCCCTTGAAGGCCGCCGCCATCGGCTTCTCGCCTTCCTCGATATAGCGCGTGATGTTCTCCAGCATCACGATGGCGTCGTCGACCACGAAACCCACCGCGATGGTCAGGGCCATCAGGGACAGGTTGTCGAGCGTGTAGCCGAACACCCACATCAATGCGCAGGCGCCAAGCAAGGCGAGCGGCACCGTCACAGTCGGGATGACCGTGGCCCAGAAGCTGCGCAGGAACACGAAAATCACCATCACGACCAGCCCGATCGTGAGCAGGAGCGTGAATTGCACGTCTTCGACCGCGGCGCGGATCGTGGTGGTGCGATCGCTGATGACGTCGATCTTGATCGCCGGCGGGATCGCGGCGACCAGCCGCGGCAAGGTTGCCTTGATCTTGTCGACGGTGTCGATGACGTTGGCGCCGGGTTGTTTGAAGATGACCAGGAATACGCCGCGCTTGCCGTTGGCCCAGGCCGCCTGCTTGGCGTCTTCCGGACCGGCGACGGCCTGGCCGATATCGCGGATTCGCAACGGGCCGCCATTGCGGTAGGCGATGATGACGTCGTTCCAGGGGGCCGCCTTCAGGAGCTGGTCGTTGGCGTAGATCGTATAGGCGCGGGTATCGCCGTCGATATTGCCCTTCGGACTGTCGACCGTGGCGCTGGTGATGGCGGCGCGCACGTCTTCCAGCGACAGGCCCTTCGCCACCAGCTTGCCCGGATCGATCTGGACCCGTACCGACGGCTTCTGCTGGCCGCCGATGATGACCTGGGCGACGCCGGAGATCTGGCTGATCTGCTGCGCGAGCTGCGCGTCGACGGCATCGCTGACCTCGGTCAGCGGCAGCGTCTCCGAGGTCGCCGACAGCAGCATGATCGGGGAGTCCGCCGGGTTGACCTTGCGGTAGGTCGGCGGCGACGGCAGGTTCTTCGGCAATTGGCCGCTTGCGGCATTGATGGCGGCCTGCACGTCGTTGGCGGCGCCGTCGATGCTGCGATTGAGGTCGAATTGGATGGTGATCGATGCGGTGCTGAGATAGCTCGTCGACGTCATCTGGGCGACGCCGGGAATCTGCGCGAACTGGCGCTCCAGCGGCTGGGCCACCGAGGTCGCCATGGTTTCCGGGCTGCCGCCCGGCAAATTCGCGGTGATCTGGATGGTCGGGAAGTCGACCTGGGGCAGCGGCGCGACCGGCAGCAGCGGATACGCCACGAGGCCGACAAAAAGAATGCCTGCCATCAGCAGCGAGGTGCCGATGGGGTAGCGGATGAAGGGAGCGGAAATGCCGTAGCTCATTCCGGCTTCACCTTGGATTGCGTCGCATCCGAGCTCGCGACCGCGGTGCTCACGAGCGCGCCGGGCGAAACTTTATACTGACCTGAGGTAATCACCTGCTGGCCCGGCGATAACCCCTCATCGACCACGGATTTGCCGTCGATGGAGTAGCTCACCTTGATCTGGTGCAGCTCGGCCTTGTTCTCCTGGCTGACAGTATACGCGTAAAGCCCGTCCGTGCCATGTTGGATGGCATCGTCGGGAACCACGGTCGCGTCCTTCAGCGTCCGCACCAGGAGCCGCGTCGACACCGATTGGCCCGGCCACAGCGCGTGGTCCTTGTTCTCGAACACCCCCTTCAGCCGGATAGTTCCGCTGGTCGTATCCACCTGGTTGTTGATCAGCGCGAGAACGCCAGTGGACAGGAGGCGCTTGCCGTCGGTGGAGTAGGCGATCGTCTTGGGAGGGGAGGCCGCCAGCGCCGCCTTGATGTCAGGCAATTGGTCCTCCGGCGCGGTGAAAATCACCGCGATCGGCTCGATCTGGGCGATCGAGACGATGCCGGTCTGGGTCGCGGCATTCACGATGTTGCCGACATCGACCTGGCGCAGGCCGGCGATCCCGGTGATCGGTGCCTTGACGGTCGCGTAATCAAGCTGCGTCTGCGCATTCGTGATCGCGGCATCGTCGGCGGCGATCTGCGCCGTCAATTGCGCGACCATGGAGCGCTGGGTGTCGGTCTGCTGGCGGGTAGCGAACTCGCCGAGCCGGGTGAAACGCTGCAGATCGAGCTTGGCGTTGGCGAGATTCGCCTCGTCCTGCTGCTTCTTGGCCGTGGCCTGGTCAAGCGCGGCCTGATATGGCCGCGGATCGATCTCGACCAGGACGTCGCCCTTGTGGACGAGCTGGCCTTCCTGGAACGCAATCTTCATGATCTGTCCATCGACGCGGGTGCGGACCTGGACGGTGTTGAAACCCTGCACGGTGCCGAGACCGGTCAAATAGACCGGGAAATCGGCCGTTTCGACGCGTGCAATCCGAACCGGGACGGGCGGACGGGCAGGGGCGGCAGTCTTTTGCCCATCACCACGGGCGGCGTGCTCCCCGCCATAGCGCTGCCAACCGAAATAGCCCGCGGCGCCGATGGCGGCGACCAGCAGCACCCAACCTATCGTTCGTGACTTGGACATGCACGCTCATGGGTTCGAAGACAATTATAGGTGTTTAAAACCGTTCCGGGGAAACCATATAATGCGTGAGCACTTAATGTGTACACACACTAACACTTGAGAATTCTAAACATTTGGAAAGGTTTAGAAGCATGATCCGGGAGAGCGGAAACCGGTTTCCCCCGCGGCAAATGCGAAGCGTTGCGGCGCGATCATGCTCAGACAAAGAGATGAGATCGTGACCAGATCCCGTCCAATCGGATCACGATCTCGGACCGCGTTCCTGGAGCCCCCTCATTCGGCGGTTGAAACCGACATGTCGCTCGATCTGAAACGCCAGCTTGTTTCGCAGCTTGTCGAAAGTTCGCGCCTGTTGCGAAACTACATCGACCATCGCGCGAAGTCGCGCGGCACCACCCGCGCGCAATGGATCGTGCTGTTCCGGCTGCGGGACCAGGAGGGGCTGTCGCAGGTCGATCTCGCCGACGTGCTCGAATTGCAGCCGATCTCGCTGGTGCGGCTGCTCGACCGTCTGGTCGAGCACGGACTGCTCGAACGCCGGCCGGATCCGAAGGACCGCCGGGCCAACCGGCTGTTCCTCACCGACCGCGGCCGCCAGCTCGTCAACGATCTCGACAGTCTGCGCGATGCGATCGCAACCGACGTGCTGCACGACATTCCCGATCAGAGGATCGAAGCCAGCCTTCAGACTCTCCAGGACATCAAGGATCGCATCAAGTCTGTCGGCGAAGACCCGGACGTTGCGGTGAAATAGTCGCGCCGCGTGATGCTGCGCCATGCATCCCATCTTCGAACCGGTTGAATCCGGAATCGATGTCGTTCATATCGCGGCCCGCGAGCGAAATCGGGGTGAGCGATGGAAGAGTTGAACGGACGCATGATGGCCTGCCAGATCCTGATCACGGGATTGATCGCGCGCGTCGCCAATGAGCAGAAGGATCCGCTGCGTTTCCTCACCGATTTCCGTGACGAGATCAAAGCAGTGGTGAATGGAGTCAACATCGCCGGCGAGGACATCGACCGCGTGCGCCAGGTCGCGCTGCGGACGGTGGACGAATTGTTCTCGCTGATGAAGCCGCCGAGCGCCGATTAAGCTTCGTTCGTGACCGAACCGTGCGGTGATTGATTTCGCAGCGCTTTTCCCATTTTCTAGAATCGTTATTAGAACGATTTCAAACAACAAGATTAGAAGCGTTCTGATCTGGATCGATTCAAACGAACGATCCACGTATTCGCGTTGACCCGAAATTTGGTCGCCGATACCACCCGCCCTGAGACACAACGTCGCGCTCAAAGCGCGCAAATCAAAATTCAACGCGGGGGCGTCTGATGAGCAACGCAAAGGCACCGAGGTCACTACGTTTCGATACAGCGATCGACTCTGTCGGCGAACGGTTCGAGGGCTATTCGGGCAAGAAGGTGTCGACGGTCGCGGGCCTGATCGCCGTCGCATCGTTTTCCGGCGCCGAGGCGCAACAGTCCAACTTGCCGCCGGTGAACGTGGATGCGCCGGTGGCGCGGCCACGTCCGGCGACCACGAAGCCTACTCCGGATCAAGTCCGGGCCCGCACCGCATTACGGCGTGCATCACGTCGCACGCAACAGACGCAGGTCGCAGCGGTGCCTTATCCCAATGCTGGCGGGCTCCCCGCCGATCGCGATCCCTATGCGGATCCTGCCGCGCCCTACAAGGTCGATCGCGTGCAGGAATCGGGAAAGTTTCCCGAGCCGATCCTGAACACGCCGAAGACGATCACGGTTCTGTCCAGGCAAGTGCTGGAAGACAAGAACGCCACCACATTGCGGCAGGCGGTGCTGAGCACGGCCGGTGTCACGCTCGGCACGGGCGAGGGCGGCAACGCCTTTGGCGACCGCTTCTTCATCCGCGGCTTTGATGCCCGCAACGACATATTCATCGATGGCGTCCGCGATGCCGGCGTCAGCGTGCGCGAGAACTTCTTCACCGAGCAGGTCGAGATCCTGCGCGGCCCGGGCTCATCCTTTGCCGGCCGTGGCACCACCGGCGGCGCCATCAACATCGTCACCAAGCAGGCGACGATGGCGGGGAATTTCTACAACATGGACACGACGTTCGGCACCGACCGCACCAAGCGCGTCACGCTCGACGTCAACCAGGTGATCAGCCCGACGCTTGCCGTGCGCGCGGGCGGCCTGTTCCAGGACGCCGGCGTTGCCGGGCGCGATTACGTGTCCGATGACCGCGGCGGCGGGTTCGTCGCGGCGAAGTGGACGCCGATCGATGCGGTGAAGGTGACCGCAGGCTACATTCACACCGATCTTCACGGCCTGCCTGATTTCGGCGTGCCCTATTTCCGGCCGAGCACGGCGAGCAAGGCGGGTGGCCCGTTCCCGGATTTCGGCGTCAACCGCAACAATTGGTACGGTTTCACCGATCGCGACTTCTCCCAGGTGAAGCAGGATATCGGCACCATCAATGCCGAGGTGCAGATCACGCCGGATCTCGTGCTCAGCAACAAGACCAGGGCCTCGCATTCGCTGCTGAACTACATCGGCACGTTGCCCGAGGCGCCCGTGCTCGTGAACCCGCTCATTTTCTCGACGTTGTCAGCCAATCCGCAGAGCCGCTATCAGACCACCGATACGCTGGCCAACCAGACCGAAGCTACCTACAAATTCGACACCGGCGGTTGGCGCCACACGGCGCTCGCCGGGGTCGAAGTGTCCCGGGAGACCTCGAGTATCGACAAGTACACCGGCCTGAGTTCGGAAGCCATTGGCGCGCCTTTCTCCGGCACGGGCTCGGTCACGGGTGTCAGCGTGTACAACCCGCAATACACGTTCCTGCCGTTTGGACCGACCCCGACGCTTGCAGGTCTCCCGACCAAGATCGGGATCGACACCACCAGCGGTTATCTGCTCGACACCGTCAACTACAACGATCTCGTCATCCTCAATGGCGGCATCCGCTACGACAGCTACGACATCAACACCAGCGGCTTCGGCACCGTCAGCGGCGTTCCCAACGTGTTCGGAAGGCAATCGGCCGAGTTCGGTCTGCCGAACTTCAATCTGGGCATCGTGCTCAAGCCGCTTCCGATCGCGAGCGTCTATGCGGCCTATGCCACTTCTTCCAATCCAGTTGGTGCGGAGTTCGACGGCACCAGCACGGCCTATGGCGGACTCTCGCCGGTGCTGAACGGCAATACCAATCAGATCTTCGGTCCCGAGAAGAACCGGGCGATCGAGGTTGGCACCAAATGGGAATTGTTCGATCGCCATCTGTTGGTGACGGCGGCGCTGTTCCAGACGGAAAAGGACAACGCGCGTGAATCGGTCAACATCACGCCGGCGACCGCCACCGCGTCCTGTCCCTATCCCGCGAACACGACCGGGACCGTGCCCTGCATCAGTGCCGGTGCTGCCTACCGCATCCGCGGCATCGACCTCGGCGCCGGCGGCAAGATCACGGACAAATGGAGCATCTTCGGCGGACTGGTGCTGATGGAGTCCGAGGTGACGAAATCGCTGGTTCCGCCGGCGAACACGATCCTCTACAGGACCAATGTCGGCCTGCCGCTCGCCAACGTCGCGCATCAGTCGTTCAGCCTGCTGACGAAATATCAGCTCACCGACATGTGGGAGATCGGCGGGCAGGCGGTCTACCGCTCCAAGATCTATGGCGGCACCTTCCTCGCGGCGAACCAGGGCACGCAATTGCCGAGCTATTGGCGCTTCGATGCGTTCGCGGAGGCGAAGCTCAACCAGAACTGGAGGGTCAAGCTGTTCGTGAACAACATCTTCAACAAGCTCTATTACGATGCGCTGTATCAGAGCCCGGCTCCGTTCGTGCTCGAGGCGCCGGGGCGCGCCGCCTATCTCGTCGTCTCGGCGCGGTTCTGAAACGGCAGAGCATGCTGATTTGTGTTCCGAATGTTCTGAGCAAGGCCGATGTGGCGGACGTCCGCCGCATCATGGATGCCAGCGCATGGGAGGATGGACGTTCGACGGCAGGTGCGGCATCGGCGCTGGTGAAGCGCAACGAGCAATTGCCGCCGGATAGCGAGGTCGCACGCCAGCTTGGCAAGCGCCTGCTGTCGGCCCTTTCGGCCAGTCCGCGCTTCATCTCGGCGGCGATCCCGCTTAGAATCTTTCCACCTTTGTTCAATCGTTACGTCGCCGCCGACGGTCACCATTTCGGCCTGCATGTCGACAACGCGGTGAGGGGAGACCATCTCACCGGCTTGCGGATCCGCACCGACCTTTCGGTCACGCTGTTTTTATCGGAGCCTGATGAATATGATGGCGGCGAACTCGTCATCGAAGATCTCTACGGCTCGCATGAAGTAAAGCTGCCGGCCGGCGACCTCGTTCTTTATCCTGCTTCTAGTTTGCATCTGGTCACGCCGGTGACGCGAGGCGCGCGGGTTGCGTCTTTCTTCTGGCTGCAGAGCATGGTACGGGATGCCCACGCTCGCAGTCTGATCTTCGATCTGGACACCGCTATCCAGGCCTTGGTGGAGCGGCTTGGGCGAGACGACCCCGAAACGGTCAAATTGACCGGCATCTATCACAACCTGATACGCCACTGGGCCGAAGTATGAACATCCTCACTACCCGCGCGACACTAGCAGCACTCTCCATGCTGACGCTGGTCTCGCTGATGGCACCGTCATGGGCGCAGCAGCAGATGGCGCCCGCCGCAACAGCTCCATCCGCGCCCGTCGCGCAACAGGCTGCGCCCGCCGCGCCGCAACCGCCGGCAGAGGCGGCGACGCCAGCGCAATCGCCCTCTGCGGCCGCGCCGGCCGCATCGCAGGGAACTCAGGATGTCAGTGCGGCGCCTGCCGATGGCGAGGGCAAGACGCAGAAATCGGCGACCATCGCCGGGCTGAAGGAACTGTCGCCCTGGGTGATGTTCTGGAATGCCGACATCGTCGTGAAGGCAGTGATGATCGGTCTCGCCTTTGCATCGCTGGTGACCTGGACGGTGTTCATCGCCAAGATGATCGAGCTCGCCGTCGTGCAGCGCAAGTTGCGCGGCGCTCTGGCCAAGATCAGCGACGTGCGCTCGCTCGCTGAAGCGCAGTTCGCGCTCGGCGCCAAGGGCAGCGTGCTATCGGCCCTGATCGCCGCGGCGATGCGGGAAGGGCGCCTGTCGGCCGGCATCTCCAGCGATGCCGGCATCAAGGAGCGTGCGGCGTCGAGCTTTGCCGAGATCGTGCGTGCCGAAGGCCGCCGTATCCGCATCGGCATGGGCTTGCTCGCGACCATCGGTGCGACCTCGCCATTCGTCGGTCTGTTCGGCACCGTCTGGGGCATCATGAACAGCTTCATCGGCATCTCGAAATCGCAGACCACCAACCTCGCGGTGGTCGCGCCCGGCATCGCCGAGGCGCTGCTCGCGACCGCGATCGGCCTGGTCGCGGCGATCCCGGCCGTGATCATCTACAATCACTTTTCGCGGGTGACGAAAGGCTATCTCGAACTGGTCAGCCGCGCCTCGGGCGCAGCGGCGCGGCTGTTGTCGCGCGACCTCGACCGCACCCACGGCAGTATGTCCAGCGGCGCACATTCGCGCGCGGCGGCGGAGTAAGCGATGGCTGTCTCGATCGCAGACAATGACGGCGACGACGACGATTTCGCGGAATCGCACGAGATCAATGTCACGCCGTTTATCGATGTCATGCTGGTGTTGCTCATCATCTTCATGGTAGCTGCGCCGCTCTCCACCGTCGACCTGCCGATCGATTTGCCGACGTCGAGCGCGACGCCGCAGAAGAAGCCGGACAAGCCGACTTATCTCAGCATCAAGTCGGACCTCACGCTTGCGATCGGCGAGAATTCGGTCAAGCGCGCCGAGCTGGTGCATTCGCTCGATACGCTCGCCGACATGAGCAAGGATAAGTATGTATTCCTGCGCGCCGACCGCGCCGTGCCCTATGGCGAGCTGATGGGGGTGATGGAAATCCTGCGCTCGGGCGGGTACAACAGGGTTAAGCTGGTGACGCTCGAGGGCGTTCCCGGCGCTCCTGCCGCACCACAAGCCGCTGAGCCGGCAAAAAACTGACGACGGGCAGCGATGTCTGATCTAGATCTCGAACAACGGTCTTCCCGGCGGCTATGGATTGGCGCCGCAGTGACTGCGCTTGCGCTGCATCTTGGCGGCGCGGCGCTGGCGCTGGCGAATTTGCGCGGCGATGACGTTGGCGACGGCCTGGGCGCGAATGCCGCCGAGTTCGCGGTGGAGATGGCCTCGCCCAAGGTCGAGGACGAGAATCTGCCCCCGGGTCCCGACGCCGATGCGTCGCAGGCCTCTCCGCAACTCTCCGAGCAGAAGGCCGAGGTCAAGGAGACCGACCTTCCGAAGGACGTGCCGCAGGAGTCCGAAGACCCCGACCGCATCGTGACGCAGAACGACTCGAAGAAGCCCCAGGAAGACGATCCCAAGGTCCAGGCCGTCCAGACCCAGGCCTCCGAAGAGGCGCCCGCCCAGGAAGCAACCGCGCGGCAGACGCTGGAGGAGAACGCGCCGGAGGCCGAGCAGGCCAAGGCCCCCAATCGCGGCATCGGCAAGGACAGGCAGAAGCTCACCGCCGACTGGGGTCGCAAGATCAGCGCCTATTTCGAGCTGCACAAGCGCTATCCGCACAACAAGAGCAAGGCGACCACCGTGAAGGTCAGCATCGTGCTGAACCGCCGCGGCAACGTCGTCAACGTCGCCGTCGCGGAATCCTCAGGCGATCCGGCCTTTGACGACGCGGCCATCTCAATGGTCCGCCGCTCCGATCCGGTCCCCGCACCCCCGGCCGAACTCATCGAAGACCAGTTCGCCTTCAGTCTCGACGTGAACTTCAAGAAGCCGAAGTAACGGATTGAGGCAAAACGCGGATTTTGCCCTAGGGTGGGTAGAGCGAAGCAGGCCCACCACTTCCTCCGTCATTCCGGGCTCGATGCTGTCGCATCGCCCGGAATGACGAGTGCGATCCGTGCGAATTTCTTCAACCCGATCAACGTGATTTGCCCTGTCCAGCCTTGCGGCGAAAAACATTCCGCTTCCGCCGTCGGGCAAATCAGTGATTTAACTCCG
>NZ_AUEZ01000079.1 GCF_000426245.1 Bradyrhizobium sp. Ai1a-2 | reverse complement strand
ATCAGGTATTCGAAGTCCGGATCATCCGCCAGCGCTTCGAACATACCTAGCCAGACCCCCTTGGCGCTCCACCGGCTGAAACGTCGGAAGACGCTGTTCCATTCGCCGAACGCTTCGGGCAGATCACGCCACGGCGAACCGGTTCGCACGATCCATAACACGCCCTCGACAAACATCCGGTTGTCGCGGCCTGTCGAACCACGCTGGTCCGGCCGACCGATGATCAAGCCGGAGATACGGTCCCATTGCCTGTCGCTCAGAACGAGCCGATCCGTAACGCCCAAGGCTTCCTCCTAAAAGAAAGCCTTGAATCACGTTCCATCTGATTTGAGAATCCCAAGAGTCCACACAGCCTAGCGTCCTTGGTGCCCGGACGCGCGGCGCGAATTGCGTCACACCGCGTCCGGGAGCCCACTTGAAGCCCACCCCATCAGCGGGCACATTGCCGCTAAATCAGGAAAACTGGGTGGATCATGTCGACGTTTGAACACATCATTGTCGAGAGCAAGGGCGCGGTCGGCATCATCAAGCTGAACCGTCCCAAAATGCTCAACGCGCTCTCCTTCGGCGTCTTCCGCGAGATCGCGGCCGCGGTCGACGACCTCGAGGCTGACGATGCGATCGGATGCATCGTCCTCACCGGCAGCGAGAAGGCCTTTGCCGCCGGCGCCGACATCAAGGAGATGCAGCCGAAAGGCTTCATCGACATGTTCACGAGCGACTTCGCAGCGATCGGCGGCGACCGCGTCGCCAGATGCCGCAAGCCGACGATTGCGGCAGTGGCAGGGTATGCGCTTGGCGGCGGCTGCGAGCTTGCCATGATGTGCGACATCATCATCGCTGCCGACACGGCGAAGTTCGGCCAGCCCGAGATCACGCTCGGAACCATCCCCGGAATCGGCGGCACGCAGCGGCTGACGCGCGCAATCGGCAAGTCGAAGGCGATGGATCTCTGCCTCACCGGGCGCATGATGGATGCCGCCGAGGCCGAACGCTCCGGCCTGGTCAGTCGCGTCGTGCCCGCCGACAAGCTGATGGAAGAGACGCTCTCGGCCGCTGAAAAGATCGCCTCGATGTCGCGCCCGACGGCGGCAATGGCCAAGGAAGCCGTCAACCGCGCCTTCGAGACCACGCTGTCGGAAGGCCTCAACGTCGAACGCAACCTGTTCCACTCGACCTTCTCGCTCGAAGATCGCTCCGAAGGTATGGCCGCCTTCATCGAGAAGCGACAACCTGTGAACAAGAACAGATGAACAAACCACCGTCGTCATTCCGGGCTCATCGCTTCGCGATGCCCCGGAATGACGGTGGTGCAGGTGCGCACAGCGCAATCCTTCACGACTGTCATTCGTCTGTGACGAACCGGCAACAGACAAGCACTGATTTGATGTGCAGATGTCGCGCGACCGTTTGTCAGTGGCGATACCATCCCCTAAACAGTAGATGTGACCCAGACGACGGGGGCAGGCAGTCAGGGTGGTTTGCGGGTTATTATGGTTGGACGTGCCGCTAGAGTTAGCGACGTAAGAAGGCGTTTGCTTCAGACGGGCATTTGCCTTGGCGTTATGCTTTGTGTCGATTTTGCCGCCTCGGCGGTCCGTGCGGAGAGCCTCACTGAAGCGCTCGCCAAAGCCTACCAGACCAATCCGGCGCTGAATGCCGAGCGGGCGCGGCAGCGTGCGACCGACGAGAACGTGCCGCAGGCGCTGACCGGCTATCGTCCGCAGATCGTGGGAACGCTCTCCGCGGGTCTGCAGGCGGTGCGCGACCTCTTGCCAAACAACGTCGTGCAGACCGCGAACCTGAAGCCGTGGCAGATCGGCCTGACGGTGACGCAGACGCTGTTCAACGGTTTCAAGACCGCCAACAGCGTGCGCGTGGCGGAACTGCAGGTCCAATCCGGGCGCGAAGCTTTGCGTAATGTCGGCCAGGGCGTGCTGCTGGACGCCGTCACCGCCTATACCAATGTGCTCGCCAACCAGTCGCTGGTCGAGGCGCAGCGCGCCAACGTCGCGTTCCTGCGCGAAACCCAGGGCATCACCCAAAAACGCCTCAATGCCGGCGATGTCACGCCGACCGACACTGCGCAGGCCGAAGCGCGACTGAACCGCGGGCTCGCCGACCTCAACGCCGCCGAGATCAATCTCGCGATCAGCCAGGCCACCTATGCGCAAGTGATCGGCAACGCGCCCGGACAATTGCGGCCGGCCGAGACCATCGACCGCCTGCTGCCACGCAACCGCGAGGACGCGATCGGGCTCGCCTACCGCGAGCATCCGGCGGTGATGGCGGCGAGCTTTGACGTCGACGTCGCCTCGACCACGATCCGCGTTGCCGAAAGCAGCCTGATGCCGAACGTCACCGTGCAAGGCAGCGTGAGCCGCAGCCGCGACTCCGACCCGACGCTCGGCACATTCGGAACCGACCAGGCTTCCATCATCGGCCAGTTGAACCAACCAATCTATGACGGCGGCATGGCGGCATCCCAGACCCGGCAGGCCAAGGAAGTATCGGCGCAGAGCCGGCTGGTGCTCGACCAGGTTCGTAATCAGGCACGCACCGCTGCGGTCAGCGCCTGGGTCGCCAACGAAGGCGCCAAGACGGCGGTCTCCGCTTCCGAATCCGAAGTCCGCGCCGCGAACGTTGCGCTGCAGGGCGTCCAGCGGGAAGCGGCCGGCGGCCAGCGCACCACCGTCGACGTGCTCAATGCACAACAGGATTTGATCTCGGCCAGGGCCCGGCTGATCGGTGCGCTGCGCGACCGCGTGATCGCTTCCTACAGCCTGCTCAGCGCCATCGGCCGGCTCGACGTCAAGAACCTCAATCTCAACACGCCGGATTACCTGCCAGAGGTGCATTACCACCAGGTGCGCGACGCCTGGCATGGGCTGCGCACGCCGTCCGGACAATGATCGCGGCATAGGCACCGCCGCCTTCCCGCCCACGCATTCACCCTGTAACCTCGCTCGACCAGCGGCAGATAACGCTGGGGCGCAGCAAGCGCCGATCAAATGAGGAAACGCAGGGAGAACACCAATGCTGACGCGACGCAGTATGATGCTTGCCTCCATCGCGGCCGGAGTGATGATGAACAACAGAGACGTGTACGCCAAGGCAGCGCAGCCATCGACGCCGGTGAATTTCGACGTGCCCGCCGGCGCCTGCGACTGCCACACCCACATCCATGGCGATCCCCAGAAATTCCCGTTCTTCGCCGGCCGCGTCTACACGCCCGAGCCGGCCTCGCCGGAGGAGATGAGCGCGCTGCACAAGGCGCTCGGGATCGAGCGCGTGGTGATCGTGACGCCGAGCGTCTACGGCACCGACAATTCCGCGACCCGCTTCGGCATGATGGCGCGCGGCGGCACCGCGCGCGGGGTAGCCGTGATCGACGACAAGACGCCGGACAGCGATCTCGATGCGATGCAGAAGGACGGTTTCCGCGGTATCCGCCTCAACCTCGCAACCGGCGGCATCAACGATCCCAATGTCGGCCGTGCCCGCCTGACGTCCGGAATCGACCGCGTCAAGGGGCGCGGCTGGCATGTGCAGGTCTACACGAACTTGCCGCTTATCCCCGCGGTCAAAGACCTTGTCCTGGCATCGCCCGTCCCTGTTGTCTTCGACCATTTCGGCGGCGCGCAGGCCGCGCTGGGCGTGGAGCAACCGGGTTTTCCGGACCTCGTTGAACTGGTGAAGTCCGGCAAGGCCTATGTGAAAATCTCCGGCGCCTACCGCGCCTCCAAGCTCGCACCCGACTATCAGGACGCCGTTCCGTTCGCCAAGGCACTGATCGCGGCAAATCCCGACCGCATCATCTGGGGCACCGACTGGCCGCATCCCGATACGGTGGTCCCGCCCGGAAAGCAGGTCACGGATGTTGTCCCGCTGTACCAGATCGACGACGGGCGGTTGCTCAACCAGCTCGCGGTGTGGGCGCCGGACGCGGCGACGCGCAAGAAGATCCTGGTCGAGAACCCGGCCCGGCTCTACGGCTTCACCTCCTAGAGTCGCGCCGCGAGAAATAGGAGATCAGGACCGGCAGCGTCACCAGGATCACGATCGGCGCCAGCATCATGCCGGTCACGACCACGACTGCGAGCGGCTTCTGCACCTGCGAGCCGATCCCTTCCGACAGCGCCGCCGGCAGGAGCCCGACGCCGGCGACGACGCAGGTCATCAACACCGGGCGCAGTTGCAATTCACCGGTGCGGACCACGGCCCGCATCCGTTCATAGCCTTCATCGATGAGCTGGTTGAACTGCGACAGGATGATGATGCCATCCATCACGGCGATGCCGAACAGCGCGATGAAGCCGATCGCGGCCGAGACGCTGAAGGGGATGCCGGAGACAAGCAGCCCCAACACACCGCCGAAGATCGCCATCGGGATCACGCTCATGGCGAGCAGCGTGTCGACCATCGAGCCGAAGTTGAGGAACAGCAGGATCGCGATCAAAGCGAGGCTGATCGGCACCACGATCGACAATCGCTTGATCGCGTCCTGCAGATTGCCGAACTCGCCGACCCATTCGATATGCGATCCCGGCGGAAGCTTGACCTGGTCGGCCACCTTCTGCTGCGCTTCCTGGATCGCGCTGCCGAGGTCGCGCTCGCGTACCGAGAACTTGATCGGCAGATAGCGTTCCTGCTGCTCGCGGTAGATGTAAGCGGCGCCCGAGATCAGCTTGATCGAGGCCACCTCGCTCAGCGGAATCTGCGTGATCCCGCCGTTGGGGCTGGCGACGCCGATCCGCAGGTTCTGGATCGCCTCCGCGCTCTTGCGATATTCCGGGGCGAGCCGCACGATGATCGGGAAATGACGGTCGCTGCCGGGCTCGTAGAGATCGCCGGCGCTGTCGCCGCCGACCGCGACCTTGATGGTGGCATTGATATCGCCCGGTGAGAGGCCGTAGCGCGCGGCGCGGGCGCGATCGACGTCGATCTGGATGGTCGGCTGGCCGAGCGAGGTGAACACCGCAAGGTCGGTCACGCCCTGCACCGTCGAGAGCACCGACTTGATCTGGTTGGCCGTGTCGGTCAGCGCCTGCAAGTCGCTGCCGTAAAGCTTGATCGAGTTCTCGCCCTTCACGCCGGAGACGGCTTCGGAAACGTTGTCCTGCAGATATTGCGAGAAGTTGAATTCGACGCCGGGGAATTTGTCCTGCAGCTGCGCCAGCAGTTGGGCGGTGAGCTCATCCTTGTCGCGTGTGCCGGGCCATTCGCTCGCCGGTTTCAGCGGCGCGAAGAATTCCGCGTTGAAGAGGCCGGCGGCGTCGGTGCCGTCGTCGGGGCGGCCGTGCTGCGACACCACCGATTCGACCTCGGGACGGGCCCGGATCATCCGCCGCATCTCGTTCACATAGGCATTGCCTTCCTGCAGCGAGATCGTCGGCGGCAGCGTGGCGCGGATCCACAGATTGCCCTCCTCCAGCTTCGGCAGGAATTCCAGCCCGAGGAAGCGCACCGACATCGCGGTCAGGATCACGAGGCCGACCGCGCCGACGAGTACCAGCCTTCGGTTGGCGATCGCCCAGCTCAGGACCGGCAGATAGATGCGATTGAGCTGCTTGACGATCCAGGTCTCGGTTTCCTCGATGTGCGCGGGCAGGACGATCGCGCTCAGCGCCGGCGTCACGGTGAAGGTCGCGAGCAGGCCGCCGGCCAGCGCATAGGCATAGGTCCGCGCCATCGGCCCGAAGATGTTGCCCTCGACGCCGCTCAGCGTGAACAGCGGCAGGAAGGCGGCCACGATGATGGTGGCGGCAAAGAAGATCGAGCGCGACACGTCGGCGGACGCCGACAGGATCGCGTGGCTCTTCATGCCCATCATGGTCTCGGCGGAGATATGGCTCTGCTCGGCTTCCGAAAGCGCCGTGGTCTGTGACAGGCGGCGGAAGATCGCCTCCACCATGATGACGGTGGCATCCACGATCAGCCCGAAGTCGATCGCGCCGACCGACAACAGATTGGCGGATTCGCCGCGCAGCACCAGGATGATCACGGCGAAGAACAGCGCGAAGGGAATGGTTGCGCCGACGATCAGCGCGCTGCGGAGGTCGCCGAGGAAGATCCATTGCAGCAGCACGATCAGGAGGATGCCGACCACCATGTTGTGCAGCACGGTGTGGGTGGTGAGATCGATCAGGTCCTTGCGGTCGTAGATGCGCTCGATCCTTACCCCCGGCGGCAGGATCGAGGAATGATTGATCGATTTGACCAGCTGCTCGACGCGGGCGATCGTCGGCGAGCTCTGCTCGCCGCGACGCATCAGCACGATACCCTGCACGATGTCGTCGTCATTGTCGATGCCGGCAATCCCGAGCCGCGGCTTCTCGCCGACGGTGACGGTCGCGATATCCCTCACCAGCACCGGGTTGCCGCCGGACTGCGACACCATGGTGTTGTTGAGGTCGTCGACCGAACGGATCAGGCCGACGCCGCGCACCACCGCGGACTGGCTGCCGATATCGACCGTGTTGCCGCCGACATTGATGTTGGCGTTGCTCACCGCCTGCAATACCTGCGGCAAGGTCAGGCCGTTGGCGACGAGCTTGTTGAAATCGACCTGCACCTCATAAGTCTTGGTCTTGCCACCCCAGCCGGTGACGTCGATCACGCCAGGCACGGCGCGGAAGCGGCGTTGCAGCACCCAATCCTGCAATGTCTTCAAATCGAGGACGCTGTAGTTGGGCGGGCCGACCAGGCGGTAACGAAAAATCTCGCCGATCGGGCTGAGCGGCGAGATGGTCGGCTGCGCACTGCCTGGCAGGGTCGGCAGTTGCGCGAGGCGGTTCAGGACCTGCTGCAGCGCCTCGTCATATGTGTAGTCGAAGGAGAACTGCAGCTTGACGTCGGAGAGGCCGTAGAGCGAGATGGTGCGGATCGTGCGCAGGTTCTTCAGACCGGCGACCTGGGTCTCGATCGGAATCGTGATGTAGCGCTCGATCTCCTCCGCCGACAGGCCCGGACTTTGCGTCACGACGTCGACCATCGGCGGCGTCGGATCGGGATAGGCCTCGATATTGAGGTGCTGGAAAGCGATCAGGCCGCCGATCAGGACGGCCGCGTAGATGCCGACCATCAGATAGCGGCGGCTGACTGCGAGAGCGACGAGGCGATCCATTCAGATCGAAGCTTTCGATAATATTGAAAGGTCAGGTGCCAGAGGCGGCGCGGTCAATGAACAGGCTGCCCTTGGTGACGATCTGCTCGCCTGGCCGCAGATTGCTGACGATCTCAACGAGATCGCCATTGGTGATCCCCGGCTTGACCTTGCGCAGTTCGATCGATTTGTCCTGATGCGCGACCCAGACGCGCACCTGGTCGCCCTCATAGATCAGCGCCTGCTTGGGCACGCCGACCGCAGGATGGTCGCCCGGCGAATAGAGCGTGACATTCGCGAACATCTCCGGCTTCAGCGCGCCATCCGGGTTGTCGATGGTGGCGCGGACCAGAAGCCGGCGCGTCGTCGGATCGATCGCGGCGGCGACATAGTTGATGCGCGCGGTCAGCGAGCGGCCCGGCAGCGCCATCACGTTGAAGGTGACGTCCTGCCCGACCGCGACCTTGGCAGCGTCGCTCTCGCGCACGAAGGCGAGCAGCCAGACGGTGGAGAGGTCGCCGATGACATAGACGGGATCGCTGGCGCCGGAGGAGACATACTGCCCGGGGCCGGCCTTGCGCTGCACCACGGTGCCGCCGATCGGCGCAAAGATCGTGATCTCGGGATTGATGCCGCCCTTCTGGCGCAGCGCATCGATGTCGGCGTCGCCGAAGCCGAGGATGCGCAGCTTGTTGCGGGCGGCCTCCAGCGTCGTCTGTGAGGAGCGCAGATCGTTCTGCGCCTGGACCAGGGTGGCCTGGCTCTGCTGATAGTCCTTCAGCGGCACGGCCTTGCCTTCGAACAAGTCCTTGGCGCGGTTATCCTGGATCTGCGCCAGATCGACCGCCGACTTCGCCTTGTTCACGCTGGTCATCGCCGAGATGTAGTCGTTCTGGGCCTGCACGGTGTCGGCGGCCTCAATCACGAACAGCGGCTGGCCTTTGACGACGTTGTCGCCGGGCCGCGCCAAGAGCTTGGTGATGCGGCCGGTATAGGGCGAGAACACCGGGGTGGAGCGATCCTCGTCGATGCCGATCTTGCCCTCGGTCACGTATTCGGCGCGGAAGGCGCGCTCCGAGACCGGCTGCAGGCTGAGGCTCGCCCATTCAGCGGGGGTCGGCGTGTAGCGTTGCAAGCCTTTGCGGGATTGGCTCGAAATCTCCGAATGGCCATCCCTTACCGCCTTGGTGGACAGGGACCCATAGGCCACGCCGCCGGCGATCGCCAGCACGGCCACGACCAGCGCCAAATGCTGGCGGCTAAGAGGCTGCAATCGCTTGGTAATATTGTTGACCATGGGCCGTGGCTGATGTCGGAAGTTCGGCTGCGCTAATAGTGCCCAATTGCCGGTTCAGACAACCAAAAAAGCGACAATTGGACGCAGGTTTCCGGTTAATCTTTGGACAGTGAGGCATGAACGCCGGCTGAATGCCAAGCCCCGGACAATTCCGGGGGTCGCGGCCGGTGAGACCAACGCGGGCCTGCAACAGGCCCTGCTGCGCGCAGGCAGTCCTTGCCTGACGATCCCTCCCCTTTTTGACGATGCCGACCGCCTGCCTTTTTCGGCATGGTTGAACCGGTCGCGCTTCGGCGTTCCCTCAATCTTGTGCGCAAGAGCAGTGCCCGAATCCGGAAGGAGTTGCAATGGCCATCGATCCCTTGACCGCCGCCGGCGTGGTGCTGGCGACGGCCGCAACCGATGCGGTCTACGTCATGTTCACGTCCGCCGTGGTGGCGCGCAAGCGCGTGCCGGCGGCGACCTGGAGCAGCATCTGGTACGTGCTCTCGTCCTATGCGGTGATCAGCTACACCGAAAACTCGATCTACGTGCTGTTCGCCGCAATCGGCTCCTGGATCGGCGCCTTCATAACGATGACGTTCTTGCATCGACCTCCCGGCGGGCCACCGGTGGGCGCAGCGGTGGAGTGAGACGGATGTGCGCGCGCAGATCGTGCGTAGGATGGGTCCGGCTCAAGCCCGCGACGACGGGAGGAAAGATCTGATTCAAATGTCAAACAGCGGACCTGTAGGATGGGTAGAGCGCAGCGAAACCCATCACGATGGAGCAAGCGGGTCGAATGATGGGTTTCGCTTCGCTCTACCCATCCTACGTCTGATTCAAACAGCGGATATGAGTGCATTCTCGCGGCGCGTTGCGTCCGAGCTTTGCGTCTCGTTTCACCCTCTTCGATATCTGAGGGCGCAGGGAAAGCCGGGTGCTGGTTGCACCCGTGGGTCCCGTGCAACAAAAAGCACGGGGGTAGGACCACAGGTTCAACCGGAGCATTCCGGCTTTCCCTGCGCGATGGTTTACGGCTTACTTCGTGCTCTCCCCGGTGACCGGGCTCTTTTGCCACCGTCACCCTTAGGGATGCTTCCATCCCCCAGGACTTAGCGCCAGCGTCGGGGCGCCAGGACCACACGACTTCGCCGTCCGTGAGTGCCACGCTCGTCAGTCGTGACTCTCACGTCCACCGCATCTCACCGCAACGTTCGTGACGATCGCGACCCGCCCCTCATTCGGGTGAGATGCGCGAAGTTAAATCACTGATTTGCCCGACGGCGAAAGCGGAATGTTTTTTGTGCGAGGACTGGACGGGGCAAATCAGGTTGATTGGATTGAAGAAATTAATCCCAACTGCACTCGTCATTCCGGGGCGTCCAAAGGACGAGCCCGGAATCCATTTCTCCACCTGCGTATGCGGCGTGATGGATTCCGGGCCTGCGCCTTATGACGCCTCCCCTCAATGAGAATTCCTTGACCGCGGCCGGATGCGGACACTTACGGCGATCGTGGTTGAGGACTCAACCACGTCGCGTCCGGCGGGCACGACTCCTAGTGCGCCTCTTTATGCGGCGAGACATTCGGCTTTGCCGCCGGCGGATGGGGCGCGCGATGCGGCGCCGAATGCGACGCAGCGGCAACCTGGCGTGGCGCTGGAGCAGCGGGTGGATGCTGGGGCAGCTTCGGGGCCGCGGCAACGGCGGCAGGTTTTGGCGCCGGCGGAGTGGCGACCGGCTTAGCTGCAACATTTGCCGGCTTCGCCGTAGCATTCAGAGGCTTCGCTTCCGGTCTGACCGCCGCATTCGGCGACTTGGGCAGCGCTCCGTTGGTCGCCGCATTGTGCTCCGCGCCAGCAGATGTCCTGTTTTCAATTGGCTTGTTTGCGGCGGAAGGATCGTTCGCGAGAGGCTTATTGGCAGGCGGGGTGGCCGCAAGCGGCTTGCTCTCGAGCGGCTTGTTGGCGACCGCATTGTTCGCAGGCGCGACCGGCTGCGGCAGCGGCGCGGGTCCCGGTTTGGCTTCCCGTGCAGCGACAATGCCCTTGCCGGTGAACTCGCCCGGCTTGGCTGTCGCAGCGATTGCCGGGCGGCCGTGGTTTTCGGAGGCGAGCAACGCTCTGTTCGAGCTCGCTACGTGTTGCTGCTGGATCTGGGCGGGCGCAGGGGCAACGTGGTGATCCTGCGCAGCAACCCGCTCCTGCGCGGTCGGCTGAGTCGTGATTCCGCCACTGCCGCCGTTGAAACTGACGCGCGTGATGTTGTTGTTGGTCACGGTCGTGCTGTAGACGTTGGTGACGTTGACGCTGCCGAAATTATTGACGGTGCGGTTATAGGCCAACGCGCCATTGGCCCAGTGGCCGCCTTCATAGCCGACGCCGCCATAGCCGAAACCATAGTTGACGCCACCGTAGAAGCCGACACGCGGCCCCCAATAACCGGCGTTCCACGCGTAGACGCCCTCACGCCACGCCCAGTAACCGGGTGTCCACAACAAGCCAACGGCCGGCGGGTGCACCCAGGTGCCTGGAACCCAGAAATATCCGTCAGGGCCGTAAGCCCAGTAGCCGGGCGTCCAAATGTACCCAGGCGCGGGAAGCGGCGGTTGCTCGTAGACCGGGAGCTCCGGTGGAGCGACCGTAATGCTGATGATTTGGGCTTGGGCGACAGGTGGAATGACGAGCGCAGCAAAGAGCCCGACGATGAATCGAAAACGCCGCATGTTTGTTCCCTCCACAGGTAGGTTCCCTGCGAGTCGGAACAGTGTTGAGCGAATGACGCTACATTATGACGCACCAGTTCATCGCGCGTTCATTGCGCGTGATCCTATTGCTGGCACGTCGCTTGCTCGTTCCATCGTTGATCTGCGGCAGAAGGCTTCGCGCTCCACACGAGCCGTAAATTGTACGGAAGCGTTGGATGAAGGCGCTGAACTCATTGGGGGACCTTGTCCCGTCAATGGCAAAAAATTGGCCCGTTCACGACTAATGCGCCATCAATAGCGGCAGGTCCGCGTGCTCCATGATGTGGCTGGTCGCGCCGCCGAAAATCATTTGCCGCAGCCTGGTCCTGGTGAAGGCTCCCTTGATCAACAGATCGCAGCCTTCTGACCTCGCCGCGGCGAGGACTGCTTCGCCGGTGCTGCGACCGTTCAGTTCAATGCTCATGGGCTCGGCGGCAATGCCGTTGTATCGCAACTGCTTGCGCACCTGATCGGCTGATGGACCCGGCACATCCTGTCCGCCAATGACACTCAACACTGTCACGCGTCCGGCCAGGCGCAAAAGCGGCATCGCCAAAGCGTTGGCGCGAGCCTGCTCGGTGCTGCCATTCCAGTGGATCATGATGTTGGTCGCGACCTGTTTTGGAGCTGATGGCGGCGACAGCAGAACGGGCCGGCCGCTTTCGAACAGTCCCGACTCGATCGCTCGCCTATAGAGAGGGTCCGTACCAGCAGACGGCCTGCTCATCACGATCACATCGAACGCACGGCCATGGCTACCGACGAGGGTCTCGCCCGGCGGCACTTCGGCAAACCAGCTAAACCAAGGTCGGTCCGCGGTCGTTTTCGCAGCGGCAACACCGTGCTGCTGCATGAAGGTCTCGAAAAGCTCGCGCTCCCCTACCGCCTCCGCTTCGCGCCGCACCCGGTAGGCTTCCATGGAATAGCTGCTGGCCAGCCCCGCCACGACAAACTCCGGCGCGCCGAACCACAGTGGAACACCCTCGATATAAGCCCCGGTGCGCCGCGCGAGCAGCACCGCCGTTTCGAGCGTGGATGTCATGGCCGGGGTATTTTGGGTCGGTACCAAGATCGTCTTCATTGTCAGCTCCCGCCCGTTGCAAATCAACGATAGTCCAGGCAGCCACAACGGCACTGACTTTCGACATGCTAAACCTTCGAGACTAAACCGCCAACGCCGAGTGCGTTGCGAAATGGATTCCGGGTTCTCGCGGAGCCTGTCATCGAGCCGCGCCTTGCGCGGACCCGTTGGCGCGCCCCGGAATGACGGCGGCGGGATTCAATGGAAATCGCGTGACGGCGGCAGGATACGGACGTTGCGGGGGTGGCGGATTCTTTGCGGGGAGTTTTCGCCGTGGTCGCGGCGGTCGTCGTTGAGGGGTTCGACCAAAGCGGGGCCGGCGGGCATGGCCGGCTTTGCGCTGAACGCGTCGTTGGAAAGGCCGATGAGGTCGTAGGAGCGGTCGATCATGCGCTGCGCGACCAGGTGGGTCACCTCCTCCGGACTGCTCTGGATATAGCCTTCGACCAGGATCAGCCGCGCACCCATCACTTCCTTCCGGTATTGCTCCATCACCTTCGGCCACACCACGATATTGGCGATCCCGGTCTCGTCCTCCAGCGTCATGAACACCACGCCCTTGGCGCTGCCCGGGCGCTGCCGCACCAGCACCACGCCGGCGCAGCGGACGCGGCGGCGATCGTTGCGATGGCAGATCTCCCTGCAGGGCAGGACGCGCTCTTTTGCAAATTTCTCTCGCAAGAACTCCATCGGATGGCCCTTCAGTGACAGGCGAATGGTCTGATAGTCGGCGACCACCTGTTCCTGCCGCGGCATCTGCGGCAATGGTTTTGCGTTCTCGTCTGGCTGCTCGCGCGCGATCGCGGCTTCGAACAGAGGCAATGGCACGTCGTCGGGCAGCCGCCGCACCGCCCAGAGCGCTGCGCGACGATCGAGCCCGATCGAGCGGAAGGCATCGGCGTCCGCGAGCAGGATCAGCGCGCGCTTGGGCAAGCCGGTGTCGCGGGCGAAGTCCTCCAGCGAGGTGAAGGGACGCCGCTGCCGCGCCGCGACGATGCGATCGGCCCAGTCGTTGGCTTCTTCACCTCTCCCATAGGGAGAGGTCGGCGCGGAGCGCCGGGTGAGGGGCGCGGTCTCTCGTGGGACCTGAGCCCCCTCACCCGACTTGCACATGTGCAAGTCGACCTCTCCCCGCTGGGGAGAGGTGGGAGCTTGCGGTGACATCGGGGCGACCAACTCCACCTCTCCCGCTTGCGGGAGAGGTCGGATCGCATCACTAGATGCGATCCGGGTGAGGGCTTTCTCCACACGAAGGTTCTCGCCCGCGGAGACACCCTCACCCCGACCCTCTCCCGCAAGCGGGAGAGGGGGCGCAAGCACCTGCCGAAATAACGCCTGCTGCTGTTTCAGCCTCTCCTCGTCCAGGTCTTTCCAGTTGAAACCATCGATCTGGCGGAAACCGAGGCGGACGGCGCAATGTTTGCCGGTGCCCTCCTCCAGCGTGTTCTGGGCGAAGCTATAGGACACATCGACCTCGCGGACCTCGACGCCGTTCTTGCGGGCGTCGCCGACGATCTGCGCGGGAGCATAAAAGCCCATCGGCTGGGAGTTGAGCAGCGCGCAGCAGAAGGCGTCGGGATGATGACGCTTGAGCCAGGAGGAGATATAGACGAGTTGCGCGAAGCTTGCGGCATGGCTTTCCGGGAAGCCGTAGGAGCCGAAACCCTTGATCTGGTCGAAGCAGCTTCTGGCGAATTCGCCATTGTAGCCGCGCGCGACCATGTTGCCGATCAGCTTGTCTTCGTACTTGCCGATGGTGCCGAGGTTGCGGAACGTCGCCATCGAACGACGCAGGCCGTTGGCCTCTTCGGAAGTGAAATGCGCCGCCTCGATCGCGATCCGCATCGCCTGTTCCTGAAACAAGGGTACGCCGAGAGTCTTGTGCAGCACGCGGTAGAGTTCGTCCGCATCGCCATGCTCCGGCGATGGCGATGGATAGGTCACCTTCTCCTGGCCGTTTCGCCGGCGCAGATAGGGATGCACCATGTCGCCCTGGATCGGCCCCGGGCGCACGATCGCGACCTCGATGACCAGATCATAGAAGGTCCGCGGCTTCAGCCGCGGCAGCATGTTCATCTGCGCGCGGCTTTCGACCTGAAAGACGCCGAGCGATTCACCGCGACAAAGCATGTCGTAGACTCTTTTGTCGTTCTGCGGAACGGTCGCAAGCTCCCAGCGCTCGCCCTTGTGATCGGCGATCAGGTCAAAGCTCTTGCGGATGCAGGTCAGCATGCCCAGCGCCAGCACGTCGACCTTCATCATGTTGAGCGCATCGACGTCGTCCTTGTCCCATTCGATGAAGGTGCGGTCATCCATCGCGGCATTGCCGATCGGCACATAGGTATCGAGCCGGTCCTGCGTCAGCACATAGCCGCCGACATGCTGCGAGAGGTGGCGCGGGAATTCGATCAGCTCGGTGGCGAGTTCGACCGCGAGCCCGATCATCGCGTTCTTCGGGTCCAGCCCCGCCTGTCGCACCTGCATGTCGTTGAGGCCCTTGCCCCAGCTTCCCCAGACGGTATCGGCGAGCGCGGCGGTGACATCCTCCGTCAATCCCAGCGCCTTGCCGACGTCGCGGATCGCGCTGCGCGGACGATAATGGATGACGGTCGCGATGATGGCGGCGCGGTGGCGGCCATAGCGGCGGTAGACATATTGCATCACCTCCTCGCGCCGCGAATGCTCGAAATCGACATCGATGTCGGGCGGCTCCAGCCGCTCCTTGGAGATGAAGCGTTCGAACAGGAGATCGACCTTGGTCGGATCGACCGAGGTGATGCCGAGTACGTAACACACCGCCGAATTCGCCGCCGATCCCCGCCCCTGACACAGAATGCCCTGGCTGCGCGCGTAACGGACGATGTCGTGCACGGTCAGGAAGTAATGCGCGTATTTCAGCTCGGCGATCAGCGCGAGCTCCTTGTGCAAGGTAGCGCGGAGTTGGTCGGGAATATCACCGCCGAAATACTTGATGACGCCGGCCCAGGTCAGGTCTTCGAGATGCTGCTGCGCGGTCTTGCCCGGCGGCACCGGCTCATCAGGATATTGATATTTGAGCTGGTCGAGCGAGAAGGTGATGCGGTCGGCAAAGCGCATGGTCTCTGCGATCGCGTCAGGAAAATCGCGAAACAGCCGCGCCATCTCGTGCGCGGGTTTCAGATGCCGCTCGGCATTGGCTTCCAGCTTTTTGCCGATCGCGTCGATCGTCGTCTTCTCCCTGATACAGGTGAGCACGTCCTGCAGGGGACGGCGCGCGGGATGGTGATAGAGCACTTCGTTGGTCGCGAGCAGCGGCACGCCGGCTTTGGTCGCAACGTGGTGCAATCGCGCCAGGCGGCGCCGGTCGTCGCCGCGATAGAGCAGGCTTGCGGCAAGCCACACGCCATCAGTGCGGCTTGTCTTCAGCCGCGCGAGCAGATCGAGCGCCTTCGCCATCTCGAAGCGATGCGGCAATGACAGCACCAGGAGCTGGCCTTCGGCGAATTCCAGGAGGTCGTTCAGCTTCAGATGACATTCGCCCTTTTCGATCCGCTCGATGTCATCGCCCCGCTTGCCGCGGGTGAGGAGCTGGCACAGCCGACCATAAGCCGCGCGGTCGCGCGGATAGACCAGGATATCGGGCGTGCCGTCCATGAAGACGATGCGCGAACCGATCAGCAGCTTTGGCGGGTGCGTCACTTCCGAGTTTTCGAGTTCCTTGTAGGCGCGCACCACGCCGGCGAGCGTGTTGTGATCGGCAAGTCCGATCACGGGGATGCGGAGAATGCTCGCCTGATGCACATAGGCGCGCGGATCCGATCCGCCGCGCAGAAAGGAGAAATTGCTTGATATGCCGATCTCGGCATAGTCGGGTTCAGGCTTCATGCGAACAGCCCATGCACGAACCAGTTGGCAGGAACGGGCTTGCCGTCTTCGTCGGCCAATTCGCTGTCGTAAAGACCATCGCGAAAGATCCAGAATCGCAGGCCCTGCTCGTCCTCAACGCGGAAATAGTCACGCGTCAGCACCTTCCCATCCCGCTGCCACCATTCCATGGCGATGCGCTCAGGACCCTCGACCCGCACCACCTGATGCGTGGCGCGACGCCAGGTGAAGCGATGCGGCGGTCCGTCCGGCACGGTGGCGAACGGCACCTTGATCGGCTCCGGCCTTTCGAACAGTCGCAGCGGACGCAGTGGCGGCTCGCCTTCGGCGCGCGCGGGCCAGACGGCATGCGAGGCCGCGGCCAGATGATGCTGTGCAGAGGCGGCAAGCGCCGCGCGCTCGGGGATATGGGTATCCTCCGGCAGATGCACGACCACGCGCTTGCCCCCGATGCGGGCGGCGATGCGGTCGATCAGCGCGGCAAGCTCGTCATTGTCGTGGACATGGGCGTCGAGATCGCGCTGCTGCTGCACCACGATCTCGGTACGGCTGGCGGACAGGCGGATCAGGTCGAAGCCGAAGCCGGGATCGAGGGGATCGCTGAGCGCGTCGAGCCGCTCGCGGAACAGGCGGTCGATCACTTCGGGTTTGGTCACAGCGCGTCCGGTCTCGACGGCAAGCGTGCGCACCGCGCCGTCGGTGCGGAAGAAGGCTGCTTCCAGCTTCCGCGCGCCCTTGCCCTGCTTGTCCATCGCCTGAACCAGCATCCGGGCGAGGTTCTGCAGCGTCATCGCGATCATGGGCTCGGTCGTGACCGGCTCGGGAAAACGCTTTTCGACGATGTAATCCGGCAATGGCTTGCGCGGGCTGATCGGGGCATCGCCCTGCCCCAGCGCATGCTCGAGCCGCGTGGTGAAGGCTGCACCAAAGCGCGCCGTGATCTCATGGCGCGTGCGGGCAGCGACATCGCCGATGGTCTTCAAGCCGGCGCGGCGCAGGCCCTTGGTGATGGCGTCATCGGCTCCCAGAGCCGAGATCGGTAACGGGGCGACGGCGTCAGTTTCCGCACCATCCTCGATGATCCTGCCTGACGAATGCCGCGTCAGCGTGCGCGCGCAGACCGAGGTGGCCGCGATCGCACCGCTGACGGCAAAGCCGCGCCTCGCCAGGGCGCCGCAGATGATCTGCAGCATCGCACGCTCGCCGCCGAACAGATGGGCGCAGCCGGTGATATCGAGGAAGAGACCTGAGGGCGGATCGAGCGCCACCAGAGGCGTGAAGCGGTCGCACCAGTCGGCGATGTCGTTGAGCGTCTTGGCATCGGCGGCCTCGTCGGCATCATAGACCGTCAGTTCCGGACAGATCGCGCGGGCATTGGCCAATGGCAGACCGATCGACAGGCCGCTTCGCACGGCGATGTCGTCGAGGGAGTGGATCACCAGCGCGTTGTGCTCCTTGATGACGACGACGCTGGGGGTCTCTTTCTTCACCTCTCCCATAGGGAGAGGTCGGATCGCATCGTTAGATGCGATCCGGGTGAGGGGCCCGGTCTCTCGTGGGACCTGAGCCCCCTCACCCGACTTGCACATGGTCATGTGCAAGTCGACCTCTCCCCGTTGGGGAGAGGTGGGAATTCGCGGCGATGCCGTTTCAACTGGCGAGGCGGTGCGCGCCAGTTGCCGCTCGATCCGATCGATGGGCAGGCGCGGCAGCCACAGGCTGAGGATACGCCGACGGTTCGCTGAAAAGGCACTCATCACATTTCCATTCCATGATCCATCGCCCGACCGGGCCATGACGATTGCGAACGAGCTGCGCATCGAACAGAGGCGCGCCCCACGCGCTCCAACTGGCGCCCGGCGGTGAATGCGCCGCACGCACGATCCATCTGGTTTCCGCGGTGGATGGAAGCGGCGTTGCCGCCAGGCGGAGCAGCAGCGCGGGAACGCCCGATGATTGCGAGGCAAGCGTCAGTTTGCGGCTCGCGACCAGATCGAGCTGCCGCGCATCGCCCCAGACCTCCATGATGACGGCGCCAAGCGCGTCGCAGGCGAGCGCATCGGCCGTGGTGCGCAGCGCATTGTCGATGTCGGCGGCGCGCACCGTGACGAGAAGGCGCGGATCCAGGCCGAGCTCGGACAGGCCGTTCATCGACAGTGCGCCGGATTCGATTTCGGAAAAATCCTGCCGCACCCAGACCAGCGGCTTTCGCGCGGCAAGACGCCCGGCGAGCCCTGCGATGAAGCCGGTGGCGGACGCGCCCTGGCGCCCCTCGGCAAACACCTCGTGCACCGCGGCTCTCGCAAGGCCGCCCTTGAGCATGGCATCGGCGCCGGCATGGCCCAGCGCGATCCGCTGCAGCGCATGCGCTTCATTGGATGTCTCAATGCGTTCGATGCGCCCGCGCAGGGACGCAAGCGTGCTCAGGCGTGCGCTGGTCATGCGCCGCTCCTTAGGAAGATGTCGGGGCCTCGCTTCCGAAGAGAAACCAGAAGCTGGCTCATTCGTTCATGGTATGTTCTAATATAAAGCCAACTGCGCGGGAGGAGTCAATCGGATTGGTAACGGGATAAATTTGTAAGTGAAATCAATGGGATTGATGAGGGCCTTCATGGCCTGGTCAAGCCCGGGCATGACGGGAGGAAGAATAAGTGCCATGCACCACATCATCCTGGGCAGCGAGACTGATTTCGACGGCTGGCGCACGGCGGCGCGGGCGCTGGTATTGAACGACGTGACGCCGGATGACGTGACCTGGACCGTGCGCGGCCGCGGGCCCGATCTGCCGGAAACAGCGACGACCGAAACGCCGCTCGAGCCGCCGCATGGCACGTTCAATGTGCCGGCCAAATTCGTCGAGTTGGCGAAAACCGCGATCCTGCATCGCGATGCCGAGCGCTTTGCCCTGCTCTATCGCCTGTTGTGGCGCCTGCGCCGCGACCATGACCTGCTCGACATCGCCGACGATCCCGAGGTCGCGCATATCCATGCGATGGCGAAGGCCGTGCATCACGAGGTACAGCGGATGCGGACGTCGATCCGCTTCCGCGAGATCGGGCGCGAGCACAATTCGCATTTCGTCGCCTGGTTCGAGCCGCAGCATCATGTCGTGGAACTGGCCGCGCCCTTCTTCGCGAGCCGCTTTGCCGACATGCCCTGGTCGATCCTCACATCGGATGTCTGCGCGCATTGGAATGGACATGCGGTGTCGATCACGCCAGGCGTCAGCGAGGCCGGGATGCCCGCAGGCAATCGGCTGGAGGAGATCTGGCAGCATTATTACGCCACCATCTTCAACCCGGCCCGGCTCGCCGCGAAGAAATCGAGGAACCTGCCGGAGGCTTTGACGATTAAGGTCGAAAGCGAAAGCGCCGACGCCTCAGGGAGCGCGACGGACTATGCCGAAACCGAACCGCACACGCCGGAACCGGACATGATCCGCCGCGCCGCCGACCGCCTGAGCGCGCTGCGGGAGGAAGCCGCGGATTGCCGCGCCTGCCATCTCTATAAGCAAGCGACCCAGACCGTGTTCGGCGAAGGTCCGCAAAGCGCGCAGGTGATGCTGGTCGGCGAGCAGCCGGGCGACAAGGAAGATCTGGCCGGAAAGCCGTTCGTCGGTCCCGCCGGCCAGATGCTCGACCGCGCGCTCGACGAGGCCGGCATCGACCGCAAGAAAGTCTACGTCACCAATGCGGTGAAACATTTCAAATTCTTAGCCCGCGGCAAGATCCGCCTGCACCAGAAGCCGAATACGCCGGAGATCAAGGCCTGCCGCCGATGGTATGAGCGGGAACTCGCATCGATCAAACCGGACCTGGTGGTGGCGATGGGCGCGACCGCCGCCCAATGCGTGTTCAACAAGCTCACGCCGATCAATAAGAACCGCGGCCGCCTGATCGATCTCGCCGACGGCGTCAAGGCGCTGGTGACGGTGCACCCCTCCTATCTGCTGCGGCTGCCCGATGAGGATGCGAAAGCGCGGGAATATCAACGCTTTGTCGAGGATCTGAAGATCGCGGCGGAACTATTGAGGAAGCGCGCGCAGGCCGCAGCATGAGCACGGCGACATACATAGCCTGCAAATATCAAGCCGTTGATAAGACTGATATCTATTTACAACCTTACATTGATCGTCGATACTCCCCTATTACAGGGGGAGTTTGGGGCGTCTTGTTCACGCCAATGACGTTCCCATGAGGTCGGCGCGCTGCCGCGACGCCACAGCCCCGGCGTCAGGCAGCGCGCGACCGCTTCCACTTCGGAGGCTTCGCGGTACGCCTGCTCTGCCATCTGAATAGTCAACATTCGTACGCGTGACCGGCCATCATCGGTGCAGCATTCGCGCACCGTAGCGATACGTGATTCGCTCAAACTACGGCTGTCATCTAACCTTCAAGTCAATGGGTCAAAACTAAGGGACTCCTCCTGTATTTTGACGGGGCGTCAGAATGACCGATTTTGCACTCAATTCATCAGCACGCGAAGAAAGGCCGATCCAGCCGGCTTCAAGACCAAATCTCGACAAAGGCTTCAATCCGCTGACGATGATCCTCTTCTTCGGCGTCCTCGCGGCGGGGCTGCTGTTCGTCGCCTACAGCATCTATACCGACGTCCAGGCCTCGGGTACCCGCGTCACCACGTTGGTGCCTTTCCTTCTGCTGTTCGTCGCGCTCCTGATTGCGCTCGGCTTTGAGTTCGTCAACGGCTTCCACGACACCGCCAACGCGGTCGCCACCGTGATCTACACCCATTCGCTGCCCGCCGAGGTCGCGGTGATGTGGTCGGGCCTCTTCAACTTCCTCGGAGTGCTGTTCTCGAGCGGCGCGGTCGCATTCGGCATCATATCGCTGTTGCCGGTCGAACTGATCCTGCAGGTCGGCTCCAGCGCCGGCTTCGCCATGGTGTTTGCACTGCTGATCGCGGCGATTATCTGGAATCTCGGCACCTGGTATTTCGGCCTGCCCGCCTCCTCCTCGCACACGCTGATCGGCTCGATCATCGGCGTCGGCATCGCCAATGCGCTGATGCGCGGCCGCGACGGCACCTCCGGCGTCGACTGGAGCAAGGCCACCGAGATCGGCTATGCGCTCTTGCTGTCGCCGCTGGTCGGCTTCGTCTGCGCCGCGCTGCTCTTGCTCCTGCTCAAGATGATCGTGCGCAATCCCGCGCTCTATGCCGCGCCCGAAGGCAACAAGGCGCCCCCGCTCTGGATCCGCGGCCTCTTGATCCTGACCTGCACCGGCGTCAGCTTCGCGCACGGCTCCAATGACGGGCAGAAGGGCATGGGCCTGATCATGCTGATCCTGATCGGCACCGTGCCGACTGCCTATGCGCTGAACCGCGCGCTGCCGGAATCCATGGTCGCCCAGTTCCAGCAGAACTCGGAGGCCGCCTCCAAGGTGATCGCGGCGAAGGGTGCCGGCCACAGCATCATCGGCGATCCCCGTCCGGCCGTGACGCAGTACATCTCGCTGCACCACCTCACTGAGGGCACCTTCCCCTCGCTCGCGGTGCTGGTAAAAGATGTCAGCGACCAGGTAGCGAGGTACGGCTCGCTGAACAAGGTGCCGGCTGACGTCGTCGGCAATACGCGCAACGACATGTACCTGATCTCCGAAGCGATCCGCTTCCTGATGAAGGACAAGGAGAGCGACCTCAGCAAGGAAGATATCGCGACGCTGAATGCCTACAAGGCATCGCTCGACAGCGCGACCAAGTTCATCCCGACCTGGGTGAAGATCGCGGTCGCAATCGCGCTGGGCCTCGGCACCATGATCGGCTGGAAGCGGATCGTGATCACGGTCGGCGAAAAGATCGGCAAGACCCACCTGACCTACGCGCAGGGCGCCTCCGCAGAGCTCGTCGCCGCCGGCACGATCTTCGCGGCCGATAATTTCGGCCTGCCGGTGTCCACCACGCATGTGCTGTCGTCCGGCGTCGCCGGCGCCATGGCCGCCAATGGCTCGGGCCTGCAGATCGCGACCATCCGCAACTTGGTGATGGCATGGGTGCTGACGCTGCCGGCTGCGATCATGCTGTCGGCTTCGCTCTACGTGCTGTTCGCGAACGTGTTGTGAGTGGCTGAGCTATCTAACGACAAAGGCCCGCGCGATGCGCGGGCCTTTTTGTTTTTGGACTTAGCGCGAGGACCGCGGCAACTACACCGTCATTGCGAGCGCAGCGAAGCAATCCACGTCTCCACTCGCTGAGACATGGATTGCTTCGTCGCTTCGCTCCTCGCAATGACGGCCGGGCAGAAGTCACGCCGCGAGCGTGTTCTCCACCAGCTTGATCCAGTAGGACGAGCCGTAGACGATCGCTTCGTCGTTGAAGTTGTAGGCGGGGTGATGCAGGCCGGCGCTGTCGCCGTTGCCGCAGAAGATGAAGGCGCCGGGGCGCGCTTCCAGCATGTAGGCGAAATCCTCCGCGCCCATCATCGGCGGCATTTCGTGGACGTTGTTCTCGCCGGCGATTTCCCTGGCGATCCTGGTCGCGAACTCGGTCTCTGCCGCGTGGTTGACGACGACGGGATAGCCGCGCTCATAGGTGACGTTGATCCACGCGCCGGTCATCTGCGCGACGCCGGCGACCACCTCATGCACGCGCTTCTCGACCAATGCACGCACCTCTGGAGTCAGCGTGCGCACCGTGCCGCGCAGCTCGGCGGTGTGCGGAATCACATTGCGAGCATTGCCCGCGTGGAATTCGCAGATCGAGATGACGGCCGAATCCAGCGGATCGACGGTGCGTGAGACGATCGACTGCAGCGCCGTGATCAATTGCGCGCCGACCAGCACGCTGTCGATGCATTTATGCGGCCGCGCGGCATGGCCGCCGACACCTTCGATCCTGATGTCGATCGAGTCCGTTGCCGCCATGATCGGGCCGGTCCGGATGGCGAACGAGCCGACGGGGATCCCGGGGCCGTTGTGCATGCCGTAGACCTGCTCGATGCCGAACCGTTCCATCAGCCCGTCCTTGATCATCGCGGCAGCACCGGCGCCGCCCTCTTCGGCCGGCTGGAAGATCACGACCGCATTGCCAGAGAAATTGCGGGTCTCGGCGAGGTAGCGGGCGGCGCCCAACAGCATCGCGGTGTGCCCGTCATGGCCGCAGGCGTGCATCTTGCCCGGCGTCTTGGAAGCGTAGGGCAGATTGGTCTCCTCCACGATCGGCAGCGCATCCATGTCGGCCCGCAGCCCGATCACCCTGGTCTCGCCATTGCCGGCGGGTTTCTTGCCCTTGATGACGCCAACCACACCGGTGCGGCCGAGCCCCGTCGCGACCTCGTCGCAGCCGAATTCGCGCAGCCGCTCGGCGACGAATGCTGCAGTGCGATGGGTGTCATACATCAGCTCGGGATGTTCATGGATTTCCCGCCGCCAGGCCTGGATGGCGGGCTGCAGATCGGCGACGCGGTTGACAATGGGCATGGCACTTCTCGGATCTGTGATTCAAACGTCTGTGTACCTTTCTACCATGCAAGCTGCGGTCCACCCAACAGCCGCGCCCGGCCGCCCATGCCCAGCCGTCATGGCTGGACTTGTCCCGCCGGCCCACGTCTGACTATTAGGACAGCAGATGCGTGGATGCCTGGAACATTTTCGGACAACGCGGCCGCGGACGGGTGGAAAGCAAGAGAATGCCTGGAAAGCTCGAGGGTGATTTCGACTATATCGTCGTCGGCGCCGGCACCGCCGGCTGCATCATGGCCAACCGGCTCTCGGCCGATCCCTCAAAGCGCGTGCTGGTGCTGGAAGCCGGCAGCAACGACAACTGGATCTGGTTTCACATCCCGGTCGGCTATCTCTTCGCGATCGGCAATCCGCGCTCCGACTGGATGTTCAAGACCGAGGCGGAGCCGGGCCTCAACGGCCGCGCGCTCGCCTACCCTCGTGGAAAGGTGATCGGCGGCTGCTCGGCGATCAACGCCATGATCTCGATGCGCGGACAGGCCGCCGATTACGATCACTGGCGTCAGCTCGGCCTTGCCGGCTGGGGCTATGACGACGTGCGGCCGGTATTCCGTGGGCTCGAGGATCATTTCCTCGGGCCGAGCGAGGACCATGGCAGTGGTGGCGGCTGGCGCATCGAGGCACCGCGACTGTCCTGGAAAGTCCTGGACGCCGTCGGCGATGCCGCGGAAGAAATGGGCATCAAACGCATTCCCGATTTCAACACCGGCGACAACGAAGGCGTGAGCTACTTCCACGTCAACCAGAAGCGCGGCCGCCGCTGGTCTTCCGCGCGCGGCTTCCTGAAGCCCGCATTGCACCGGCCGAACCTGAGGCTGGAAAAGAACGTGCTGGTCGATCGCCTGATCGTCGAACAGGGCCGGGCCGTCGGCGTGCGCTTCATCCGCGGCAACGAGACCATCGAGGCCCGCACCAAGGGAGAAGTGATCCTGACCGCCGGTGCGATCGGATCGGTGCAGGTGCTGCAGCGCTCCGGCATCGGGCCTGCCGACTGGCTCGCACCGCTCGGGATTGATGTCGCGCTCGACAAGCCGGGCGTCGGACGCAACCTGCAGGACCATCTGCAGCAGCGCGCGATCTACAAGGTCACTGGCGTGCGCACGCTGAACGAAACCTACTACTCGCTGTTCCGCCGCGGCCTGATGGGCCTCGACTATGCGCTGCGCCGCCGCGGTCCCCTGACCATGGCGCCGTCGCAGCTCGGCATCTTCACCCGCTCTGACCCGCGTCGCGAGCGCGCCAATATCCAGTTCCACGTGCAGCCGCTGTCGCTCGACAAGTTCGGCGATCCCCTGCACCGCTTTCCCGCGATCACTGTGAGCGCCTGCAACCTGCAGCCAACCTCGCGCGGCACCGTCCGCATCCGCTCGGCCCAGCCTGACGAGAAGCCGTCGATCGCGCCGAATTATCTTTCGACCGACGAAGACCGCCAGGTCGCGGCCGACGCAATCCGCACCACCCGCCGCCTGATGAAGCAGAAGACGCTCGCGCAATACCGGCCCGAGGAATTCCTCCCCGGCCCTTCCGTCGGCGACGACGATGCATCGCTCGCAAAGGCCGCCGGCGATATCGGCACCACGATCTTCCACCCCGTCGGCACCGCGAAGATGGGCACGGCGAACGATCCGATGGCCGTGGTCGACGAACGCCTGCGCTTCCACGGCATTGCGGGCCTTCGCGTCGCCGACGCTTCGGTGATGCCGACGATCACCTCGGGCAATACCAACACACCGACCGCGATGATCGCGGAGAAGGCGGCTGCGATGATATTGGAAGATTCGCGTCGGTAGCCGCATGGTCAGTCAGCGCCGCCTCTCGATCGGGTCTGCAGATACGCGCATTGCGCTGGTGCGATGGGCCGAGGAAGGCTCGCACCGGCCGCCCGCACTTCTGCTCCACGGCACTGGTTTCATGGCCAATGTCTGGGATGAGGTCGCGCACGATCTTGCATCTGACTACACAGTGTATGCGCTCGATCGCCGCGGCCACGGCGACAGCCACAAGCCCGCGGCCAACTGCTATCACTTTCAGGACTATGCGCAGGACGTGTGCCGGGTCCTCGAAGAGCTCGGCCTGCACGACATCTACGGGATCGGCCACAGCGCAGGCGCCACCGACCTGCTGCTAGCCGCAAAACTGCTGCCGGGGCGCTTCGCACGTCTGTTCGTGATGGAGCCGACCGTCATGGATCCGCGCGCCGCGCGCGACGGCGTGACTGGGTTGAGCGAGCAGGCAACCTCCGCGGTGCAAGGCGCCCTGCGCCGCCAGGCGGAGTTCGACAGTCTTGACGCGGTGTTCACACGCTATCGCGCCGCGCCCGCATTTGCGGATTGGTCTGACACTTCGCTCTGGGCCTATATCAGGCATGCCTTTGCACCCCTCGAGAACGGACGGGTAAGGCTTCGTTGTACGCCCGAAATCGAGTCGGCGATCCTGCGCCCGATCTTCGAGGCCATGGAGCAGGTCTACGCCGGAGATACGCGCGGCAATCCTTTCGAATGGCTCGCCGCAATCGACTGCCCCGTGCGCGTGGCCACGGCCGAAAAATCCTGGCCGATCTACAAGGAGATGGCGTCGCGGGCCGTCTCGCTCATTCCCCATGCCAGCAAGCGGAATTTCGAGGGCATCGGCCATTGCGTGGCGCAGGAAGCGCCGCCAATGCTGTTGCAAGCCTTGCGGGAATTCGCGCGATCGGAACGATGAAGCCCGCTCACTGCACGCAGGGCAAAAACCGGTCTCCACTTTTCCGAATCATGCTCCAGGAATCCGCAGTGGCCACAGCACGGACTCATCGTTCGCGCCCAGGCTGGCTTGCTTTAGGTGGCACGACGATGGCGCCAGCGTTGGGGTGATGATCGTTCGCGAGCGCTCCCTGCCGGACGCCATCACCTCGCATTCGTCCATCAAATAGGAACGGCCGTGTTCCACTCTCGCTGGCAACGGCCGGCGTGTGCGATTGTCCAGACTTGGTATCTTGCGCGTTGGCGGCGGTCGCGGCCAGTGCCAACACAAACGCGATTGCTGGTCTCGACATGACGGGCTTCACCTCTTGCGCGCGGGACGAAAGCGCGGCGGCACGACCTAGTTTCGATCACCGTCGGGGAGGAACTGGGCGCCAGGATGGCGGCCATCCTTGCCGCCAACTACCTGGCCTTCGTCCAGCTTGCGTCACGCCAGCTCACGAGATCGTCATCACCCCATGCCGATAGACCGCTGCCGCCGGGAATAACCCCTCCCCTCGCTCGATCACGTCTCCGCAGGCCCAATTACGGGCGCATGGAGAACTGCGATGAGCGGGTTCGATCACGACAACAGGGATGAAGAGCGCGGCGTCAGCCGCCGCAAAGTGCTCGAGTGCATGACCTGGGCGGGCACCGGCGTGCTCTGGACGGTGGCGGGCGGCGTACCGCGCTCGCTCGGCATGGTCGGCTCGGCGCAAGCGGCCGAGTCCTCTGGCATGACCTTCCTGCAGATCAGCGACAGCCATGTCGGCTTCGACAAGGCGGCCAATCCGAACGCGCTCGGCACGCTGGAAGAGGCGATTGGCAAGATCAGCGCCATGCCGGCGAAGCCATCCTTCATGATCCACACCGGCGACATCACGCATCTGTCGAAGGCCGCCGAGTTCGACAATGCCGAGCGCGTCATCTCGCAGGCCAAGCTCGACGTGCATTACGTGCCGGGCGAGCACGATCTTATCGACGAGGAGGTCAAGCTCTACAAGGAGCGCTACGGCCGCGGCACCAGGGGCGCCGGCTGGTATTCGTTCGACGCCGGCGGCGTGCACTTCGTCGGCCTCGTCAACGTCGTCGACCTCAAGGCCGGAGGCCTGGGCAATCTCGGCGCCGAGCAGCTCGAATGGCTCGAGAACGATCTGAAGGGCCGCTCGAAATCGACCCCGATCGTGCTGTTCGCCCACATCCCGCTGTGGACCGTCTATCCGACCTGGGGCTGGGGCACCGAGGACGGCGCACGCGCGCTGGAATATGTGAAGGGCTTCGGCTCCGTGACGGTGCTGAACGGGCACATCCACCAGGTGATGCAGAAGGTCGAAGGCAACGTCACCTTCCACACCGCGCGCTCAACCGCCTTCCCGCAGCCGGCGCCGGGCACTGCGCCCTCGCCCGGCCCGATGAAGGTCGAGGATGCCAGGCTCCGCAGCCTGCTCGGCATCGCCAGCGTCAACTTCAAGCAGGGGCAGGAGCGCCTCGCCATCATCGACACGCCGCTGCAGGGCTGAAGAGGAACAGGTTCATGAGCACGATCAATCGCCGCGACTTCGGCATCGCCGTCGCCGCGGCCATGCTGCTCCCGGCCACCACTGCGCGTGCCGCCGATACGGAAGTGCATATCGACAATTTCGTCTTCCAGCCCGCGCAGCTCGACTTGAAGGTCGGCACGACCGTCACCTGGACCAATCGCGACGACATTCCGCACACGGTGGTGTGTGCCGGAAAATTCAGGTCAAAAACCATGGACACCGACGATAGCTTTTCATTCACCTTTACGGCGGCCGGCGAGTACAAATATTTTTGTTCGCTTCACCCGCACATGACAGGCATGATCCGGGTCGAGTAAATTGCCAATCTCAGCCAGCGCAACCATGCCCGGCCGGCAGACCCTTTCCGGCCGGGCCAAGACATTCGCCGCACAAACCGGGCATGAGGCGATGAAAGCGTCGGAGGAAGATCCCGAGAAGGCGCGGCGCTTTCGCGAGGCCGCACTGCCTTATCTTGACGATGCCTATACACTGGCTCGCTATCTCCTGCGCGACGCCAGCGATGCCGAAGATGCGGTGCAGGAATGTTTCCTGCGCGCCTACAAGCATTTCGACAGCTATCGCGGACCGGCGATGAGGCCTTGGTTGTTCGCGATCCTGCGTAATGTCTGCCGTGCAGAATATGCGCGGCGCGCGGGCACCCAGACCGGCGCGACCGAGGATGTCGCTGACAGTGCGGAGGCAACACCGCTCTGGCACGAGGCGCCGGAGACGCCGGAAGCGCAGATGCTGCGCGAGAAGGATTCCGCATCAATTCGCCGGCTGATCGCGGCGCTTGCCGAACCGTTTCGCGAGACCTTCGTGCTCCGGGAAATCCAGAACCTTTCGTACCGCGAGATCGCCGATGTTGCAGCCGTTCCCGTCGGCACCGTGATGTCGCGCCTTGCGCGCGCCCGCGCGATGCTGCGCTCGGCGTGGCTTGCGGAACAGGAGCAAGTAAAATGACCTGCGAGGAAGCCGAGGTGCTGCTTCAGGCGCTGATCGACGGCGAGCTCGACGCGGGACACGCGCGCGAGGTCGAGGATCACATCGCGGGCTGCCCGCGCTGCGCGGAGCTGGCGAAAGACTATCGCGCGATGAGCCGCATGATCGCGGACAAGGGTGCAAGCTACACCGCGCCGCCCGAGCTGCGCCGGCGCATCGAGGCCGCGCTGCCGCAGCCGAAGGCCGCGCCAAGCCGCCGCGCGGTGCTGCGCGGCTTCGCACTGGGATCGGCGGTCTCCGCGATGGCAGCGACCGGGCTCATCGCGGTCATCCTGCGCAATGACGACGACGCCCGCATCCAGTCGGAATTGGTCTCAGCCCACCTGCGGTCGCTGCAGGCCGGCCATCTCACCGACGTGCTTTCCACCGACCAGCACACGGTCAAGCCGTGGTTCAACGGCAGGCTCGACGTCGCTCCACCTGTGCTGGACCTCACCGCCAAGGGCTTCACCCTGATCGGCGGCCGGCTCGACTATGTCGACGCCCGCCCGATCGGCGCCGTGGTCTACCGAAGGCGCCAGCACGTCATCAATCTGTTCGTCGCGCAGACATCAGATACCGAGCGTCACGCCGCCACGACGAGCATGCGGCAGGGCTTCAACATCCGCCACTGGAGCGATCACGGACTGAACTTCTGGGCCGTCAGCGACCTCGGCGCCGATGAACTTGCCGAGTTCGGCGACAAGTTCGAGACGGCGATGCGGACGAATAAGGAAGCTTCGTAGCCCGGATGGAGCGAAGCGCAATCCGGGAACGACGTCGCAAGCGGCGACATACCCCGGATTGCGCTTCGCTCCATCCGGGCTACGGATCGTTGTGGGCAACTATGGCTGCGGCGGATATCGGTCAAACACCGGCAGCTCGTGCGCGCGTTCCATCCATCCAATCCGCTCCGCGACCTGGACGTGAATAGCAGCCGGCACGACGTCAGGATCATCATAGGTTCCGCTCTGAACATCAATGATCCCGGGCAACATCTGCTCATTGACGTAGAAAAGACCGGTGCCGCAGTTCGCGCAAAAGTGCCGGCGGCCATGTTCGGACGATGCGTAGACCTTGGGCTGCCCTTGCGTCACCTTGACCGCATCGACGGGATACATCGTCCAGCCGACCATCGGCGCGCCGGCGTGACGTCTGCAATCCGTGCAGTGGCAGAGGGCGTGGGTAAGGGCTTCACCTTCAGCCTCGTAGCGGATGGCTCCGCAATGACAGCCGCCCGTGATGTGCATTCATCTGCTCCCAGGTCATTGATGTCGGTCGAAAATTGTAGCCCGGATGAAGCGAAGCGTAATCCGGGAAACCAGTTCGCGCGGAGCCATGACCCCGATTGCGCTTCGCTTCATCCGGGCTACGAAAGCCGCAGGCTCTGATCAGGCCGACTTGCGCACCGCGTTGTCGACCAGCGTCTTGCCGAGCGACCAGATCGCGCCGGGGACCTTGTGGCTGCCGGCGATCACGGTGTCGAAGGCCTTTTCGATCCAGGTGCAATCGTCCTCGGTGAGGATGAGCGGCGGCAGGAGCTTGATGGTGTGGCTGCCGTGGCCGGCGACCTGGGTGAGGATCTTGTGGTCCTTGAACAGCGGCACGGTGATGAGCTGGCAGAACAGGCCCTTGTTGGCGGTCTCCAGCACGTTCCAGGACGCGCGCAGGCGCAGCGACTTCGGCGGGCCGAACTCGATGCCGATCATCAATCCCTTGCCGCGGACTTCCTTCATCAGCTCGTAGCCCGGGACCATCCGCGTCAGCGCGAGGCGGAGCTCGGCGCCGCGCTTTGCGGCCTGCTCGACCAGCTTCTCGGCCTTGATAACGTCGAGCGTCGCGATGCCCGCGGCCATCGCGAGATCGTTCTTCGAAAATGTCGAGCCGTGCACGACGGCGCGATCCATCTGGTTGAAGATCTTGTCGAAGATGCTCTTGCGCGTCAGCAGCGCGCCGACCGGGACATGTCCCCCCGACAGCGCCTTGGCGAGCAGCACCATGTCGGGCTCGACATTCCAGTGCTCGACGGCGAGGAACTTGCCGGTGCGGCCGACGCCGGTCTGAATCTCATCGGCGACGAACAGTGTGCCGTATTTCCGACACAGCGCCGCGGCACCCGGGAGGAATTCGTCCGAGGGCATGTTGACGCCCTTGCCCTGGATCGGCTCGACGATGAAGGCCGCGACCTGGCGCGACGACAGCGCCTGCTCGAGCGCGGCAAGATCGTTGAACGGAATCTGGGTGCAGCCGGGCAGCAGCGGCTCGAAGCCGGAGCGGAAATTCGCATCGTCCATCAGCGACAGCGCGCCGTAGGACAATCCGTGAAACGAATGCGAGCAGGACACGATGCCGGGACGGCCGGTTGCGCCACGCGCAAACTTGATGGCGGCTTCTACCGTCTCGGCGCCCGAATTGGAGAAGAATACCTTGTCCAGATATGGCACATGCTCAAGCAGGCGCTCGGCGAGGATGCCCGCGAGCGTGGACACGTCGAGCTGCACGAGGTTGGGCAGGTCGGCATCCAGCACGCTCTTCAAGGCCTGGCGCAGCGCCGGGTGATTGCGGCCGATCGCAAAAACGCCAAATCCGCTGAGTAGGTCGAGATAACGTGCCCCTTCACGATCGAAGAGATATTGGCCTTGCCCTTTTTGAAAGCCGACGTCATAGCCGATGGTTTTGAGCACGCGTACAAGCTGCTCATTCAAGTAGCGCGCGTGCAGGGAACTGCGCTGCGCCTGGCGCTCCACAAACATCTCGGAAACGTCTAGATTTGAGCTTAGCATTGGCTACATACGTCGGTTGATGGTCATTTCGTCAACTCAAAACGCCGAATGCGGCGTTTTGCCCCCAAGCTTTGGCTCTTCCACTTAAGCACAGGTAAGACCATGTTGCACTGCCCACCCAAGCTCGCGCGCACCATAGCATACTCGGGATTCGTTTTGGCGAGCACATTGGTGCCGGCGCTGGCCGGGGACCCCACCGGCGACTGGCGCGTAGCTGACGGCGTCGCCCATATCAGGGTTGCTCAATGCAACGGTAGCATCTGGGGTGCAGTTGCCTGGGAGAAAGTCCCTGGCGGCAAGGACACGCATAATCCGGATTCCGCGAAGCAAAGCCGGCCGACGCTCGGCATGCCGATCCTGATCGACATGAAGAAGAAGACGGGCACAGATGCGTGGGAGGGGCAAGTCTATAATGCCAAGGACGGACAGCTCTACAGCTCTACGATCAAGCCAATTGGTTCTGACAAGCTCGAGATTCAAGGCTGCGTGCTGGGCTTTCTGTGCGGCGGCGAGACCTGGACCCGCGTTGGCCCTCCGATTCCCTCCAACCCTGCCAACAGCATGGCGAAGGGCACCGCGCCCAAAGGTGCAGCGCCGTCTGCACCGCAAGCAGCCTCTCAGATGCCGCCCAGGACCACGGGCTCGGTGAGTTCGGCTCCTGGCACCGCGCCGGCCGCGTCGTCCAAACAACAAGCAGGCCAGAAGCAGGCAACTACCGGGCAATCAGGTGACGTCGTCGGCGATATCTGCCTCCTTCCGGACGTCACGGGGTTTACCCATTAGGGCCGGCTGGAACAGCAGCACCGCGGCGAGAGTCGTGACCAGCGACAGCGCGAGCAATTTACCCATGCTCGCGGTCCCCGGGTGACTCGAAAGCCACAGGCTGCCGAACGCGGTAGCCGTCGTCAGCGCGCTGAAAAAGATGGCCCGCGTCAGGCTCGATTGCAGCAAATTCGTTCTGCCCTGACGCCAGGCGGTGACGTAATAGATCTTGAAGGCGACGCCGACGCCGAGCAACAGCGGCAGCGCCACGATGTTGGCGAAGTTGAGCGGCAGCCCAATCAGCACGCAGATCTCCAGCGTCACGGCGCCCGCGACCAGCAGCGGCACGATCGTAAGCAGCACATCGGTGACGCGCCGTAGCGTCAGCCAGAGCAACAGGCTGATCACGATCAGCGCCCAGATGCCGGCGTGGATGAACGCCCTTACCACGGTATCGCCTGATTTCAGGATCGAGACCGGGCCGCCGATCGCGGTCGGCTCGGCTGCGAGCACGGCTGCCGCGAACTTGCGCAGCGTGTCGTTGTCGTTCGGATCGCCCTTTGGCAGGGCCTCGACCCGTATCACCCCGTCCTTGGCCCTCCATTCGCGCACCAGGTCCTCAGGTAGCGACTTCAGGGTGACGGTCTGGGCCTGCAGCATGTCCTTGAGCTGATCGAGCACCACCTTGAGCGGCGAAACGAAGACGTGCTGCGCCTTGTCGCGCGTCGCCTGATTCGAATCGGCGAGCTTGGTCAGCGCGTCCGCAAGCCGGCGCGCGGCCACCGCGCCCGCGTTCTTGATGTCGCCGGCGGTCTTGCGGAGGTTGTCGGCCGAACTCTTCAGGGACTCGACATTCTCCTGGTCGCTCGGCGGCGCATCGATCGAATCCGGATTGAGCGCCGGATTGAGCGTCTTCGCCGCCTGCGCGATCAGCTTCAGCTTGGCGGGCTGATCGGTCGGCACGAAGCTGTCGAGCGAGCGGACGCTCAGCACTTCCGGCAGCTTCTCCAGCCTCTCCTCGATCTTCCTGGCGTCTGCTTCCGAATGCGTCATCACGTTGATCGCATTGGCGCCGGTGTTCGGGTCGCGCCTCAAATCGAGGAAGGTCGCGATCGATTCGACCTGCGAGTTGCGCAGGTTGATCGGGTTGAAATCGAACTTCATGTAGTAGAGCAGCGGCAGGCCGGCGATCACGACTGCAAGCGTGCAGATGATGATGGCGACGCGATGCTTCTCCAGGAAGTGGTCGACGGGTGCGAGGAACGCGTAGCCGACCGGCTCTTTCTCGCCGGGCGGATTGAGCAGGTCCAACAGCGCCGGCAGCGTGGTGATGCTGGTGAGGAATGCGATCAGCATGCCGGCGCCGGCGATCTTGCCGAGCTCGGAAATGCCCTTGTAGTCGGTCGGCAGGAAGCACAGGAAGCCAGCAGCGGTCGCCATCGCCGCAAGCGAGAGCGGCACCGCCGAGCGCCGCGCCGCATTCTCCAGCGCCAAGGTCAGGTTGTCGTTCTTGAAGCGTTCGGAGCGGTAGCGGACGCTGAACTGGATGCCGAAATCGACGCCCAGGCCCACGAACAGCACGGCAAAGGCGATCGACAACAGATTGAGCGAGCCGACCATCATCAGGCCGACGGCGGTGGTGATCGCAAGTCCGATGAACAGGTTCAGGAACACGGCGAAGATGATCTTGGCCGAGTGCAGCGCGAGCCACAGGATCACCAGCACGATCAGCACGGTGCCGATGCCGTTGATGACGGCGCCGTCCTGGACGGTGGCATATTCCTCATTTGCAATCGGCACCGGCCCGGTGAGGCGGACGCGCGCGCCGTATTCACTTGCGAATTTCAGGTCGGCGGCTGCCTGCCGGATCGTATCGGTGGCCGCCTTGCCCGGCTCCAGCGCCTGATAGTCAAGCACCGGCTTGAACTCGATGAAGGCACGCTTGTCCGAATCGGTCAGCGGCTTGTCGCTGGTGAGCTCGCGCCAGGAGAAGGTCGGATTTTCCTTGTTGCTGAGGACATCCTCGACCGTCTGCGAGATCAGGTTGAAGGGCCGCGCGGCGTTCTCGAGCTTGGCCTGTCCGCGCTTGATGCCGGCGAGGCCGGTCTCGAGCGCACCGGTGAGGCCGCGGATCGAGGGATCGCCAGCCATGATCTCGATCAGGGGCGCGCCGGATTCGAGCTCGCCGGTGACCTGCGCGACCTCCTCGGTTGGCAGGAACAGAAGCCCGTTCTTCTCGAAGAATTCGCCGGAGCCGAGCGGCGTGACCGATTCGAAATGCTTGGTGTCGCCGGTAAGCTTGTCGGCCAGCGCCCTGGCGGCGAGGCTGGTGAGCTCCGGGGTCGGCGCATCCACCACGGCGAGAATCAGGCGGTCGCGGTCAAAGGCCTCCTCGAACTGGATGTCGCGTTGGCGCCAGTCGAGATGGGGCGAGATCAGCGTGTTGATGTCCGTATTGATCGTGAAATTGCGGGCCGCGTAATAGCCCGCCGCCACCGCAAGAATCAGCGAGAACACGACGACAGGGACAGCAAACCGCGTACACGCCTTAACAATCGAAACAACAATACGTGTCAGCACTTCATTTCTTTCTGATCTTTCCAGGAAGCACGCCGAAAACGCTCGCTATCTAGCGGAGTTCCCAGGGCCGATCTAATGTTGTTTTTACCGCCCGACCGCTGGTTCGCGAGAACGTGTCGAAACGGGCCGGAACGGCGTTGGGGCGCGGTATATCCCGCCCCAGCGGGCAATAAAGTGACGAACAAGTGAGATGGGGTGGGCATTAATGCCGCACTTTTAGGTATCAAATTACCCAAAACCATTAACCCGATTGGTAACCATTTCGTAATGCGGCTTTTCTAGGAGCCCGTCCAGATAGCTTTCTGGTTGGCGCATTTCGACACGAAATCCCGCTCATGGGGGCCTTGCGAGGTTAGCGAGCTTCACGAGGTTGTGGGCGGTGCAGATTATCGCCCATTCGGCACGCACGTTTGCCAGGCCCCGCAACAGGAACTGGCGGAAGCCGCGCGCCTGCTTGATCTGTCCGAACACCGCCTCCACGATCTGCTTTCTTAGCCGGTAGGGGGTGTCGAAGCCGCCATCGGCAATCTTTTTTCTCATCGCCTGTGTCAGCGGTCCGCCGACCTTGCCGTTGTCGGCGGTGGGGCGCTTGGCGCGTCCGGTGGCGATGTAGCCGTCGAT
>NZ_AUEZ01000078.1 GCF_000426245.1 Bradyrhizobium sp. Ai1a-2 | reverse complement strand
CAGAAGGGCGATGCACCGCAAGCTGCGGCCCTGATCGAGGGACTGCCTGCCGAGGTCATCATGGCCGATACGGCCTATGACGCCGATCACTTGCGCCAAGCCATCGCCGCCAAGGGAGCGCTGGCCGTCATCCCCAACAACCCGTCACGTGCGCTCAAATATCCGCTCGACAAGCATCTCTATGCCCAGCGTCATCTCGTGGAATGCTGCTTCTCAAAACTCAAGCAGTTCCGTCGCGTCGCAACCCGCTTCGAAAAGACCGCCCGAAATTACCACGCTGTTGTCACCCTCGCAGCCATCGTCTTATGGCTGAGATAAGTGTCCACACCACCTAGCGCCCTTGGCCGGGGTTTTGGCCTTGGCCAGGGTTCTGGCCCTGACGGTTCGGGTCCTGCTGCTGCTGGCCGGGCTTGCTGCCGCCGCCCTGCTGCTGCTGACCGGGCTTCTGGCCCGGATTTTGATTCTGTTGACCCGCGTTCTGGTTCTGATTGGCCATCGCAATCTCCCTGGGTTGAACCTGGTCCATTCGGATCAGGCACAGGCCAACGCGGGAACCAGGACGCCGTTTCGGCGGGAACCGTCACGTCACGGTGAGCAAATGCGGGATCGGGAACCGACGGCAAAACTACCTCTGTACAAGCCCTTGATGCCGCAGCTAGCGCTGTTGCCGCCCAAGGGGTTCCACTGTTAGAAAATGATACGACGCGTCGGACAAGGCTGCCGGGAGCCCTCGCCGCGTCGCTCTCTCACAAACGGCAGCGCATGGATTATTTCGCCCAACAACTCATCAACGGCCTCGTCCTCGGCTCGATCTATGGGCTGATCGCGATCGGCTACACCATGGTCTATGGCATCGTCGGCATGATCAATTTCGCCCATGGCGACATCTTCATGATCGGCGGCTTCATCGCGCTGATTTCCTTCCTGGTGCTGGTCTCGCTCGGCCTCACCGCGATCCCGCTGGTGCTGTTCGTCGTGCTCCTGGTGTCGATGGCGATCACCGCGCTCTATGGCTGGACGGTGGAGCGCATCGCCTACCGGCCCTTGCGGCATTCATTCCGCCTGGCGCCGATGCTGTCGGCCATCGGCATGTCCTTCGTGCTGACGAATTTCTCTCAGGTCGCGCAGGGTGCGCGCGTGAAACCGGTGCCGCCGATCATCACCGGCGGCTACACGCTGCATGAGGGCGCGAGCGGGTTCGTCGTGCAGCTCTCGAATATCCAGATCATCGTCGTGCTCGCCACCGTGGTGCTGCTCGTGCTGTTCACCTGGCTGGTGTCGAAGACGCGGCTCGGGCGCGACATGCGCGCCTGCGAGCAGGACCAGACCATGGCGGCGCTGCTCGGCGTCGACGTGGATCGCACGATCTCCATGACCTTCGTGATCGGTGCCGCGCTCGCCGCCGTCGCCGGCATGATGTATCTGCTCTATTACGGCCTGGTCGATTTCTTCATGGGCTTCGTCGCCGGCATCAAGGCCTTCACCGCCGCCGTCCTCGGCGGCATCGGCTCGCTGCCCGGCGCGATGCTGGGGGGATTGGCGATCGGGCTGATCGAGACGTTCTGGTCGGCCTATTTCTCGGTCGAATACAAGGACGTCGCCGCCTTCTCCATCCTGATCGTGGTCCTGATCTTCCTTCCGACCGGCCTGCTCGGCCGGCCTGAAGTCGAAAAAGTCTGACGGGCGGCCGCGTGACTGCGTCAACGCTCGAGAAGAAACCAGCGCCGCGCGCGAGCAGCGCCGCCTTCATCCTCAAGAAAGCCACGATCAGCGCCCTCGTCGCGCTGGTATTGTTCTCGCTGATGATCGGCGTCCGCACCGAGGCCGGCCCGCAGGGCGGGCTGATCTACTGGACGCGGTTCGGCGATCTCGCCGCCATCGTCGCCGCCGTGTTCGGCGGCAGCATCGTCATCGAACTGCTGCGGCAATGGTGGGGCCCCGCCGACAAGGTCCGCGTCGTTCCACCGGCGGTGCAACACGCGCTGTCGTTCACAGGACGCCTGATCGCGCCGACGCTGCTGATCTTCACCTTCCTGGTGCCGGTGATCTTCTACGACCAGCGCTACATCCTCGATCTTGCGATCCTCGTGCTCACTTATGTGATGCTGGGATGGGGACTGAACGTGGTCGTCGGCCTCGCCGGCCTGCTCGATCTCGGCTATGTCGCCTTCTACGCCGTCGGCGCCTATTCCTACGCACTGCTCGCCACCAATTTCGGACTGTCGTTCTGGGTCTGCCTGCCGCTCGCCGGCATCCTTGCGGCGTTCTGGGGCGTGCTGCTCGGCTTCCCCGTGCTCAGATTGCGCGGCGACTATCTCGCGATCGTGACGCTGGCCTTCGGCGAGATCATCCGCCTCGTCATCATCAACTGGCAGAGCCTGACCGGCGGGCCAAACGGCGTCTCCGGCATACCAAGGCCGACGCTGTTCGGCATTCCGCTCTCGCCGGGCGAAGACGGACTGGCCGCAAGGCTCGGCATCGAGTTCTCGCCGACGCACCGCATCGTCTTCCTGTTCTACCTGATCCTCGCGATGGCGCTGCTGACCAATTGGGTGACGATCCGCCTTCGCCGACTGCCAATCGGCCGCGCCTGGGAGGCGCTGCGCGAGGACGAGGTCGCCTGCCGCGCGCTCGGCATCAACACCACCACGACCAAGCTCACGGCCTTTGCCACCGGCGCGATGTTCGGCGGCTTTGCCGGCGCGTTCTTCGCGACACGCCAGGGCTTCATCAGCCCGGAATCCTTCACCTTCCAGGAATCGGCGCTGGTGCTCGCCATCGTCGTGCTCGGCGGCATGGGCTCGCAGCTCGGCGTGGCGCTGGCCGCGCTCGCCATGATCGGCGGCTTCGAGCTGTTCCGTGGCCTCGATCAATACCGCATGCTGGTGTTCGGGATGGCGATGGTGCTGCTCATGATCTGGCGGCCGCGCGGACTGATCGGCCATCGCTCGCCCACCGTCTATCTCGAACGCAACCAGGCGATCTCCTCCGACCTTGTCAAGGAGGGGCACGGATGAGCGGCGAGAGCATCCTCTCCGTCGACGGCCTGTCGATGCGGTTCGGCGGCATCGTCGCCGTCAATGATCTCTCCTTCGACGCCGGACGGCGCAAGATCACCGCGCTGATCGGTCCGAACGGCGCCGGCAAGACCACCGTTTTCAATTGCATCACCGGCTTCTACAGGCCGAGCGGCGGTTCGATCGCCCTCACCCATGACGACGGCAAGACGATCCAGCTCGAACGTCTCAACGATTTCCGCATCTCCAAACAGGCACGTGTGGCGCGCACCTTCCAGAACATCCGCCTGTTCCCCGGCATGACCGCGCTGGAGAATCTGATGGTGGCGCAGCACAACGTGCTGATGCGTGCCTCCGGCCTGACCTTCCTCGGCCTGATCGGCGCGCCGTCCTGGCGCAGCGCGGAAGCACGCGCGATTGAGCTGGCGCGCACCTGGCTCTCGCGCATCGGCCTTCTGGAGCGCGCCGACGATGCCGCCGGCAACCTGCCCTACGGCGACCAGCGGCGGCTCGAGATCGCGCGCGCGATGTGCACCGAGCCCGCGCTGCTCTGCCTCGACGAGCCGGCCGCCGGGCTGAATGCGCGCGAGAGTGCCGCGCTGAGCGAGCTATTGCTCTCGATCCGCTCGGAGCTCGGCACCTCGATCCTGCTGATCGAACACGACATGTCCGTCGTGATGGAAATTTCCGACCACGTCGTGGTGATGGATTACGGCGTCAAGATCGCCGAGGGAACCCCGGAGGCCGTGCGCGACGATCCCAAGGTGATCGCCGCCTACCTCGGCGCCGACGAGGAAGAAGCCATCGCCGTCATGGAGAGCGGCACATGACCTCTCCTCTCCTCGCGATCCGGGGCCTTCGTGCGGCCTATGGAAAGATCGAGGCGCTGAAGGGCGTCGATCTTGAGATCAATGCCGGCGAGATCGTCGCGCTGATCGGGGCCAATGGCGCCGGCAAGTCGACGCTGATGATGACGATCTTCGGCAAGCCGCGCGCCCGCGCCGGCGCGATCGAGTTCGACGGGGACGACATCACCGGCGTGCCGACGCACGAGATTGCGCGACTGCGGATCGCGCAGTCGCCCGAAGGACGCCGGATCTTTCCGCGCATGAGCGTTGCCGAAAACCTGCAGATGGGCGCCGATGTGACCGAGTGCAGCGATGCGGAACGCGCCGCGGTGCTGGAGCGCGTGTTCACGCTGTTCCCCCGGCTCAGGGAGCGCATCAACCAGCGTGGCGGCACGCTCTCCGGCGGCGAGCAGCAGATGCTGGCGATCGGCCGCGCGCTGATGAGCCGCCCGCGCCTCTTGATGCTGGACGAGCCATCGCTCGGCCTTGCACCGCTGATCGCGCGCCAGATCTTTGATGCGATCCGCACCCTCAACCGTCAGGACGGCCTGACCGTCCTGATCGTCGAGCAGAACGCCAACCACGCGCTGAAACTCGCCCATCGCGGCTATGTCATGGTCAACGGCTTGATCACGCTGGCTGGAACCGGCAGCGAGCTGCTGCAGCGGCCGGAGATCCGCGCTGCCTATCTGGAAGGCGGACGGCGGGGCTAAGCCTTTTGAACCTCATCCTGCGGCAAGATGCTGCGAAGGGACCGTGCATTTGCCTGAAAATTGCCGATGACTTGACGGCAAATTCAGTCGACAATGCCTTCGGTTTTGCGTCCGGCGGCGCGCCGGATGCCTCCCTTAAGCGATGACCACGGGGACTCCAGATGAAATCACTCAAGCTGATCGGCCTGGCATTGGGCGCATCGTTGGCATTGTCGGCGAGCGCGTTCGCGCAGGACATCACCATCGCAGTGGCTGGCCCGATGACGGGCTCCGAATCCGCTTTCGGCCGCCAGATGAAGAACGGCGCCGAACAGGCGGTCGCCGATCTCAACGCCGCGGGCGGCGTGCTCGGCAAGAAGCTCAAGCTCGAGGTCGGCGACGATGCCTGCGATCCCAAGCAGGCGCGCTCGGTTGCCGAGAAGCTTTCCGGAGCGCGGATCCCCTTCGTCGCCGGTCATTTCTGCTCGTCGTCGTCGATCCCGGCCTCAGAGGCCTATGCCGACGGCAACACGTTGCAGATCACGCCGGCTTCGACCAACCCGCTGTTCACCGAGCGCAAGCTCTGGAACGTCGCGCGCGTCTGCGGCCGTGACGACCAGCAGGGCCTGGTCGCCGCCGAATACATCATCAAGAATTTCAAGGGGAAGAGCGTCGCAATCCTGAACGACAAGACCACTTACGGCAAGGGCCTCGCGGACGAGACCAAGAAAGCGCTGAACAAGGCCGGCTTCCAGGAGAAGATGTTCGAGTCCTACAACAAGGGCGACAAGGATTTTAACTCCATCGTCTCTCGGTTGAAGCGAGACAATATCGATCTCGTCTATGTCGGTGGCTACCATCAGGAAGCCGGCCTGATCCTGCGCCAGATGCGCGACCAGGGCCTGCAGACGGTGCTGATGGCGGGCGATGCCATGAACGACAAGGAGTTCGCCTCGATCACCGGCCCCGCCGCCGAAGGCACCCTGTTCACCTTCGGTCCCGATCCGCGCAACAAACCGACCGCGAAAGCGATCGTCGAGAAGTTCAAAGCCAAGAACATCGATCCCGAAGGCTACACGCTCTACACTTACGCCGCGATGCAGGTGTGGTCGCAGGCGGTCGCCAAGGTCGGCTCGACGGATCCGAAGAAGGTGATGGACGCGATCAAGGCCGGCGAGTGGGACACCGTGCTCGGCAAGATGGCCTTCGACGCCAAGGGCGACATCAAGGCGATCGACTACGTCGTCTACAAGTGGGACGCCAAGGGCAACTACGCCGAAGTCAACCCGAAGGGGTCGTAAGGCGTATCCCCACCACCGCCGTCATTCGGGGGCCGAACGACGAACCCGGATCCATTGCGCCGCCCCGCTTGTCCTGAGTGGCGGCGCAACAGCGAACATACCGATACGTCTGGGTTGGGGCGAGCTCCGCCGCAGCCCAGCAACGATATCAGCGTGAGGAAGGGCCGAGCAGCACTACTGTACGAGCCGAGCGCGCAGTCGTGTAAATTCCGCGTCGCTGATCGACCCTGCCTGTTTCAACCGACCGAGCTTTTCGATTTCATCTGCGGCACTGAAACCAATTGCGCTCCTGAGTTCGTCGCGCGCCTGCCGAGCCTGTTGCATGTTCCGCTCGGCCATGCCTCTTCCCTGAAAGATCAAGTATGCAAGCATGAAAATGAATGGAAATATTATCCATCCGATCACCCATATTGCCTTGACCCAGCCGGAAATGTCGTGGCGTCGGAATAGATCAGAAGCGACGGTAATGAGCAGCCAGAACCACACGATGAAGAAGAATATGGTGAGGACGTCCAGCAGGAAATTTCGATAGGTGAAGCCCTCTTGAAAGAAGAACATTGCGATCCTCCTTTGCCTGCCGCTGGGCGCAAGAGTTCCAGCCCCCCGGTATTGTTCCTTAAAGCGTAATCCCGCTGCCCGCTTTTGATTTAGATCAACGCATGCCGAATCGTGGGTCACAGACCGACATCCCCCGGTTGTGGCAAAGCGCCGCGAGAATGCAGCCTCACATCCTCTCCCTAAACTCCACTGTCATGCCCGCGAAGGCGGGCATCCAGTAACCGGCGGGCGCTCAACTTAAGCATCGCCGCCTCTGGAATACTGGATCGTCCGCCGGAGCCTGTCATCAGGCGGCGCTTTGCGCCGACCCGTGGCGGACGATGACAACGGAGAGCTGTTTGATAATGGGGATCAGAACTCTCCACCCGTCATTGCGAGCTTCGCTCGCAATGACAATGAAGAGCACACGCGATCAAACTGCCGCGCGCGCCGCGACGGGAGCAACCGCCCGCCGCGCGTTCTCGATGGCGCGCATCAGATCGTTCGGACGAAACGGCTTCTGCAGGCAGGCCACGTTCGACAGGTCGGGCGCCTCGGCAACGAAATCCAGCGCCGTCATGCCCGACATCGCGACGATGGGAAAATCGGGCTGGCGGTCACGCATCATCGACATGAGGTCGAGGCCGCTCTTGCCCTGCAGGAAGATGTCGATGATCGCAAGATCGAACTTCGCCCCTTCCCCGGCCGCTTCGAACGCCTTGATCCCCTCCGCGGCGGACGCCGCCTCGACGATCTCGAAACGGTTGACGCGCAGCACAATTGCGATCATCGCGCGCACATCGGATTGGTCGTCGACGACGAGAACACGGGCCATGAAATCCCCCGGGGCCGGCTGCGGGAAGCCTATCGTGGAAAACGCCAGGCACTAGGTAATCCGGCGAATTATCTGTCCTGTCAGTAAAGAGGGGGTTACCCCAACTGGATACGAACGCCCGGTTCAATTCCGTGCCGGTAGCAGATAACCTTGGATCGATTTCGAGCGATTGGTTTTGTCGCACCAAGCGACGCAAAGCAGGTTTATCGGACTTTGATTTTTATCTTCCCCAGGCCAGTGGATGCCGCGTTCCGTCGCACCGATACGGACCGGGCGGCCACAGGTTCCACTTTGTGTGGACAGCCCGCGCGCGGGTTTGACGTGATCCCCTGTCTTGCGTTCGATACCGGTTCCAGGAGACTATGAGTGTTCAAAGGTAACGACCGCAGCTTCTTCCTTTCGACCTTGCCGGCCTCCCGCGGCGACCGCAACGCGGCGCTGGCGGTGGTCGTCGTCTCGGCCGTGCTGTTCGCGATCGCGGTACCATTTGCGGGAATGCCGCTGACCCCGGTACCGGCCTTCGTGGCGAGCTACCAGTCCGCACTGGCGATCACCGATCTCATCACCGCGGTGCTGTTGTTCTCACAGTTTGCCATCCTGCGCTGGCGGGCGATGCTGCTGCTTGCGAGCGGCTATCTCTTCACCGCCGCGGCCGCAGTCACGCACGCGCTCACCTTTCCGGGCCTGTTCGCGCCGACGGGCCTGTTCGGAGCCGGCTCGCAGACCACGGTCTGGCTCTACATGGTCTGGCACGGCTTCTTCCCGCTGATGGTCCTCGGTTATGCGCTTTCGAAAGGAGACGACGGCGCCAGGATCCGCGGCTCGACGATGTCGGCAATCGTCGGCAGCGTCGCGGCGGTCATCGTCGCGATGGTGGTGTTCGCCTGGATCTTCACCGACCAGCACGACCGCCTCCCCGTCCTTTTGAGCGGCGGACGCTACACGCCGGTCATGATCGGCGTGGTCTCGATGGTGCTGTTCTTCTGTGTCGCTGCGCTTGGCGCGCTGTGGTTCCGGAAACCGCATTCCGTCATCGACGTCTGGCTCATGGTCGTGCTGTGCGCCTGGCTGTTCGACATCGCGCTGTCGGCGATGCTCAACGTGGCGAGATTCGATCTCGGTTTCTATGCCGGCCGCATCTACGGACTGTTCGCCGCCAGTTTCGTGCTCGCGGTGCTGTTGATCGACAACGTCGCGCTGCAGGCGGCGATGTCGCGGCTCTTGCGCATGGTCCGCCGCCAGGCCGCCACCGAACGCGATTACCACGCCGAGCGCGAGCGGCTGTTCAGCGCGGTCGTCGAATCCTCCAACGACGCCATCATCACCAAGTCGCTCGACGGCACCATCACCGCCTGGAATCCGGCGGCGGAACGCCTGTTCGGCTATCCGGCGGCCGCGGCGGTCGGCCAGCGCATCGACATCATCGTGCCGCCCGACCGACGCGGCGAAAGCGACGACATCCTCAAGCGGATCCGTGGCGGCGAAAAGCTTGAGCAACATGAGACGCAGCGGCTGCACAGGAACGGCAGGTCGATCGACGTCTCGCTCAGCGTCTCACCGCTATTGTCGGCGACGGGCGAGATCATCGGCGCCTCGAAGATCGCGCAGGATATCACCGAAAGCAGGCGGACGCAGAAGGCACTCAACCAGGAACTCGAAGAGCGGCAGCGCATCTTCGAGACGTCGCAGGATTTCCTGTCGGTGACCGACAAGCAGGGCAATTTCGTCCAGGTCAGTCCGAGCGTCAGGACCATTGCGGGCTACGATCCTGCCGAGATGGTCGGACGGTCCGCGGTCGACTTCGTTCATCCGGATGATCTCGAAAATACCCGCAGCGAAATGCGCGCCGCGCGGCGCGGCCAGAGCAAGCGCAATTTCGAGACGCGCCTGATCCGCAAGGACGGCGAAGTGGTGTCGCTCAACTGGTCCGCAACCTATTCGGACCCGGTCAAGCGCTACTTCTTCATCGGCCGCGACCTCACCGAGAAGCAGGCCGCCGAAGCGCAGATCCGGCAGGTGCAGAAGATGGACGCAGTCGGCCAACTCACCGGTGGCATCGCCCACGACTTCAACAACATCCTGACCGTCATCACCGGCACCATCGGCATCCTCGAAGAAGCGGTCGCCGACCGGCACGACCTCGTCGCCATCGCCCGGCTGATCGACGAAGCCGCCGAGCGCGGCGCCAACCTGACCAAGCATCTGCTCGCCTTCGCCCGCAAGCAGCCGCTGCAGCCGGTCGATGTCTATATCAACGCACTGATCCTGGAGGCGGCGAAGCTGCTGCGCCCGACGCTCGGCGAGCATATCGAGATCACGCCAATGCTCGCGGAGGACGTCTGGACGGCGATGGTCGATCCGAACCAGCTGACCACGGCGATCCTCAATCTCGCGCTGAATGCGCGGGATGCCATGCCCCGCGGCGGCAAGCTGGCACTCGAAAGCCGCAACGTCTATCTCGACGAGGGCTATGCCAGCATGCACAGCGAGGTCGCGGTCGGCTATTACGTCATGGTCGCGGTCAGCGACAGCGGCGCCGGCATTCCCGCCCATCTGCTGGAAAAAGTGTTCGATCCATTCTTCACCACCAAGGAAGTCGGCAAAGGCACCGGGCTTGGGCTTTCCATGGTGTTCGGCTTCGTCAAGCAGTCGGGTGGACATATCAAGATCTACAGCGAGGAACGCCACGGCACCTCCGTGAAGATGTATCTGCCGCGCGCGACCGGCCTCGCCCAGACCGTCGCGGAAGCGCAACACACCGCCAATGTCCAGGGCGGAAACGAAGTCATTCTGATCGTCGAGGACGATGCGCTGGTGCGCAAATATGTCGTGACCCAGATCACAAGCCTCGGCTACTCGACACTCGAGGCGGCCAATGCCGCCGAGGCGCTCAACATCATCGATACCGGGACGCCTATCGACCTCCTGTTCACCGACGTCATCATGCCCGGCGCCATGAACGGGCGCCAACTCGTCGACGAAGCGCAGCAGCGGCGGCCCGGACTCAAGACGCTGTACACGTCGGGCTATACCGAGAACGCGATCGTCCACCACGGACGGCTCGATTCCGGCGTGCTGCTGCTGGCGAAACCCTATCGCAAGTCGGAGCTTGCAAAGATGATCCGGCTCGCGCTTGGCAGTTGATGCATCATGCTTACCGACCAATAGGACGAGAAGAGGACGCGCGCTTTGAAAAATCTCCTCACCGACATCGCAGGCGTCCGCGTCGGCCACGCCGACGACGCCTCGATCGCCTCCGGCGCCACCGCGATCATCTTCGACAAGCCTGCCGTGGCGTCGATCGACGTGCGCGGCGGCGGCCCGGGCACGCGCGACGACGCGCTGCTGCAGCCGCACAATACTGTCGATGCGGTGGACGCGATCGCACTGTCCGGAGGCTCGGCGCTCGGCCTCGATGCTGCCGGCGGTGTGCAGGCCTGGCTTGCCGAGCAAGGCCGGGGCTTGCGCATCCGCGAGGCCGTGATCCCGATCGTGCCCGGTGCGATCTGCTTCGATCTCTTGAACGGCGGCAACAAGGCGTGGGGACGGTTCCCGCCCTATCGCGATCTCGCCTATACCGCGGCGGCTGCAGCCGGCGGCGATTTCCGACTCGGCAGCGTCGGCGCCGGCATGGGCGCGACCACGTCCAACCTGAAGGGCGGACTAGGGTCGGCGTCGGCGCGAACCGATGCCGGCGTCACGGTTGCCGCACTTGCCGTCGTCAATGCAGTCCGCGCCGTCACGGTCGGCGACGGCCCCTGGTTCTGGGCCGCCCCCTACGAGGTCGACGGGGAATTCGGCGGACGCGGTCTGCCGGCCTCGTTCACGCCTGATATGCTGAAGGCGCGGCTGAAGGGCGGGCCGGCGGCGACATCCGGCGAGAACACCACGCTGGTCGTGGTCGTGACCGACGCCGTGCTGACGAAGTCACAGGCCAAGCGGCTGGCGATGATCGCGCAGACCGGCATGGCGCGGGCGATCTATCCGGTGCACGCGCCGCTCGACGGCGATGTGGTGTTTGCGGCGGCGACCGGCGAGAAGCCGATCGATCCCATGTTCGGCCTCACCGAACTCGGAATGCACGCCGCCAACACCGTGGCCCGCGCGATCGCGCGCGGCGTCTACGCGGCGACCGCCTTGCCCTTCCCCGGCGCACTACCGAGCTGGCAGGACCGGTTCGGCTAATCCTATGCGCTGAGCGAGAGCGAGGCGTTGACCTGCGCCGAGGTCGCGTTCGCCTGCCGCTGCACGAGCTGGTCGATGAAATTGTACGACGAGGTCGCGGCCCCCGCAGCGGAAGGGCTGGCAGCCGAGGTCGCTGTCACCTTCGACCCATCGGCATAGGTCGTCGTGGTCGTGACCGATCCGTCGCTGTTGGTCACCGATGTGGAGGCTCCGTCATCCAGCGCCTGCATCAACGCATCGGCACTACCGCCACCGCCACCGCCCCCATGGTGATGAACCTGGGAGCGATGACCGGAGCCACCTTTCAGGGCCGAGGACATCTCGTTGAGAGTGACGTTGCCGTCGCCGTCCTTGTCCAGCTTGGAGAAGACGTCATCGGCCTGCGCCAGATTGGTCCCGCCAGCGCCGAGCGCATCCTCGAATTCGGATTTCGTGATCTTGCCGTCGCCATCGCCATCGATCTGTCCGAACAAATCCTTCAGCGCGTCCGACGGGCTCATGGTCGAAGCAGCCGCGCCGGTCGAAGCCTGGCTCTGCGCATCGAGCAGCGCGCTCATCGTCTCCGGGGCGATCGGCGCTGCGCCGCTGCCGGCCGATCCGGAGTTCGGAGTCACGCTTGTCGGCGCCGTTGCGCCGCCGGAAATATCGAAGACGCTGGCTGCGTCCTGGGTCAGGCCGGCCGGCTTTGCCTGCGACGTCTTCGACGACGTCAGCGACTTCAGGAGATCGATGGCCGACGACGCAGCGCCAAGGGCAAACAGCATGAGAGGGAACTCCGACAATGCCGCGTCAGCGGCGGCCCAACACCCGCACGGGTAGCGAGCAAGCGCCATGCCATGGCGAAAAGCCCTTTAAAATCGGCATTTCGCGCACACAGACGGGTTCGCAGAAGTCGGCAATTGCTGCCGCTACGGCAGTTTTTTCCTGCCCGCGACTTCGCTCCTGTGCATTGCCCGGCACCGGCATGCATGTTAGGCGGAACCATCCCGCTCGCTACAGAGATGCCTTGGGAGAGCGTCCATGTCCCAGTCCTTCACGCCACGCCCGCTGGTGATCGCGCCGTCGATCCTGGCCTCGGATTTCTCGAAACTCGGCGAAGAAGTCCGCGCCGTCGACGAGGCCGGCGCCGACTGGATCCATCTTGACGTCATGGACGGGCATTTCGTGCCGAACATTTCCTATGGCCCCGATGTCATCAAGGCGATGCGCCCGCACACCAGGAAGATCTTCGACGCTCATTTGATGATCTCGCCCTGCGATCCCTATCTCGAGGCGTTCGCCAAGGCCGGCTGCGATCACATCACCGTGCATGCGGAGGCCGGCCCGCATTTGCATCGTTCGCTGCAGGCCATCCGCGCGCTCGGCAAGAAGGCGGGCGTCTCGCTCAATCCGGCAACGCCCGTGAGCGCGATCGAGTATGTGCTCGACCTGATCGATATTGTGCTGGTGATGTCGGTCAATCCGGGCTTTGGCGGTCAGGCCTTCATCCGTTCGGCGCTCGGCAAGGTCAGCGACGTCAGGGCGATGACCGCCGGCCGGCCGATCGACATCGAGGTCGATGGCGGCGTCGCGCCCGATGTATCAGGGGAACTGGCAGCGGCCGGCGCCAATGCGTTTGTCGCCGGCTCCGCCGTGTTCAAGGGCGGCACGATGGAGGCCTACAAGGCCAACATCTCCGCGATCCGCAACGCGGCGGCGCTGGCACGCGGCGAAGCGATCTAGAGCTTCCGTTCTGATTGAATCAGAACCGAAGCTCTAGACTCTTGTTTTGACGCGTTTTCTTCACGCGAACCGGTATCCACTTCGCTCGAAAACGCTCTAGCTTTCCCGTGGCGGGCGCACCACCGTGACCGTGCATGGCGCCTCCGCCGCCACCTTCGCCGAGACGCTGCCGAGCAGCGTCCGCAGCATGGAATCCTGCCGCGCGCCGATCACGATGTGATCGACCTCATTGGCCTCCGCGAATTCCAGGATTGCCGCCGCGGGATCGATCGCCTCCAGCACATGCACCGACAGCCGGTTCTCGTCGAGTTTCAGCGAGGACGCCCAGTGCCGCAGCGCGACCAGGCGGTCGACATGCTTGTTGTTGCCCTTCTCATCCAGCGTCCGGTCGATGGTGACGAGGCCGAGCTTGAGCACGTTGACACATGCGAGGCGGGCCTGCGGCAGGGTGGCGAGGATCCGCTGCGCGGTGACGCGCAAGGCCTCGTTCAGCGGGCCCGATATCTCCGTCGTGTCGATCGCGACCACCAGGATCGGGCTCGACGCCAGTTGCACGGCAACGTCGGACTTCGGCTGCGGCTGCCACGCCCCGCGATTGAAGCGGCGACGTATCACCGTCGTGAACGGATCACGCTCGCGCCGTTCCGCGCGCGCCGTCAGCTTGACCTGGTCGGAGTTGCCGAGATCGAAGGCGAGCTGAGACGCGGTCGGATAGCGCCAGGCGGGCTCGATCTCCAGGCATCGCAGCACGATCTCCTGCAGCCAGGGCGGATAGTCGCCCCTGAGCTGGCGCGGCGGATAGGGATCGCGCCACAGCCGCCGCCGCATGCCGCGCAGCGTTTCGCTCTCGCCGAACGGCCGCACCCCGGTGGTGAAGAAATACAGGAGCACGCCGAACGAAAACAGATCGCTGCGCGGATCGTCGCGCACCCCGAGCAGGCGCTCCGGCGCCATATAGGGCGCGGTGCCGTAAGGCAGGCGAAATTCTTCCTGCAGCAGATCGGGCAGGCGTTCGTGATGTGACAGGCCAAAATCGATCAGCACCGCCTCGCCGCTCTCGCGGAACATGATGCTGCTCGGCTTGATGTCGTGATGGATGACGTTTTGCCGATGCAGCGCCGACAGCGCTGAGGCGATCTTGATCCCGAGCGCCCTCGCCTCCTCGTAAGCGATCGACAGATCGTCGATCCGCTTGTAGAGCGTCTGGCCCGGAATGCGCTCGATCACGACATAGGCCTGGCGCGCGAAATCGCCGGTGCCGAAGCAGGCCGGCACATGCGGCCCCGACAATCGCGGCAGGATCATCTGCTCCATCTCGAAGCTGACGATGGCGGCGGGATCCTCGCCTTCCGAAACCCGCGGCACTTTCATCAGCAGCGGCACGTCGATGCCGGGATGGGTGACGCTCCACAGCGTCGCCATGCCGCCGCGATGCACGCACTCGCCGATCGTAAAATCATCGATCACCGTGCCCGGCTGCATGGAGATCTTTGCCATAGCGCTATCGGCCAACGGACAGGCGATCGGCAAGCCAGCCCGGCAGCCCATTCTCGCGGATCCGGGCTGCCGCCGCGTCGATATCGTAGGGGGCGCGACAATAGGTGACCTCCCGCCTTTCGGTATCGAACATGGAGAAAGCGGCTGCGGGAATGCCGTCGCGGGGCTGGCCGACAGAGCCGAGCACCGCAAGCCAGCGCCGCCCGGCCAAGAGTTGCACGGCGACGCCCGTCGTCGGCACAAAGCTCGTCATTTTCGCGGTCGCCGACATCGAATAGAGCGCGGGACGGTGGATGTGGCCGCAAAAGGTGATTGGAGTGTCCGCAGCCATCATGCTGCGCGCGGCGTCCGAAGCGTCGCGCACGTAACGCCACCTGGTCGGGTTCGACGCTTCGGAATGGACGTAAAGGCGGTCGTCCTCCTGCTGCATCAGGGGCAGGTCGGCGAGGAAGCGCCGCTGCGCCGCACTGAGCTTGCCGCGGGTCCACTCGATCACGGCCTGGGCTTCGGCGTTCATCGCGTCATTGTCGATGCCGATGGCGGTGTCATGATTGCCGCGCACGGCGATCGCACCGTCCTCGACCAGCGCCATGACGGTATCAACGGTCCATTCGGGGTCGGCACCATAGCCGATGAAATCGCCGAGAAGGACGAACTTCTCCGCGCCTTGCGCACGCGCAGCCTCAAGGCAGGCGCCAAACGCCTGCCGATTGCCGTGGATATCCGCAAACAGCGCGAGCCGCACGTCATCCTCCCCAGCCAATCCTGGCGGGCCCAGCCACATCGGTCTTGATGGATATCAAACACGGGCCGTCAATGCCCGCAAATGGACCGGGAGAATCGATCGCGAACTACGGGCTAGTGCTTAGGGCAGGCTTCGAGGCCGCGGAACAGCAGCGCCAGTAACGCGTCGGTGCGCTCCTGCAGGTCCGGCTCGCCCCATTCGTCGGCATGAGCCGGGTGATGAAGGCTTCTGGTGGCCTCGAAAATCGCGCGGGCCGTCACCTTGGGATCATCGACCTCGAACACGCCCTCCTTGACGCCGTCGGACAGGATCTGCGCGATCTGATCGCTCAAGCATTCCTTGTGGCCCTTGACCACAACACAAGCCTCGCGCGCCAGCGTCAGATAGGTGCGGAACATCTCGGGATCGTCGGCAAACCTGGCCTGCTTGGTTGCGAACAGCGTGCGCAGCCACCGATCGAGCCGGGCCTGCGCAGGGCCGCTGCCCGCTGCGATCTCCTGCAGCGGGGCCTTGGCCCTGTCGAGCCAGCGTTTGGCCACAGCCTCGCGCAGCGAGGCCTTGCTCGGGAAGTGTCGGTAGACACTGCCGTGGCTCACATCGAGCGCACGGGCAACGTCCACCACGGTCGCCTTGGCGAGCCCGTAGCGACGCAGGACGTCCTCAGTGACCTCCAGGATTCGTTCAGGGGTCAAGACGACTGCTTCGTTCATGGCTCCACCCTATCCCCAGTTGTTAGGTATTTCCATACTGGCGGTCAGGCACATTGTAAAACGGCCCGGCCGGTTGCTAAGGCAATCCTAATTCCAGCTTAGCGGGTCAGTTTCGCCGCCTGGGCGGCCAGGTGGCGAGCCACCTGCTGATTGAGCCAGCGCTGGATCTGTTCAGTCAAATGTAAAATCTCGATCGTCATCATCGTAGTCTCCGGCAAGTCCGCGGCCGGCGCTTGGCATGAAACCGGTACTCGTACCCTTCCGGATCATGCCTTTCGCGGCGGCTGGCCACGGGGCGCCCCATCCGGCGTCCGAAAATGCATATAGCACGTCTCACTAACAGATTTCAATATCTGTTACTCAATAATCCGTGACTGAAGTTTGTCATCGGGGAAGCCCAACCGCGGCCGCTTCCGTCAGACAGTTCCCGCATAGGTATCCAGAGACCTATTGCTCGTCCTTCGGCGGCATTCGTGGCGGCAGCAGCGGGGTAAATGACACCTCATCACCGGGTCGCGGAGCCGCCATCAGCGCCCCACCGGTCGAAGGATCGCCGCCCGACGTCTCGATCACCGCATTGGGGGTGATGTATTCCCTGGCTGCCGCGATCAGGCCGCCTTCGCCGGTGCCGAAATCGGCGGCGCGTCCGCCCTGGGGACGGCCTGCCGCAATCTCGGTGATGGCCTTGTCGGTCTTCTGCGCCAGCGGGTCGCTGTAGGGGATGCGGTAGGCTCGGGGGATGCCGCTCGGCCGGTTGTCGTCGTCGAGGGCCTCGACCCAAAGGTAGATCGAGCCCGGGTCGCCCTCGAGCGAGTGCGGCTCCACGATGCGCGCCTGCAGCAGCTTGAACGAGGCTGGTAGCCGGTCGACGCTGGCCCAGCCCAAGAGGCCGCGTACGCCCATGAAGCTCGCAATGTAGAACGCGCTGGTCACGACCACGGCGACCGCCTTGGCCGACCAGGGCAAGCGCGCATAGACCAGGATGATGAGCAATAGCGCGCCGATCAGCGCGTAGCCGACCGAGAGCGTGAGGATGACCGACTGGAGATTGTTCACGGGCGAGACATCCTGACGCCTGTCTTCGGATCGAGATCCGCGCCGTTTGCGCGCACGTTGCGGAACGTCTCCATCAGTGATTTGTGCCGCTGCTGGACGTCGACCACCTTGCCTTCTCCATCGACCCAGAAGCGCAGCGCGGTTTTCTCATCGCCGGTGTGATCGAGCGTCAGCTTGTTGTCGAAGATCACCTGGGCGGTCGGATTGAGTTTCTGCACTTTCACGCTGACCGGAACCGGCTGTCCCGTCGTCGCCTGGAAATGCGAGACGTTGACGGTGTATTCGCCGGGGACGATGCCGCGCACCGTGACGATCTCCTCGCGGATTGGCGACGGAATCTTCTTGCCGTTGACGACAATGAAATCGTTGGCACCGCCGCGATCATCGCGGTCGAGCGTGAGGAAGCCGGCTTCGCGGCGGCGATACCAGGCGATATTGCCCGCGGGATCCTGCACGAACAGATCGAAATCATCAGGATGATTGTCCGGCCAGTCCATCGTGATGATGAATTCGGCCTTGGAGTCGATCTTGCCCTCCTTCGACTCCGGCGAAACCGCAAGCAACGCGAGAAAGAACAGGAACGCGACGACCTGGAGCGCCTTGAATAGCATCACGCCGAGCGGATCGAAATGTTCCTCCCGCGGATAGAGGCCGAACTCATCCATCATGATGGTGTTCCAAGGCCGGGGTGACGTGGGTCTCGGTCAACATGACGGCATCGGAAAACACCCGCTGGGTGGCGGCATCGAGCATGTAGTATTGAATCCTGACGAGGATCGAGCCGATCAGGCCGGCCAGCGTCGTGTACATGGCCACTGCCATGCCGTCGCTCATCAGCCCCATCGACGATCTCATGGCAACCTTGTCGGCGGCGTCGAGGGTCGCGATCGGCGCCAGCATGATGATGAAGCCGATGATGGTTCCGAGCAGCCCGAGCTTCATCAGCGTATCGGAAACGAATCCGCCGAAGGCGTTTGAGCCGCGCAACCGGTCCGCCAGCGACCTGAGCAGCAACGTCTGATCGATGCGGCCGCTGGCCTGCGCCGCAGCCTTCTTCACCAGGTTGCGGATGTGATCGCTGACCAGCCCTCCAGGGAGAGCGCGCGCATTCTCGTCGAGCCTCCTCGCGGCGCCGGGAGCAGACAGGATCGCGCGGCAGCGTCGGGCCGCTTCGCCTTCCCGCGCGATCGCTCGCGTGCGCCAGAAGCAATGGCAGCAGGTGACGACGTAGAGAACGGCGATCAGGGTCGAAATGTAGGTGCGGTCCGAGGTGACCATCAGATGGAGCAACCCGTATCGCCACAGCAGCACGGCGGCGAAGATCGAAAGCCCCGTGAAGATCATCCATAACAACAGGACGCTTCGCTCCGAAGCGTCCTTGCCGGGCAAGGTGGTCTCGGCGCCAACCGTGGCACTCATGCAGCTTTGCTCCCTGGGGCGGCCAAGAGACTACCCGCAAACCGTCCCGGCTTTTGTTAATCCGAGGCGGAGGGCTGCGTCCAAAGACATATACCTGCGGTTTGTTGGGAAAATTTCCCGAGCTTCGCCGCACCTGCCATCTTGCAATTGGTCCCGAATAGCGGTGCTGTTAAGTTCATCTCGAAGCCGCGGAGTGATCGCATGCGCCTGGTGCTCCAGCTTGTCGCCCGTCTGCTCGTCATCGTCATCTTGTGTCTGGGAGGCGCAACCGTTTGGGCGACGATCGACGCTTATCACAGTGTCGACCGCGCCACGGCGGCATCCGCCGAGCGGGTGTCGCAAGCGCTGGAAGCGCTCTACTGGCGCGAATTGCTGTTGCGCAGCAACAGGACACGCGAACACCTTTTGCCTCTACCAGAATGGCGCACCACCCAGACGATGAGCCTGATCTCGCCGGGTGTGTGCGTTCAGTTCGAGCCGAAGGGCGAGTTCGAGAATCCGCTTTGCGGCCAGAGCAAAGGGATCGGAGCATCTCCACCGCACTGGTTCGCAGCCGCTGTGGAGACATTCCTCGGCGGCCACGCTGCGGTCGCCCGGCCGATCAGTGCGCGGTCGGTCACCGCGGGCACGGTCTCAGCCGTAGCAGATCCCGACGCCGCGATATCGCTCGCCTGGCAGCACATTCTCGATAACGTCCACGTCGCGCTGCTGATGGCGGTGGCCATCGCCTTGCTCGCCTCGCTCGCGATTGCGCACGCACTGGCCCCCGCGCAGTCGATCGTTGCCGCACTGCAGCGCATGGCGAACGGCCAATATCGAACATCGCTCCCGCGCTTCCGATCGATGGAACTTGCCATGATCGGGCAAGCGGTTGGCGATCTCGGAGATCGCCTCGCGCAGGCAACTGAAGAACGGGCCGTCCTGACCCGCCGGCTGCTTGAAATCCGCAGCGACGAGCGGCGCATGCTCGCGCGCGAACTGCACGATGAGTTCGGACAGAACCTCACAGCGATCCTCGCCTTCGCCAATACGATCGAAGCGGCCAGCGCGCAGGAGCAGGACCGAGACGACGTCGCGCAGGATGCGCGGATGATCTCGAAGGCCACGCTGCACATCATGGCCTGCCTGCGCGGCACGCTGAACCGCTTGCGTCACCCGCCCGCCGAGGAACTCGGGCTGGAGGCGAGCCTCATCAATCTGGTTGATAGCTGGCGATCACAGAACGCGACGCAGCCCATGATCCAGCTCGATCTCAAAGGCGATTTTGCCGACGTGCGAGGCGCAGTCGCCGCGACCGCCTACCGTGTGGCTCAGGAATGCCTGACCAACTCCTTGCGCCACAGCGCGGCGCGCGAGATCGTGCTTCGGATCGAGCGGCGGACGGGTTTGGAAAATGCGCTGCTGGTTCGCGTCGAGGACGACGGCGGCGGCGATGCCGCCAAAGTGGCGCAGTCCGCCGGCTTCGGCCTGACCGGACTACGCGAGCGCGTAACGGCTCTGGGCGGCTCGCTATCGATCGCGCACGCAAGACGCGGTCTGAGCGTTGCCGCCACGATCCCGCTTGCCGCCTGATGCCGACGTCGAAGACCAGTGGCATTTCGATCCTTCTTGTCGACGACCATCCCGTGGTCCGGCAAGGCTACCGGCGCGTCCTGGAGCATCAAGGCGATTTCCGGGTGGTCGACGAGGCCGACAACGCAGCCGACGCCTACCGCGCATTCAAGACCCACGCCCCTGATGTCGTGGTGATGGACATCTCGATGCCGGGCGCCAGCGGTCTCGAAGCCATCCGGAACATCCGGCAGCGCAACGCCGGCGCGCGCGTTCTCGTGTTCAGCATGCATAGCGAGGCGGCGCTGGTGAAGGCCGCCTTCGGTGCCGGGGCCAGCGGCTATGTCACCAAGAGCAATGAACCGACCGTGCTGATTGCGGCGATCCGTTCGGTAGCGCGCGGCGAACATGCGATGAGCGACGACATCGCCCATGTCCTGGCCATGGAAAGCCTGACCCCGTCGGGATCGGTTCTTGACCAATTGGGAGAACGGGAGATCGAGATCCTGCGGCAATTGGCGGCTGGCTCGACCACGGAGGAGATCGCCGCAAACCTCAATCTCAGCATGAAGACCGTTCAGAACTATCACTATTTGATCAAGACCAAGACCGGCATGCGAACCGACGCGCAGCTCGTCCGGCTCGCCGTTGAGAGCGGGTTGACCAGCCTGTAGCCTGCGATCCGTCGAACCTGGCGGCAGGCCCGAAAGCCCCCATTTTCCACCTGCGGGAGGGCGCGTTTGGGTGGCCTCTCCGGGCCAGCTCTGCTAAAGCGCGGCGTAAAAACAAACTGGCCGGGAGTCGCTGGGCGACCCCCTGCACTTTCCGGAGTTTTCCATGATCCCCCGCTACACCCGCCCGGAGATGGCCGCGATCTGGGAGCCGCAGACCCGCTTCAAGATCTGGTTCGAGATCGAGGCGCATGCGGCTGACGCGCTGGCGGAACTCGGCGTCATCCCCAAGGAGGCGGCGAAGACGATCTGGGCCAAGGGCAAGGACGCAACCTTCGACGTCGCACGGATCGACGAGATCGAGCGGGAGACCAAGCACGACGTCATCGCCTTCCTGACCCACCTGGCTGAAATCGTCGGCCCCGAGGCGCGTTTCGTGCACCAGGGCATGACCTCCTCCGACGTGCTCGACACCTGCCTCAACGTGCAGCTCACACGCGCCGCGGACCTCCTGCTCGCCGACATCGACAAGGTCCTGGCTGCGCTGAAGAATCGCGCCTTCGAGCACAAGATGACGCCGACCATCGGCCGCTCCCACGGCATCCATGCCGAGCCGGTGACCTTCGGCCTCAAGCTTGCCTACGCCTATGCGGAATTCTCCCGCGCCCGGTCACGGCTCGTCGCCGCCCGCAAGGAGGTCGCGACCTGCGCGATCTCGGGCGCGGTCGGCACCTTTGCGCAGATCGACCCGCGCGTGGAAGAGCATGTCGCCAAAGCCATGGGGCTCGAGCCGGAGCCGATCTCGACCCAGGTGATCCCGCGCGACCGCCACGCGATGTATTTCGCGACGCTGGCCGTGATCGCCGCCTCCATCGAGCGCCTCGCAGTCGAAATCCGTCATCTGCAGCGCACCGAGGTGCTGGAAGCCGAAGAGTTCTTCTCGGAAGGGCAGAAGGGCTCGTCCGCGATGCCGCACAAGCGCAACCCTGTACTGTCGGAGAACCTCTCCGGCCTGTCGCGGATGGTGCGGGCCTATGCCGTGCCCGCATTGGAGAATGTCGTGCTCTGGCACGAGCGCGACATCTCGCATTCGTCGGCCGAACGCATGATGGGCCCGGATGCCACCGTGACGCTCGACTTCGCGCTGGTCCGCCTCGCCGGCCTGATCGACAAGCTGTTGGTCTATCCGCAGAACATGCAGAAGAACCTCGACCGCCTCGGAGGTCTCGTGCATTCGCAGCGGCTTCTGATCGCCCTGACGCAAAAGGGCGCGAGCCGCGAGGACGCCTACAAATTCGTGCAGCGCAACGCCATGCCGGTCTGGCGCGGCGAAGGCGATTTCCTGACGCTGCTGAAGAAAGATCCGGACGTGAAGAAATATCTCAGTGATGCCCAGATCGAGGAGCAGTTCGACCTCGGCTATCACCTCAAGCACGTCGACACGATCTTCAGGCGCGTTTTTGGGGAAGCCTGATCAGCGCCGGGCCGGCGCGGTTACCTGTGCCGGCGCACCGTAGAGCCGCATCAGCACGAACGTGATGAGCAGGATCGCAAGGTAGACCGTGAGCTGCATTGCGGTCGGCTGGTCGGTGTAGCCGATCAGCGTATGCAGCGCCTTGCCGAGAAGGCTGGAGTCCGACAACAGCCAGCCACTGTCCCACACCACGTTATCAAGCGCGGTCACCCAGTTGGCACGTTCGAGGAACGCCGCAGCCTGCGCCGCCATTCCGGCGGCGAGCAGCGCGATCAACACCGTCGTGGTGGCAAACAGCGCGTGCGTCGGAATGCGGACGAGGCCGAGATAGGTCAGCAGGCAGACCATGACGCCGAGCAGGAGCCCCAAGAATCCGCCGATCGCGACGCCGAGGCCGCTGTCGCCGCCGGCGATCACGCCATAGAGGAACAGCACGACCTCGCTGCCCTCGCGCAGCACCGCGACCCCGACCACGACGGCGAGCGCAAACAGCGACTTCGAGCCCTCGACCACGGCCTGCCCGGCAGCACGGAGTTCGCCGGCCAGTTCCTTGCCGTGGCGCGCCATCCAGACATTGTGCCAGGTCAGCATCACGACCGCGATGATCAGGATGAAGGCGTTGAACACCTCCTGCCCCATGCCGGCGAACAGATTGGACAGCGCGCCGGCAAAGGCCGCGACGACGCAGGCAGCGAGCACGCCAACGAGCACGCCGCCGCCGATCCACAGATTGCGCTGCGCGACGGTGCGCGTGACGGCGAGCACGATGCCGACGATCAGGCCGGCCTCGAACACTTCACGGAAGACGATGATAAGCGAGGCGACCACGGCTCTATTTCACCACCAGCGCACCGCGCGCCGTCTTCTCGTTGTACTCGTCGAAGAACTCGTAGCGACCGGGCTTCTGTGCCCGCACATTGATGGTGGCGTCGGCGCCGGCGGCGATGATCTTCTCGACCTTCAGGGTCTTGCTTTCGAATTCCATCGCCTTGCCGTCGTTGTTCTTAAGCTTGATCACGATCGGCGTGTTGGCGGGCGCGCTGATCTCGGCAGGATCGAATTTCTTGTCCTTGTAGCTCAACTGGATCTCGGTCGCGTTTTGCGCCAGCGCCGCGCCGATGGCGACGACCGACAGCAGCGCGACGACGGCAAGCGACGTCACCTTTGAAAACATCTGCGAGATGGACATGGGATTCTTTCGGTGATGGCTGACAGTATCAAGCGAGCCATACGCCGAGCGCAGCCTCCCCGGGAAGGGGGAAAAACATGCAACGAGCTGGATTGATTCTAAATCAATCAGCCCGGCGCTCCGTCGACCATCCGGGCAGCGACGCGATCGCGCCGCATGAAGTGATGCCAGGCTACCGCGGCAACGTGAATTCCGATCAGCGCCAGCAGTACGTAGGCGAAATAGATGTGCCGGTTTTCATAGGCCTGCGCCGCGGCCCGGTCAGGCGACGTGATCTGCGGCACCTGAAACATCCCGAACCAGTCTGAATAGTTCGGCGTCCGGGCGCCGGAATGCGCCCAACCCAGCAGTGCCACCACGATGGTGACGGCATAGAGCGCGAAATGGCTGATCCATGCCGCGATCCGGTGCCAGCGCGAGGTATCGTTCGGCAAGGCCGGCGGCGGGTTGGCGCCGCGCCAGACCAGCCGGAGCAGTGTCAGGAGCAGCACGACATAGCCGACATCGGCATGGATCGAGCGATAGAAGAAGCGGTCCGGGCGCGGGGGGATATGGTTCATCCACCAGCCGAAAGCGATCATGCCGATGATGGCCGCCGCGAGGAACCAGTGGAATCCACGCGCGACGCTGCCCCAGCTCGATGTCGTGTTTCGGATCATGCACACGGCCCCGTCGGCTTCGAGTTCGTCGCCGCCGGGCCCTTGCCGCGCTGCAACACATCCTGATAACCCTCGCCTCCGGTGAAGGCGATTTGAATCGTTCCAAAATCCCCGTTGGCCTGGACCGTGGCCGAAGGGCCGCCGGCACCCTTAAATGAACTGAATCGTAACGCTGGAATGGGATAAGGTTGAACCGTGGCGGCTCCCGTAACCATTCTGGTCTTCGATTCCGGCCTTGGCGGGCTGACGGTGTTGCGCGAGATCGTGCGCGCCCGGCCCGACGCGCGTTACGTCTATGTCGCCGACGACGCCTTCTTTCCCTATGGCCACCATGGCGAGGAAGAGATCATCGCGCGCGTGGTGCCGCTGGTCGGCGAATTGATCGGGAGCCACACGCCCGATCTGGTCGTGATCGCCTGCAATACCGCTTCCACGCTCGTCATGTCGCACCTGCGTGACGCCTATAGCCTGCCGTTCGTCGGAACCGTGCCGGCCATCAAGCCGGCCTGCGCCGGCTCGAAGACCAAGCGGGTATCCGTGCTGGGCACCAGGGGCACGGTCAAACGCGAATATACGCGAAAGCTGATCCAGGATTTCGGACAGGGCTGCGAGGTGACGCTGGTCGGCTCGGGCGAGCTCGCTTCGCTGGCGGAAGCCGCGCTGCGCGGTGGAGAAGTTAGCGACAGCGATATCGCCGCTGAACTTGAGCCCTGCTTTCTGGACGGCCCGGCGCGTACCGACACCGTGGTGCTCGCCTGTACGCATTATCCCTTGCTGCTGGATCGCCTGGTCAAGCTCGCGCCATGGCCGGTCGACTGGATCGACCCGGCGCCGGCTATCGCGCGACGCGTCTCCGATCTGCTCGGCCCGCCCGGCGATGGCAGAGACGAAGCCGGTGCCGAAATGCTCTTCACCTCCAACCGTCCGCATACGCTCAGCCGGGCGCTGATGCCGTTTTTCGGTGGCCGGATCCCGGCTTGAACTTTCCGCCACCATACGGCGCTGATAGGCTCGGCGAGCACCGCAAGTTCAATGGAGTTCTGCTTTGACCTCCACGACGCCAACTCCCCTCAACCGGCTGCGACAGCAATGGCGAGAGAAGCGCCCGACCTTCGGCGCGATCGCCACCATCCCGAGCATTCAAACCGTGCAGATCATGGCGCAGTCGCTCGACTGGATCATCGTCGACCTCGAGCACGGCCCGATCGATCTTGGCACCGCGCACGCGATGATCGTGGCAACTTCCGGCACGCCATGTGTGCCGATGGCGCGCATTGCGGCCAACGAGCCCTGGCTCGCCAAGGCGCCGATGGACATCGGCGCACTCGGCATCAATTTCCCGATGATCTGCAGCCGCGCCGAGGCCGAGAAGGCGGTGCGCAGCGTACGTTATCCGCCCAGAGGCGACCGGCTGTGGGGGCCGTTCCATGCGCCGTTCCGCTGGGGCGTCTCGATGGCGGACTATATGACCACGGCCGATGACGACATGATCTGCATGGTCACGATCGAGCATGTCGAAGCGGTCGAGCGAATCGACGACATCATGGCCACCCCGGGTATCGACATCGCCGTGATCGGGCCCGGCGACCTCGCCACCTCCATCAACAAGCGCGGCCTCCCCGACGATCCCGAAGTGGTGGCGCTGATGCAGCGCGCCGAGGAAGGCATCCTCAAAAGCGGCGTGCCGATCGGCGGTGTGGCGCGGTCCGCCGAGCAGGCCAACGCGATGATCGAGCGCGGCTACCTTGCGCTCGCGCTCGGCTTCGACTGGTCGCTGCTCCAGCGCGGCATTGCCGCCAGTTTTGCGGGAATCAGGCGCTAGCTCGCTTCTCGCGGCGGAAGCCCACTGCTAGGTTCCCCCAACAGGCAGGAGGAAACGCCATGATCAAGAAAGCACTGCTCGGACTGGCCATCGTCGCGATCGCGGGAGCGGGCGTCGCCATCGCCCAGCAAAGCGGCATCAAGCGCACGCCGCTGCAGAAGCTCGATTTTCCGGAGGGCTACAACACCATCACCGCCATTGCCGAAGTGCCGGCCGGCGGTGCGGCGGGACGCCACACGCATCCCGGCGCCGAGACCGGCTATGTGCTGGATGGCGAACTTGAACTCGTGATCGACGGCCAGCCGCCGAAGAAGATCAAGGCCGGCGAATCCTACCAGATCCCGCCGGGCGCGATTCACGACGCCAAAGCCGGTGATAAGCCCTTCAAGGTGCTCGGGGTCTACGTAGTGAAGGCGGGAGAGCCGCTGGTCAAGCCGGCACCCTGAAGCGAGATGATTTCCTGGATCATCATTTCGCTTTAGTTCCTTGTTTTCGCGTGATTTTTCGGGCTCACGCCCTAGAACCAACGGAATTGCGGGCCGATCGGCAGCAAACCGATAGAGCGGTTGCCGACAATTGCGACCTGATGGCCCTAAATAACCGCCTCTTTCGTTGACAGGGCGGCCATCTTTCCCCTAAAAGCCACCTGCTCGCGGGCCGATTTCGGCCCGCGATGCGTTTCGCGACCCGTGGTTCGTCCTCGAGCTTTCGAGGCGGACCTGTCGGCACCGGCCAAACGGCAGGCTGCACAGGAGGGCGCGTCTCCTCAAATCCACATTTGAACTTAAGAGGACGCGATGACAAAGCGCAGTGAGGCGAAATACAAGATCGATCGCCGCATGGGCCAGAATATCTGGGGCCGCCCGAAGAGCCCCGTGAACCGCCGCGAATACGGCCCCGGCCAGCACGGCCAGCGCCGCAAGGGCAAGCTCTCCGACTTCGGCGTGCAGCTCCGCGCCAAGCAGAAGCTTAAAGGCTATTACGCCAACATTTCCGAGCGCCAGTTCCACGGCATCTATGTCGAGGCCGGCCGCCTGAAGGGCGACACCGGCGAGAACCTGATCGGCCTGTTGGAGCGTCGTCTCGACACCGTCGTGTATCGCGCCAAGTTCGTGCCCACGATGTTCGCCGCGCGCCAGTTCATCAACCACGGCCACGTCAAGGTGAACGGCCGCCGCGTCAACATCAGCAGCTACCGGCTCAAGATCGGCGACGTGATCGAGGTCAAGGAAGCCTCCAAGCAGCTCGTCACCGTGCTCGAAGCCTCGCAGCTCCCCGAGCGCGATGTGCCCGACTTCCTCGAGGTCGATCACGGCAAGATGACCGCGAAGTATATCCGCATTCCCGGCCTGTCCGATGTGCCGTTCCCGGTGCAGATGGAGCCGCATCTGATCGTCGAATTCTATTCGCGCTGATCGGAAGCAGATTTCGAATATCGAAGGCCCCGGTTTGTCCGGGGCCTTTTTGTTTGGGCACCAAATTGGTGTTATAGTTCCAGCTATGACCCGGTTACTCGAAGAAGCATTTAGTACCGTCGCCAACCTGCCTGATGCAGAGCAGGACGAGCTCGCGCGCGTCATGCTACAGCTCGCAGGCGTCGATCAGCCGTCCCTTCAGTTGACGCCCGAGGAAGAAGCCGATCTGGCGGAAGCTGATGCCGAGATCGCACGCGGCGATCTTGCCTCCGTCGAAGAAGTACGGGCCATGTGGGCGAAGCACGGACTGTGAATATCCGCTATACGCGTCGTGCGCTTACGCAGATCGATCAAGTCCTCACCTACATTGAAGTACGATCACCTCAGGGCGCCGTTCATGTTCGTGACCGGATCGCGGCACTCGTGGCGCTGTTGCAAGAGCACCCCTACGCAGGTCGTGCAACAAGCCGTCCTAACGTCCGTCGTCTTCCGGCGAGCCCACATCCTTATCTGATTGATTATCGCGTGACCGCGACCGAAATTATCATTATGCGATTTCGCCACGCCGCCCGGCGACCGATCGGCTGACAAATGATTTGCGCCGTATCTCGCTGGCGACGCCGCCCCGGAGCAACGAGGAGAGCCATGTCCTACACCCCTGCCCCACGCGATCCCAAGGCTCCGCTCGTTCGCATCAATCTCTTGTCCGACACCCAAACGCGTCCCACGCCGGCGATGCGGGAGGCGATGGCGCGGGCTGAGGTTGGCGACGAGCAGATCGGCGATGATCCGACCGTGAACCTGCTCTGCCAGCGCGTCGCCGAACTGCTCGGGAAGGAGGCCGCGGTGTTCATGCCGTCGGGCACGATGTGCAACGTCGCCGCGACGCTGGCCTACTGCCGCCCCGGCGATGAGATCCTGGCTCATGCGACTGCCCATGTCATCGCCCGCGAAGGTGGCGCGCATGCCGCGCTCGGCGGCTTCCAGATCACGCCGCTTTCCGGCGACGACGGCCAGTTCGCGCCGGAGACGTTCCGCGCGGCGCTGCATCCGCGTTCGCGCTACCAGCCGCCACAGGTGCTGGTCAGCGTCGAGCAGACCGCCAATATCGGCGGCGGCACGATCTGGAAGAAGTCCGCGCTCGACGAGATCGTCGGTATCGCCAAAGCCCACGGGCTCGCCACCCATATGGATGGCGCCCGGCTGCTCAACGCCTGCGTCGCTACCGGCATTTCCGCACGCGACATGGCCGCGGGCTGGGATTCCGCCTGGATCGATTTCTCGAAAGGACTGGGCGCGCCGATCGGCGGCGTCATCGCCGGCAGCCGCGATTTCATCGATGAAGTCTGGCGCTGGAAGCAGCGCCTCGGCGGCTCCATGCGCCAGGCCGGCATCTGCGCCGCCGCCTGCATCCACGCGCTCGACCATCACGTCGACCGCCTCGCCGACGATCACGCCAATGCCAGGGCGCTGGCGCGCGGGCTGTCGCAGATCGACGGCATCGAGGTGCAACAACCCGAGACCAATCTCGTCTTCTTCAAGCCCGATGGTGCTGGTGTCGCCGGCGATAACATGGTCGCGGAACTGGGCAGACGTGGCGTGCTGCTCGCAATGATGGACGGTCGCATCAGGGCCTGCACGCATCTCGATGTGACGGCCGGCATGATCGAGGAAACGGTCGGGCTGGTGCGGGAGATCGTGCGTAGAGCGTAGACAGACGATCCCGCGTCATTGCGAGGAGCGCAAGCGACGAAGCAATCCATGCCTCCGCGTGCGGAAAAATGGATTGCTTCGCTTCGCTCGCAATGACGGTGTTCTTCCTCACCGCCCCATTGCCTGATAGATCAGCGTCTTCAGTTCAAGCTGAATCCGCCCGCGCTGCGAGGGCGTCTGCACCATGAAGACTGCGAACATGTCGTCTTCGGGATCGATGAAGAAGAAGGTGCCGGCGACGCCGTCCCAGCGGTATTCACCAAGCGGCCATGACGTGCCCGCCGGCACCGAGGTGCGCACGGCAAAGCCAAGGCCGAAGCCACTGTTCGCACCGGGGTAATAGCGTTCACCGCGCGCGATCTTCGTCTCCGGACCGATATGATCCTTGGTCATCAGCGCGATGGTCTCGGGCTTGAGATAGCGCCGCCCCTCGAACGTGCCGCCGTTCAGCAGCATCTGCGCAAACCGCGCATAGTCGCCGATGTTGCCGACCATCCCGGCGCCGCCCGACTCCCATTTGCGCGGCTGCATGGGATCGCTGACCATCGTGGTCGGGCCGAGCGCGCAGTCGTCCGGCATCGGCTCGGCGATGAGGGGCCGCTTGGCGGGATCGACGACGTGGAAGGCGGTCTCGTTCATCCCGAGCGGATCGAGCAGTCGCTCCTTTTCGAACTGGTACAGCGTCTTTCCCGATACGACCTCGATCACGCGGCCGAGCACGTCGGTGGAGTGGCCATAGTCCCAGAAGGTGCCGGACTGCTCGGCGAGCGGCAATTTCGCGATCCGCGCGGCGAATTCAGCGTTGGTCCAGTCGCCGTTGAAAAGGTTCGCATCCGAATAGAGCTTTCGCACCGTGCTGTCGCCGGAGAAGCCATATGTCAAACCGGACGTGTGGCGCAGCAGATCCTCGATCGTGATCGGGCGCTTGAGCGGCTGCAACGTAAGCGTCGTGCTGCCGTCCTCCGCCCGCTGGTCGACGCCAACCTTGATGTCCGCAAATGCCGGGATGTATTTCGACACGGGGTCGTCGAGCCGGAGCTTGCCGTCCTCCACCAGCATCATCGCGGCCACCGAGGTGATCGGCTTCGACATCGAATAGAGGCGAAAGATGGTGTCGGCGCTCATCGAAAGCTGAGTGGCGACATCGCGCACGCCGAAATTCTCGTAATAGACCGGCTTGCCGTGCTGCTGGATCAAAAGGATCGCGCCGGGAATCTTGCCGGTCACGATCTCGTTCTTGATGTAGTCGCTGACGCGCGCTAGCCCGGCGGCGGAAAAGCGGTGTGCGCTGGCGGCCGGAGCTTCCGCGCGGGCGCCGCATCCGGCGCCGAGTAGAAGCGCGAGCGCCGCCACGAGAACGAGGCGGCGCGAAAAGGCTTCAATTCTCCATTGCTTCATAGACCAACTGCTTCAGCGTCCGCTGGATACGTTGCCGCTCGGTCGGCGTCTGCTCGAGGAGCACGAAGAACATATCCTGCTTGCGGTCGATCACGAAATAACAACCGCTGGCGCCATCCCATTTCAGTTCACCCAGCGAGCCCGGGGGCGGCGGCTTCGCGTTGCCGGGATCGGTGCGAATCGCGAGCCCAAGCCCGAAGCCAAAGCCATCGCCGGGAAAATAGAAGTAATCCCGCCCCACTCCCGAACCGGGACCAACCTGATCGGTCGTCATCAGCTTGAAGGTCTCGGGGGTCAGGTAGGTCTTGCCTTCGAATGTGCCGCCATTGAGCAGCATCTGCGCAAACCGGGAGAAGTCCGCCATGGTGGAGACCATGCCGCCGCTGGCAAACTCCATTTTCTTGACAACCGTCGGGTCGTTCTCGCGGCCGACCCGGAAATTGCTGTCGTTCGGCATCGGCTGCGCCAAAAGCTTCTGCTTCTCCGGGTCGGTGACGAGGAAGCGGGTGTCGTTCATGCCGAGAGGATCGAGCAGCTTCTCCCGCTCGATGGTAAGCAGCGGCTTGCCGGAAACGATCTCCATGATGCGCGCCAGCACATCGGTGGAGTGGCCATACTGCCAGAGCGCGCCCGGCTGATTGTGCAGCGGCAGCTTGGCGATCCGCTCGGCAAATTCGGCGAGATCGAAATCGCCGGCATAGAGATTGGCGGATGCATAGGCCTTGCGGACCAGGCTGTCACCATAGAAGCCATAGGTGATGCCGGAGGTGTGGCGCATCAGGTCGAGCATGGTCATCGGCCGGTCCGGCGGCACCAGTTCGAGCGTCTTGCTGCCGTCCTCGTTCTTCTTCTCGACGCCGACCTTCACATTGGCGAAGGACGGAATGTACTTCGCGACCGGATCATCGAGCTTGAACTTGCCGTCCTGGAGCAGTTGCACCGAGACAAAAGCGGTGATCGCCTTCGTCATCGAGAACAGGCGGAAGATCGTCTTGTCGGTGATCGGCGCCTTGCTTCCCACGTCCTGCACGCCGAAGGACTGGTGATAGACCGGCTTGCCATGCTGCTGGATCAGGACGATCGCGCCCGGGATTTTCCCGGTCGCCACCTCGTTGTCGAAGAACGCGCCGATCTTGGCAAGCTTGTCCTGGTTGAAACGGGCGCCTGCCGGAATATCGAACGTTCCTTCCGCGTTCGCGGCCGGCAATGCAACAAGCATCAGCGCGCCTGTCGCCAGCACGCGCAGCAACTCAAATGAATTCATTTGGACCCCTCCCGAATTCGGCAGGGAGTGTAGCGGCGGCGCGTCAATCAGCACAAGGGCCGTAAAGACCGGCCAAAGCCTGCTCATGCAGCCGAGCGCTGGCCTCTGAGAAGCAGCAGAAGATCACCCGGTTGACCGCTGGCGTCGAAGCGAGTCCTTCCGCGACCGTCCCGACCGAAATCCCGGCGGCACGGTCGGCAGGGAAGCGATAGACGCCGGTCGAAATGGCGGGAAATGCCAGCGACGCAAGCCCGTTCGCCTGACAGAGCTCGAGTGCGCGGCGATAGCAGGAGGCGAGCAATCCATCCTCGCCTTGACCGCCCCCATGCCAGACGGGACCTACGGCGTGGATGACATGCCGGGCAGGAAGCCGATAGCCATGCGTGATCTTGGCGTCCCCGGTCGCACAGCCGCGCAACCTACGACATTCGGCGAGCAATTCGGGCCCAGCGGCGCGATGGATCGCGCCATCGACACCGCCTCCACCGAGAAGGGAGGAATTGGCCGCGTTGACGATGGCGTCAACGCGCAAGATGGTGATATCGGCAACGATGACTTCGAGGCGCGCGTTGCCGAGCTGGCGCGCCATCAGGCTCAGGCGGCGGCGCCGACCGGAACGCCCTTGTCGGTGAAAAGCTGCTGCAGCTCGCCGGCCTGGAACATCTCGCGGATGATGTCGCAGCCGCCGACGAACTCGCCCTTCACATAGAGCTGGGGAATGGTCGGCCAGTTCGAATAAGTCTTGATGCCGTTGCGCAGCTCGGCGGACTCCAGCACGTTCAGGCCCTTATAGCCCACGCCGATATGGTCGAGGATCTGCACCACCTGACCGGAGAAGCCGCACTGCGGAAATTGCGGCGTGCCCTTCATGAACAGCACGACGTCGTTCGACTTCACTTCGTTGTCGATGAATTGTTCAATGCTCATTTTCGTTTCCCTTTGGGGCTCCGCCCCTTGCGGCACTGCTGGTGGGCCGGCTCGACCCGCTTACCCCGCGACTAGCTATATATGTAGCCCAAACCGTTGTGCACCCAAAGCAAAATGGCGGAGAGCTGGCATGCATGCGGCCCTTTTCAGGCCGCTGTCGGGCTCCAGGCCCATTGTCTGACGACACTAATATCATGGCCACGGGAGGCTTTTTTCCCGAACGGGAGCCCCTATCTAGGACGGACTGTCCGTAGGGAACCAGTTTGGCAGAGCAACGTTCTCTCCAGCATTCGGAGACACCCGTGACGAAACCAGCATCCGCTGCCGCCACCCTTGCCACCCCTTCCCCATCACGCGCTTCTGATTCCGGTTCCCTGTCTCAGGGCCTGGTGGAGGCTTTTCTCGCAGTGCGGGATGAAACTGAACGCCGGGCGGCCCCCCTGTCGGCGGAGGACCAGCTGATCCAGTCCATGCCGGACGCGAGCCCGGCAAAGTGGCACCGCGCCCATACTACCTGGTTCTTCGAGCAATTTCTGCTCGGGGAGCATCAGGACGGCTACAAGCCCTTCCATCCCGATTACGCCTATCTCTTCAATTCCTATTATGTCAGCGCCGGCCCTCGCCATGCCCGGGCCCAGCGCGGCCACCTGACCCGGCCAAGCGCCGACGAGGTCACTGCCTATCGCCGGCATGTGGACGATGCCGTGGTGAAATTCTTCAAGACCGCGGGCGAGGAAAAGCTGGCAAAGCTGGTCCCGCTGGTCGAGGTCGGGCTCAATCACGAGCAGCAGCATCAGGAACTGATGTGGACCGATATCCTGCACGCCTTCGCGCAGAACCCGATCCCGCCGGCGTACGATCCGGCATGGCGCTTCCCGGCCTCCAAGCGCGGCGAGGAATGGGTGACGCTGAACGAGGGTATCCACACCATCGGGCATCCGGACGACAGCTTTCATTTCGACAATGAAAAGCCGGCGCATCGCGCCCTGGTCGGCCCCGTCAAACTGGCGCGCAATCTCGTGACCAACGCGGAGTGGCTCGCCTTCATCCAGGATGGCGGCTACCGCACGGCTACGCTCTGGCTGATGGACGGTTTTGCGACCGTCGAGAAGGAAGGCTGGGAGGCGCCCGGCCATTGGCGCAACGTCGACGGCCAGTGGCAGATCATGACCTTGGGTGGCCTGCAGCCGATCGACCCGGCAGCTCCGGTCTGCCATGTCAGCTATTACGAGGCCGACGCCTTCGCCCGCTGGGCCGGCAAACATTTGCCGACCGAAATGGAGTGGGAGGTCGCCGCGCGCGCCGGCCAGCTCAACGACGCCTTCGGCATCGTCTGGCAGTGGACCCGCTCCTCCTATTCACCGTATCCGGGCTACCGTGCGATCGAGGGCGCGCTCGGCGAGTACAACGGCAAGTTCATGGTCAATCAATTGGTGCTGCGCGGCTCCTCGCTCGCAACTCCGAGCGGTCACAGTCGTATCACCTATCGCAACTTCTTTTATCCGCACCACCGCTGGCAATTCACGGGATTACGGCTCGCCGATTACGCCTGATCAGTTCTCAAGCATGATCCGGAAAGGCGGAAACCGGCTTTCCGAAACGATCATGCGCAAAAACAACCAAAAATCATAGCGCGCGGGAAGGCGCGTTCAGGAGAGTATCATGAATGTGCATGCCCGCGCTTTAGCCAAGGCCTATGCCTTTGACGATCAGACCGCAGCCTTTGCAGGCGATGTGATCGGACAGCTCGCCCAACATCCCAAGCGCCTGTCGCCCAAATATTTCTATGACGCGACCGGCTCGGAGTTGTTCGAGCAGATCACGGTGCTGCCGGAATACTACCCGACCCGTACCGAGCTCGGCATCTTGGGCGATCGCGGCGCCGAGATTGCCAAGATCATCCCTGCGGGTGCCGCGCTGGTCGAGTTCGGCGCGGGCGCGACCACCAAGGTGCGCCTGTTGCTCGAGCACTGCGAATTCGGCGCCTACGTGCCCGTCGACATCTCCGGCGATTTCCTGAACGCGCAAGCGGAAGGCCTGCGCAAGGACTTTCCCGGCCTGCGCGTCTATCCGGTCGCCGCCGATTTCACCACGCCTTTCGCGCTGCCGGCCGAAATCGCCGCGATGCCGAAAGTGGGCTTCTTCCCGGGATCGACGATCGGCAATTTCGAGCCGCAGGAAGCCGCCGATTTCCTGCGCACTGCGCGCAAGATCCTAGGCTCCGGCGCGCAGATGATCATCGGCGTCGACCTCGAGAAGGACGAGCGCGTGCTGTACAACGCCTATAATGATGCAGCCGGCGTCACCGCGCGCTTCAATCTGAATGTGCTGGTGCGCATCAACCGCGAGCTCGGCGGCAATTTCGATCTCCCCGCCTTCTCCCATCGCTCGGTCTACAACCGCGACCGCCACCGGATCGAGATGCACCTGATCAGCCGCAAGGCGCAGAACGTGCGGATCCTCGGCAACACTTTTTCGTTCCGTCCCGGCGAGAGCATCCACACCGAGAACAGCTACAAATATTCGCTGGAGCGCTTCACGGAGCTGGCCCGAAATTCGGGCTGGACAGTCCGGCAGTCCTGGACCGACGCGGCAAAGATGTTCTCCGTTCACGCGCTGGCGGCTTCGGAATGAGATTCCGGAGCCGGGCCCAGCGACACCGATTCCCATAGCGCGACCACGATCAGGATCGCGGTCGTGAGGAGCGAAAGCCATAGCGGCGACAGCTCGCTTGCGAACCAGCTCAGCACGAGCAGCGCGACGATGCCGGCGATGTGGGAGAGCTGCAGGAAGCCTCGGATCGAGAGCTTGAACAGGATCGTCCCGATCAGGAACAGAAGCGGGCCGCCGATCGTGCTCAGGATCGTCTTGAGATCGGAACGGCCGCCGGGATGCTTCAGGACCAGCTCGTCCGCCACCGCCGTCAGGATGATGCCGGCGACGATCGGCATGTGCAGATAGGTGTAGGCAAGGCGGGCCAGTTTCCCTGATTCGGCCGATGTCGAGATCAGTTCGGAGCCGGCCTCGGCGCCCTTGTGGAAATAGATCCACCACATCGCGATGCTGCCGACCAGCGAGGACACGAAGGCCAGCACGATCTCGGTGGTCCAGCTTAGTTCGGCAAAGGTCGCGCCGTTGACGACGATCGCCTCGCCGAGCGCGATGATGATGAAAAGGGCGCAGCGCTCGGCCATATGGCCGCCTTCGACCGCCCAGGCCTCGAGCGATGATGGCCCCAACCTCGGGATCCAGAACCGCGCCGCCGGCGAAACATACTCGATCACGAGCGCAATGATCCACAGCCATAGCCTGGACTCACCTTCAGAAAGACCGCCGAGGATCCAGAACACGGCAGAGGTGGAGAGCCAGGCCAGGATGCGGATGGCATTGTGGCGCACCGCGGTCCAGTGATGCGGGGTCGAGACCAGCCAGAATGCGGTGCGTCCGACCTGCATCACTGCGTACGCGATGGCGAACCACAGGCCGCGGCCTTCAAAGGCCGTCGGAATCGTGGTCGACAGCACGAGGCCGCCGAGCATCATCAGGAACAGGAGGATGCGGACCGGGGTCAGTTCCGGATTGAGCCAGTTGGTCACCCAGGCCGTGAAGACCCAGACCCACCACACCGCGAGGAACAGCAGCGTAACCTGGACAGCGCCGATCGGTGTGAAATGATGAAGCAGCGTGTGCGAGATCTGCGTGACCGCGAACACGAACACCAGATCGAAGAACAGTTCGGCATAGGTGACGCGGCTATGCTGATGTGGCACGACCACGCGAAACATCGCGGCGCGTCGATTGTCCGCAGCCATCGGTGCCCCCTAGGCGGTGTGGACTCTAAGGATTCCCTTTTAGGAGCAAATCAGATTCAAGGCTGCTTTTGGGGAGGCGGCCTTGGGTGTGATGGATCGTTTGGTTTTGAGCGACGCGGCGTGGGAGCGGATGGCGCCGCTGATCATAGGTCGTCCCGACCAGAAGGGCTCGACCGGACGCGACAATCGGATGTTTGTTGAAGGCGTATTGTGGATCGTGCGTACGGGTTCTCCGTGGCGCGATCTTCCGGAAGTGTTCGGGGATTGGAACAGCGTATTTCGGCGCTTCAGTCGATGGAGCATCAAGGGCGTTTGGTGGCGGATCTTCGAGGCGATGTCCGA
>NZ_AUEZ01000077.1 GCF_000426245.1 Bradyrhizobium sp. Ai1a-2 | reverse complement strand
AATCCCTCAGTGCGGAGAGAATGATAGAACCATACCGACAGCGGTCCGGTTTCAAAAACCACTCGTTTCACGGCCGGCGCCCGCTTGCGGATGAGTTCGGCGATGATCCTCGGATCTGATGCGCACTTGCCGCGCCAGATCCGTTCACCTGCTCGACGGATCGAGACTGCCGTCTCTTTCATCGACACGTCAAGACCGATATACTCGTCCATGGCTGTTCTCCATTCGATGCTTGGGCCCGGCGACCAGTCGTGAGCCCGTATTTCCATCCTATCGGGGAACAGCCGCCCTCCAAGTCTCTGATTGGTTTTCGGGCAACTCGCTCCTGCGATTACCCCATGTGGACGTACCGGGCCGATTAACCATCGGCACCGCCAGTTGCGGCCCCTTGCCGCCGCAATGGCGGAGGGGAGCCGGGCTTGCTATATAGTTGCGAGCCATGATGCCGATCGATTCCAAACATCCGGAACTGCGCCGCCGGCGGTTTCGCCAGATTCCGGTGCGGTTGCTGGTGCCCAATGTCATCACGCTGCTTGCGATCTGCGCCGGCCTGACCGCGATACGCCTGTCGACCGAAGGGCGGATGGAGCTCGCGGTCGCCGCGATCGTGTTTGCCGCAGCGCTCGACGGCATCGACGGTCGCGTTGCGCGCCTGATGAAGGGCCAGTCGAAATTCGGTGCCGAGCTCGACAGCCTTGCGGATTTCGTCAATTTCGGCGTTGCACCGGGCCTGATCCTCTATTTCTGGCAACTGCACGAACTGGGCAATGGCGGCTGGATCGCCGCCATGGTGTTTGCGATCAGCGGCGGGCTGCGGCTCGCCCGCTTCAACGCCTCGATCGACGATCCGAGCAAGCCGGCGTTCGCGGCAAACTATTTCACCGGCGTACCGGCGCCGGCTGGCGCCATCACGGTGCTGCTGCCGGTCTATCTGGCGTTCCTGGGCGTCACCTCGCCGCCGGCCGTGCTGACGGCCTTCTATACGCTCCTGATCGCGTTCCTGATGGTATCGCGCCTGCCGGTGTTTTCCGGCAAGACGATGCGTATGCGCGTGCCGCCGGAAATGCTGCTGCCGGTGATCGTCTCGGTGGTGCTCTTCATCGCGCTGTTGATCAGCTATCCCTGGCACATCCTCTCCGTAGGCTCGGTGATCTACCTGATCAGCCTGCCATGGGGCTGGAAGACGTATCGCGACCAAGCTCGCGCAGTGGAGGCGCAGGAGGCTGTGCCGGCTGAAGCTGCGACGTCGCCGGCTCCGCCGCCGGGCTATCCGGGCGTCACCGACGCCGACCGGGACGATCGTCCGGCCCGGCTCAATTGAATCTGTATCCGCGACGGATGTTGCGCTCCCTCTCCCGCTTGCGGGAGAGGGCTGGGGTGAGGGTGCCTCCACGATGGGACTATCCGTGTGGAGAGAGCCCTCACCCGCCGCGCTCTCCGAGCGCAGCGACCTCCCCCGCAAGCGGGGGAGGTAAGTCAACCCAGCCGCATCACGCTCTGGTCTCAAATATCAGCCATGAGCGGAAGGTTGGTTGGGTTCACGGCCGATCTCGGCTATAGGCATCGATCAAGATCGTCTCGCCAAGAAGCGTCCACTTGCCAGGAGAAACGCCGTGAACAAAGCCGTCACCGCCCCGCTGCCCGCGTCCGTGCTCGAAGCCTTGGCGCGCTATGACACGCCGACGATCTGCAACGCGATGGAGATCGTCGCGCCGGAACGGCGGTTGATCGGCTACACGACCAAGCCGCTGGTCTGTCCGTTCCCGGACCTGCCGCCGATCGTCGGTTACGCCCGCACGGTGACGATCCGTTCCGTCCTTCAATCCGGGCTGCCGGCGGCCGAGCAGGCCAAGCGCCGCATCGAATATTACGAATATGTCGGCACCGGCTTTGGTCCGCGCATCGCCGTGATCCAGGATATCGACGGCGCCGATGTCGGCTATGGCGCGTTCTGGGGTGAGGTGCAGAGCAACGTGCACAAGGCGCTCGGCTGTCTCGGCGTGGTCACCGACGGCTCGATCCGCGACATCCCGCAATGGGCGCCGGGTTTCCAGGCGCTGGCCGGATCGATCGGCCCGTCGCACGCCTGGGTGCATGCCGAGAGCTTCGGCGGCGAGGTGCGGGTTGCCGGCATGACCGTGCGCTCCGATGATCTTATCCATGCCGACAGCCACGGCGCGATCGTGATCCCGATCGATGTCGCCGCGAAGCTGCCGGATGCGGCCGAACTGTGCGGGCGTCGCGAGACTCCGATCCTCGAGATCGCGCGCAGCCCGGACTTCTCGCTCGAGAAGCTGAAGGAGGCGCTGAAGCGCTCGGCCGAGATCCACTAGAGCGTTTTCGAGCGAAGCATGCCCTCGGACTTGATCCGAGGGTGGACACCGGTTCGCGCGAAGAAAACGCGTCAAAACAAGAATCTAGAACTTCGTCGTCATATCGGCGCGACCTTGGCGACGTCGTGGGCGCCGCGAATGACCATGTCGATGGCGACATAGAGGATGACGGCTAGCCCGACATAGGCGATCCAGCGATGCTTCTGCAGCAGCCGCGCGATGAAGGTCGCGGCTGCGCCCATCAATGCGATGGAGAGGATCAGGCCGAAAATCAGCACGGTCGGGTGCTCGCGGGCGGCCCCCGCGACAGCCAGGACGTTGTCGAGCGACATCGAGACGTCGGCGACAATGATCTGCGTCGTGGCCTGGAAGAGAGTCTTCCGCGGTACCCCGTTTGCGGACGCGCCACCGAACTCTGCGTCGGCCTCTTCCTTCGCGGCGGCGCGCAGTTCGCGCCACATTTTCCAGCAAACCCACAACAGCAGGATTCCGCCGGCGAGCAGGAGACCGACGATCTGCATGATCTGCGTCGCCACGACGGCGAAGAGAATGCGCAGACCGGTCGCGGCCAGGATGCCGATCAGGATCGCCTTGCTGCGTTGCTTCTCGGGCAGGCCGGCTGCGGCGAGGCCGATCACGACGGCATTGTCGCCGGCGAGCACCAGGTCGATCAGAACGACCTGCAACAGCGCAGTGAGGAATTCAAAGCCAAGAAATTCGGACACGGGTCATGCTCCCCTTCTGGTATGGAGAGTGACCCCGGACTCGATGCTGGCTTGATGGCGACGCGCAACGTCGGCGAGGAATTCACCGATACGTCCCGCGATCCAATGTCGCAGATCAAAGCAGGGCCACTCCAACTTACTCCAGTCCGACATCGCAGCCTGTCGGCTGCCAGAGGGGCCCGGCCTGGTACGCTCTACTTAAGTACTCAAGGTCGCGAACTCGAACGCGCGACGGCTTCTTCCTCGAAGAACAGTGCCGCCTGGTCCGGTTCGCCAAAAATTGCCGCCGCACACCCCATGAAGGTGAATGCACCGGCAAAATCCCACCACGTGACTTTCCCCGAGTTTTCCTGGTTCCGGATCAGCCGCGCGACGATGACGGCGACCGCTGCCTCGGCGAACAGCAGGATGCTGAATGCGGGCAGCACGAGCTCGGGTTCAAGCACGCGGATCATCAGGATGGCAGGGAACACTGTCAGGGCGCCGAACAGCGCGAACAGACCGAGAGGCTCCAGCGAAGGAGCATTTCGCATGATCCAGTTTGAACTGGAGGCCAACATCTGTTCCCCTGAATGAACGCACGCCCGATAGCGGCGGCGCAGTAGCCGATGGCGGGCACCGCCACCGGTGGCAATCAATACCAAAACGCATTTGCGCGTGGGAGGTTTCTGACCCGTGGCGCAGCGCCGCAGACGGGTGTAGTTGTGCTCCGGACCGCCATGCGGAACCCATTGGTGCAGGGACGGAAGGTGCGCGATGGAAATGCGTGATAGGACAGTGTTCATCACCGGATCCACCGACGGCGTCGGCCGCTATGTTGCGACCCGGCTCGCCATCGCCGGCGCCAACGTCCTGGTGCATGGGCGCGACAAAATGCGCGCAGCAGCGCTGATCGAAGAGATCAAGGGGGCAGGGGGCCGCGAACCAGTTTTCTACCAGGCCGACCTGTCCTCGCTTGCCGAGACGCGGAAGCTTGCGGAGGCCGTGCTCGCGAACCACAAGCGGCTCGACGTCTTCGTCAGCAATGCCGGGATCGGCTCGCAGAACGAGGGACCCGGGCGACAGACCAGCAAGGACGGCCACGAGCTGCGCTTTGCCGTGAATTACCTCGCCGGCTTCCTGCTTGCGCGTCTGTTGCTGCCGCTGTTGAAGGCGAGCGCGCCATCGCGGATCGTCAACGTCGCCTCGCTCGGCCAGCATCCGATCGACTTCGACGACGTGATGATCACGAAGAACTACAGCGGCTCGCGCGCCTACGCCCAGAGCAAGCTTGCGCAGATCATGTTCACGATCGATCTCGCGCAAGAGCTGAAAGGCTCTGATGTCACCGCGAACTCGCTGCACCCGGCGACCTACATGAACACCACGATGGTGCGCGCCGGCGGTGTTACCCCAATCTCCACCGTCGAGCAGGGCGGCCAAGCGATCCTGCATCTGGTGTCGGGCGATGATGTCGCCGATGAGAGCGGGCTGTTCTTCAACGGCATGAACGAGGCGAGGGCCAATCCGCAGGCCTATGACGCGTCGGCGCGGAGACGGCTGCGCGCGCTCAGTCTCGAACTGGCGGGACTCGAGGCCCTTCGCTAAGTCGCCGACGATTATGGTTAGCGAAAGGTTGAGACCGGCGCCGCGCTCAACCTCTATCCGGCCACTCGGGATTTTACGGGTTCCTCCTCGGCTTAACCTTTACGCGTCTTTAATGGCGGCCACGTAGGGTTTTCCGGCGCGGTCCGGGGTTGGGTCGTGCACCGTCCAGGACAGGCGGTGTATTGCGTACGCGTTGGAGTTTCCCATGGATATTATGACGGGCGCCGGGCTCTTGGCGGGCATCATCGTCATTTCAGTGATGATGCTTATGGGCGGCGACCTGCACATGTTCATCTCCGAACATGCGATGATCATCATTTTCGGCGGATCGATCGCGGCCACGATGATCCGCTTTCCGTTGGGCGCAATCCTGCATGGGCTGCCGCTTGGCGCCAAATTCGCCTTCACCATGAGCCGGCTGTCGGCCCGCGACCTGGTCGACGAACTCGCCCGGATCGCCGAGATCGCCCGCAAGCAGGGCCCGGTCGGACTGGAAAAGGTCGAGACCAACGAGCCCTTCCTGGCCAAGGGAGTCCGTTATGTCGCCGACGGTTATGACCTCGAATTCATCCGCGACAATCTCGAGCGCGACCGCGACAATTTCCTGATGCATCTCGACGAGGGCAGCAAGATCTACCGCGCGATCGGCGACTGCGCGCCGGCCTTCGGCATGATCGGCACGCTGATCGGTATGGTGCAGATGTTCGCCAACATGACCGATCCCTCCAAGCTTGGTCCGTTCATGGCGACCGCGCTGTTGGCAACGCTCTATGGCGCACTGGTTGCGAACCTGTTCTGCCTGCCGATCGCCGACAAGCTGCACGGCAAGTTGCTGGACGAGGAGACCAACCGCACGCTGATCATCGACGGCATCCTGATGATTCGCGATTCGAAGAGCCCGGCGCTGGTTCGCGAAATGCTGCTCGCCTACTTGCCGGAAAAGCACCGCGAAGGAGAGGGCGAACCGGTCCCGGCCTGACCTTCGGTCTGGCAGCGGTCCGGAGCTTCACGCGATGGCCAAGAAAAAGCGCGGCGATGCACATACCGGAGGGCACGGCTGGTTCGTGACCTTCGCCGACCTGATGGGGCTGATGATGAGCTTCTTCGTGATGCTCGTCGCCTTCTCCAGCATGGACAACAACAAGCTGAAGATCGTCGCAGGCTCGATGCGCGACGCCTTCGGTTCGCAGACCAATGTGCGCTATTCCGGCATCATCGAATCCGACGGCCTGCCGACGCGGCCGAAGTTGAAGAACGTCGAGCATATCTCGCCGGAGGAGACCTCGGACCGGCCGACGCCCGACGAGAAGGAGCGCAACCAGGAGAACGGCGCCAAGCTGCATACCGACCGCGCCTTCGCGCTCGCGTCTGCTTCGCTCCGGCAGGCGCTGCAGGACATGCCGGAATTGACCGAGATGTCCAAGCACATCATGTTCGAGGAGACCAAGGAGGGCCTCAACCTGGAGATCGTCGACCAGGACGGCCGCTCGATGTTCGCCGATGGCTCCAAGGTCCCCTACGACCGCACGCGGCGGCTGATCCAGAAGCTCGCCGGGCCGCTCAAGGCAACGCCGCTGCGCGTATCCATCGTCGGCCACACCGCCGCCGGTTTCGTGCCGGCGCGCAGCGACTACGGTGCGTTCGACCTGTCGGCGGATCGTGCCAACGCGGTGCGCCAGATCCTCGAGCGCGAAGGGCTGCCGCCGTCGCATATCTTCGCGGTGTCGGGCAAGGCCGATAGCCAGCCGTTGTTTCCGGACGATCCCTCGCTCGCGGCAAACCGTCGCGTCACCATCACCCTGATGCGTGAGAATCCGCCGCTGCCACCCGGCTTGAAGCCGTAATCTGCTGAATTTACAATCTGCCGCCTGTCCAGCCTCGCTGCCGTTACGCGTTTGTCGCGGCCGCTGCAACCGTTGACAGGGAACGCGGAAGCGTGGATAGCCGCGCCGGATCAAACTAGCAGATAGGGCGTTCTCCCCCGCCATGGCTGTCAGCGTCTCATCCAGCGAGGTCCAAGACGGGCCGGTCACGTCCAACTTCTGGGCCCTGACGCTGGGCAGTATCGGCGTGGTGTTCGGCGATATCGGCACTTCGCCGCTCTATGCGTTCCGCGAGGCAGTCGCGGGCGCCACGCATGGGCAGCCGGTATCGCGAATCATCGTCCTCGGTGTGCTCTCGCTGATCCTGTGGGCGCTGTTCATCGTCGTCACCTCGAAATACGTGTTGCTGCTCCTGCGCGCCGACAACAACGGCGAGGGCGGCACGCTCTCGCTGATGGCGCTGGGGCAGCGCGCGCTGGGGCGGAGAAGCTGGCTGTTGCTGGCGCTCGGCGTGGTCGGCGCCTCGATGTTCATCGGCGATTCCATGATCACGCCGGCGATTTCGGTCTTGTCGGCGGTCGAAGGGCTCAAGCTCGCGACGCCGGCACTCCAACACTACGTGGTGCCTGTCACGATCTTCATCCTGGTCGTACTGTTCTCGGTCCAGCGCATCGGCACCGCGCGGGTTGCGTCCGCCTTCGGGCCTGTGATGGTGGTCTGGTTCGCCACGCTCGCTGTGATGGGGGTCGTCCACATCAGGGATGACCCGTCGGTACTGGCGGCGATCAATCCCTATTATGGGCTGCAGTTCCTGCTCACCCATGGCACCATCGGCTTGGTGACATTGGGCGCGGTGTTCCTGGCTGTCACCGGCGGCGAGGCACTCTATGCCGATCTCGGCCATTTCGGCCGTAAGCCCATCCAGTCCGGCTGGCTGTTCTTCGTGCTGCCCTCGCTTCTGCTCAATTATTTCGGGCAGGGGGCGCTGGTGCTTTCTGATCCGTCCGCGATCGAGAACTCCTTCTACCGGATGGTTCCCGACTTCCTGCTGCTGCCGCTGGTGGTGCTTGCCACGGCGGCCACGGTCATCGCGAGCCAGGCCGTGATCACCGGCGCCTATTCGCTGGTCCGCCAGGCGGTGCAGCTCGGCCTGTTGCCGCGCTTCGAGGTTCGGTACACCTCGGAGTCGCATGCCGGGCAGATCTATCTGCCGCGCGTCAACCGCTTGCTGCTGCTCGGCGTCCTCTTGCTCGTGCTGATGTTCCACACCTCGAGCGGACTGGCTTCGGCCTACGGCATCGCCGTCTCCACCACCATGGTCGCCGACGGCATCATGGGCTTTGTCGTGATCTGGAAACTGTGGAACTGGCGCGTGGCGACCGCGGCCGCAGTGATTGTACCGCTCGTGGTTGTCGACATGACCTTCCTGAGCGCCAATCTGCTGAAACTGTTCGAAGGCGCCTGGGTGCCGCTTCTGTTCGGCATTGCGATGGCGGCCATGATCTGGACCTGGCGGCGCGGTGCGGCCATCCTGATCGCCAAAACCCGGCGCATCGAGGTGCCGCTCGATGACCTGATCAAGAGCCTGGAGAAGCGGCCGCCGCATATCGTCAAGGGCACCGCGGTCTTCCTCACCAGCGATCCCGGCTTCGTGCCGACCGCGCTGCTGCACAATCTCAAACACAACAAGGTGCTACACGAGCACAATGTCATCCTGACCATCGAGACCGCGCAGACGCCGCGCGTCGATGTCTCCGAACGCGTTCACATGGAACAGGTCAGCGACAAGTTCTCCAAGGTGCGCCTCAGGTTCGGCTTCATGGAATCACCGAATGTCCCGAAGGCGCTGGTCATCGCCCGCAAGCTCGGCTGGCAGTTCGACATCATGGCGACGTCATTCTTCGTGTCGCGGCGTTCGCTCAAGCCCGCGGCGCAGTCGGGCATGCCGCTGTGGCAGGATCACCTGTTCATCGCCATGAGCCGCTCTGCCAACGACGCCACCGACTATTTTCAGATTCCGACGGGGCGGGTGGTTGAGGTCGGCACTCAAGTAACTATTTGACCCGCGCACGATTGTGGCTGGTTAAGCATTGACCTATGTGTAAAATGCATGGCGGTAGCCCGTTTCTCGCCTAACCTATGCATTCGAGCGGGGATATAGGCCTCCCGCGCTGTTTCATTGTGCAGTGAACAATAGAGGCTCCCTCCCATGTCGTCCGAGAGTGCGGTCACCGCGGCGGAAACGCCCGCGGCCAGTGGACATGGAGAGGCGCATTCCACGGCGGGGTTCGGGGCGCTGACGCTTGGCAGCATCGGCGTCGTCTATGGAGACATCGGCACCAGCCCGCTCTACGCGCTGCGCGAAGCCGTTGTGGCGGCAAGCGAGCACAGTGGCGTCGCCACGACGCAGGCTGTGCTCGGCGTGCTCTCCCTGATCCTGTGGGCGCTGATCGTCGTCGTCACGCTCAAATATGTGGTGATCCTGCTGCGCGCCGATAACCACGGCGAGGGCGGAACGCTGGCGCTGATGGCGCTGGCCCAACGCGCCGTTACCAAGGGCGCCGGCGTGGTCGTGCTGCTCGGTATCATCAGCGGCGCCTTGTTCTACGGCGATGCGGTGATCACACCGGCGCTGTCGGTGCTGTCGGCGATCGAAGGCATCAAGCTCGTGACCGCGACCTTCGAACACTATGTCGTGCCGGTCACCGCGCTGATCCTGGTAGTGCTGTTTGCCGTGCAGTCGCACGGCACGGCGCGGGTCGCTGCGTGGTTCGGACCGATCATGTGTGTCTGGTTCGTGGTCCTGGCGATCGCGGCTGTGCCGCCGATCACCAAGCATCCCGAGGTGCTGTTGGCGTTCAATCCGCTCTACGCGGTCTCCTTCATGCTCCATCACGGCGTGATCGGATTCGTCACCCTCGGTGCGGTGTTTCTCGCCGTCACCGGCGCGGAAGCGCTCTATGCCGATCTCGGGCACTTCGGCAAACGGCCGATCCAGTTCGCCTGGCTGTTCATCGTGCTGCCGGCGCTGGCGCTGAACTATATGGGGCAGGCCGCCCTCGTCATCGTCGATCCCAAGGCGATCGAGAATCCGTTCTTCCTGATGTTCCCGGATTGGGCGCTGATCCCGATGGTCGTGCTCGCCACCATCGCGACGGTCATTGCCAGCCAGGCCGTCATCACCGGCACCTATTCGCTGACGCGGCAGGCAATCCAGCTCGGGCTGCTGCCGCGCTTCGAGATCCGCCACACCTCGGAAGCCCATTCCGGGCAGATCTTCATTCCCCGCATCAACCGGATGTTGCTCATCGCGGTGTTGTTGCTGGTGCTGATGTTCCGCTCCTCCAGCGCGCTGGCCGCGGCTTATGGCATCGCGGTCACCGGCACCATGGTGGTCACCGGCATGATGGGCTTTGTCGTGGTGTGGAAAGTCTGGCGATGGTCGCCGATCGCCGCCGCCGCGCTGATCGCGCCCTTCCTGTTTCTCGACTTCACCTTTCTCACGGCAAACCTGCTGAAGGTGCTGGAGGGCGGCTGGGTGCCGCTCGCGCTCGGCGGCGCCGTGATGCTGCTGATGTACACATGGCGGCGCGGCAGCCGGCTGCTGTTCGAGAAGTCGCGCAAGCTGGAATTCCCGCTCGCCGACCTCGTCGCAATGCTGGAGAAGCGGCCGCCACAGCGCGTCTCCGGCACGGCGGTGTTCCTGACCAGCGATCCGGCCAGCGCGCCAACTGCGCTCATGCATAGTCTAAAGCACTACAAAGTACTGCATGAGAAGAATGTCATTCTCACCATCGAGACCGCGCCGACGCCGCGGATCGACCCGTCCGAGCGGGTGCGGATGGAGCAGGTCAGCCCAACCTTCTCCAAGGTGACGCTGCGCTTCGGTTTCATGGAATCGCCGAACGTGCCGAAGACGCTGGCGATCGCCCGCAAGCTCGGCTGGCAGTTCGACATCATGTCGACCTCGTTCTTCCTGTCGCGGCGGTCGCTCAAGCCGGCCGCGCATTCCGGCATGCCGCGCTGGCAGGACCATCTGTTCATCGCCCTGAGCCGCAGCTCCAACGACGCCACCGACTATTTCCAGATCCCGACCGGCCGCGTCGTCGAGGTCGGAACGCAGGTCACGATCTAGCTTTTTGCCGGTCCTAACCTGTTTGCGGTGCTTGATTTTCCCTGCGCAAGAGGCGACTTTGCGCCCGAAATGGGGGGCTGTCTGAGCCCATGAATAATCTGGAGAACGCGCGTGGCCGACCACAAGGTGCATGATCTAACGCCTCAGGAGGTGTCGAAGGGAATAGCTGACGGACGCTATCTCCTGGTCGACGTCCGCGAGCCCAACGAGGTCGCTGCCGAGGCCTATCCTGATAGCGCCGTGGTGCCGCTGTCGACGTTTGATCCGGACGAGATTCCCGATCCCCAGGGGAAAGAGGTCGTGTTCGCCTGCCGCTCGGGCAAGCGCTCGGTGACGGCTTCGCTCGCGGCGCAGTCGGCGGGGCTGTCCTACGACAAGCATCTGGCGGGGGGCATCTTGGCCTGGAAGGCCGCCGGATTGCCGACCAAGACGGGCGGCTGACGTTTCCATGACTTCCATGAACAAGGTCTTCGCGGACCTTCCTGTCACCATTTTCGAAGCGATGTCGCAGCTCGCGCGCGACAACAACGCCATCAATCTCGGCCAGGGCTTTCCGGACGATCCTGGTCCGGAGGACATCCGTCGCGCGGCGGCGGACGCCTCCGTCAACGGCTACAACCAGTACCCGTCGATGATGGGCATCCCCGAGCTCAGGCAGGCGATCGCGACCCATTACGGCCGCTGGCACGGGCTCAACCTCGATCCCATGACGGAAGTCATGGTGACCTCGGGCGGCACCGAAGCGCTGACGTCATCGATCCTGGCCATGGTCGAGCCGGGCGATGAAGTGGTCGTCTTCCAGCCGGTGTACGATTCCTATCTGCCGATCATCCGTCAGGCCGGAGGCATTCCGCGCCTGTTGCGGCTGGAGCCGCCGCATTGGCGGCTGAACGAGGAGATGCTGCGGAGCGTCTTCAATCACAAGACCAAGGCGGTGCTGTTCAACAATCCGCTCAATCCATCCGCCGTGGTCTATCCGCGCGAAGACCTCGAGCTTCTGGCGCGGTTCTGCCAGGAGTTCGACGTGGTCGCGATCTGCGACGAGGTCTGGGAGCACGTGATCTTCGATGGCCGCGAGCACATCCCGCTGATCACGCTGCCGGGCATGCGCGACCGCACCATCAAGGTCGGCAGTGCCGGCAAGATCTTCTCGCTCACCGGCTGGAAGATCGGTTTCGTCTGCGCGGCACCGCCGCTCCTGCGGGTTGCCGCCAAGGTGCATCAGTTCCTCACCTTCACCACGGCGCCCAATCTGCAGGCGGCGGTGGCCTATGGCCTCGGTAAGGAGGACGCGTATTTTCACGACATGCGCAAGGATCTGGCGCGGAGCAGGGACCGGCTGACAAAGGGACTCGAGAGCCTCGGCTTTCCCGTCCTGAAATCGCAGGGCACCTATTTCCTCACCGTCGACCTGTCGCCGCTCGGGCTCAACGAGACCGACGAGGCGTTCTGCCGGCGCATCGTGACCGACTACAAGGTGGCCGCGATCCCCGTCTCGGCTTTCTATGAAAAGGACCCGGTGACCTCGGTCGTACGTTTTTGCTTTGCAAAGCAGGACGCCACCCTCGACACTGCGCTCGAACGTCTGTCGGACGCGGTGCACCGTCGAAAGAGGTAGAGAGATGCACGAGCAGGGGCGCCATCCGATTCGTTTCGCTGCCCTCCTGGCCGCGGCTCTGCTCGTCTCTCCATCCGCCCGCGCCGAGGAGCGCACGGTCAATTTCTACAATTGGTCGAACTATATGGCGCCGGGGGTGCTGGAGGACTTCACCAAGGAGACCGGCATCAGGGTGACTTACGACACCTTCGACGCCAACGAGACGCTGGAAACGCGGCTGCTCGCGGGCAAGTCCGGCTACGACGTCGTGGTGCCGACCGGCTATTTCCTGCAGCGCCAGATCACCGCAAAGGTCTTCCTCAAGCTCGACAAGTCGAAACTGCCGAACCTCGCCAATGCCTGGCCCGTGGTGACCAACGAACTCGCGACCTACGATCCCGGCAACAACTACGCCGCCAATTACATGTGGGGCACCACCGGCATCGGCTACAATGTCCAGATAGCGCAGAAGATTCTCGGCCCCGACGCCAGGATCGATAGCTGGGACATGGTCTTCAAGCCGGAGAATCTTGCGAAGTTCAAGGATTGCGGCATCCATATGCTGGATTCCGCCGATGACATCCTGCCGGCGGCGCTGAATTATCTCGGCATCGATCCGAACTCCACCAAGCAGGCCGATCTGGAAAAGGCCGCGGACCTCGTCAGCAAGGTACGGCCTTATGTTCGCAAGTTTCATTCCTCGGAATATCTGAGCGCGCTTGCCTCCGGCGAGATCTGCTTGGTGGTGGGCTGGTCGGGCGACATCATGCAGGCGCGCAGCCGCGCGGTCGAAGCCAGGAACGGCGTCGAAATCGGCTACACCATCCCGAAAGAGGGCGCGCAGATGTTCTTCGACAATCTCGCGATCCCTGCGGACGCCAAGAACGTCGCCGAGGCCCTTGAGCTGATCAACTACCTCTATCGGCCGGACGTCGCGGCGAAGAATTCGAACTTCCTGACCTACGCCAATGGCAACCTCGCCAGCCAGAAGCTGATCGATCCCAAGATCCTCGACGACAAGAACATCTACCCGGACGAAGCGACCCAGAAGAAACTGTTCGTCATCACCGCGCGCGACCCGGCAACCCAGCGGATCATCAACCGGCTGTGGACCAGGGTGAAGACGGGAAAGTGAGGCTCGCTTTCGCCGTCATTGCGAAGAGCCAAGCGACGAAGCAATCCATCTCTCCGCAAGTGGCGCAATGGATTGATTCGCTTACGCTCGCAATGACGCGCTGAGGCAACGGTCGGCTCACCGCCAGCGGCGGTGCAGCCACAACCACTGCTCCGGATATTCGCGCACCCAGCATTCGATCACGTTGGTGACGGCCTGCATCGTGCCCTGGATGTCGATCTCTCCGGACGCATCGAACACCGGCTTCACTTCCTCCGACAGTTCGCCGCGGAAGCGATTATTGGGCAGCCGGATGATGCGGGCGCCGTGGATCGGGCATTCGACCTGGCGCCGGAGACGCGCGAGCATCGGGTTGGCCTTGGTCTTGCGGCCGAAGAAGGTGACATCGACACCGTTGGTCAGATATTGGTCGACCAGCATGGCGACGTGCTGGCCGTCCTGCAGCGCCTGCGCGAGCCGGAGCGGCGCGCCGCGGCCGGCGGGGATCAGCGTGCCCATCTTGATCTTGCGGATTTTCTCGATCGCGCGGTCCGCGGCTTCGCTGTTCGGCCGTCGGAACAGGATCGCAGTATCGAGCCGGTGCGCGACCGCGGCCAGCGCCGGCAATTCCCAATTGCCGAGATGGGCGGCAAAGATCAGCGCCGGCTTGCCGTCGTCCCTGACCTGGTCAAACAGCTCCATGGTCCGCGGCGACAGTTCGATGCGGCTGTTTTCGGGATGGTCGCGGTCGTAGTCCCAGATATGGTCGAGATGGGCGAATTCGGCGCCGATGCGGCCGAGATTGTCCCAGACGCCGGCCAGAATCTTTTCGATCTCCTCGGGCGACTTTTCCGGAAACGCGGCCTTCAGATTCTCGCGACCGATTCGGTCCTCACGCAGCCTGCGACCGATGAAATGCGCGGCGCGCCCGAAGAAATCGGCGGTCTTGAACGGATCGAAGCAGCGCGTGGTGCGCAACAGCGCGATCGTCGCCGCGCCCACCGCCGCATCGCCCACGGGCTTGACGGCGTTGCGAAGGCGCGCGCGGGCTCGAAAGAGCTGCAGGCGGTTCATCGCGACAGGCGGCGCGGCGTTTGGTCGAGCATGATCTCGTCAGAAAGCCGGAGACCAGTTCGTCGGATCATGCTCTAGGCCGGCTCGCGCGTCAGGATCAACGAGGCGTTCTGCCCGCCAAAGCCGAACGAGTTGGACATCACGGCAGTGACGCGGGCGTCGCGCGCTTTGTTGCCGACCACGTCGAAATGAATGGTCGGATCGGGCACGTCATAGTTGATGGTCGGCGGGATCCGCTGATGCTCAAGCGTGAGCAGCGAGAATACCGCCTCGACTGCACCGGCCGCGGAGATCGTGTGGCCGACCATCGACTTGTTCGACGACACCGGAATCTTCGAGATCTGTTCGCCGAAGACCGCCGAGGTCGTATGATATTCCATCTTGTCGTTCTCGGGCGTCGCCGTCCCGTGCGCGTTGATGTGGTCGATCTGCTCCGGCTCCATTCCGGCATCGGCCAGCGTCTTGCGCATGCAGCCGATGATCGGCTTGCCGTCCGGGCTCGAGCGGGTGCGGTGGAACGAATCAGTCAGTTCGCCGCAGCCGGCGACGACACCCAGGATCGTCGCGCCGCGCGCGGTGGCTGCTTCATAGCTCTCCAGCACCAGCGCGCCGGCGCCTTCGGCCATCACGAAGCCGTCGCGGTTCTTGGAGAACGGCTTCGAGGCACCCTGCGGCGGATCGTTCTGCGTCGACAGTGCCGAGAGCAGGGAGAAGCGGACAACGGCTTCCGGATTCACCGAGCCGTCGGTCGCAACGCACAGCGCCGCGTCCGCCTCGCCGCGGCGGATTGCCTCCACGCCGAGCTGGATCGCCGTTGCGCCGGAGGCGCAGGCGGTCGACAGCGAGATCGGCGAACCCTTGGTGCCAAAGTTCTCGGCGAGGTATTTCGCGACCGACCCGAACATGAAGCGATCATGATAGGGGGCGAACCTGCCACCGCCGCTCGCACGCAGCATGTCGTAGTAATCGAAATCCTTCTTGTCGATCAGGCGCCCGAGCTCGAGCCGCTGCGGCCACTCGGTCTCGACCGGCGCCACCGCGAGGAAGAGGGGGCCTGGAAAGTCGCCCTTGCTGCCGATGCCGGATTGCGCCAGCGCCTCGTCGGTGGCGATTTCGGCGATGCGCTCGGAAAGGCTGGTCGAGGTGAAGGGATCGACGGCGATGAAGTCGATCGTTCCCGCCATCGTGGTCCTGAGGCCCTCGATCGGGAAACGGGTGACCGTCTTGATCCCGGATTCGCCGGCGACGAGCTTGGCCCAGTTGTCCGTCTTGCCGGCGCCGAGCGACGTGACGATGCCCATGCCGGTCACGACAACGATCGGCCTGCCAAATTTATCGCGTGGTGTCGCCATGCTTCCCCCGTCGATGCTGCGCGCGAATGCGCCCTACTTGACGGCCTCAACCAGGGCCATCCCTTCGCCCTGCCAGTGACCGGTTCCCATCACTACAATCTGGGTCGGCGGATCGGACTTTTCAACCTCAAGCCCGGTCGGATCGTTCGGCGGAAACAGCGCGCCCCGCGAGACCGAGAGCGCCGCCAGGGCAACGCCGAGCGGGAATTGGGCTTCCACGGTGTGGCCGAACATCGTTCCGGTGGCGCGCACGGCGAGGCCCTGGTGCTGGCGCAGGAACGCGCGCTCCTCCGATGTGACGGGCTCGGCGCCGGTGGCGCCGGTGACGACCACGCCGACATCGTCGTCGACATCGAGTTTCGACCACAGCGTCTCCAGCGACTTCGTCACCGCGCCCGGTTGCCTGCGCTGTGCGAGGTCGGCGACCACCTTGGAGAGCTTGGCGTAAGGCTTGGCGCCGCGCGCCTCGGCATGCTCGCGGGATTCCAGCACCAGGAACGCGCCGGCCGAGCCAAGCGCGAATCCGCTGTTGTTCTCGCGGGCCCAGACCGGGGCGAACTCGCCGGTCAGGTTGAAGTCCCCGAATTCAAAAAGGACGAGCAGGTCGAGACGTTCGCCATTGTAGGCGCCGCCGACGAGGGCAACGTCGCTCTGGCCGGCCTCGATGCGCGCCAGCGCAATCCGCGCCGCGTCGATGCTGGAGGCTTCCTCGCCCATGAAAGTGCGCGAGGTGCCGCGGACACCATGAACGATGGCGATATTGCCCGCGAGCAGGTTGGAGAGCTGCGCCAGGAACAGCGTCGGGCGCAGCTCGCTCATCAGGCGCTCGTTGAGGAAGCCCGGGCTGAAATTGCCGTGCGCGTCGGCGTTCAGGATCGCCGTATCGACCGCGAGGTCGCGCTCGCCGCCGCCGGCCGCGACGATCATGTCCATGCGGGACAGGATTTCCTGATTGCCTTTCACGCCGGCCGAATCCAGCGCCATCCCTGCGGCGTAGGTGCCGATGCGCTGCCAGGCTTCCATCTGGCGCTGGTCGCCCTTTTTCGGGATCTGCGCGTCGAAGCTGACGGGGGCAAGCGGATGGACGATGTAGGGCGCAAACCGCTTGTCGTCGACGTTGATGCGCTTGGCGTTGAGCGCATCCCAATGCGCATCCAGCCCTTCGCCGAGCGACGACAGGATGCCGATCCCGGTGATCCAGACTTCCTTCCGCTCAGTCATGCGTCAACGCCTGCTGCGGAAAGCCGATCTTCTTGGCCATCGCGTCCATGTGCACGCGCAGGTCGGGATGGGGGAAGGGGATGTGGCGAAACGTCAAGTCGGCGCTGCATTTCAATTCCTTGCCTACCCGGACCTTGGCCGACGTCACCGCGAAGCCCGAACCTTCGTGCTCGACCTTGGCCTCGATCGTCAGCACCTCGCCCGGGTTCACGAAGCCACGCATCTTGGCTTCCTTGATCATCGCCAGAAAGGGCATCCGCTCGAACTTCATCAGGCCGAGCAGGAGCCAGCCGGACGACTGCGCCATCGCTTCCGTCAGGAGCACGCCCGGCATGATCGGGTAGCCCGGGAAATGGCCTTCGAAGATCGTGTTGGTCCGCGGAACGTCAGCCTCCACCACAATCGTCTTGTCGCCGATGTTGAGATCAACGATGCGATCGATGAGTTGGAAATATTCGAGCTGCATGGGGTGCTCGGTTACGAGCCCGACGCCGTGCCCGTGCCTGCGTTCTTGGCCGCGACCAATTCGTCGATGCGGTCAGCGAGGTTCTTCAGCACGAAGTACTGCTCGGTGGTGGCCTTGCCGTCGTTGACTTCCTGGGTCCACTTCTCGAGCGGCATCTTGATCCCGAACGCCTTGTCGATCGCAAAGGCAATGTCGAGGAAGTCGAGGCTGTCGATCCCCAGATCGTCGATGGCATGGCTTTCCGGCTTGATCGTGTCGCGCGGGATATCGCAGGTCTCGGCGATAATGTTGGCGATCTGCTCGAATGTGGAAGACATCACTAAGCCTTTGATATATTGGCGATAAATTCCGGGACGATCGGGAAGCGGCGGGCTGTGTTGTCCCGGAATGCCCTGTTCCCCCGGGCGGACTCGAATGCCCGTATATCGGAGCGGGGCCGCGAGTTCAATGGAGCTTGGCTTTGCCTGTGGAGCCGCCTTGTTGGGCAACAGATACCGGCTACGGTTCCCGCACTAGCCCCGAGGTATCACCGAAATCCGCGCGCAATCGCGCCGGCCCATCAGGACACAATCCTGGGTTTTGCGCAGATCGGCGATGCTCACGGCCAGCCAGATGCCGATCGCGGTCAGCGCCACCGTGAAAGCGAAGGCTGCGATATTGGCCAGCATGCGCTGGCGGAAGTCATCGGGCTCTTCGCGGGGGCGTTCGTACCGCGAGAGGTCGCGGGCGACCTGCCCGGACTTTCCGGCCTCACGTGGCTGTTCGTGGTGGGCCGGCGGATGAGCGGAGGTGCGCGGCCGGAATTTGAGCACCACGTGCTCGCCGTCCGAGCTGATAGGCCGCTGGGTTTTCACTGCCGTCCGTCCGCAGAAGTTGTGATGCTATTTAGCACGCCGTGCGCGCTTCTCACGTAAAATATTGGTGCACGCTCTCGCAACATGATCTCCCGCGGCATTCCATGGAACTGATGGAGGGGCGATGGCGCAAGGCATCGCGGCGATGTGTGCGATGCACCCTCGCGCGCGTCGTTGAGGATCCTCCGTTCACAGCTCGTCGAGATGGGAGACCAAGGAATTCAATCCCTGGTGGCGCCGTGCCATAGTGGAACCAGCTCTCGATGGTCCGTCGGCAGCAATAGGGAGTTGAACCATGGCAAATACGCGCGAGCCGATTCTCAAGCCGGTTACGATCATGTCCCTGCGCCCGACTCAGATGACGGTGGGCATGAGGGAGGTGAAGGAGAAGCGCAAGCGTTGGCGCGAGCACAAGTCAGCGAAGAAGCGCGCCGAGATGCTCGGCCAGCACATGATCCCGGTGGTGCTCGGGCCCGATGAGCGCCACTACGTCGTCGACCATCACCATCTCGCCCGCGCGCTGCACGATGAGGGCGTCAAGGATGTGCTGGTCACCGTGATCGGCGATCTCACCATGGTCGACCGCGATGCGTTCTGGGGCGTGATGGACAACAAGCGCTGGGTCTATCCCTATGACGCCAAGGGCGATCGCAGGCATTTTCGCGATCTGCCGAAATCGGTAGTCGACCTGAAGGACGATCCGTTCCGCAGCCTCGCCGGCGAACTGCGCCGTGCCGGCGGCTTTGCCAAGGATACCACGCCGTTCAGTGAGTTCCTGTGGGCGGATTTCCTGCGCCGCAAGGTCGCGCGCAAACTTGTGGACGCTGATTTCGATACGGCGATGGAGAAGGCGCTCGCGGCGGCGAAAAGCAAGGATGCGATCTATCTGCCGGGATGGTGCGGACCCGCCTCGGATGATTAGAGCGTTTTCGAGCGAAGTGGATACCGGTTCGCGTGAAGAAAACACGTCAAAACAAGAATCTAGAGCTTCGGTTCTGATTCAATCAGGACCGAAAATGCTCTAGCGGCCTGTCGGCGACTGCGGTGGCGTGCCGTGTTCGCCGGGATCGTCGCTGCCGCCCAGTGTGCGATGGAGGAAGCGCTCGGTGCGGCGGCCGACCGTCAAGAGCACGAGCGCGATCGCCATGGCTGTCGCAACGATCCGCCACTCTCCGGCACCGGCTACGATGCCGATGCAGGCTGCCAGAAAAGCGCAGGCTGCGCTTGTCAATCCACGGACGCGGAAGGGCTCGCTCTCGTGGACGATGACACCGGCGCCGAGAAAGCCGATGCCGGTCAGAATGCCCTGAATCACACGGCTTGTCGCATCGGTGATCCTGGCGGTCTCGGTGAATTGCACCGCGACCACCACGACCGTCGCGGTGGACAGCCCGACAATGCCAAGCGTCTTCAAGCCGATTGGCTTGCCCTGCAGGTCGCGATTGAGGCCGATCAGGCCGCCCGCGAACGTGGCGACGCCAAGACGCAGGATGATGTCGCTCCATTCAAGCACGCGGGGTACCTCGGCGGTCCGCTATTTCGGCAGCCGTCCCATCATGTAGAACTCGTGGTTCGGGCGCATCGCGGTGAAATTCGCCATCCGGTTCGACAGCGCAAAGAAGGCGGCGACCGCAGCGATGTCCCAGATGTCGTCGTCGCTGAACCCGTGCGCTTTGAGCGCGCTGAAATCGGCTTCCGAGATCGTGCTCGCCTCGCGGCTCACCTTCATCGCGAAATCGAGCATCGCGCGTTGGCGCGGCGTGATGTCTGCCTTGCGATAGTTGACGGAGATCTGATCGGCGATCAGCGGATCCTTGGCGCGGATGCGCAGGATCGCGCCATGCGCGATCACGCAGTAGTGGCACTGGTGGGCGGCGCTCGTTGCCACCACGATCATTTCCCGCTCGGCCTTGGAGAGGCCGCTGTCCTTCTCCATCAATGCGTCGTGATAGGCAAAGAAGGCGCGAAACTCGTCGGGGCGATAGGCGAATGCCAGAAAGACGTTCGGCACGAAGCCTGATTTCTCCTGCACGGCGAGGATACGTTCGCGGATATCCTCGGGCAGTTTGTCGAGGGGAGGTACGGGAAAGCGTGTTGCGATCGGCTCGGTCATGGGCAGGTTCCGGCTCTAGGCGGTAAGGCTTGGCCGGAACCATAGTCGATGACGGCGCGAGCGCAAGCGCCCGGCCGCAAGACGCTCAGCGCAGCGGCTTCTTCAGGAGCGAGAAGCGATCGGGATCGAGCCCCATCGACGGCTGCAGCATCGGGGCATCCAGCGTCGTGGTGCGTGCCGCGGGCCGCTCGTTGATGGCGGGGTCGTTCGGCACGTCGCGGTGCGAGGTGGCGCCGCGCCAGCGTTCCAGGACGGCCGAGACAAAGTGCATGTCGTGGCCGGCGGCAATCGACGGCACGGTCGCGATGGTGGCTTCGCTGCGCGGAAGCTGATGCGGCGGCACCTCCTTGAAGCGCAGTCGGGTCGGCAGCGCCACGCCTTCGCCGAACGCCAGCACCTCGCGGGTGCCGAGCGAGGGCACGAACGACAACAGGTTGGCCGCAGCGTCGGAAACCGCCGAGCGCAGCAGCGCCTGGTCGCGGTCGTTGGCGAGCCGCATCGTGAACAGCGTGTTGCACTGGGAGATGATGGTGGCATCGAGCTCAGCCGGGCGCTGGGTGACGAGGCCGAGATAGACGCCGTATTTGCGGCCTTCCTTGGCGATACGGGAGACCGCCTTGCGGGTCGGGCCGAAGCCGATATTGCGGTCGGCGGAGGCGTAGCGGTGCGCCTCCTCGCAGACGAACAATAGCGGCGAGACTCCGTCGCTCCACAGCCCGAAATCGAATGCCATCCGGCACAGCACGCTCACGACGGAATCGATGACCTCGGCCGGGAAGCCCGCGAGTTGCATCACCGTCATCGGCTTGCCGTTGGCGGGCAGGCGAAACAGGTGGCTGATGACCTCCGCCATGGTGTCGCCGCCGACATTGGCGTTGTCGAACATGAAGGCGTAGCGCGGATCGTTGCGGACGGTCTCGATGCGCGAAATCAGCTTGTGATAGATGATGCGCGAGGAGCGGTTCTCGAGCTTGCCCATGCGCTCGTCGATCAGCGCGATCAGGTCGACCAGACGATAGGGCACCGGCGTGTCGACGGTGTAGCCGACCTGCTTGGGATCGACGCGCTTCAGGCCGATGCGGTCGGCATTCTGGTACTGGGTGTAGATGCCCTTCGCCATCGGAATGACTTCGGCAAGGATGTCGAGTTCTTCCGGCACACCGGGGCGGCCGCCGAACAGCACGTCGACGATCTCTTCGAAGTTGAACAGCCAGAACGGCAGTTTCAGGTTGCGCGGGTTCAGCACCTGGGCGCGCTCGCCGAAGCAGCGGCCGTATTCGTTGTGCACGTCGAGCAGGAAGATGCGCAGGTTCGGTCGCGACTTCAGGATCTCGTTGAGGAGCAGCGACACGCCGGTGGACTTGCCGACGCCGGTCGAACCGAGCACGGCGAAGTGCTTGGACAGCATTTCCTCGATATCGACATACGCGGTGACCGAACGGTCCTGCTGCAGGGTGCCGACATTGATCTGGTCCGAGCCGCTCGGCGCATAGATCGTGCGCAGCTCCTGTGCGTTGATCAGGTCGACCGTGTCGCCGATGGTCGGGTAGTTGGTGACGCCGCGCTGGAATTTGGGACGTTCGCCGCCGAGAATTTCGCCGAGCAGGTCGACGGAAGCGGTGGCGATATAATTGTCTGAGGTCGGCAAGTCCTCGCAACTCACCTCCGTGATCATGGCGACGATCACGGAAGACGCGCTCCGGATGCTGACGAAGCGGCCGACGGTCGCGCGCACTTCCGAAAACGGCATCTGGCTGGTTGCCAGAAGTCCGACGCGGGCTTGCGAGCCGCGCACCGAAATCACACGTCCAAAGGATGTCACAGTTCCGGACCCGGGATATTGGCAAATTGAGCTGGGCTCTCAATATGGGAAGCGGGGCTGGACAAAGGGTTAAGCCGAAGCTGCTTCAGGTTCGCTAAATCCGCATCATCCGGGTAAGAGGTTGCTTCGTGAGTGACGGCCGGCGGAGCAAATTGCGCGGGAAAATCAGGTTTCTTCCTTGGAACTTGGTCCAGCGCCTCGTGAGGTCTGGTTAACGATCGATTTACCATTTCGGCAGAACACGATACCGGCGGCTGCGCCGTCAACCATTCGATCGCGGCTTGCGCTTGGCGCGCGCCGCACCACTTTGACCGGCACGGTGGAGGGGACCGATGGCAACACGCATCGATTTTTCCAGCGAAGAATTTTTCCGCGATCCCGCGACCGCTGTTGCGGCGCTGCGAGCCAGCGCGCCTGTGGTTGCCACGCGATTTCCGATCGTGGGGAAGGTCTGGGTCACCACGACCTATGAGACCACTGCACAGATGCTGAAGGATTCCTCCACCTTCACGCTGCGCAAGGAGGACGGGGCGCTGGCAGGGCTGCAATGGTGGATGCCGAAATCCATCGCAACGATCGCCAACAGTATGTTGACGAAGGACGAGCCGGATCACAGCCGGCTGCGCGGCATCGTCGACGAGGCGTTCCGCCGTCGCGCGGTGCTCGAGATGGAGCCGCACATCCGTGCGATCGCGGACGGCCTTGCGGACGAACTGTTCGCATTGGGCAAACCGGCCGATCTGGTGCAGCGCTATGCGCGCATCCTGCCGCTCTCCGTCATCTGCGAGCTTCTCGGCCTGCCGGCGGCCGACCGGCCGAAATTCATCGGTTGGGCGAATGCGATGGGGCAGATTACCAGCTCCTTCGGCTTCGTGCGGATGCTGTTCATGTTGGGGAAGATGCGACGCTATCTGGAGGAGCGGCTGCAGGCTGCGCGCAAAGAGGGCGGCGAGGGGCTCATTGCCGAACTGGTGCAGGTGGAGAAAGAAGGCGGCCGCATCACGCCGGACGAAATGGTGTCGATGGTGATGCTGTTGCTCGGCGCGGGTTCCGAGACCACGACGCATCTGATCAGCGGATCGGTGTTCGAGCTGCTGAAGAACCCCGAAACACGCAACTGGCTCGAGGCGGACTGGAACCGCGCGAGCCTGGCGGTCGAGGAATTCCTCCGCTTCGTCTCGCCGGTGCAGTTCTCGAAGCCGCGCTATGTGCGGCACGATATCGAGCTCGGCGGCGTTGCCTTGAAGAAGAACGATCGGGTGATGGCCATGATCGTGGCGGCCAATTTCGATCCCGCAGCGCACCCGCAACCCGAGCAAATGGACCTCGAGCGCCGTCCGAACCGCCACATCTCCTTCGGCACGGGCATCCATTTCTGCCTCGGTCACCAACTGGCACGGATCGAAGGGATCTGCGCGCTGAAGGCGCTGTTCACCCGCTGGCCAAAGCTTCAGCTTGCGGTTCAGCCAACTGAGATCCATTGGCGACGCCGGCCCGGGATACGGATGATCGAGAAGCTCCCCGTGGTGCCGAATGCGTGAGCGGCGCGATCCGCGGCGATTGTCGCAAGCAATATTAAGACCGTGCTAGCCTTGCGCGACCGGCCGCCGGGTCGAAGTCGCGAGGAGGCGGTTCTTGGCAGACATCTGGGCGAGGAAACCCGCAGTCGACCTGCTGCAGGAGGCGGCGGGGGAGGAAGGCGATGCACGAGCCTCGCCGTTCCGGCGCTCGCTATCGGCACTCAATCTCGTCGCGCTCGGCATCGGCGGCGTCATCGGCGCCGGCATCTTCGTCCTGACCGGACACGCCGCGGCGGCGAATGCGGGACCGGCGGTGACGCTTTCCTTCGTGCTCGGCGCGATCGCCTGCGCCTTCGCGGGTCTCTGCTATGCGGAGATGTCGTCGACCGTCCCGGTCTGCGGCAGCGCCTATACTTTCGCCTATGCGACGCTGGGCGAGTTCGTGGCGTGGATCATCGGCTGGGACCTGATCCTCGAATATGCCGTCGGCGCCGTCGCGGTCTCGATCGGGTGGTCGGGCTATGCCGTCAGCTTCGCCAAAGATTTTGGGCTTGCGATCCCGCCGGAGCTCGCGTCCGCGCCGCTGAGCTATGACGCGGCCACGCATGGTTGGTCGTCGACGGGCGCGATCTTCAACGTGCCGGCGATGCTCATCATCGTCTTCATCACGGCGCTGCTGGTGGCCGGGATCAGGGAGTCGGCGCGCTTCAACAATTTCATCGTCGCGGTGAAGCTGATCGTCATCCTGCTCTTCATCGCCTGCACGATCTCCTCGTTCACGACCGCGAACTGGGTCACCGCGAGCAATCCCGAAGGGGCCTTCATTCCGCCGAATGCGGGCGTCGGCGTCTACGGCTGGTCCGGCGTGTTCCGTGGCGCGGCGGTGGTGTTCTTTGCCTATATCGGTTTCGACGCGGTCTCGACTGCCGCGCAGGAGGCGAAGTCGCCGGAGCGCGACATGCCGATCGGCATTCTCGGCTCGCTCGTGATCTGCGCGGCGCTTTATGTCGCCGTCGGCTTCGTGCTGACGGGGATCGTGCCGTTCGACCGGCTGAACGTTCCTGACCCGATCGCGGTCGGAATCGATGCGGCCGGCGTCGGCTGGCTGTCGCCGGTCATCAAGCTCGGCATCCTGTTCGGCCTGACCTCGGTGATACTGGTGATGCTGCTGGCGCAGCCCCGGATTTTCCGCGCTATGGCGCATGATGGATTGCTGCCGCCGGCGATCGCAAATATCCATCCGCGTTTCCGGACGCCTCATGTCGCCACCATTGGTTCCGGCATCGTGTGTGCCCTTCTCGGCGGGGTGCTGCCGATCGGGCTGGTCGGCGAGCTCGTCAGCATCGGCACGTTGTTCGCGTTTGCCGTGGTCTCTATCGGCACGATGGTGCTGCGCGTCGTCGATCCGGAGCTGCCGCGTCCGTTCCGCGCGCCGGCGATCTGGCTCGTGGGGCCGGCGGCGGCCGCAACCTCGCTCATCCTGATGCTCAGCTTGCCGATGGACACCTGGATCCGGCTCGCGGTGTGGCTCGTGATCGGCCTTGTGATCTATGCCGCCTATGGCCGCACGCACAGCCGTCTGCGGATGAGCGATCGCCGCTGACGCGGCGGAACGATTCGGTCCGGAGCAAATTCACCCAAGGCAGCGCCGATGCCCGATCGGAATTTTCCGTAACGCGCTGCATCGGCGACATGACGCCCGGGCGATTTGCACATGTGAAGGCGCGTGCTTAGCGTTGGTATAGCCTGGGATCGATCAACGAGTGCGTCAAGGGAAAGCGTCAATGAGCGAGCAAGCAACCGCCAACCGCGAACGACGACCATCGCGCCGGCATTTTCTCCAGGCCGGCGCCGCGGTCGCAGGCGGAGCCGCGCTCGGCGCGGCACCAGCCGCGCTGGCGGATGCGGCCACCGTCGATAACAGCAACCTTCCACCCAACGTTCCCGAATGGATGAAGGCGCCGGGCGCACCGATGGGCGATCAGCCCTATGGCACACCGTCGGTCTATGAGAAGGGCGTCGTCAAGAATATCTCCAAGACGCTGCCGCAATACATTTCCGCCTCCGGCCGCACTCCACTGCAGGAGCTTGACGGCATCATCACGCCGAACGGGCTGTTCTACGAACGCCATCACGGCGGTGTGCCCACCATCGATCCGGCGCAGCACAGGCTGATGCTGCACGGCCTGGTCGATCGTCCGCTAATCTTCACGATGGACGACATCCGCCGCTTCCCGTCGCAATCGCGGATTCATTTCATCGAATGCTCCGGCAATCCGGTCTACTCCAAGCCCTATGGCAAGACCGCGTCCGACCTCGTCGGCCTCGTGAGCTGCGCCGAATGGACCGGCGTGATGCTGAAGGACGTCTTGAACGAAGCCGGCCTCCAGAAGGAAGCAAAGTGGCTCGTGGCCGAAGGCGCGGATGCTGCGGCGATGACGCGCTCGATCCCGGTCGAGAAATGCCTCGACGATGCCATGCTGGTCTACAGCCAGAACGGCGAGCGGCTGCGTCCCCAGCAAGGTTACCCGCTGCGCCTCTTGCTGCCGGGCTTCGAGGGCAACATGAACATCAAATGGCTGCGGCGGCTCAAGGCGGTGGCCGAGCCCGACTATACGCGCGAGGAGACGTCCAAATATACCGACCTGATGCCCGATGGCACCGCGCGCGAGTTCACCTTCACCATGGAAGCGAAGTCGATCATCCTGCGTCCCTCGGGCGGACAGAAACTGAGCGGGTCCGGCTTCCACGAGATTTCCGGCATCGCCTGGAGCGGACGCGGCAAGATCAAGCGCGTCGAGGTCTCGCTCGACGACGGCAAGAGCTGGCAGGTGGCTAGACTTCAGGAGCCGGTCCTGACCCGTGCGCTCACCCGCTTCCGGCTGCCGTGGCAGTGGGACGGCACTCCCGCCGTGATCCAGAGCCGCGCAATCGACGAGACTGATTATGTGCAGCCGACGCTCGCCGAACTGCTCGCGGTTCGCGGCGTCAATCATTTCTACCACAACAACGCGATCTGGCCGTGGCGCATCACCGCCAATGGGGAGGTGAGCAATGCGCTGGCGTAGGTCGCATGTCGCGCTGCTCGCCGCTGTCATCGGCGGGCTCGGCGTTGCCGCGCAGGCCGAGGAGCGCTTTCATATCGGACGGGCGGCGACGCCGGCGGAAATCAAGGGCTGGGACATCGACATCGGCCATGACGGATCGAACCTGCCGCCGGGCAGTGGCAGCGTCGAGCGCGGCCGCGTGGTCTTCAGCGAACAATGCGCCGCCTGCCACGGCGCCGACGGGCAGGGCGGTGTCGGCGACCGCCTGGCCGGCGGGCAGGGCACGCTTGCGAGCGCAAAGCCGGTGCGCACCGTCGGCAGCTACTGGCCTTATGCGCCGACATTGTTCGATTATATCCGCCGCGCCATGCCGCAGAACGCGCCGCAGTCGCTGAGCGACGAGGATGTCTATGCGGTCTCCGCCTACATCCTCCATCTCAACGGCCTCGTTCCGCCGGACGCTGTGCTCGACGCCAATAGGCTCGCCGCCATCAAGATGCCGAACCGCGAGAGCTTCGTTCCTGACCCGCGACCGGACGTGCGCTAGCTCTGATCGCTCTTCGCGGTGCCCATCATGGACGCAACGCGATCAGAATTTTCGGAGGACCTGGACGGGGAAGGTCGCGTTGTTGGTCTGGCCGCTGCCGTCGGTCCAGAAGCAGTCGACCTGATCGTCTTTGACTGTGTCCACCGTCATCAATGACCCACCTAAACGCAGGCGGACAAGATCGCCGGGCCGAAATTGGGACGTGGCAGGTCCGGCGCTCGAGATGCCCTGTGAAGCCGGGGCGGCAAATGCCTGAACGAAGAAGGGTGCGTAGAGTGAGAGGATCAACCCGGCACCGATCGAGAAGCGCCTCATCTTTGCGAGCATGCCACGGCCTCCGTGTCTCGCAGGGACAATGAAGATCTCAACGCACCACTAGCTCAGCATTTCGTATTCCGCGCGCATCTCTTCATGACCCTGCTTGTTCCTTGGTAGGCGCTCGCGTTGCGGCGGCGGTACGTTCACCACAGCATCGGGCGTCAATCGATCGGTCCTCAGATAGCCGACGGCTGCACGCTTCACTTTTTCAAAGGCGTGGTTTTCGATTTGCCGCACGCGCTCCGGGGAAATGTCCAGCCGGCTGGCGAGTTCTGCGAGCGTGGGCGGATTGTCGGTGAGGCGCCGTGCCTCGAATACCTGCCGCTCCCGCGGTGTCAGCACCTTGAGCGCGGCCGAGAGTGCGCTCGTTTGCTGGGTCGTTTCATCCCGCTCCGCCAGGATCACTTCGGCGTCCGGGGAATCATCGACCAGCATCGTCTCCCATTCCGCGGTTTGTCCATCGTCGTCCATCGGCTTGTTCAGGGAGAAGTCGCCGCGCAGCCGACCGTCCATCTCGATCACGTCGGCAGCGGTGACGCCCAGGTGCTCGGCGACCGTATTGGCAATCTCCGGCGTGAGCGTGGTCCGATTGTTCGAGACCTTCCTGATCTCACTCCTGAGGCGGAAGAACAGCTTCTTCTGAGCGGCGGTCGTTCCGATCTTGACCAGCGACCAGGAGCGCAGGATGTATTCGTGGATGCTCGCCTTGATCCACCATAGTGCGTAAGTCGAAAAGCGCGAGCCACGGTTCGGCTCGAAGCGCTGAGCGGCAACGACCAGGCCGACATTGGCTTCGGCGATGACATCGGCGAGCGGGAGGCCGTATCCGCGATAATGGCGCGCTACCTTGGCCGCGAGCCTGAGATGGCTCTTGACGAGCGCATGCAGCGCAGCTTGGTCGCCCAATTCGTGCCAACGGCGAGCAAATTGTTGTTCCTGTTCCGCGTCCAGTAGGGAGTATTGTTCCATCGTAAAGGTTCCGTCAGTTGTTGCGCGCGACGCTTTGCGTCGAGTGCCGGTCGTGGCCCGAGCTGTGTCGAGCCCGTACGATAATTAAGGGCGGGTGCCGCATCGGTCTTTCGAGAGCGACGGTTTTTGCAGAAACGCACATCTTAGATCACCTCGGTTGGCCGCACGGCGTCCGCGCCGGGCCAGACCGCGTCGGGAAGATTGACGACGATTGGCGTCGGCGTGTTGCGCACGACCACCCAGCGGAACGGCCGCTCGTTCGAGAGATTGCTTTCCATGTGCGGCAGGAAGGCCGGAACATGGATGAAATCGCCGGCCTTTGCGTAGGCAACGAACTCTCCGCTGACTCCCCAGCGGATCTCGCAGGCGCCGGAAAGGACGAATGCGATCGTTTCCTGCTCTCCGTGATGGTGAATACCGGTGCGTGATCCCGGCTTGACCTCGAAGAGCCCGCCCCACATCGCCGAAGGGATACCGAGCGCCGGATCGATCGCGGCACGACGTTCCGAGCCCGGAGTTTGTGTCGTGCCAAGGTCGAAGCGGTCGGGACTAACGACCTGGACTGAGCTGTTCATGGCGATCACACTCACGTTTTCGAGTTTGCTACCCGTTCAACGTAGGCCAGACGTGGTCGGCAGAGCCACTAAACAGGCGTTTAATCGCTTCACGTCCGATTGAGGGAACGTTGCTTACAAATCGGTGAGCTTGCCGCGCTCGCGCTCAAGCGGGCTCACGAAGGGTAACGTTGGATTGAGAAGGTGAGGCAGGCGTGCGAATTCGCAAAATGCGTGCGATCTCGATCCCGCGATTGGTTGTCGGCCACGCGTTGCCCGGTGATGGCGGAGCCGGGCGTCGCGTTGCAAACGACGCCCGGCTCTGCCTCGCTCCTTGGGCTCCTCTAGGGCTTCGGTTTTGATCGAATCGGAGCCGAAGCTCTGGATTCTTTCACGCGAACCGGTGTCCACTTCGCTCGAAACGCTGCGAGCGGCTTATGTATCTGACTTCGGTTGAGCGGCCGGGTTCGTGGAGGACACCCGCCAAACCGTGTTTCCAACATCGTCGGCGATCAGCAATGCACCCGCCCGATCGATCGCCAGGCCAACTGGCCTGCCGTGCGCGCGATCGTTCGCGTTGAGGAATCCGGTGACGACGTCCTGCGCAGGACCGGATGGCTTGCCGTCGCTGAACGGCACGAACACCACCTTGTAGCCGTTGAGCGGGGTTCGGTCCCAGCTTCCATGCTCGGCGACGAACGCGCCTCCATGGTACTGCGCCGGAAGGTTGTTGCCCGTGTACATGGCGAGGCCAAGTGGAGCCACATGAGAGCTCAGGGCATAGTCGGGCTCGATCGCCTTGGCCACGAGGTCGGGGCGTTGTGGCTCGACGCGTGGGTCGAGATGCCGGCCATAGTAGCTGTAAGGCCAGCCGTAAAAGCCGCCGTCCTGCACCGAGGTCAGATAGTCCGGCACGAGATCGGGACCGATCTCATCGCGTTCGTTGGCGATGGCCCAGAGCTTGCCGGTCTCGGGCTCCCACTGCAGTCCCGTGGGATTGCGCACGCCGCTGGCGAAGATGCGATGCGCGCCGGTCGCGCGGTCGATTTTCCAGATCGCTGCTCTCTCATACTCGGCCTGGATGCCATTCTCGGTGATGTTGCTGTTCGAGCCCACACCGACATAGAGCTTCGTGCCATCGGGGCTCGCCAACAATGTCTTGGTCCAGTGATGATCGATTGGACCACCGGGAAGATCGGTCAGCTTGGTGCCTGTGGCGGTGATGCTGGTTTGTCCGTCCTCGTACGGATACCGGACGATTGCATCCGTGTTTGCGACGTAGAGATCGTGGCCCACCAGCGCAACGCCAAACGGCGAGTTGAGGTGGTCGAGAAATACGGTGCGCACATCGGGAATGCCGTCGCCATTGGTGTCGCGCAACAGCGTGATGCGATTTGCATCCTGCGCCTTGGCGCCGGCGAACCATTGCACCCAGCCGGTGATGAGATCCTTGGGCCGGAAGACCGGGGCCTTCGGGCCATTGCTTTCAACCACGAGCACGTCGCCGTTCGGAAGCACGTAGAGCGATCGCGGATGTTCGAACCCCGTGGCCAATGCACGGATCTGCAATCCCTCCGCCACCTTCGGCGTTTCGCTACCCCACGGCACCGGCCGCGCAATCCTGATCGGCGGCAGCAGATATTCCTGCACCTCCGGCAAGTATGGATGGGCGCCGATCTGCCTTGCAGGGTTGCCGCCACTGTCGTCACAGCCGGCGAGAGCCAAGGTAGCGGCGGCGAGAACAGCCACGATGGCAAAGCGCGGCAGCTTCGCCGTACGTGCAGGATTGAGCAGGCTGGTTATTCGGCTGCTCCCGCGAGATCGCTGTGGGTCAAGCTCCAGCCTCCCACCAACATGAACAGCAGGAGGATCGTGACGAGCCCCGACAACGCGAGGCCGGTCGGCACGACCGCGGTGTAGCCGTCGCGGCTGTGAACGAGGACATTCACGATCGAGAGCACGATCGCGACGACATAGGTGAGTGCGCGAAACCAGGCCGGCCTCTGCCTGCCGATCAGCAGATCGATCACGGCTGCGATGGCTGCAAGCGCCGCGAGCACCAGGCCGGCGGCGATCAGCCAGACCGAAAATCTCTCCCACATCACGAGGGCGGTTCGCCAATAGGCGAGATCGGTGACGAAGGCGCCAATCAGGTAGGCGACCGAAAACGGCACCAGCATTTCATGAATGGCGTGCCGACGGACGGCAACCACCGGTACCGCTTCGGTTTCGACTGTGGAACTGGTGTAGGCCACCGCGATCTGCATCATGCTTCGATCCTCACGATAGTGTGCGCGTGCGCGGCACGCCGGCGCCGACACCTGCTTTTGCGAGGCAACCTTCGATCCGTTCGATATGTCGGAGCGCTTCGCAGCTCACATAGGTGCAAATGGGAAAGTGGGCGGCGCTTTCAAAAGCACGCGTACGAAACTGACGGTAAATCCTATGTGACCTTCACACCCGCTGAACTCCGCTCGCGAAACCTATCAGGTCACTTCGTCCATCGTCGTCCCGACCATCTCTGCAAGCACCCTTGCGACGGCGCCGGCGCCCCGAGGGCTCCGTGCTGCGACGGTCGACGGCACAGTAGATTTCTTCACGGCCTCGATCCCATGGAAGCCGCACACGGAGGGCGAGCATACCTGCGAGGCCTGCGCCAATTGGGACGGCGGCCGTATCGACTGGGGATGCCAAGAGCGGGCCGATGACTGCGTCAGGCCGATCTGTCATATGGCTGACATGGGAAGGTACGATCTGAGGGGTTCAGGGATGGCGCGACCTCCGCGATCCCTCCCGCGAAATCGAACACACTCCGTGGAAGGAGCCGACGAGACGGCTCGGTTGTCAGTGATGGTACGTATTGGCCAAATCGCTTCGTCCCGTGCGGTCCGGCTGAGGACGAGCTTGCCTCGCCTCCGCGCCTGGACTTTGGCGAAGATCGCGGCGGTGCTTGTCATTTTGGTAGGGGTTACCGTCGCATCCGGAAACGAGCGGAAGCCGCCGGTCGGCCTCATGACGTTTAACATCCCGGCGCAGCCGCTGATCGACGCCCTGCAGGCGTACAGCCAGCAGGCCGGCGTTCAGGTGATGTTTGAGACGGCCTCGGCGTTCGGCCTCCGTTCGCTGCCGGTCAACGGCGAGTTCACGCCGCAGGTGGCGTTGCTAATGCTTTTGGCCGATACCGACCTGAGGGTTCGCTATAGCCGGTCCAACGCCGTGACGCTGGCGCCGGCATCCTCGCCGGATCCCGACGAGCCGCCCATCCATCCTCCGGTCTCCGCGGATATAACGCTCGGAACGCTGCGTGTTCGCGGCGCGAGCGATGCTTCCGATCGCAATCTAGGTGAGTATATCGGCCTCGTACAATCGGACATTCAGAAGGCCCTCAAGAAGGGCGGGCGGACCAGGCGGGGCGAATATCGGGTCGCGGTCAAACTGTGGGTGACGCCGTCCTCGCGAATCGTGGACAGGGCCGAGCTCGACGGTTCGACAGGCGACCTTGACCGGGATAGCTCGATTGCCGAGACCTTACGCGGCCTGGTGTTGAGTCAGCAGGCGCCACCCAACATGCCGCTCCCGATCCGCTTCATGATCTCGATCCACGCGCTGTAGAACGTCTTCAGTCCGATTCGATCAGGACCGAAGTTGTAGATTCTTGTTTGACGCGTCTTCTTCACGCGAACCGGTGTCCACTTCGTTCGAAATTCCGGCCCGTCGTGCGACAGATATAAAGGGTTGCCTCGCGCTCCGGCGACACCTTACTCGATGCTGCGGCGATCGAACGATTCCCAGGGCGCAGCCGTTGCCAAGGCCATCGGCTGGATGGCCGCGGTATCTTAATATTCTCGGCCCTGTGATTGGATTGCCGCAATCGCCGAACAGCTTGCAAGTGACGATTGTCCGTCACGCGAGTGTCATCCTCGGCCGATAGGGACAATAGTGGGACTGACCGCGATCTGCGAAACGCAGAGCGTGGCGTTGCGGGGCTCGTAAGTGTCTGATTCGAACAGTAAATCTCTGCGAGAGACAGTCGCAGCTGATTACGAGGGGTTGGCCAAGCGTCTGACGCGTTGCCTTGGCTCCTCGGATTTCGCGCGCGAGGCGTTGCACGAAGCGTTTCTGCGGGTCGATCGCGTGTCCGATGCGGTGCCGATTCACAGCCCCGTCGACTATCTCTTTCGTACCGCGTTGAACGTCGCCAAGGATCGGCGCAAAAGCGATCGGCACTTGCTGAACTCCGCGGACATCGCGGCGATCATGGACGTCATCCCCGACGACCGTCCGGACCCGGCGATGGTGACGGAGGCGCGCATCGAACTGACGGAATTTCAGAAGGCTCTCGCGGAATTGCCCGCCCGCCGGCGCGACGTGTTTATCGCAGCCCATCTTGATCATCTCCCCCACCGCGAGATCGCCACTCGATTTGGCATCAATGTGCGCACGGTCGATTTCGACCTGCAGCACGCCATGGAGCATCTCAGCCGTCGGCTCGGCCGCAGCGTTCTCCGGCGCCTCGGGCCACGTCCGAAGTCGAAAGCCAGCGACTAGCGCGTTTTCGAGCGAAGTGGACGCCGGTTCGCCCAGCAATCAAGTTTTATCTGCGCAGAAAATGCGACAAAACTGGAATCTGGAGCTTCGGTTCTGACTCAATCCGAACCGAAGATACTCTAGCTTGCATCTCGGCAAGGGACGTGCTTGTCAGGCCGTTTGGAGGCATTTTTCCGATGCGCACGGTTGAATGCTTGCGCGGACGGCGAATCTTCAAGAAAAATTTTGCAAGATGCACTTTCTATAGCGACAAAGAGCTTGAAAGTGCAGTTGGCTTGGATTTTCGATTCAGTCTTCCTTTGCGCCAATCGTCTATAGAACAAGAGGGCGCGGTATTTTTCGGGTGCGCCGGAATCATCCGGCGGGAGAAACAGCAAAGAGCGATTGGCCTTGACCGCAGGCAACGATATTCCTTCCGAGCTGGACCCGCTGTTGCGGCAGGCGCTTGCGTGGGTTATTCGCCTGCACTCGGGCTCGGCGACAGCAGAAGATGCGGCCGCTTTGGGACTTTGGCGGCAGCGCAGCGCCGAACACGAGGCCGCCTTCCGCGATGCCGTGAGGCTGTGGCGCAGTTTCGGCGATGCCACCCGCGAGCTCGCCAGCGAATCGGAGCTTGTGAGCGTTGAACGCAGGAGTCCGCGTAACGCGCGCGACAGGCTCAGCCGCCGGGCGCTGATCGGGGGCGCGATGGCGGCTGCATCAGTGGCAGGCGCATACGTCGTCGTCCGTCCGCCGATGGGGCTTTGGCCATCGTTCGAAGAACTGTCGGCGGACTATCGGACCGCCAAGGGCGAGCGGCGCAATATCGCCTTGTCCGACAATGTCTCGCTGACGCTCAACACGCAGACAAGCATCGCCGTACGATCCGAGCAGGGCGCTCCGCGTATCGAACTGATTTCGGGCGAGGCTGCCGTCCAGGCCGAGCGCGACGCGCCTGTGCCGCTTGTCATTGATGCCGCCGGAGGGCGTGTTACGGCGCGCCGTGCCAATTTCAATGTCAGATGTCTCGATCGTACCGTCTCGGTGTCGTGTATTGAAGGCGACGTCGAAGTTGAATCGAAGGGACAGCGCATCTCCATTTCAGGGGAGCAGCAGATATCCTATTCGGCCGAGGCGGGGCTGGGACGCGCATCGCAAGCCGATCTGGAGCAGGCGAACGCCTGGCGAAACGGTCTTCTGATCGTCCGCGACTGGCCGGTCGGTCGACTGGTCGAAGAGATCAACCGCTACCGGCCGGGCAGGATTGTCGTTATGGACGAGCAGCTTGGGCACCGGATGATTTCGGGCACTTTCCATCTCGATCACCTGGACGACTTCATCGCTCAGGCCCACGGCCTGTTCGGCGCCACGGCGCGATCTTTGCCGGGAGGCATTGTGTTGCTGAGCTAGCGTCTTGAACGGACTGCATGTCCCCCGCGACAAATTGTTCGACAAGACGCGTCTGCCAGACAAACTTCAGGATAGTGAGGATTCAATGATCAAGCCGCGACATGCGGATGGCGTGCACCGGTGTCGCAAGTTGGTCACCGTCATCCGAGGCATTGCGGTCGGTTTCGGATTGCTGGGGCTGACAACGGCGGCCGCCTGGCGCGCTGAGGCCAATGACATCGGCTGGGTGGTCGGGCATTTCACGCCGCATCAGCAGCGGTCTGAGGTTTCGCCACTGGCGCGGACGCAAGAGCCTACGGTGCCTAACCGCCAAAAGACCGGTACCGGCTTTTTTGTCGACGACAAGGGCAATATGCTGACCGCCCGTCATGCGGCGGAAGATTGCTCGCGCCTCATTGTCTTCAAGGAGGGACGGGCTCTGGCGGCGCAGCTCGTGGCCTTGTCGCCCGGCACGGATCTCGCGCTGATCAAGGTGACGAAGACCTTGGGGCTGTCGGCGGTTTTCCCGAATTCGGTCGGCGTGAGCACCAACGACATGGTGTTTGCCTCGGCTTACGATAAGCTGGCGACAAACCGAGGCCTGTTTGCAAACGCGACCGTCGCGGGCAGCCCAGGCAGCCAGTCGGGGTCGCTGATGATAGATACGGATGTCACTTTCGGCGCCAGCGGTGCGCCGGTGCTGGACAGTCGTGGCCTGGTACAAGGGATCATAAGCCGCAGGACCGGATCGAGCCGCGTGGTCGCGGTGGGGGCAGGGGATGCCAAGAGTTTCCTGGCCTCCAAGGGGGTTCGTGTCGCAGAAGATGATCGATCCCAGATCGTCGCCACCACGTCGCGAGCCAGCCGGGCGGCCTCGATCTCAGCGCGGGTCACGTGTTTGCAGAATTGAGGCGAGACGCATGTCGCAGATGGGCTCTCAATCGCATCCGGTCCCGGTGCGTCGCGGTTCGCCGGATCGTTCCGTATCCAGGATAGCCGGTTGCGCTGCTGCGACTGCTATCTTGGCGGTGTTTTCGCTGACGCTGGTTTCAGCGCCGGTGCGGTCGCAAGAGTATCGCGACGCAAGCAAGGCTCCGCCGCATTGGACCCAGTTCGCCAAGCTGGTCAGGTTTCGTTTCGAAGACTGGATGGGAGCGGACGACGAGGTCTGCAATCGTTTCCGGGCCTATCTTCGCGAACACCGGGGAAAGGAGGACGGACCGCCGCAGATGCTCGAGGTGCGCGCCTGGCTGAACCCCGACGGCACGGTCGAAAAGGTGACCTTCCCCGCGCTCAACAACGCACAGGCCGACGCTGACCTGCGGAAGATCCTCACGCGGGGCAACGTCGGGGAGCCACCGCCGCCGGAAATGCTGCAGCCCCTGCGCCTGCGCCTCACGCTGAATCTGAAATAGCATCACGACCGGGACGATGCCGGTAAAGCCGGACGGCGCGTGATTTGCGCTGCGCGCTTCGCCGGTGATCCGCAGGATCGCACACGCTGTCCGCGAATCGCGGGTCGCGCGCAAAAATTTCTTAAGACTTTGATTCAGTCCCGTTCAGGCTCGGTCGTCTGTTGAAGTAAGGCACCATGAGCGCGGCATTCTGCCGTGCCGTCATGCGCGTGCCCAGGAGACGAGCGAGCCCCCGTGCAATCTGAGATCGGTTATAAGCGCGGCGGACCTGCGTCCGCCCGAACGGTGTTGCTCGGCCTGAGGCCTGTCTTGTCGGTGATCGCCGGCGGCCTTTGCGCGCTTACGTGGGGTGAGGCGGGCGCGGCGCCGCAAGGCGCGCAGCAGCCGGCGAATGCGGCCGCCGCGAAGCAGCCTGTCAATGCGGACGGTGCGACTGCGGCTGCGCCGGATGGAGCGGCGGCGCCGAGCGCTGCGCCTGCGCAGCGGTTTGACATCGACGACTTCGCGGTCCAGGGCGCCGACAAGCTGCCGCAGATCGAGGTCGAGGAGGCGATCTATCCGTTCCTCGGTCCGGGCAAGTCCGCCGACGATGTCGAGAAGGCGCGCGCCGCGCTCGAGAAGGCCTATCGCGACAAGGGCTACCAGACCGTCAGCGTGTCGGTGCCGACGCAGAATGCGCTGCGCGGGGTCGTCATTCTCAAGGTGACGGAGATGAAGGTCGGGCGGCTGCGGGTGAAGAATTCGCGCTACTTCGATCTCGACCAGGTCAAGGAGCGGGCGAAATCCCTCAAGGAGGGGACGCTG
>NZ_AUEZ01000076.1 GCF_000426245.1 Bradyrhizobium sp. Ai1a-2 | reverse complement strand
GGCCGGCCTGCCGATGCGCCGGTCGTGCGACATTATCTCTTGTCCAAGTACATTTCCCCCAAACGGCTGCTCCACGTTACGCGCAGCCACTGGGCCATCGAGAACCAGCTCCATTGGGTGCTCGACGTCCACTTCGCCGAAGACGGCAATCGCGCGCGAAAGGATCATGCGCCGGAGAACTTGGCCATTCTGCGTCGGCTCGCCCTCAATCTCCTGCGAACCCACCCCGATCGCAAATCCATCCGTCTCAAGATCAAACGTGCCGGCTGGGACGATGCTTTCCTCATGCAGCTCCTCAGCCATATGCGATAGCCCTGCGCTCGCGGGGGAGGGCTGGGGTGGGGGTGTCTCCACGAGTCATTGAGCGGAGAGACCCCCACCCGGCGCTCCGCGCCGACCTCCCCCGCAAGCGGGAGAGGTGAAGCATCTCAAGCACCGCTTTGTAACGGTGACTTCAGCCAGATTTCGGCTATGGTTGGAGCCGCAACGGCCGAAAGAGCCGTGCGAGGAGGAACCGCCATGGACGACCAGGCCCGTGAAGTTGGCCATTTGATGCTGATCACGCCGGAGCGCGTGTTTTATGCCGGACTGCTCGGCCGCCCGCGCGAGCGCTGTCCGGGCGCGTTCCATGTCTATGTCGCCATCAAAGGCGGCCTGCACCTTGCGACCAGCGACGGCCGCGAGTCCTATGGCGACCTCGTCGTGACCATGCCGAACCTGCGCCACACGATCGCGAGCGACTATCGCTCGGCGATCTGCGTCGCCATCGAGCCCGAAAGCGTCCGCGTCGGCGCGCTCGAGTCGTATGCAAGGCAGTTGATGGGCGCGGAAAGCCAGGTCTTCGCCGACCGCATTCGTGCCGCCTATGCCGCGCTGGCGCGGCGGCAATATAGCGATGACCTCTCGAATGCCGAGTTCGACATCATGTGCTTCGGCCAGGCGCTGCCGCAGCGTGTGCTTGATCCGCGCGTGGTGCGGGCGATCGCGCGCATCGGCAAATTCTCTGGCGAGCCGGTGACGGCGGCGGACTGCGCCGCGGACGCCTCGCTGTCGCCCTCGCGCTTCCTGCATCTGTTCAAGGAGGAGACCGGAATCTCGTTCCGCTCGTTCCGGGCCTGGAAGCGGGCGCGGCATCTGCTGCATTTCGCCAACCAGGATATCAACCTCGCTCATCTCGCGCAGGACATCGGCTATCCCGATTCCACCCATTTCAGCCACTCGATCCGCCGCTTCTACGGCCTGAAGCCGCGCGCGATCTTCTCCGGCTCGCGCGATCTGGCGATCTATCACAGCAGCGGATCGTTCACGGCGGCAGCCGCGTCATGACCTACGCGTAGCCCGGGTGGAGCGGAGCGCAACCCGGGACGGTGGGAGCAATCTGCGCGGATCCCGGGTTGCGCTCCGTTCCACCCGGGCTACGGTTTCGGCGACGTGGCACGCTAGTGCGACAGCAGCACGGGCAGCGGCGGCCGCGACATCATGCTGAGCGTGGCGCCGCCGAGTACGAATTGCCGGAAGCGGGAATGGCCGAAGGCGCCCATGACCAGAAGGTCGCTGTCATGGCTCGTCAGCGCGGCCTCCAGTGCGTGCGCGACCGTGCGGCCTCCGGCATCGACAGTATCGAGCATCACCTCGACGCCGTGACGGGCGAGATGCTTCGCAAGTTCCGGCCCGGACCGCTTGGTGTCGATGCGCTTCTCATTGGTCACCGTCACGATGTGAACGCGCTTGGCCTGCGCAAGCAGCGGCAAGGCATCCGCGACTGCGCGTGCGGCCGGACGGCTGAAATCCCAGGCGACCGTTGCCGTGTTCAGCGCGAACGGCTTGCGGCTGGTTTGCGGCAGCAGCAGGACGGGGCGCCCGGACTCGAAGATGACAGGTTCGGCATTCCAGGCGCCGAACAGCGCGTCATCCTGGACGGGAATGATGGTGAGGTCGCGAAGGCGCGCATAGTCGACCAATAGTTCGCGCAGTTCGGATGTCAGGCAGCGCTCCAGGATACGCTCCTCGAAGACGCCGCGCTTCTCTGCGGCGCCCTGGAACGTGGCGAGCGAGGCCTCGGCCTGAAGGCGTGATTTCTTTTCATCGGTTGCGGCGATTCCGGGAACATCGAGCAGCGCCGGGCTCAGGAAGCTGCCGGGCACGGCGACGCGGATCTCACAGGCGATCGCGGAAATCTTCGCGCCGATCGCGGCGGCGAAATCGGTCGCAAGATCGATTGCCGACGGCGGTGTCGTCTCGGGGTAGCTCGCGAGCGTCAAGAGTAGGTCCTTGTAGGCCATGTCGTATCTCCCAGTTTAAGGAAACTCATAGCCCCGCCGGGGCGGCCGGGTTTGATTCAGAGCAAACCTCCATGCGCGCTATTGCCACGGCGATCGGCCTGCCCGTGGCAATAGCCAGTCAACGCAAGAGGGCCCGGGCCAAATCCCGCATCATGCAAAAAACCGAGCCATTCAAACACCTTGGACTGGATGCATGAGCGAGAAGGCCGTTATCACCTGCGCGCTGAACGGCGTGCTGACTGATCCAAAACAGCACAACGTGCCGGTGACGCCGGAACAGATGGCGCGCGAGGCCAGGGCGGCCTTCAACGCCGGCGCCAGCATCATGCATATCCATCTGCGCCAGCAGGCGCCCGGCAAGGGCCATCTGCCCTCCTGGGAGGTTGGCGTCAGCAAGGAGATCCAGCAGGCGATCCGCGAGGCCTGTCCTGGCGTCATCATCAATCACACCACGGGCACTTCGGGCCCGAACTATCAGGGCGCGCTCGATTGCGTCCGTGAAACCAGGCCCGAGATTGCTGCCTGCAACGCCGGCTCGCTGAACTATCTGAAGGTCAAGGCCGACAACACCTGGGCGTGGCCGCCGATGCTGTTCGATAACGCGGTCGAGAAAGTGCAGGACTATCTCGACGTCATGAGGGACGCCGGCACGATTCCCGAATTCGAATGCTTCGACGTCGGCATCGTGCGCTGCGTCGGCATGTACCGGCAGACCGGCATGTATTCGGGCCCGCTCGAATATAATTTCGTGATGGGGGTTGCCTCGGGCATGCCGGCCGATCCGGAATTGCTGCCGATCCTCTTGAAGCTGAAGGCGCCGGACGCGCATTGGCAGGTCACCGCGATCGGCCGCGCGGAGATCTGGCCGCTGCACCAGCGCGCCGCCGATTTCGGCGGACACTTGCGCACCGGATTGGAGGACACCTTCTATCTGGCTGATGGCACCAAGGTGACCTCCAACGGCCAATTGATCGAGGAGATCGCCGCCTGCGCACGCCGCGCCGGGCGCGAGATCGCCAGCCCGGCCGAGGCGCGCCAGATGTTCGGGGTGAAACGTTAGGTTCGTGACCACCTGCCGTCATTGCGAGCGAAGCGAAGCAATCCATCTCTCGACTCGTGGCGCCATGGATTGCTTCGCTTCGCTCGCAATGACGGAATGTTGGGCGCGGCCGATGCAAGACAACAAGAGAGGCGGAGCATGAGCGATCTAACTGCGACCGGCGGCGTGCCGGGTCCGGGGCAGATCGGCCGGGTGGCGATCGGCGATCTCCTCAAGCGTGCAGCACGACGCTTTCCGGATCGCGTCGCGCTGACCGACGGCGCGCGTCGCGTCACCTTCACCGAACTCGAACGCGACGCCAATCGCTTTGCCAACTACCTCGTGCAGCGCGGCCTGAAGCCGGGCGAAAAGATCTCGACCATCTGCAACAACTCGATCGAATTCGTCAAAGCGCTGTTCGGCATTCATCGGGCGGGCCTGGTCTGGGTCCCGATCAACACCATGCTCGGGCCGTCGGACACGGACTACATCCTCGGCCATGCCGAGGTTCGTTTTGCGCTGATCGACGACAATCTGCATGCGCAAGCGGAGCGGCGCGCGGCGCTGGAGCAGCGCGGCATTGAGATGGTCGCGATCGATCTCGCCGGAAAAGTCGCGGCAACCGGCCTCGAAAATTTCAACGATCTCATCCAAGGCCAGTCCGACATCGAGCCCGAGATCGAGATCAACGACCGCGATCTCGCCATGATCATCTACACTTCCGGCACGACCTCCCGGCCGAAGGGCGCGATGCACTGCCATCTCGCGGTCGTGATGGCGGTGATGAGCAATTGCATCGAGATGCAGCTCTCCCGCGATGATGGCATCACCGGGCAATTCCCGCTGTTCCATTGCGCCGGCCATGTGCTGCTGCTCAGCTACCTCTCGGTCGGCGGCCGCATGGCGCTGATGCGCGGCTTCGATCCCGTGGTCTGCATGGAGGCGATCGTCCGTGACGAGCTCACCGTCTTCGTCGGGCTGTCGCTGATGTACCAGGCGATCCTCGACCATCCGCGGCGGCGGGAGTTCGATCTTTCCGGCTTGCGGTGCTGCATCTACACCATGGCGCCGATGGGCAAGCCGCTGCTCGAACGCGCCATCGCCGACCTTTGCCCGAACTTCGTGCTCTCCAGCGGCCAGACCGAGATGTATCCGGCGACCACGATGTCGCGCCCCGAAGTGCAGCTACAGCGTTTCGGCAATTACTGGGGCGAGTCGCTGATCGTCAATGAGACCGCGATCATGGACGACAACGGCAAGCTCTTGCCACGCGGCGAGATCGGCGAGCTCGTGCATCGCGGGCCGAACGTGATGATGGGCTATTACAAGGATCCGAAGGCGACCGAGGAGGCGCGCAAATTCGGCTGGCACCACACCGGCGACCTCGCGCTGATCGATGAGAATGGCGAGGTCCTGTTCCTCGACCGCAAGAAGGACATGATCAAGTCCGGCGGCGAGAACGTCGCATCCGTGAAGATCGAGGAGACGCTGCTCGCGCACCCCGCCGTGCAGAACGCCGCGGTGGTCGGCCTGCCGCACCCGCAATGGGGCGAAGCCGTCTCCGCCTTCGTCAAGCTCAAACCGAGTGCCGTGGCCGACGAAGCTGACATCATCGCGCATTGCCGACAGCATCTCGGCGGCTTCCAGGTGCCGAAACTGGTGCGTATCCTCGACGAAATGCCGATGACGGCAACCGGAAAGCTGCGCAAGGTCGAACTGCGGCAAGCGTATAGTGAATATTTCTCGGAAGCGAAAAGCGCATGATGTCAGCCCAACACTCCGCCGTCATTCCGGGGCGCGCGTCAGCGCGAACTCGGAATCTTGCGCAGCAATCTCCAGATTCCGGGTTCGACGCTGCGCATCGTCCCGGAATGACAGAGTAGGTTCATCCATGGCCATCATCGAAAACACCATCTCGCCTTCCAGCGCCGCATTCCACGCCAACCGCGACGGCATGCTGGCGCTGATCTCCCGTATGCGGGCTCTGGAGGAGCGGACGCGCGGGGCATCTGCCGCGGCAAAGGACCGTTTCCACAAGCGCGGGCAGCTCCTGCCGCGCGAACGGGTGGCGCTGGTGCTCGATCCCGGCTGGCCCTTCCTCGAATTCTCGACGCTCGCCGGTTACATGTTCGACGTCGCGGATGCGGACAGAAGCGTGCCCGGCGGCGGGCTTATTGCCGGCATCGGTTTTGTCTCCGGCATCCGATGCATGGTCAGCGCCAATGATGCCGGCATCGATGCTGGCGCTCTGCAGCCCTATGGCCTCGACAAGACGCTGCGGGTGCAGGAGCTGGCGCTGGAGAACAAGCTGCCCTACGTGCAGCTCGTCGAAAGCGCCGGCGCCAATCTCCTGCGCTACCGCGTCGAGGACTTTGTCAGAGGCGGCAACATCTTTCGCAACCTCGCGCGGCTCTCGGCCGCCGGCCTGCCGGTGGTCACAGTGACGCATGGATCGTCGACCGCGGGCGGCGCCTATCAGACCGGGCTCTCCGATTACATCGTGATGGTGCGCGGCCGCACCCGCGCCTTCCTCGCCGGACCGCCGCTGCTCAAAGCCGCTACCGGCGAGATCGCCACAGAAGAAGAACTCGGCGGCGCCGAAATGCACACCTCGATCTCCGGGCTCGGCGACTACCTCGCCGAGGACGATCGCGACGCCATCCGCATCGCGCGCGATATCATGGCGGGTCTCGAATGGGACCGGCGCAAGCCCGATCGCGCGTCGTTCAAGCCGCCGCGCTATGACGCGGAAGAATTGCTCGGCATCATGCCGATGGACCACAAGCGTCCGGTCGACATGCGCCAGGCGATCGCCCGCTTCATCGACGATTCCGATTTCACCGAGTTCGGGGCCAATTATGGTCCGGCCACGATCTGCGGCCATGCCCGCATCGAGGGGCAGGCGATCGGCATCATCACCAATAACGGCCCGCTCGATGTGCCCGGCGCCAACAAGGCGACGCATTTCATCCAGGCCTGCTGCCAGTCGCGCACGCCGCTGCTTTATATGAACAACACCACCGGCTACATGGTCGGCAAGGCCTATGAGGAGGCGGGCATGATCAAGCACGGCTCCAAGATGATCCAGGCGGTGACGTCTGCGACCGTGCCGCAGATCACGATCTATTGCGGCGCGTCGTTCGGCGCCGGCAATTACGGCATGTGCGGCCGCGGCTTCCATCCGCGGTTCTGTTTCTCCTGGCCCAATGCCAAGACCGCAGTGATGGGCGGCGAGCAGGCCGCCGAGACCATGGCGATCGTCACCGAAGCCGCCGCCGCGCGGCGCGGCAAGCCGGTCCCGAAGGAGAGACTGGATGCGATGAAGGCCGAGATCATCGGCGTGTTCGACGGCCAGATGGACGTATTCTCCACCAGCGCGCGCGTGCTCGACGACGGCGTGATCGATCCGCGCGACACCCGCAGCGTTCTTGCAGAGGTGCTTGCGATCTGCCGCGAGGCAGAGGCGCGCTCGCCCCAGCGCATGCAGTTCTCGGTGGCGCGGCCATGAGTCGTGAAGGGAGCGGGATGTTCTACCGGATCCTGATTGCCAATCGCGGCGAGATCGCGCTGCGGATCATGCGCGCCGCGCGGCGGCTCGGCTATGGCGTAGTCGCGGTTTATTCCGATGCCGACCGCGATGCGCTGCATGTGCGCGAGGCCGATCACGCGGTCCGTATCGGCGAGGCGCTGCCGTCGCAATCCTATCTCAACATCGATGCGATCATCGCCGCGGCGAAAGCCAGCGGCGCCGGCGCCGTGCATCCCGGCTATGGCTTCCTTGCCGAGAATGAGGAGTTTGCGCGAGCCTGCCGTGACGCCGGCCTCGTCTTCATCGGTCCCTCGCCGGAAGCGATCCGCGCGATGGGCAACAAGGCCGGCGCCAAGGAGATCATGCAAAAGGCCGGTGTGCCCTGCGTGCCCGGCTATCAGGGCGTCGACCAGAGCGGCGAGATCATGCTGGCGGAAGCCAGGCGCATCGGCTTTCCCGTGATGATCAAGGCGGTCGCCGGCGGCGGCGGCCGCGGCATGCGGCTGGTCGCAGACGCAGCCTCGTTCCCGGATGCGCTGCGCAGCGCGCGCTCGGAGGCGCAGGGCGCGTTCGGCGATGCGACGGTCATCCTGGAGCGCGCGATCGTCGATCCCCGTCACATCGAGATCCAGGTGTTTGGTGACCATCACGGCAACGCGATCCATCTCGGCGAGCGCGATTGCTCGGTGCAGCGGCGGCACCAGAAGCTGATCGAGGAGGCGCCGTCGCCGGCGGTGTCGGAAGAGTTGCGGGCGCGGATGGGGGCGGTCGCGGTCCAGGCGGTGAAGGCGCTTCGCTACGAGGGCGCCGGCACGCTGGAATTTTTGCTCGACGGCAATGGCGATTTCTATTTCATGGAGATGAACACGCGCCTGCAGGTCGAGCATCCCGTCACCGAGGCGATCACCGGGCTCGATCTGGTCGAGCTGCAGTTGCGCGTCGCCCGCGGCGAGCCGCTCGGCGTGAAGCAGGAAGACATCACATTTTCCGGCCACGCGATCGAGGTGCGGTTGTGCTCGGAGGATGCGGACCATGACTTCATGCCGCAATCGGGCAGGATGGCGCGCTGGCAGATGCCGGACGGCGTCCGCGTCGAGCATGCGCTGCAATCGGGCTCGGAAATCCCGCCATTCTATGACTCCATGATCGCCAAGATCATCAGCCATGGCGTCGACCGGCGCGAAGCGCGCAGCAAGCTGATCGTCGCGCTGGAGCAGGTCGAAGCCTTCGGCGTCACCACCAACCAGGGCTTTTTGATCTCCTGCCTGCGCCATCCGGCCTTCGCCAAAGGCGAGGCGACGACGTCGTTCATATCGGCGCATCGGGGCGAGCTGCTGGCGCCGCGCGCGGACGAGAGCGCGGATGCGGCGCTGGCGGCGCTGCTGTTCTATGTCACCAATCCGCACGCGCCACCGTGGCGGAGCGGCCGCTCGCTCGCGGCGACGTTTCCGCTCGGATTGCGCATCGATCTCGGCCGCGGCCTCCGCGAGGTCGAGATCGTGCGCGAGCGCGACGGCTGCTATGTCGCCGATGTCGCGGGACACAAGCATCGTTTCGAGATCGACGAACTTGGTTCCGACGCGATCCGCTATCGCACCAACGGCCTCATGGCGCGCGCGAAATTCCTGCGCGATGGCGATCGTCTCTACATCCTGCATCACGACGTCACGCTCTCGGTCCGCGACCTGACGCTGGCGCCGCCCGAAGCTGCTGCGGGGGCCAATGGCGACGGCAAGGTTCGCGCCGCCATGAACGGCCGCGTCGTCGCCGTGCTGGTCAAACCGGGCGAACGGGTCGCTGCCGGCCAGCCCGTGATGACATTGGAAGCGATGAAGATGGAGCACGTGCACACCGCCGGTGTCGCGGGCACGGTGTCGGCGATCGACGTCGCCGAAGGTGAGCAGGTGACGACGGGAAGGATTGTCGTCGAGATCGAAGCTGCAGCCTAACCCCACGTCATTGCGAGGAGCAAAGCGACGAAGCAATCCATATCTCCGCGCGTGGCGACATGGATTGCTTCGCTTCGCTCGCAATGACAGCGGTTAAGGTGAGTTCGCGCGTCCTGTTCCCTCGTTCAGCCAGCACGCCACCTGATGTCTGGCGCCTGCGTCCACCAGCGGCGGGCGTTCCAGCTTGCAGCGATCCATCGCGTAGCGGCAGCGGGTGTGGAAGGCGCAGCCGGAGGGCGGGTTGATCGGGCTCGGCACGTCGCCCTCGACCAAAGGCGTCAGCCGCTTGACGCGCGGATTGGCGACCGGAACCGAGGCGAGCAGGGCCTGGGTGTAGGGATGGCGCGGGTTGGCGAACAGCTCGGCCTTGTCAGCGATTTCGACGATGCGGCCGAGATACATCACCGCGACGCGGTGGCAGATATGGGCGACGACGGCGAGATCATGCGCGATGAACAGATAGGAGAAGTTGCGCTGGCGCTGCAGGTCGATCAGCAGATTGATCACCTGCGCCTGGATCGAGACGTCGAGCGCGGAAACCGGCTCGTCGCAGACGATCAGGCTCGGCCCGAGCGACAGCGCGCGTGCGATGCAGATACGCTGGCGCTGGCCGCCGGAGAACTGGTGCGGATAGTTCTTCATCTGGTCGGGTCGCAGGCCGACCTGCTGGAACAGTTCGGCGACGCGTTCCTGCTTCCGCTCGCCCGAGGCCAGTCCGTGCACGCTCAGGGGTTCGCCGACGATGTCGCCCGCAGTCATGCGGGGGTTGAGCGAGGCAAACGGATCCTGGAACACGATCTGCATCGAGCGGCGGTAGGGGCGCAGCTCCGATTTGCTCAAGCGCGTGATCGCCTCGCCGTTCAGCCGGATCTCGCCGCTCGACGGTTCGACCAGCCGCAGCACGCTGCGCGCCACCGTCGACTTGCCGCAGCCGGATTCGCCGACCAGCCCCAGCGTTTCGCCGGGAGCCAGCGCAAAACTCACACCATCGACCGCATGCACGGTGCCGACCTGGCGGCGCAGCACGCCGCCGCGCACCGGATAATGTTTCACGAGGTCGGTGACCTCCAAGAGCGGCTGCGCTTCGGTCATGACGCCTCCGCCATCTCGCCCGCGCGCCAGCAGGCGGCAAGGTGCCGGCCGCCGAAATCGCCGAGCGGCGGATATTCCTCGCGACAGCGCGGGATCGCGAACCGGCAGCGCGGCGCGAACGCGCAGCCCGTCGGCAGTTTCGTCAGCGACGGCACCATGCCCGGAATCTCGACCAGTCGCACATCGGCCTTTGCGTCGAGCGAGGGCACCGCCGGGATCGAGGCCATCAGGCCGCGCGTATAGGGATGCAGCGGATTCTCGAACAGCGCCTCGACGCTTGCTTCCTCGACCTTCCTGCCGGCATACATCACGATCACGCGCTGCGCCGTCTGCGCGACCACGCCGAGATCGTGCGTGATCAGGATCAGTCCGGTGCCGAGCTTCTTCTGCAGGTCGACCATAAGCGCCAGGATCTGCGCCTGGATCGTCACATCCAGCGCGGTGGTCGGCTCGTCCGCGATCAACAGCGCCGGCCGGCAGGCCAGCGCCATCGCGATCATCGCGCGCTGGCGCATGCCGCCCGAGAGTTGGTGCGGATATTCCTGCGCCCGCCGCTCCGGCTCGGGAATGCGGACCAGGCGCAGCATGTCGACCGCCTGCTTCCAGGCCTCCCTGCTGCTGATGTCCTGGTGCAGCCGCAAGGCTTCCGTGATCTGGTCGCCAATCCGCATCACGGGGTTGAGCGAGGTCATCGGCTCCTGGAAGATCATCGAGATGCGGTTGCCGCGGATCTTGCGCATCGCTTCCTCATCGAGCGCGAGCAGGTCTTTGCCTTCGAGCACGATCTCGCCGCCAACGATCCTGCCGGGCGGGTCCGGCACCAGCCGCATCACCGAGAGCGCGGTCACGCTCTTGCCGCAGCCGGATTCGCCGACGATCGCCAGCGTCTCGCCGCGGCGGACGCTGAAGGAAACGTCGTCGACCGCCCTGAACAATCCTGAATTGGTGAAGAACACCGTTTTCAGGTTCTTCACCTCGAGCACCGTCTCTCCCTTGCCTGCTCCGCTCATCAGCCGCGCTGCCTCGGATCGAGAATGTCGCGCAAGGCGTCGCCGAACAGATTGGTGCCGAACACAGCCAGGCTGATCGCGATCCCCGGGAAGATCACGAGCCACGGCGCGACGCGTACATATTCGGCGGCAGATTCTGAGAGCATGCGCCCCCAGGACGGGTAGGGTTCGGGAATGCCGAGGCCGAGAAACGACAAGGACGCCTCCGTCAGGATGGTTGAGCCGAGCTGCGCGGTCGCGAGCACGATCAGCGGAGCCAGCGTGTTCGGCAGAACGTGGCGGAACGCGATCCGCATTTCGCTCATGCCGATCGATTTGGCCGCTTCCACGAACGGCAGTTCGCGCAGCGCCAGCGTGTTGGCGCGGATCACGCGCGCAACCGTCGGGATCAAGGGAATCGCGATCGCGATGATGACGTTCGGCAGCGACGGGCCGAGCGCGGCCGTCATCACCAGCGCCAGCACCAACAGCGGCAGCGACTGCAGGATGTCGGTGATGCGCTGGAACAGGAGATCGACCCAGCCGGAGAGATAGCCGGAGGCGAGGCCGACGATGACGCCGATCGATGCGCCGAGCGCCGTCGAGCCGATACCGACCGCGAGCGAGATGCGCGCGCCATAGATGATGCGGCTCCAGACGTCACGGCCGAAGGAATCGGTTCCGAACCAGTGCAGGGCATCAGGCGCCGCCAACCGATGCGCGGAATCCACCGCCAGTGGATCGTACCGGCTGATCAGATCCGCCGAGAGCGCCATCGCGACGAACAGCACCATGATGACGAGGCCGACCGTGCCGAGCAGGTAACGCTGCGCAAGGAACGCCAGCCGCCGCCAGCCATGCGTGGCGTCAGCGCCGGCGCGTTTCAGTTCGGCATCAAAGTTGATGACAGCCAAAGGCTAATCTCCAAAGCGAATGCGCGGGTCGATCGCGGCGTAGAGCATGTCGACCGTGAAGTTGACGACAACCACGACGACCGCGATGAACATCACGAGATTCTGCACGATCGGGTAATCGCGCCAACGCAGCGCCTCGACCAAAAAGCGCGCGATGCCGGGGATGTTGAACACCGTCTCGGTGACGATCAGTCCGCCGATCAGGAATGCCGCCTCGATGCCGATCACGGTGATCACGGGCAGCACCGCGTTCTTCAGCGCGTGGTGGTAGTTGACGGAGGCCTCCGAGGCGCCCTTGGCGCGGGCGGTGCGGATATAGTCCTGCCGCAGGATCTCCAGCATCGAGGAGCGGGTGATGCGCATGGTCAAAGCCGCGCTGCGGAAGCCGACGGCCATCGCCGGAATGCAGTAGATCGCGAACGCCTCGGCCCAGGTCCGCGGATTCGGGTTGAAGATCGGCATCCAGCCGAGCATCGATACTGACGCCATCAGGATCAGAAGCCCCAGCCAGAACGACGGCAGCGACAGCCCGCTCAGGCTGACCACGCGCAAGGCGTAGTCGAGCCGCGTGCCCTGATGCACTGCGCTGAGCACGCCCAGGGGAATGCCGATCGAGGCCGAGAACAGCAACGCGAGGCCGGCGAGCCTCGCGGTGATCGGGATCCGCGGCAGGATCTCCTGCAGCGCCGGCTTTTCCGAGACGTAGGAATAGCCAAGATCGCCGTGCAAGAGGCCGCCGATCCACTTGAGATACTGCACCACGATCGGGTCGCTGAGGCCGAGCTCCTTCTGCAGGTTGGCCTTGTCGGCGGGATCGACATAGCCGGCGGCATCGAACAGGATATCGACGATGTTGCCGGGCACGATGCGCAGCAGCACGAAGATGATGACCGAGATCCCGAACAGGGTCACGAGCATCAGGAAGAGGCGCCTGACGATATAGGCTAGCACCTGGCTACTCTCCTTTTGAACTTTACTTCACCTCTCCCGCTTGCGGGGGAGGCATAGGCCGCTGTGGCGGCCGTTCTTGAGACACGCCGAAGCGAAGCTTCGGTTATGGCGTAGCGCCGGGTGAGGGCTCTCTCCACTCAATGACTCGCGGAGCCACCCCAATCCCGGCCCTCCCCCGCAAACGGGAGAGGGAGGGCAGCTCAGTCCTGGATACAAGCCTATCAACTTCACTAGGCTCCGGATGTTACTTGTCCATCCAGACGTCTTCGTAACGGTAGCCGTTGTAGGAGCTGTTGGACATCACCGTTACGTTCTTGACGTAAGGCTGCCAGCAGGTTCCGGTGCGGCTGTGCAGGATGATGGGCCGCGCCACGTCTTCCTGCAGTTTCTTGTCGATCTCCCAGACCAGCTTCTTGCGCTTCTCGGGGTCCGTCTCGGCCGATTGCTGGTCAAACAGCTTTTCGATCTCGCGATTGCAGTAGTTGGTGTAGTTCCGCTCGGATTCGCAGGAATAGTTCTCGTAGAACGACTGGTCGGGCTCGTCGACCGCGTTGCCGGTGAGGTTCAAGCCGAGCGAATAGTCCTTGCGCGCGACCTTCGGGAACCATTGCGCAGTGTCGACGACGTCGAGCTCGGCGTCGATATAGATCGTCTTGAGTTGGTCGATCAGGATGATGGCCGGATCACGATAGATCGGGATATTGCGGGTCGACACCTTGATCTGCAGATGCTTGTCGGGGCCGTAGCCCGCCTTCTGCATCAGCTTGCGCGCCTGTTCGCGGTTGGCGTTGACGTCGGGCCCATAGCCCGGGATCGTCTCCAGCATCTCCTTCGGCATCGCCCACAGTCCTGCCGGCGCCGGCTGCATGGTGCCGCCGACGTCTGCCTGGCCCTCGAACAGGATCGAGATGAACGCCTTGCGGTCAAGGGCGAGCGCGAGCGCGCGGCGGATGTCGAGATTGTCGAACGGCGGCGCCGACGAATTGATGATGATGTTGGTGGCGACGTTGCTCGGTTCCACCACGCAGATCGCATTGGGAGCCTGTGATTTGACGTCCTTCAAGAGCGGGATCGACACTTCGGTCGGGAATGTCATGTCGAACTTGCCGGAGACGAAGCCCAGGATCGCCGTCGAGCGGTTCGTCACGATGGTGAATTCGATGCCGTCGAGATAGGGCAGGCCCTTCTTGAAGTAGTCCGGGTTCTTCGTGAGCTTGATCGACTCGTTGGCCTTGAATTCGACGAATTTGAACGGACCCGTGCCGATCGGCTTGGTGCGCATCTCCGCCGGCGAGACATGGCATGGATAGATCGGCGTGTAGCCGGAGGCGAGCAACGACAACAGCGCCGGCTGCGGGCGCTTCAGGTTGAATGACGCTTCGTAATCGCCATTGGTAGTGACGTCGTTGACCTGGTCGTACCAGGACTTGCGCGGGTTCTGGCGGAACTTCTGCTGCGACTTGCCCATCAGGAGGTCGAAGGTGCATTTGACGTCGGCTGACGTGAACGGCTTGCCGTCATGCCATTTGACGCCGTTGCGAAGCTTGAATGTCAATTTCTTCTTGTCATCGCTCCAGGCCCAGCTCTCCGCCAGTTCCGGCACGATCGTATCGACGCTGTTCTGTGCAACATGCTGGTTGAAAATCACCAGATTGTTGAAGATCGGCATCAAGGGAACGTTGAAGGAATAGCTCGCACCTTCGTGGATCGAGGCGCTGCCCGGACTGTCGCGGTGATACATCCTTAGGACGCCGCCGGACTTCGGTCCCTCCGCCAGCGAAACATCGTAAGCCGAAAGCCAACATAACGCCGCCACGGCAAGCGCTCGCACGCTCCGCATCATTTCCTCCCGAGGTTCGGTCTCTATGGCCGATTTGGCATGGAGGATACCATGGTGGGACGTCTGAGCAACCAGCGTCGTGCGCATGAGGATCGGCAATTCGGATGAAATGCCGAGCCTGCGACATTCGGCGCTGCAATTCGGGCCGCTATTCTGCCGCCTGCGGCGACGGGAAGCCCATGGTGGCGAGACCGTCGGCTGCGGTCGCCGAGATCGTGGTGCGGATCATCAGTCGCGGCTCATGCGCCGGCCATGGCCGTCCGCGATGCATGGTGGCGCGGTTGTCCCACATCACGACGTCGCCCTGCCGCCATTTGTGCAAGTAAGCCGTTCCCGGCGCGGTGGCCGCCGCCATGAGTTCATCGATCAGCTTCTTGCCGGCGGCGGCGCCCATGCCTTCGACCGCATAGGCGTGCGATGCGAGATAGAGTGCGCCGCGGCCGTTGGCGGGATTGCGCCACACCATGCGCCAGCACACCGGTGGCAGCACCGCCATCTCCTCAGGCGTCGCAAGGCCAGGCGCGATCTGGTCGCGCGAATGCGCGTAGGAGTGCCAGGCGAAGGAATTTTCGAGATGCTTTGCCAGGCCCTCATCGAGCAGTTCGAACGCAACGCGCGTGGAGACGAATTCGGTTTCACCGCCATGATCGGGAATGACGCGTCCCGACAGGATCGAGGTCAGCGCCGGTACGCGCTTGAAGGAGGAATCGGTGTGCCAGAGCTGGTTGGCCTTGCTGCGCATCGCCTGGCGATGATCGGGCGGCACCACCTTGCCGTCAGGACCGATGGTGGAGAGGACCACGAAATGCGTTCCTGTCCCCATGGAACCGACTTTCGTCACTTCCGGCGGGCCGAAGCGGCGCGAGAACGCCAATTGCTTTTCATCCGACACGTCCTGGCCGCGAAACACCAGCACGGAATGTGTTTCAAACGCCGCCCGCACCGCGGCATACGCAGCTTTGCTCCTGACGACATCGTCGAGCGTCACGCCGCGAACTTCCGCGGCGAATCCCGGACCCACCCGGACCACGTCCATCGGCCATCCTCCCTGATTTTCTTGTTGCTCAAGGTTTAGGGTAAAAGCGGCAATCAAGCAACGCGGACGTGGATCACCCCATCGCGATCAGGCTTTGCCGCTCGCGTCGGCTGTTGGTTTCGATGCGATGCGTGACAAGTGCGAAAACTGCCCAGCTTGTGTGGAAGAGGACTCCCGCAAGCACGACCAGGATACCGGGAATGGGGCCGATCGCGGCCCGCTCCCAGACTTCGGCAAGGGTGGTCAGCGGCACCGGATGGATCGCGAGCTTGCCGTAATAGGCGATGGCCTGGATCGCGAAGATCCAGCCATAAGTGCGGCGCAGCCTTCGGCCGATCGCGCGCACATAGCTGATGTGGTAGCTCGGATTGCGATAATCATTGGCAAGCAGTTCGGTCCAGGCCGAATTCGGCGTGAGCCGTTCGCCTCGGATCATCGGCGCGTAGAAATCGGTTTCGAGCAGCCGCGCGCGGGCGCGCCAGACATTGAAGTAGCGGTAGCGCCGGGCCTCGAACAGCAGGAACACGGTGACAAGCAGGCCGACGAGGACCATCGGCAAGGGCGAGGCTTCGGCGCTGCTGTAGGTGGCCGACAAGGCAATGCCCGTCGTGACCACCGCCCAGTTGGTTGAGCTGTCGAGGCGCGTGCGCCAGACCGTGCTTCGGTAGACCTCGCCCCGGTAGAGGTGGGCGAGGGCCCCAATCTCTGCGGGCGTGAATTCGAGCCTTGGGGCCGGTAGCGGCGTCGGCTCGCGTGGCTCGGGCAATGCCATGGCGTGCCTCCCGACGAAGCTGGCAGACAATTGACACTATAGAGCATGATCCGGAAAAGTAGACACCGGTTTTTCCCCGCGATAACGCAAAAGCGTTTGCGCGGAGATCACGCTTCATCTTCCGGACGACCGCGACGATGCTCTGCGTCGCGACGCGGGGACGATGCGCCACGTCACACGATGCGCGAGGTCTTGTTGCCCCAATAGCGGTCGCGCAACAGGCGCTTGTAGAGCTTGCCAGTCGGTAGCCGCGGCAGTTCCGCCTCGAAATCGATCGAGCGCGGCACTTTCTGGCGCGACAGTGATTGCGCGCAGAAGGCGATCAGTTCTTCGGCAAGGTCAGGCCCCGCCGTCACGTCATGCATCGGCTGCACCACCGCCTTCACTTCCTCACCGAGATCGGGATTGGGCACGCCGAACACCGCGGCGTCGGCGACCTTGGGATGGGTGATGAGCAGGTTTTCGCATTCCTGCGGATAGATGTTGACGCCGCCGGAGATGATCATGAAGGTCGAACGGTCGGTGAGATAGAGATAGCCGTCATCGTCGACATACCCCACGTCGCCGACCGTGCTCATGCTGCCGTCCGGCGAGCGTGCCTCGCTGGTCTTGGCGGGGTCGTTGAAATATTCAAACGGCGAGGCGGTCTTGAACCACACCGTGCCCGGCGTCCCTTTCGGGCTCGGTTGCATGTTCTCGTCGAGGATATGCAAGTCGCCGAGCAGCACCTTGCCGACGGTGCCGCGATGGGACAGCCACTCCTCGGTGTTGCAGGCGGTGAAGCCGAGACCTTCGGTGGCGCCGTAATATTCGTGGATGATCGGCCCCCACCAATTGATGATGTCCTCCTTGACGAGGGCAGGGCAGGGGGCGGCGGCGTGGATCGCGATCTCGAGCGACGACAGGTCGTAGCGGTTCCGCACCTCTTCCGGCAGCTTCAGCATCCGCGAGAACATCGTCGGCACGAGCTGGCTGTGCGTGATGCCCCATTGCTCGATGAGCTGCAGATAGCGCTCGGGATCGAAACTCTCCATGATCACGACGGTGCCGCCGACGCGGATGGTGAGGTTGACGGCTGCTTGCGGCGCCGAATGATAGAGCGGCGCGGGCGACAGATAGATCATCCCTTCGCGGTAGTGCCAGAGTTTCTGCAGGAAATCGAACAGCGGCAGTTGCTGCGATGGCAGTTGCTCCGGCAGTGGCCGCAGGATGCCTTTCGGCCGCCCCGTGGTGCCGGACGAATAGAGCATCGCGGTGCCGATCGCTTCGTCCTCGATCGGCGTCGCAGGAAGGCCGGCGGTCGCCTGTTGCAGCCCGACGATGCGTTCGCTTTCCCCGTCTCCATCGGCGACGATGCAGAGCTCGACCTGCGGACATTCTTTCAGCGCCTCGCGCGCGACGTCGAGTTTCGCTCTTGACGTGATCAGGATGCGCGACTGGCTGTTGGTGAGGATATAGGCGAGCTCGCCCGCGGTCAGATAGGAATTGACGCAGGTGAAATAGAGACCGGACCGCTCGCCGGCGCCGCAGGCTTCGAGATAGCGATTGTTGTTCTCCATGAAGATCGCATAGTGCTCCAGCCGCTTCAGGCCGCATTTTCGAAACAGATGCGCCAGGCGGTTGCTGCGCGCCTCGAGCTCGCGATAGGTGACGGTCTCGCCCGTCGCAGCCATGATGAAGGCGGGTTGCAACGGGCGCAGATAAGCATGCTTGCCGGTATACATCGGTGGAAAACTTCCCTCATGCTGCCAACAGAAGAATCTCGCGGACCTGTTCGGGCCCTGCGATGGTGCGCGGATTGCGCGGAACCCACGGCGTCTTCATCGCCTGCGCCGCGATATGGTCGAAATGTTCGGGGCCGATCCGCACGTCCTGGAGGCTGCGCGGCAGTCCGAGTCCGCGGATGAAGTTGTCGAGCACGTCGCCGGCGTCCTGGCCCGGATGGCCCATGGCTGCGGCGACCAGCGCCTGCCGCTCGGCATTGGCGGACTTGTTCCAGCGCATCACGGCCGGCAGCATCACACAGGAAGTGTAGCCGTGCGGCACGTCGAATTCGGCGCCGAGCACATAGCCGATGCCGTGGCTCGCACCCATCGGCACACCGGAGGCGAGCGGCCCGGTCGACAGCCAGGTGCCGATCTGGCAGTCCAGCCGGGCGTCGATGTCGGCTGCATCGGCTTTGACCCGCGGCAGCGCCTGCGCCAGCATCGACAGTCCCTTGAGCGCCTGGGCATCCGCATAGGGATGCGATTCGTTCGAGCAGATGCCCTCGACGCAATGATCGACGGCGCGGATGCCGGTGGAGAGCCACAGCCATTCCGGCGTGTGAACGGACAGCCAGGGATCGAGGATGACCGCGCGCGGCATCACCAGGGGATGGGTCAGCAGCTCCTTGACCCGCTTCTTCTCGTTGGTGATGCCGGCGATCGCCGTGAACTCGCCGCCCGCGATCGTCGTCGGCACGCTGATCTGGCGCACCTTGGGTGCATTGATTTGGGGCGTTACGCCGTGGCTGGTGCGGACTTTGTCGATGTCGTCGGCGCTGCGGATGTCGTTGGCAAGGCAGAGCTGCACGGCCTTGGCGCCGTCGGTGATCGAGCCGCCGCCGATGGTGACGATGAGATCGGCTTTCGCCGCGCGCGCCTGCTCGGCTGCCTCGACCACGGCGGCGCGCGGCGTATGGGGCGGCATCGCGTCAAACGTGCCGACGCAGGCCGACCCCAGTGCGGCGCGGATTCGCTCGATTTCGTCGGTCGTGCGGTTGAGCGTGCCGCTGACCATCAGGAAGGCGCGCTGTGCGGCCACGCGCGCTACCTGCTCGACGATCGCCTCAGCCGCCTGGCGGCCGAACACGACCTCCTCCATCGCGCCAAATACGACACGTCCTCGGTGCACGAGCCGACCCTCCCTGAAAGATTTATTTTCTTTGGCGACAATCTAACGGAGCCGGAACGGCTCGTCATGCCCCAAGATGCGCCGTCGGCGTCCGCGAGGTTGGCTTCCGGAGGCAATCGCCGCCTGCGTTGGCGTGCGGCCACGAAAAAAGGACAATGATTTTGCTTGATCCCGCGCTTCTCTTGAACAGACTGGCCTCTGGTCACATCTTTGACCTCCGCTGCGTGTAGGCTGCGCATCCGAGTGGCGCATCGGGCGCGCCGGCTATGCTGTTCAAGGGGGAGAGTTCGACTTGGGCGCGACCGACAGGACGGAAAGCTTGAGGGCCCACTCACGGCGCAGCGTCAGCGCGCCGGGCCTGCTCATTGCCTTGGCAACTTCGGCCCTGGCATTGTCCGGTTGTGGCGACAAGCCGCAGCCGCAGGCGGCGACGCCCGCCCCTGCGGTCACGGTGGCGCAGCCGACCAAGCGCACGGTCACGGATTGGGACGAATTCACCGGGCGGTTCGAAGCGATCGAGGAGGTGCAGGTTCGCGCCCGCGTCGGCGGCTTCGTCACCAGCGTCGAGTTTCGCGATGGCGCCATCGTCCGCGCCGGCGACCTGCTTTACGTGATCGATCCGCGCCCGTTCGAGGCCGTCGCCAAGCAGGCCGAGGGACAACTTGCGGACGCGCGCGCCAAGGCGGAGCTCGCCAAGCGCGAGCTCGACCGCGGCCTGAACCTGGTCCAGACCAGTGCAGTTTCCGAACAGGTCGTCGACCAGCGCCGCCAGGCCCTGCAGGCCGCCCACGCCGCCGAGATGCAGGCCGAGGGCGCGCTGAAGGCGGCGCAGCTCAATATCGAATTCTCCCACGTGCTGGCGCCGCTCACCGGCCGCGTCAGCCGCCATCTCGTCAGTGTCGGCAATCTTGTGCAGGGCAGCGAGGGCGGCGCGACCCTGCTCACCTCGATCGTGTCGCTCGACCCGATCTACATCTATTTCGACGTCGACGAGGCGACCTATTTGCGGAACAACCGGCTTTGGTTCGAGGGCAGGCGGCCGAGTTCGCGCGATACCGCCAATCCGGTCGAGGTGACGTTGACCGGCGAAACCAAGCCCTCGCACGAAGGCAGGATGGACTTCCTCGACAACCGGCTGGATGTCTCGACCGGCACCCTGCGCAGCCGCGCGGTGGTTCCGAACAAGGATCTCTCGATCCTGCCCGGACAGTTCGGCCGCGTGCGGCTCATCGGCAGCGCGCCCTATGAGGCGCTGCTCCTGCCCGACACGGCGATCGCGACCGACCAGTCGCGCAAGATCGTGTTCGTGGTCAAGGACGACGACACGGTGGAGGCGAAGCCCGTGGTGCTCGGCCCGCTCGACGAAGGCCTGCGCGTGGTCCGCGAGGGCCTCAAGGCGGAAGACCGCGTGATCGTCGATGGCCTGCAGCGCGCCCGCGTCGGCGCCAAGGTGAGCCCGCATCCCGCCCAAGCCGCGGCCGGTGGCAAATCATGAATCTCGGCCGGCTCTCCATCAACCAGCCCATCCTGGCGATGGTGCTGTCGATCGTGCTCCTGATCGTCGGTGCGATCGCCTACACCACGCTGCCGGTCTCCGAATATCCGCAAGTGGTCCCGCCGACGGTGGTGGTCACCACGAACTATCCCGGTGCCTCCGCGCAGACCGTGTCCGACACGGTGGCAGCGCCGATCGAGCAGGAGATCAACGGCGTCGAGGACATGCTGTATCTCTACAGCCAGGCCACCTCGAACGGCCAGCTCACCATCACCGTGACCTTCAAGCTCGGCACCGACCTCGACACCGCCCAGGTGCTGGTGCAGAACCGTGTCGCGATCGCGCAGCCCCGGCTGCCCGAGGAGGTGCAGCGCAACGGCGTGACCACGCGCAAGAACAGCCCGGACATCCTGATGGTCGTGTTCATGCTGTCGCCCGATGACAGCTTCGACCAGCTCTACATCTCCAACTACGCGCTGCTGCAGGTCCGCGACCAGTTGCTCCGGCTCGACGGCGTCGGCGACATCCAGATCTTCGGCGCGCGCGATTACTCGATGCGGCTGTGGCTGGATCCCGACCGCCTCGCCAATCTCGGCTTGACCTCGACCGAGGTGCTGGCGGCGATCCGCGCGCAGAACCTGCAGATCGCGGGCGGACAGATCGCCGAGCCGCCGATCGCGGATCGCGCGTTCCAGCCCAACCTTGTCTTCACCGGCCGTCTCAAGGATCCCGGGCAGTTCGAGGATATCGTGGTCAGGGCCGGCGCCGACGGCCGCACCGTGCGCCTGCGCGACGTTGCCCGCGTCGAGCTTGGCGCGCTGTCCTACACCACCAACAGCTTCCTGCTGCGGAAATCGGCGGTTGGCATGCTGGTGACGCAGCGGCCCGGCTCGAACGCGCTCGCCACCGCCAAGAATATCTCCGACACGATGGTCAAGCTCAAGGCGAGCTTCCCGAAAGGGCTCGACTACAATATCGGCTACAACCCGACCGAATTCATCGCGCAATCCATCCACGAGCTGATCAAGACCATCTACGAGGCGATGCTGCTCGTCGTCATCGTGGTGCTGGTGTTCCTGCAGGGCTGGCGGCCAGCGATCATTCCGATCATCGCAATCCCGGTGTCGCTGGTCGGCACCTTCGCGGTGATGGCGGCACTCGGCTTCTCGATCAACAATCTGACGCTGTTCGGCCTGGTGCTGGCGGTCGGCATCGTGGTCGACGACGCCATCGTGGTGGTGGAGAATGTCGAGCGGCATCTCGCGCACGGAATGAGCCGGCGCGATGCCGCGCTCAAGACGATGGAGGAGGTCGGCGGCGCGCTGGTCTCGATCGCGCTGGTGCTGTGCGCGGTATTCGTGCCGACCGCATTCCTCGGCGGCATCTCCGGCCAATTCTTCCAGCAATTCGCCGTCACCATCGCGGTCGCGACCGCGATCTCCTGCTTCTGCTCGCTGACGCTGTCGCCGGCGCTGGCTTCGCTGATCCTGGTGCCTCATGAGGAGAAGCGGCCGGCGGCGCGCTGGAATATCATTGCCCGTGGCTGGGAGAAGTTCACCGGCGTCTTCAACCGCGTCTTCGACCGGCTGTCGCATGGCTATGCCGCAACGGCCGACTTCGTGATCCGCCATACGGCGGTGATGCTGCTGATCTATGTCGCGCTGATCGGCGGCGCCGGCTGGTTGCTTGCGACCACGGCGCAGGGCTTCATTCCGGCGCAGGATCGGGGCTACATCATCGTATCGGTGCAGTTGCCGGGGGCGGCATCGCTGGCTCGCACGACGGCGGTTGTGCGCGAGATCGAGCGGATCGCGCTCGATACGCCGGGCATCGTTCGTGTAGCGGCCTTTGCCGGCTTCTCGGGCGCGACGCGCACGCAGTCGGGTAATGCCGCGGCGCTGTTCCCGGTGTTCGATGAGCCGGAGGCGCGCCTGAAGAAGGGGTTGTCGGCGACCGCGATCACGGCCGAGCTGCGCAAGCGTCTGGCTGTGATCCAGGGGGCCTTCATCATCGTGATCCCGCCGCCTGCGGTGCCGGGTATCGGCACCGGCGGCGGCTTCACCATCCGTATCCAGGATCGCCAGGGCCGCGGCCCCGAGCTGCTGGCAGCCGCGACCGACGAGCTTGTCGCTGCCGCGCGCAAGTCGCCATATCTCACCTCGGTGTTCTCGCCGTTCACCGCGAATACGCCGCAAGTGTTTGTCGACATCGACCGCGTCAAGGCGCAGAAGCTCGGCGTGCCGATTGCGAACATCAACGACACCATCCAGACCTATTTCGGCTCGACCTACGTCAACGACTTCAACCTGTTCGGCCGCACCTATCACGTCACCGCGCAGGCCGATCTGCCGTTCCGCAAGGAAACCTCCGATCTCGCGCGGCTGCGGACACGCAATGCCGCGGGCGACATGGTGATGCTCGGCAGCGTGGTCGAATTCCGCGACGTCTCCGGGCCCGACCGCGTCGCGCGCTACAACCTCTATTCGGCATCCGAACTGCAGGGCGAGCCGGCGCCCGGTACGAGTTCGCAGACCTCGCTCGACACCATCAAACAGCTCGCCGATGCAACGCTGCCGAGCGGCTTTGCGTTCGAGTGGACCGATCTCTCCTACCAGCAGATCACCGGCGGCAATGCCGGTCTCTACGTGTTCCCGATCTGCGTGCTGTTCGTCTATCTCGTGCTCGCCGCCCAATATGGCAGCTGGAGCCTGCCGTTCGCGGTGATCCTGATCGTGCCGATGTGCCTGCTGGCCGCGACCATCGGCGTGCGCATCATGGGGCAGGACATCAACATCCTGACCCAGATCGGCTTCGTGGTGCTGGTCGGCCTCGCCGCCAAGAACGCGATCCTGATCGTCGAGTTCGCGCGCGACATCGAGGCCGAGGGCAAGCCGCGGCTGGAGGCGGTGATCGAGGCCTGCCGCTTGCGGCTGCGGCCGATCCTGATGACGTCGTTCGCCTTCATCCTCGGCGTGCTGCCGCTGGTAGCCTCGGCCGGCTCGGGATCGGAGATGCGCCAGGCGGTCGGGGTTGCCGTGTTCTTCGGCATGCTCGGCGTCACCCTGTTCGGCCTAATCTTCACGCCGATCTTCTACATGGTGGTGCGCGGCCTCGCCGATCCCAGGCATCCGAAGAAGCCGGTCGAAGCTTGAGCGCGCTGGCGGCCCCTCACCACCGCCGTCATTCCGGGCTCATCGCTGCGCGATGCCCCGGAATGACGAGAGCCGCAAGCCCCACTAATGGCTGAGCCGAAATAGATGGGCAGCCGCAGGGTTATAAAATATCATCCGCCGATATTCCGAACAGAAACTGCAGGGAGACCATTTATGAAATCGGGATTGCTCGCCGCCGTCGCTGTTGGCGGCCTTTTGCTGTCAACTCCGGGCTTTGCGCAGGGCGTCAAGATCGGCATCCTGAACGACCAGTCCGGCGTCTACGCCGATTACGGCGGCAAGTACTCGCTCGAAGCCGCGCGGATGGCGATCGAGGATTTCGGCGGCGAGGTGCTGGGACACAAGATCGAGCTCGTCACCGCCGATCACCAGAACAAGCCGGATCTCGCCGCTGCGATCGCGCGCCGCTGGTATGACGCCGAAGGCGTCGACATGATCACCGAACTCACCACCTCCTCGGTGGCGCTAGCGATCCAGGAGCTTTCCAAGGAAAAGAAGAAAATCGACATCGTGGTCGGCGCTGCGACCTCGCGCATCACAGGCGACGCCTGCACGCCCTATGGCTTCCACTGGGCCTATGACACCCGCGCGCTGGCTGTGGGCACTGGCGGCGCGCTGGTGCAGGCAGGCGGCGACAGCTGGTTCTTCCTGACCGCCGACTACGCCTTCGGCTACGCGCTGGAAAAGGACACCAGCGATATTGTCAAGGAGAAGGGCGGCAAGGTGCTGGGCTCGGTCCGCGTTCCCCTGAACTCGTCGGACTTCTCGTCGTTCCTGCTGCAGGCGCAGAGCTCCAAGGCGAAGATCGTGGGCCTCGCCAATGCCGGCCTCGACACCACCAACTCGATCAAGCAGGCGGCCGAGTTCGGCATCGTCAAGAGCGGACAAAAGCTCGCCGGCCTCCTGATGACGCTGTCCGAGGTGCACGGGCTCGGCTTGGAGGCCGCGCAGGGTCTTGTGCTCACCGAAGGCTTTTACTGGGACCACGACGATGCCTCGCGCGCCTTCAGCGAACGCTTCATCAAGCGCACCGGCCACATGCCGAGCATGATCCACGCCGGCACCTATTCGGCCACGCTCTCCTATCTGAAGGCCGTGAAGGCCGCCGGAACCAAGGATAGCGATGCGGTGGCGAAGAAGCTGAAGGAGCTGCCTGTCGACGACGCCTTCGCAAAGGGCAAGGTGCTGGAGAACGGCCGCATGGTGCACGACCTCTATCTGTTCGAGGTCAAGAAGCCCTCGGAATCGAAGAAGCCGTGGGACTACTACAAGCAGCTCGCCGTAGTGCCCGGCGACAAGGCCTTCTTCACCGCCAAGGAAAGCGGCTGCCCGCTGACGAAGTGATTTCGTCTCGCGAATCAATCACCGGTGCCGTCCCCGCGAAAGCGGGGACCCATCACCACCGTGATATGTTGCGGCGCGAGCAAGCGGTTGCAGCGGAGCACATCACGACGGCCTGTGACTATGGGTCCCCGCTACGCCAGGGCTTCGCCGAGGCGCGCAAGCCCGGGACGACGGCGGAGTTTGAGGCGCCATTGGCGCTGGTCACGCCAATTCAGTGAATGATCTTCCACACCGGCGCCCCCAATGCTCCGCACCACAGCACGATGCACGCCAGCGCCTGGATGCCGAAGCCGGGGCCGCGCTTTTCGACGGCTTGGCGATAGCCGATGAAATAGACGATGCGGCCGATGATCCAGACCACGCCCAGCGCCGCCGCGATCGCATCGCTGATATAGATGGCGAACAGCCACAGCGAGGGCAGGAAGATCGGCATCCATTCCAGCGTGTTCATCTGCACCCGGAAGATGCGCTCGAAATCAGGCTGCCCTGAGATCGCCGGCAGCTTGACGCCGAAGGTGTAACGCGCCCGCGCGACGGCCGCCGAGGTGAAGAAGTAGAACGCGATCGCAAGGCAGGTGACGATGGCCGTATCGTGATACATGGAGAGCCTCCCTCGATCATGATCCGACTGGAGAAATCGGATCTGATCTCGTTTTTGTTTTGAGCATGATCTCGTTGCGGATCATGCTCTCGTCTGGAAGACGCCGCTCAATAGCCGGTCAGTTCGAGATAGCCGACGCCGGCGTGGCTGCCGGCAAAGCTGATCGGGCCTTCCCAGTAGGAAAAGCCCGTTCCCATCCAGCTTCGCGCATTGAGCGGCTTGGTTTCGATTTTTACCCCGCGCGCAGGGATTTCGACACGCCACGCCGTCGGCACCTTGCGCTCGCCGATATCGGTGAATGCGGTGGGCGTGATGTTGTTATCGCTTGAAGCGATCTCGCTGGAACGGCCGTCCGGCTCGATCCAGTTGCCGAACAGGTTGCTGCGGCCGTCCTTCTGGCGCAATCGGTAAAGCATCAGCTTCTCGTCGTTTGGCAGATGCAGCGAGAACCAGTCCCAGCCGGTTTGGTCAGAGGCCAGGGGCTGGCTGCTCCATTCGCGGTCCATCCAGGCCTGCCCGGTAACCTCAACAGCCTTGTCGTCGATGACGATGCGGCCGGCCGCCTTGAAGAAGGGCTGGCTGTAGTAATACGACGCCTGTCCGCGATCGGACTTTTTGCTGTAGCCGCGGTCGCCCTGCAGCACCAGCGGCCGGTCGGCATCGAGGCGGAGCTCGTAGCTGAAATCGGCGCCCGTCGCGCTGAGTTTCAGCGGCGTCACCTTGTCGGCATTGAATCCGTCGAGCCCGCGCATCTCCCAGGCATCGATCCAGGCGACAAACGGATTCGTCTCGACGCCGGCCTGCCCGACGCCGCCGCGCGCAAATATCTCGGAATAGCGGTGCGTGTCGGCGCGTGTGACCGCGGCATGTGCCATCCAGACCTGCTGGTTGGCCCAGCCTTCAAGCTGCGCGCCCGCGCGCATTGCCAGCCGGAACAGTGTCCACTGCACGCCATGGGCGGCGCCGGCCGCATCGACGAGGTTCGCGGTCAGATACCACCATTCGATGCGGAATTCCGGATGCGGGCCGTGATCGAGGGGAAAGACGAAATTCTTGCCAGGCACGACAGGCGCGAAACCATCAGCGGTCTCGCTAAGTCCCGCGAAACCCTGCGCACGCGCTTGGCCCGCAAGGCCAACTGCAAGCGCGCCACCGACGAACGCGCGGCGCGATATCTTCACCTCTCCCGCTTGCGGGAGAGGTCGGCGCGAAGCGCCGGGTGAGGGCTCTCTCCACACGGACCGTCCCATCGTGGAGACACCCCCACCCCAGCCCTCCCCCGCAAGCGGGAGAGGGAGCCCAGCAGCGATCGCCGATGCAATTCGACCCGATCTCATCGCGCTCTAACGCTCATTGACAAAGATCCGTATCAGGCTCGCCGGCTGCATCCGCGCCAGCCGGATCACAGGCAATAGCGCAGCCAGCAGCGCGGCTGCCAGGGCAACGCCGAGCAGCTCCACCAGTTGCAACGGGAACACCTGGAACGGCAACCGCCAGCCAAACGCCTTCACGTTCACGACCGCAAGCAGGCACCACGCCACCAGAAGGCCGAGCGGCAACGCGAACAGCGAGGTGATCAGCGCCACCGCCATCGTCTTCAACAGTTCGATCCTCGCGAGCCTCCTGCGCGTCAGCCCGATCGCCCATAGCGGCGCAAGCTGCGGCAGCCGGGAATTGGCCAGCGTCAGGAGGCTCGTGAGCAGCGCGACGCCGGCGACGCCAAGCGTGAAGGCGTTCAGCGCTGACGTGACCGAGAACGTCCGGTCGAAGATGCGTTTCGAGTCCGCCTTCACCGTCGCCTGGTCGGCGACGCTGCGGTCATCGAGGCCAAACTTCTGCTGCAGTTCGGCGATCAGCGCGGGCACGTCGGGCGGCGCGACGCGCAGCCCGAACCGTGTCTGCGGTACTTCCGGAAAATGCCGTGCCAGCGCTGCAAAGTTCACCGCGACCTGGCCCTTCGGATTGCCATAGTCTGCATAGATGCCGACGATCTCGACCGGCCAGTTGCCGCCGGGCGCGGGCAGCTCGATCCGGTCGCCGATCGCGAGTTTCAGCCGACGCGACAATTGCTCGCTGGCAAAGCAGGTGTCGCCGCCGCGCAGGCGGTCCCATCCATTTGTTCTCGATTCCAGGAGCGGCCAGTTGTCGCGAAAAGTGGCCTGATCGGGCAGGCCGAGCACCTCGATCGGCATGCCCGCAAGCTGCACATCCGCGCGGCCGCCGGGCAGGATGGCCTGAACCTCGCTCCGCCCGCGCAACCAGGCCTTGATCTCGGTCGCCTGCGCATCGCTGGCCGCATTGACATAGACATCGGCGGTGAGCCGTCCGTCGAGCCAAACAAGGAAGGTGCGGCTGAAACTTTCCACCATGGTGCCGACGCCGACATTGACCGCGAGCGCAAGCAACAGCGCCATCAGCGCCAGCGACAATCCCGAGAGCTGCTGGCGGCTGTCAGCCCAGAACCAGACGCTGACCGGCCGCCCGGCGCTGCGCTGGCCGAGCGCGAGCGCGATCTCCAGGATCATCGGCAGGATCAGCGCCGCTCCGAGCATCAGCGCAGCGAGCACGGCAAAGCCCGAGAGCAGGGAATCGCCGAACCAGAGAAAGCCGCCGGCCGCGGTAAAGGCGGCAAGTGCCGCAGCGCTCTGGAACACCAGCCAGCGCCGCTGCGCCTGTTGCCATGCCTGCGGCTGCGCCGAGGCCAGCACCGGCATGCGGATCGCCTTGGCAAGGCTCGCGGCGGCCGCCGCCAGCGCGCCGAGGATGCTGATCGCGATGCCGGCGAGCCACCACTCGCCCTTCAATGTCAATTGTCCCGGGATCTGCGCGCCATAGAGCCCGCGCAAGGAGGCGGCGACATCAGGCAGCAGCGCCGCAGCGATGAAATAGCCGCACACCAGTCCCACCAGGCCCGCGACCAGCGCGAGCGATACCAGCTCGGCCACTTGCACGCTGTTCAGCATCCGTGCCGACACGCCGCAGGCGCGCAAGGTGCGCAGCATCGGCAGCCGCTGCTCGAAGGCAAGTCCGATCGCGGAGTTGACGATGAACAGGCCGACGAAGAACGACAACAGCCCGAACGCGGTCAGGTTGAGGTGGAAGCTGTCGGTGAGACGCTCGAGATCGGTTTCCGCATTGGGTTCGACCAGGCGCAGCCTGTCACCTGCGATGCTTTCGAGCGGCGCGCGCCTGGCGCTGGATTTGCCGATCAGCAATCGCGAGATCTGGTCCGGCATCTTCAGGATCTGCTGCGCAATCCCGATATCGACCACGAGCACGCCGGGCACGAGCTGCGCCTGCACGCGGAGTGGCGGCAGCAGCACGCCGCCATTCGATGATGGCCGCTCGCCCTCCTTGAGGCCGAGGTCTGCCAGCGTCTCCGGCGCCACCAGCATTTCGCCGGGCGGCGTGACGAAGGACTGCAGATCGGTCCGGCCGATCACGGGCGCCGTGCTGACTTCGCCGGGCAGCGTCACCGGCTCGATGCCGAGCAGCCGGAACGATCGTCCGCCGATCTGCACCCGTCCCTCGACCACGGGGGAGACCGGCCAGCCGGCGCGCCGCAGATCGACAAAGAGCTGTTGCGGAAAACCGGCATTGTCGCGGCTGATGAGCATCGCGGTGCGGGTGCCGCCGAAGGTCGCCGCCGCGCGATCATAGGCGGTGCGCGCCTGCTGGTTCAGCGCCTGCACGCCGCTCCACAGCGCGGTCGCTGAGATCAATCCGATCAGCAGCGTCGCAAGCTGCATCGGATGCCGGCGCCAGTGGCTCAGCAGCACCGCCAGTGTCCATAGCGCGCGCCTCATGCGATCACCCCCGCATGCAGGTTGACCCGGCGGTCGAGCAATGCTGCGAGGCGCGCGCTGTGCGTCACCATCAGGAAGCCGCAACCGGTCCGCGCCACCAGGTCGCGCGCCAGCGCCAGCACCTCGTCCGCGGTCTCTTCGTCGAGATTGCCGGTCGGCTCGTCGGCGAGCAATAGCAGCGGCTTTGGCGCCAGCGCGCGGCCGATCGCCACCCGCTGCTGCTGGCCGCCGGACAATTGCTCCGGATATCGCTTCAACAGGCGCGCCAGCCCAAGCCGCTGCACCAGCTCGTCGTGCCATTTCGGATCATGCCGTCCGGCGATCCGCGACTGGAAGGTAAGATTGTCCGAAACCGTCAGGCTCGGGATCAGGTTGAATTGCTGGAATACCAGCCCCAGCCGGTCGCGACGCAGCGCCGCACGGCCTGCGTCGCCGAGTTCGGAGAGGCTGACGCCGTCGAGGATGATCTCGCCTTCATCGGCGGCGTCGAGCCCGGCGATCAGGTGCAACAGCGTGCTCTTGCCGCTGCCGGATTCCCCGGTCAGCGCCACGCTTTCGCCGGCGGCGACCGCAAGGTTGACGCCGCGCAGCACTGCAATGTCCTCGCCGGCCGAACGGTAGCTCTTCTTCAGGCCGATGACGTTGAGCACGGGGCGTTTTCCACTTGCCATGCGCTGTCGATGCCACGGCAGGGCCGGCAGGTCAAAATCCACGGTTGCCTAGTCAGGAAACCCAAGGCTAGCATCCATCAGGGCCGGCCGGCAGAGCCGAGCAAACGAGAGAACGACGGGGAGAACCAAGCATGACCGCGCAGCCGACGCCGAAAGGCGCCTGGAAGATCACCTTTCTCCTGTTCCTGTTCATGCTGGTGAACTTTGCGGACAAGATCGTGGTCGGCCTCGCCGGTGTGCCGATCATGACCGAATTGAAGCTCGATCCGGAGCAGTTCGGCCTGCTCGGCTCCTCCTTCTTCTTCCTGTTCTCGATCTCCGCCATCGTGGTCGGCTTCATCGTCAACCGCGTCGAGACGCGCTGGGTGCTGCTGGTGCTGGCGCTGATCTGGGCGCTGGCGCAGTTCCCGATGGTCGGCACCATCGGCTTCACCACGCTCCTGATCTGCCGCATCATCCTCGGCGCGGGCGAGGGGCCTGCGGCATCGGTGGCGGCGCATGCCATCTTCAAATGGTTCCCCGACGAGAAGCGAACCCTTCCGATTGCGATCCTGTCGCAAGGCTCGGCGTTCGGCGTGATCCTGGCGGTGCCCGCGCTGAACTGGATCATCGTCAATCACGACTGGCACTATGCATTCGGCGCGCTCGGGATCGTCGGGCTGATGTGGGTTGCGGCGTGGATGATCTTCGGCGAGGAAGGCCCGCTAGTGGAGAGCGCGGCGACGGCGGCCAGCGAGCCGCGCATTCCCTATTCCCGGCTTTTGACGTCGCGGACCTTCGTCGGCTGCGTTGCCGCCACCTTCGGCGCGTACTGGGCGCTCTCGCTCGGGCTCACCTGGTTCACGCCCTTCATCGTCAAGGGACTGGGCTTCACGCAGCACCAGGCCGGATTCATTTCGATCCTGCCATGGGTGTTCGGCGCCGTCGTCGTGATGCTCACGGGCTGGATTTCGCAATTGATGCTGGCGCGCGGTTTCACCACCCGCGGCGCGCGCGGCGTGCTCGGCTCGGCGCCGCTGATCGTCGGCGGCACGATCATGGCCATCATGCCCCACGTCGCGCCGGGCGGACTGACGATCGCGCTGCTCGTGTTCGGCTCCGGCCTCTGCGGGTCGATCTACGTGGTCTGCGCACCGATGATCGGCGAGTTCACCCCGGTGTCGCAGCGCGGCGCCGTGATCTCGATCTACGGCGCGCTCTACACGCTCGCCGGCATCGTGGCGCCTGCCGTCATGGGCAGCGTGATCCAGCATTCGGCCGGTCTGTTCGACGGCTACATGACCGGCTTCACCATCAACGCCGCGATCATGATCACGTCCGGCTTGCTCGGCCTGCTGCTGCTCTGGCCCAACACCGAGCGCGCGAGGCTGCGCGGCGCAGGCGCGCCCGCGAGCGAACTGAAGAGTGCGGTATCGCCGACTTAGTTCATGCGCGGCGCAGAAGGAGGATCGGCCGGCGACTCCGTCTGTGGGACGCCGCGTCCCGTATCGTCATCCCTTCGCCAATCAGGCTAAGATCGAAAGAGCGCAAAGTAGATGACGTACAGCCAGCCCAAAATGCCGTGGATGATTGCCCAAAGTATTGAATGGTTCGTCGTATAGGATATTGCGATAGCAAGGGCGCTGCCAAAGCTCACGCCGTACTTCGCTCCTTCGACCCGAACCCCGTAATAACGATTTCCGTTCATCTTCGCTGCGATCCCGGTTTTCCCTCGCGACAAACGCGAAGCGTTTGCGCGGAGATCATGCTCAAACAAAAGAGCAAGAGCGGGATGACGATTCGAAGAAAAGTCATCGCGCTCTAGCCCGCTACCCGATCTTCCTTGTCCTCACCGCGCATCACGATGCCGGATCGCTTCTTGGTTTGTTGTGATCGAGTAGACATTGCACATCTCGGCAGCCGGTATGGACGGCCTCTTCGGCGCTATTCCGTCTTGATCGGTAGGTCCCTCAGCTTGCGCACGTAATAGCCTTGCCTCTGAACCGCCGACTTGATCTCGTCACTGACTTTGAGAACTTTTTTCTTGGACTTGCGCCATCGCCCCAAGGCGACAACGGGTATGGGCAGTCCTTTATTAACGACGAGCAGATCACGTCTTTCGTTTAAATAAACGTCAAACATGTGCCTCCCCCGAGGAAAATGATAAGACTATCGTTCCGGAGCAGAAGCGCGGTTGCAAAACTGCAACACGGGGCCGCTTGTTTAACCGGTTCATCGCAGCACCCGTCGCGCTGAAAAAACACCTGACTTTCGGCTTGCGTCCTGTGAACAGCGGGGAATACTTCCAGTGTTCATCCAGCCTGGCCCGGTTTTCTGCTTGGATGTTGTCCGCATGTCACACAGACACCCAACAGTTTCCGCATCGCGTCGCGGTAAACGCCTCAGGCTTGCGCCCCAGCGAAGGGGCTGTGGATTGGAGGTAAGTTTCGCCCACTAGGCGCGGTTGATGGAGCCCCGACGCCGTGGGAGCCAACGATGCCGATAAACGACTTGATAGACAGACTGATCGAGGAATGCCGCGGTGACCTTCACGGAGCTTTACGGGCACTCCTCCTGATCAACGAGCGCCTCGAAGCCGAGCTGCAATACGTCTATGAGCGATCTAACATCGCTCCACCGCATCGGCGCACGCTGCACTAGACCGTTTGCCTGCGCTAACGCTGTGCGCAAATGTCCTTGTAGTCCTCGTAGGGTGGGCAAAGCGCAGCGTGCCCACCATTCCGGGCGAGATGCTTGATGGTGGGCACGCTGCGTTTTGCCCAACCTACGGCTACGCGTCAGTGCATCGCCTGCGTGCCGCGAATGAGCCGGCCGGGTCTTGCGCCCGTGGCCGCACCGCCGCGCTGGGTCACGACGCCGGAGATGATCGTCGCATCGTAGCCGTCGACCTGCTGCAGGAGACGGCGGCCGCCGACGGGGAGATCGTAATGCACCTTCGGCGGGTGCAGATGCAGCCGGTCGTAATCGATCACGTTGACGTCGGCCTTGTAGCCCGGTGCGATCAGGCCGCGATCGGCGAGGCCGACCGAGAGCGCCGTCTTGCGCGATTGCACCGCGATCACGAAGGGGATCGAGAGCTTCTCGCCGCGGGTGCGGTCGCGCGTCCAGTGCGTCAGGAGATAGGTCGGGAAGGACGCATCGCAGATGATGCCGCAATGCGCGCCGCCGTCGGAGAGGCCCGGCACCGCGTTCGGGTCCAGCAGCATCTCGCGCGTCGCATCGAGATTGCCGTCGGAATAGTTGAGGAACGGCACGTAGAGCATGCCGCGGCCCTCGTCGGTCAGCATCGCATCATAGGCGAGTTCTTCCGGGCGCTTGCCGAGCCGGCGCGCCTGCGCGCCCAGCGTGTTCTCCGGCGGCTGCTCGTAATCGGGCGGATTTCCGAGCAGGTACATCTTGTCGTAGTTGGGCCGGAAGAACAGCGGATCGTCGGTGTCGCTCGCACTCTCGGCGAGGAGCGCGGCGCGCACCTCGGGCTGGCGCAACCGCGCGACGCGCTCGGCGAGCGGCAGATGCGCGATCGCCTTGTAGCTCGGATGGGTCTGGAACGGGTTGCGCGACAGCTCCAGCCCGAGCAACAGCCCGACCGGGCGCGCGGCGATCTGCGCGGTGATCGACAGCCCGCGGCTTGTGGCCTCGCTGATGGTGTCGAGCGTCTGGCGCCAGCGCCGCGGCGACTTGTCGTTCTGCGCGAGCGAGAACGAGATCGGGCACCTGGTGTTCTGCGCCACCCGCAGCATCATCGGCAGGTCTTCGTCGGCAGTGGAGGCATCGAGCACGAATTGCAGCACGCTGCGGCCGACGCCATGCATCGCGCCGGCGATCGCGGTCAATTCGTCCTCGCCCGCCTTCAAGGTCGGCGTGAAGTCGCCGGTCGAGGTGCGGTGGTTGAGGGTGCGCGAGGTGGAGAAGCCAAGCGCGCCGGCGCGAACCGCGTCTCCGGCAAGTCGCGCCATCTGCTCGTTGTCCTCCACCGTGGACGGATCGCGGCGCGCGCCGCGTTCGCCCATCACATAGACACGCAGCGCCGCATGCGGCAGTTGCGCGCCGATGTCGACGTCGAAGCTGCGCTTCGACAGCCAGTCCATGTAGTCCGGAAAACTCTCCCATGCCCAGGGAATGCCGGCGCTCAAGACCGGCTCGGGAATGTCCTCGACGCCTTCCATGAGCTGGATCAGCCTTGTGTGATCGCTCGGCCGGCAGGGTGCAAAGCCGACGCCGCAATTGCCCATGATCGCGGTGGTGACGCCGTTCTGCGAGGAGGGCGTGATGTCCTGGCTCCAGGTCACCTGGCCGTCGTAATGCGTGTGAACATCGACGAAGCCCGGCGCCACCAGCTTGCCGCGTGCGTCGATCTCCTCCTTGCCTTTGCCTGAAACCTTGCCGATCTCGGTGATCTTGCCGCCCACGATTGCCACATCGGCTTCGTAGAGGTCGCCGCCGCTGCCGTCCGCAATGGTGCCGCCGCGGATCACGATGTCAGGCGCTGAGGTCATGGCGCTTCATCCCGATTTGTTGTTTGTTGCCCCGCATCATGGATCGTCCCTCGATGCTGTCAACCGGTTGGGGATGGGGCTCAGCAATGCGCTATGGCCCGGCAACCCCGAAAATCGCGCCTCCTGGGCTATCGTCTAACGCCTAGTCCATGTCGCGGAATGCGTGACCATTGGCTTCGATCCGTTTCACAAGGTCCGGCGGCAGTTCGGCCTGTGCCGCCGTGCCGTCAAATGCCCATTGCTTCGGATCGGCCAGGTCGGGAAGCCCAGCCCCTCTGCGCACATAGAGGCCGACCGTCGGCTTTTGCGGATTAATGTAGAGATCGTATTCCTGCATCGAGATGTCTCCTCTTCTGTTGCCAGCTCAGGATCGCATCAGGCCGCGTTGGCTCACATTTCTGCCAGACGCAGCGGTCGGTTACAACTGTAAGCATTTAGTTCGAGATAGTGATCGGACCGTAACGGGCCCCCCGCAGATTCTACTGAAATCACTGCGGAGATTTCTCGTGACCGCGACCATCAAAGGCAATGAGTGCGCACTTTCCACGTCGCCTGCCGAGGCCGGCGATAGCGTTACCGGCGCCGCGCGCGTGCCGACACGTCGAGACCGGAGCGCTCGCGCGCTTCAGACCATCTATCTCGGCGTCGCCTGTTATGTCGGCCTGAGCGATTGCGCGGATCGTTTCGAAGCAATCGCTCGCGAGGACACCTGATAGGTCGTCAGGCCGCGGCGCGCGCGTCCGATACCTGCGGCTTGCGATCGGTGACGAGCGCGAGCAGCACCGTCAGCACCATGAAGACGGCGGAGGCGCCGAACACCCAATGCGGCAGGTTGTGGTCCATGATCCAGCCGAACAGCAGCGGGCTGACGATGCCGCCGAAGTTGAAGCCGGTGGAGACGATGCCGAAGGCGCGGCCGGCGGCACCGGGAGGCGCCGCGTTGCGCACCAGCATGTCACGCGAGGGTGCGATCACGCCGCCGAGGAAACCGGCCAGGCCCATCGCCGCGGTCAGCACCGGTGAGGGCAGGGTGACCAGCGCGATCACGACCACGATCGCCGCATTGACCGCAAAGCAGGCCGCCGCGACCTGGCCGTGGCGATGGGTGCGGTCAGCCAGATAGCCGCCGGCCAGCACGCCGACGGCACTGGCGCCAAGGAACGCGGTCAGCGCGATATTGGCCGAGGAGAACGACACTCCATAGCCGCCCATCAGCGCCACCACGCCGAAATTGCCGATTCCGGCATTCGACAGGCTGAGCAGCGTGAAGAACACGGTCAGCACCATGATCGCCGGCGTCATCACACTCACTTGCACCTTCTCAGTGCCCTCGGGCCTGTCCTTCGCGGCGCCGGCGTCCGGAATGCCCATGACGACGAGCAAGAGCGCCACCAGCGGGCCGACGGCGCCTGCGACCATCAGCGCGCCGAGACCGCCGATCCAGGCCACCAGCGCCGCCATGATCGCGGGCGCCACCGCGCCGCCGAGGAAGCCGGCAAAGGTGTGGATCGAGAACGCGCGGCCCATCCGCGCCTCGTCCATATGCGCCGACAGGATCGCATAATCGGCGGGGTGATAGACGCTGTTGGCGAGCCCGAGCGCAATCGCGCAGGCGATCAGCGCGGGATAGCTCAAATGCGTGCCGAGCCCGATCAGGGCAAAGCCGCCCACGCAAAGGCCGATCAGGAGGATTTTTCGCGCGCCGATATGGTCGGCGAGATAGCCGATCGGCGCCTGTGTCAGGCCGGAGACCAGCGCAAATACCGTCAGCGCGAAGCCGAGCTCGATATAGCCGACGCCGAGCCGTTCTTTCAGGAACGGGAACAGCATCGGCAGCACGAAGAGATGGAAATGGCTGACCCAATGCGCGATCGAAATCCCCGTCAGCGTGCGCACCGCGCTGTCGGATCTCAATTGCTGCGGTGCGGCAAGAACATCAGCCATATCGGTGGGAAGCCTCATCAAAATGCGATGCCCGGCAGGGCGTGCCGCGAAAATATCGGCTGAGCGTTATTTGTCCATGAAGGCCGCTGCATGGCTGACCCGGCGAACCGCGACCGAGCGACATGCGGCATTAAAGCGGCAAGACAAGCCACTCGCGTTGCAGCAATGATCTGGCATGACCGATCCGGCGAGAAAGCTGCGCGTCCTGATCCCCGAGGGGGCGAGCACATCGGCGCGCGAGGCGATCACGATCCTCGGCCTTGCCGGCCACCATGTCGAGGTCTGCGATCCCTCGCCCTGGTGCCTGTCGCGCTATTCACGCTTTGTGCGCAAATTCCACCGCTGCCCGGGGTTGCGCTACGATCCCGAGGGATTCCTCGGTTTTGTCGAGCGGCTGCTGGAGGCGCCGTTCGACGTGCTGCTGCCGACCCATGAACAAGGTTTTCTGTTCGCGCGCGCCGAGGCGCGGCTGAAGGGCCGCGTCGGCGTGGCGCTGCCGCGGTTCGACAGCTACCGCATGGTGCACAGCAAGGCCGGCTTCAGCCGCTTGCTCGACCAGTTGGGCCTGCCGCAGCCGCCAACGCGGATCGTGACCTCGGAGAGCGAGCTACGCGACGCCATCCGCTTTCCGTCCGTCATCAAGACCTCGGTCGGGACCGCAAGCCGCGGCATCTGGTTCGTGCGCGACGAAGCCGATTTCAACATCGCGCTGTACGAGCTCGGCGCCACGGACACCTTCGCCGACGAGCTGCTGGTGCAGGATCTCGTCACCGGCACCACGGAGAAGGCGCAGTCGGTGTTTTGCTTTGGGAAACTGGTCGGCTTCCACGCCTATCGGCAGATCGCGCCCGGCGTCGGCGGCGGCGAGGCGATCAAGGAAAGCGTCAGCCGTCCGGAGGTGCGCGCCGATCTGGCGGCGATCGGAGCAACGCTGGCCTGGCACGGCGCGATGTCGGTCGATTACGTGATGCCGATCGACAGCCACGTGCCGCTCCTGATCGACTGCAATCCGCGCCTGGTGGAGCCGCTCAATGCCTTCCGCGCCGGCACCGATCTGGTCGATCTCCTGCTGCGCGTTTCGCTCGGCGAGACGCCACAGCCCTTGCCTGAAAGCCGCACCGGCGTGCGGACGCATTTGGCGATGCAGGCGCTGCTCGGCCAGGCCTCCCGCGGCGGCACCAGGCGCGACATTCTGGTGGAGTGCAGCGATCTCCTGAAGACCTCAGGGCCATACAACGCCAGCACCGAGGAGCTGACGCCGGTACAGCTCGATTGGCTCAGCGCCGTGCCGCTGGCGATGACGGCCGGCCTGACCCTGGTCTCGCCGAAACTGGCAAGAACGGTTGCCCGCGGCGGCTTCGGCGCTCATCTGCTCGATCTCAAGAGCATCCGCAAGATCGAGCGCGAGGATTTCGCGGGATTGCATCAGCCGCCGTAGATTCCATGGGGCGGTGAGCGTGGCCTTTCCGATAGGTTTGGGTTTCCACACTCGAACCCTCGGAGAGTCAGATGCAAGCATCGACCGTAGACACGCCCACCACCGGCCATAATGGCACAATTTTCGTTGCGATCGAACTCAGTCAGAAGACGTGGCTGGTGACGCTGCACAGCCCGGA
>NZ_AUEZ01000075.1 GCF_000426245.1 Bradyrhizobium sp. Ai1a-2 | reverse complement strand
CCCCCGTGCTTTTTGTTGCACGGGACCCACGGGTGCAACCAGCACCCGGCTTTCCCTGCGCCCTCCGATTTCGAGGAGGGTGAAACGAGACGCAAACCTCGGACGCAAAGCGTCGCGAGAACGTAGACTCCTATCCGCTGTTTGAATCCGACGTAGGATGGGTAGAGCGCAGCGAAACCCATTACTCGCGCAGCTTGCTCCATCGTGATGGGTTTCGCTGCGCTCTACCCATCCTACGGAATTGCTGTTTGACATTTGAATCAGACCTCACCCCCGTCATTGCGAGCGGAGCGAAGCAATCCATTTCACCACTTGCGGAGGCATGGATTGCTTCGCTCCGCTCGCAATGACGGCAGAGAGAGCGCGCGACACAAGGCGGAAGCTGTAGGGTGGGCAAAGCGACTTCGGGTACCGCTGCTCGAACGAGCTCTGGCGGAAGCGTGCCCACCATCGCGAGCGGAGCGCTTGACGGTGGGCACGCTGTCGCTTTGCCCACCCTACCTGATCGAACTGGCCTACTCCGCCACTTCCACCTGGCGCGTGGTCGGGCCCGCGAGTGGCCGTTCTTCCATGATGGTGATGCACAGCGCAGCGGTTGCGAGCAGCACGGCGGCGGCGCCGAAGACGAAATGGAAGGCGGTGGTCATGTCGGCGACCGGGATCGAGCTCACCGCACCATGATGTTCGCCGGCGAGCGAGATGTCGGCGCCGAGCGCCATCAACAGGATCGCGGCGAACGCCGCGACCGTGAACGACGCCATCAGCGCGCGGAAGAAGTTCATCGCGCCGGTCACGGTGCCGACCTGCGAGCGCGCCACCGCGTTCTGCAGCGAGACCACGCTGACCGGAAACGTCGTGCCGAGGCCGAGCGCGAAGACCGACATCAGCATGAGCAGTCCCCACAGCGGCAGCGTGGTCATCGCCATCGCCACGCCGCAGAGGGCGGCGACCGAGGTGCCGACGATTGCCACACGCTTGTAATGCTTGGCACGCGCCATGGTCCGGCCGGCGATCGCTGCGCCACAGGTCGAGACCGCGGCAAGCGGGATCAGCGCCAGCCCGGCCTCGCTGGCGCTGAGGTGATAGACCACCTCGTAGTAGAGCGGCAGGTGCACCGTCAGCCCGACGATGGCGCCGAGTGCGCAACTGCCTGCGACGATCGCGAAAGGAACGACTGTTCCGCTCAGGAGCGACAGCGGCAGGAACGGCTCGTCCGCCCTGCCCGCGTGCCACACGAAGGCGGCGGCGAGCGCAAACGACGCACCGATCATCGCCATGATCACCGGCGACAGCCAGGCAAAATGGTTGCCGCCCCAGGTCAGCACCAGCATGAACACGACCGCGGAGGCCATCAGGAGGATGCCGCCAAGCCAGTCGACCTTGCGCCTGCGGTGGAACACCGGGATCTTGCCCATCTTCGGCAACAGCAGCGCCAGCGCTGCAAACGACAGCGGCAGGTTGATCCAGAAGATCATCGACCAGTGCAGATGCTCGGCAAACACGCCGCCGATCACCGGACCCGCGATGCCGCCGGCCATCCAGACGCTGCTGAAATAGGCCTGGTATTGCCCGCGCTCGCGCGGGCTGACCACGTCGGAGATCACGGTCTGCACGACAGGCATGATGCCGCCGCCGCCGAGCCCCTGCAGGCCGCGCGCCAGGATCAATATCGGCATGTTGGGGGCGATCGCGCACAGGATCGAGCCGACCACGAACAGGCTGAGAGAGGTGATGATCATGGCGCGGCGGCCATAGATGTCGCTCAAGGTGCCGAACACCGGCGCGACCGCGGTCGACGCCAGCAGATAGGCCGTGATCACCCATGACAGGTTGGAGACGTCGCCGAACTGGCGACCGATGGTCGGCAGCGCGGTCGCGACGATGGTCTGGTCGAGCGCCGCCAGGAACATCGTCAGCATCAGGCTGATGACGATGGTGCGGACTTCGTCCGGGGCAAGCGGAGCCGGCGGCGCCAGCGGCGGCGCGTCGGTCAGGTCGATCACCTCGGTCGGCAGGCGGGACAGCTCTTCGGCTACGTCTGCAGGCAATGCCTGTCGGTCGGCAGGTTCACTGCTCTGCCGTTCGAACTTGTTCATCTCAGGTGCAATTTCTCGCTGCGGCGCAACGCCACAATGGAATCGTTCTATGAATTCCAATGTAGGCAGCAAATTGCTGTTGAGGCAGGCGGCTCAGCGCATGGGTGCATTCCGGGGCCGCGTCATCGCGACGACGTGATTTGCGACGCGATTTCCTCCTTGGACGAGACGTTACGATTTCGGCCGGTTTTTCAGCCGCGCCCGCTTCGGCAGCAGCGCCGGCCACCGCACGATGTGGTCCTCAAGCTCGGCATCCGGGATCTCGTCCTCGGTTCCCTGTACCCGGCCGCGCACGGAGACGCCGGCCTCGTGGACGGTGTTCGGGTCGCCCGAAATCAGCGGATGCCACCAATAGAGATCGCGGCCCTCCGCGACCAGCCTGTAGCCGCAGCTTGGCGGCAGCCAATTGAGGCTACGGACGTTCTCGGGGGTCAGCCGGGCGCAGTCCGAAACCTTGTCGGACCGGTTCTGATAGTCCTTGCAGGTGCAGAGCCCGGCATCCAGCAGTTTGCAGGAGACGTGGGTGAAATAGATTTTCCCGGTGTCCTCGTCCTCGAGCTTCTCCAGGCAGCAGCGCCCGCAGCCGTCGCAGAGGCTTTCCCATTCGACATTGGACATTTGCTCCAATGTCTTGGTTTTCCAGAAGAATCCTTCCTGTTTCGAGGCGCGCTTGGGCGGTGCGGTCATGAAAATCTTAGAATCTGGTTTAAGTCGGATCGCCCCCCATCTAGGGGGCGCAGTGGCAGGCACGCAAGCCGGTCCATCCACGGGCAGCTGAACGAGTTCACAAACAGGTTCAGCCTGACATTAAAATCGCAAGCAGCACCATTGGTTTATAACCTCCGCTCAGATAGAAAAGTAAAAGTAATCGAGTCCTCCCAAGTGACGCGACAACGCCTTGGGTTTGCCGCAACATGGAACCAAGACGCTCGCGCGTGAGCACTTTCTAACCGAGCAAGGGCCCCGGTGCGCCAGATCCTACCGCCACAGTGGAAGAGCAGGCTCCGGAACTTCTTTCTGGACCTGGATGCGCGCATCGACTCCACGCTGTTCTCCTCCGGCAGGGGCTTGCGCGAGCTTTATGAGCGCTACTCCACCTTCATGGACAACTTCTATGTCGGCCGCTGGAAGCGCTGGGTGTTCATCGAGCCGCTGTCGGAGGCCGCCACCATGGGGCTCGGCGGCATGGTCGTGCTGCTGGCGCTCGCGATCCCGGCGTTCCGCGAAACCGCCGATGACGACTGGCTGAAGAAGTCCGACCTCGCGGTGAGCTTCCTCGACCGTTACGGCAATCCGATCGGCAGCCGCGGCATCAAGCATAACGACTCGATCCCGCTGGAAGACTTTCCCGACGTCCTGATCAAGGCCACGCTCGCCACCGAAGACCGCCGCTTCTACGACCATTTCGGCATCGACGTCGCCGGCACCGCACGTGCGCTCGTCACCAACGCGCAGGCCGGCGGCGTGCGCCAGGGCGGCTCCTCGATCACGCAGCAGCTTGCCAAGAACCTGTTCCTGAACAACGAGCGCACCATCGAGCGCAAGATCAAGGAAGCATTCCTGGCGATCTGGCTCGAGCACCGCCTCAGCAAGAACGAGATCCTCAAGCTCTATCTCGACCGCGCCTATATGGGCGGCGGCACCTTCGGCGTCGACGGCGCAGCGCATTTCTACTTCAACAAGTCGGCGCGCGACGTCAATCTGGCGGAAGCCGCGATGCTCGCCGGACTGTTCAAGGCCCCCACAAAATACGCGCCGCATATCAACCTGCCGGCTGCCCGCGCCCGCGCCAACGTCGTGCTCGACAACCTCGTCGATGCCGGCTTCATGACCGAGGGCCAGGTGTTCGGCGCCCGCCGCAATCCTGCGGTCGCGGTCGACCGGCGCGACGAGAATTCGCCGAACTACTATCTCGACTGGGCATTCGACGAGATGCGCAGGCTGGTCGACACCTTCCCGAAATCCTATACCGAACGCGTCTTCGTGGTCCGCACCGCGATCGACATGAACGTGCAGCGCGCCGCCGAGGAAGCGATCGAGAACCAGCTCCGCCAGTTCGGCCGCGACTATCACGCGACCCAGGCGGCGACCGTCGTGTCCGATCTCGACGGCGGCGTGCGCGCGATGGTCGGCGGCCGCGATTACGGCGCCAGCCAGTTCAACCGCGCCACCGACGCCTACCGGCAGCCCGGCTCGTCGTTCAAGCCCTATGTCTATACGACCGCGCTCCTGAACGGGTTCACGCCGAACTCGAAGATCGTCGACGGCCCCGTGTGCATCGGCAACTGGTGCCCGCAGAACTACGGCCATTCCTATTCCGGTTCGGTGACGTTGACGCAGGCGATCACGCGCTCGATCAACGTCGTGCCGGTGAAACTCTCGATCGCGCTCGGCGGCAAGGAAGGCCCCAGGGCTGGCCGTGCCAAGATCGTCGAAGTGGCGCGCCGTTTCGGCCTCAAGGCGCCGCTGCCGGATACGCCCTCGCTGCCGATCGGCTCCGACGAAGTCACGGTGGTCGAGCATGCGGTCGCCTATGCGACGTTCCCGAACAGGGGCCGGTCCGTCACGCCGCATTCGGTGCTGGAAGTCCGCACCGGCGCCGGCGACCTGGTCTGGCGCTGGGACCGCGACGGGCCGCAGCCGCGGCAGGCGATCCCGGCCTCCGTTGCCGCCGACATGGCGGGGATGATGAGCCACGTGGTGAGCGAAGGCACCGCGCGCCGCGCCGCGCTCGACGGCATTCCGACGGCCGGCAAGACCGGCACCACCAACGCGTATCGTGACGCCTGGTTCGTCGGTTACACCGGCAACTTCACCTGCGCGGTCTGGTACGGCAATGACGACTACTCGCCGACCAACCGCATGACAGGCGGCTCGCTGCCGGCGCAGACCTGGCACGACATCATGGTTGCCGCGCATCAGGGCGTCGAGGTCCGGGAAATTCCCGGCATCGGCATGGGCCAGAAGCTGCCCAAGGAGCCGGCGACGCAGGCGAACGCTGCCGCGAACGCCGCGCCCAAGATACTCGAGACCAAGCCCGGACCACCGCCGGTGCTGACCAAGCGCGGCGCCGACATCCTGGTGCGGGTCGAGAAAATGCTCGACGATGCGGCCAGGACCCTGGGCAAGACGTCGTCCAACGCGCCGGCGAAATCGGATAAACCATCGTCCAGCGCACTGGCCTTCCCCGAGAATTACGTCACGGCGGCCGGCGACCAGACGACGGCGCCTGCGCCGCGCAAGAACTAATGCCAGCGATCGCTTCGGAGCTGTAGCCCGTGCGGCTGATCCTCATCACCTTGCTCGCGCTGATAGTTGCTGCCGGGATTGGCCTCGGCTCGACCTATGTGGCCGCGACGCGCGGCACCAATATCGGCACGCTCAAGATCGGCGCCTGGACCGCGCGGCCGAGGAACGGCACCTCCGACATCGACCCCTACAACCGCGCGACCATCGCCCGCTCCGGCGAATTGCCTGTCGGCACCGGCGACGGCATCGCCTTCACCGCTGCCACCGACGACAAGAAGAAACCGCTCGACGGACGTTGCGACGTCGTCATCAGCGGCGTCACCCCGCCGGCGCGGTTCTGGACGCTGACGCTGTTCGACAGCAAGGGCCGTCTGGTGGCGAATTCGCTGCAGCGCTACGGCTTCACCAGCCAGGAGATCATCCGCGCCTCCGACGGTACCTTCGAGATCCGCATCGCCTCGCGCTCGCGGGCTGGCAACTGGCTGCCGACGGGCGGCATCGAGCGTTACGCGCTGATGCTGCGGCTCTACGACACGCCGGTCGGGGTGGCAACGCGGACCCAGCGCGACGCGCCGATGCCGGCGATTTCGACGGTGGGCTGCCCATGATCCGCCTCGCCTTCACGATCATCGCAGGCGTGCTGCTGGGCGGCGTGGTGCATCTCGTCAGCGTGCTGGCCCTGCCGCGGATCGCCTCCCAGGACGCTTATTCGCGGCTGACGCCGATCACACAGCTCAACGCGGTCACGCCGCTGCCGCCCGCAGCGCCCGGCAATTCGCTGATGCCGTTCATGGACCCGGCATTCGCGATGGCGATCTGCCGCTACGATCTCTCGACCGGGCCGATCAAGCTGACGGTGCCGGTGAGCCAGGCCTATACCTCGGTGTCGTTCTATACCCGCAACGAGCTCGCCTATTACGCCATCAACGACCGTTCCGCCGGCAAGAAGGTGATCGAGCTCGATCTGATGACCGAAGCGCAGCACAACGAGTTGCCGGAGGACGAGGACATCACCGCCGCCGACCGGCTGATCATCGATTCCCCGACCACGACCGGCCTGATCCTGCTGAAGGCGCTGGCGGCCGAGCCCGGCCTGATGCCGCAGGCACAGGCCTCGCTCGCAGCCGCAAGCTGCAAGGTGCAGAGCGAGCCGCCGGCGCCGAAGCAGGCCGAAATCCCGCTCCCCGCCCCTGCGCCCGCGGCCCGGCCTTCGAAACGCTAGCCCTTCACGACGGTGACGTGCCCGATCGCCGGCGGCTGCGCGGCGACCGGCGGATTGGCGGTCAGTACGGCGAGCTCGCCGATCAGGCGGTCGGCATCAGCCGCGACATTGTCGGGCGCCTGGATCACCAATCGCTCGAGCGCCCAGCGGTAGGACGAAATCCGCTGCTCCAGGCATTGCTGGACCCATTGCACGATCAGCGTGTTCTCTTCCATCCGCGCGATTGCATCGGCGCGCTCCGGCGGCGACAGGTCCGACACCATGCCGAGGCTGGCATTGCGCTTGCGGTCGAGCTCGATGACGCGCCAGGCAGTCGCAAAGAACGGCTCGAAGCGCGTGATGTCGTCGCGCACGTCGTCGATCAGTTGCATGTAGCGCGACGTGTGCGCGCGGTGCGGCTCGTCGATCAGCGCCCGTCCGTAAGCGGTGCGGTCGAACACCACCTTCTGCCGCCATGGCGAAGGCAGCGGCTGATAGTCGCCGAACACGCTCTTCCAGGCCGGCCGTGAATGCGGCGGCTCGATCAGGGGATAGGCGAGATCGCGCAGCTGGCGCTCTTGTTCGGTGAGCTGGAATTGCGAGGGCCTCATGCCGATGCTGCCGGTCGCTTCCGCGCCGAGCCAGCGGTGCATGTCGTCGTTGCGGAAGTCGGCGCGCGTGCGGCCGAAATCGCCGCCGCTGCAACCGCCGAGCGCCGCACCGATCAGCAGCAGCGCAAACACCGGGCGTGAGCGCCGGCTTCTGGTGCTCCGGCTCGGAAGACCCCCCTCCCGCATCTCAAACGTCCAATCGTCAGGTGCGCCGACGGCGACGGCGACGAGGCGCTGCACCTTCTGCCGGCCCGCGTCCACCGTCGCTCTGCTCGGTTACGCGCTCAATCCGGATAACGGGAAGGATCAGAACAGTCCCCATGCCATCGCTTGCAGCGCCACCCATGACTGCGCCCGGCCGCCGCGAAGCCGCATCCGCCGGAAACTCAATGATGGTGCCCATTTCTGTTCTCTCTACCTGCCGCGCGGCGGTGATTTGCCAGGCGACGTCCGGATTAAGAACCGCACGTGGTTAATGACCTCTTAATCGGGGCCGCCGGTCGGTTACTGATGTGGCGAGTGTGCCCTATTCGCCAGATCGCTTCCGTCAGATAGTTCACATTTTAACGGATGCCTTCACGGCTCGTTTTCCTTAACCGGCCCTTAAAGCCGCCGACATAGGCTGGCATCCGAACGTTTTGCGCATTTTCGAAAGTCGCGTACGCCTTCCCATGAGCGCAGCTCCAGTCATTCCAGGCCTCGACGGGCTCATGACCCTCTCTCGTCGCGAGGGCGTCGACATCCGTCCAACCCTGCTGCGCGTGCTCACCGACCTCTATGTGCAGGCGAAGGCTCATTCCGCCGATGAAGAGCGGCAGTTCGTCGAACTGGCTTCGCGCCTGATCGACCAGGTGGACGATGGGACGCGCGCGGCGGTGCGGGCGCGGCTTTCGGTCTATCCGGCGACGCCGGAGGAGCTTCTCGGCAGGCTTAGCCTGCGGCGCACCGACCCGGACCAGCCGTTGCCGCTCGCCGCGGAAATTCCGGCGCCGCCGTCTGCGCCACTATCGGTCACCCCTCCGACCGAGGCGCAGCTTCGCATGGCAGCGAGCCTTGCAATGCGGCCGAACGATGCTGCAGAGATCACCGACATGTTCTTTGCCGCGACGGCCAGCGAGCGGGTCCAGATCCTCGAGAACATCATGGAGACTCCGCTGAAGGCGTCGGCGCGGATTCCTGCGCCGCGCGCCGCGCGCGCCATCGAGATCCTGGAAATGGCGGCCTTCGCCGAAGACATCGAGAATTTCGCGCGCGAGGTCGGCGAAGCCCTGATCCTGCCATCGCGCATTGCCGAGCAGGTGGTGAATGATCCCAGCGGCGAGCCGCTGGCCTGCGCGGCAAGAGCGCTGAACATGCCGAGCCCGGTGTTCCAGCGGGTGCTGATGTTCCTCAATCCGGTGCTGGGTTCGTCGGTGCACTACGTGTTCCGCCTGTCGCGAATGTACGATCGGCTGAGCGAACGTACGGCGCTCATCATGCTGGCGGCGTGGCGCGGCTCGACCATGGCGGTCGCGCGCGCCAAGTATCGTCCCTCGCTCTATGATGACGAGCGCCATCGCGGGCGCTCCACATCCGCTGAGAGGCGCCCGACCGGTCAGCCGGCCGATGCGCCCGCGATCCGGTCGCAGAGTTCCGGACGCTAGAGCATTTCGGTTCTGATTGAATCAGAACCGAAGCTCTAGATTCTTGTTTTGACGCGTTTTCTACGCAGATAAGTCTACGCAATCTGCGTAAACTTGATTGCTATGCGAACCGGTGTCCACTTCGCTCGAAAACGCTCTAGGCCTTCGCCAGGTCCAGAAAGTGCCGCCCGGCCTTGTCCTCGGTCTCGACGACCCAGGCATCGGGATCGAAGCGGACTTCCTTGGCAAGCCGTTGCTCTACCGATGATTCCGGGACCGGCTCTTGCGTCATCGGTACGAAGATGCGGTCGAACGGCCGGCTGTCTTCATAGGCCGTCTGTGGCGCGGGCGTGTAAAGCATGGCGTTGCCGTCAAGCAGCGCCACCTTGACGAACACCGCCCCCGCCTCTTCCGCGCCGCGCCGGCGCACCGCACCGAACACGCCTTCCTTCTGGCAGCGCCGCAGATATGCGGACACCCAGATGCTTGATTTCAATCGCATTGAGGGATGATAAGCCAGCGCCGGCCGCGAAGCTACTCGATCGAGCGTCCGATCATCGCGGAGAGTTCGCGCACGACGCGGTCCGACATCTGGCCGGTCACCGGCAACTTGCGGTCACGCTCAAACTTGGCGATCGCGGCCTGGGTCTCGGAACCGATGGTGCCAGTCGGCTTGAGCTGGCCGTAGCCATATTCGGTGAGCGCGCGCTGGACCGCTGCGATGCGCTTCGATGTTGCACTCTGGGTGGTCTCGCCGCGCGTGGGGATCGGCGCCGGCGGCCGGACGACATTCGCCGGAGCCGGCGGCGCCGAAGTCGACTTCACGACGAGATTGGTCATCGGATCGGAAGTCCTGGAATCGGAAGTCTTGGAATCGGAAGCCTTGGTATCGGACGTCTTGGATTCCGACGCTCTCGGTTCCGCCCTTGGTTCGGCGGGCTTCACAGGCTCGGCGGGCTTCGCCTCCACAGGCTGGGATTCAACGGGACGCGCGGCAGCCTCGACCGGTCGCGGACGTGGCAGCGGGCTCGTGACGGCAGGCGCCGGCGGCGGCAACGTCACGACCGAGCCGAACATCGGCGATGGATGACGGCCGGCCTGCAGGAACAGCGCATTGGTAATGATGGCAATGACGGCGCCGACCGCGAGCACGCCGGCGACCGTATCCTTCGGACTATGCAGCAGCACGCGCATCAAGAGGCCGCGCTCTTCCTCGGCCTCGATCGCAACCGCCTGCGCGCCGCGGCGGCGGCGCGGCATCTCGTCATCATCGGCAACTTTCCTAGGCACTCTTCTTCACCTGCTGGGCTTGTTCCTGTAATCCGGATCGCAACGCGGGCTTCAGCGTCGCGATCTTGCCGGAAGGCTCCTGTACCGCCGGCGGCGCAAACGAGAGCGGCAGCGTCACAGTCACGGTGGTGCCTTCGCCAAGCTTGCTCTCTACACTCATCTCGCCCTGGTGCAAGCCGACCAGGCCCTTCACGATCGACAGTCCAAGTCCGGTGCCCTCATGGCGGCGCTGATAGGTCTTGCCGGCCTGGAAGAAGGGATCGCCGATCCGTTTGAGATCGTCGGCATCGATGCCGACGCCGGTATCGGTGACATCAAGTATCAGCCGTGATCCCTCGACCGCGGCCGACACCGTGACGCTGCCGCCGCGCTCGGTGAACTTGATGGCGTTTGATACGAGATTGAGCGTGATCTGCTTGAAGGCGCGCGGATCGCCATTCATGACAGGCAGATCCTCCGGCGCGCGGGTGATCAAGTCAACGCCGCTCTCCCGCGCCTTCAGCGCCAGCAGGTTGCAGCAATTGAGCAGCGCCGGGCGCGGCGCGAACGGCTCGGGCGCGATTTCGAAGGTGCCCGTTTCCATCTTGGACATGTCGAGGATGCCGTTCACCACCGACAACAGGTGCTGGCCGGAATCACGAATGAGCTGCGCATACTCCTTGCGGCGCGCCGCATCGAGCATCAGCACATCTTCTTGCGCGATCATGTCGGAGAAACCGATGATGGCATTCAGCGGCGTGCGCAATTCGTGGCTCATGGTGGCGAGGAACCGCGTCTTCGACGCGTCCGCCTGCTCGGCGGCGTTGCGCGCCTGCTCCAGCGCCTCCTGCTGCATCTTGCGATCGGTGACGTCGCGAATCACGGCGACAACTTCGCCCTCGCCTGCGACCTGATCGAGCGGCCGGCAACGCATCTCGACCCAGATGAAATCGGCCGACTGCACCAGACCGCGCGGCACTTCCCGCCGCAGGCGGAATTCGACGCTGCGTCCCTCGCCGCCCCGCGCTGCGTCCGACAGTGCGGTGAGATAGGCCGGGCGATCGGCGACATGGACGCGATCGAACAGGCCGTGCCCCGTCAGGCGCGGCGCCGGCACGCCGAGCATCGCTTCCGCCGCCGGCGAGATGAATTGCACCGCCCCGTTGCGGCTGTGGCGCGACAGCACATCGCTCATATTGTGCGCGAGCAGACGGTAGCGTTCTTCCTCGCGATAGAACAACGCCACGCTGGTGCGCGCGAGCGACTCGGCGCCGAAGGCGAGGCCGGCGGCATAGAGCGTCGCTGAAACGACGCCGAAACCGATCAAGGAGCCCTGCAATGGCGCGCTCAGATCTGACGATGGCAGCAGGTGGAAATGGCCAAGCACGATCAAGGCCGCCGCGCACGACATCGCCAGCGCAAAGGCGAATGCCACCACGCGGCGCGACGCCGACAGCGCCGCCTCGATCGGAACGACGATGAGCCAGACCGCGGCAAAGGACGTGATCCCGCCGGTGGCCGCCGCCACAATCATGACGAAGCCGGCAAGCGCCAGCGACGACAGCACATGCGCGCCTTCATAGCGGCCGGTGCGCGATAGGAACCAGGACAACAGGATCGGCGCGATCAACCAGGCGAAAGCCGCGACCTCGATCGCGCTCGGCGCGCCGCGCAGCGCGAGATAGACCGGAAACGCAGCAAACGCCGCCAGGCTGCCGAGCAGACGCGGCGCCATGAAGGCGCGATGCCGCGCCCGCGTCAACGCGTCATATCTCGCCGACGGATGCAGCAGGGCATCGAGACAATCGCGGATAATACTCAAAACACTCACGGCTCTCGCGCTTTCCGATCCTGCGTCAAAGACGCGTCGGAACGCCCCCTTCATCTTGGACTCACCGTGTCAGAGTGAACTTAAGCGAACGCTAAGGCACCGTGCCTGGCCGCCAGACTCTGTGCCTTCGCGCAGCTTTTGCACATCACAACGGGCGCATTTAACGCGGATGGTGAACGTGAGGTTTCCGCAATCGATAATCTTATGGTTTCGAAATGGTGGACGAGCCGGGCTCGCGCATCTTGCCGCAGCTCGCCGGCATCAATCGAAAATTTACACCGAATCCGGACGCCCGCGGATTTGAACGCGCATTTTCCGCGAATTTTCGACGATTTAACTTCAAGGCAAACACTTGCGTTTTATTGACCGCTGCTAGTCACGTGCGAATTGCGGATCAACCGCAAACGAAGATGACGGGGTCGCGAGATGTTTTTCCTGCTGCGTATGGCATTCTGGCTCGGGCTCGTGCTCGTGCTGCTGCCTAGGGACAAAACACCTGAAACGGACAAGCTGCCGCAGATCGGCGCCGCCGAAGCCGTGCAGGCGGCGACCGCTGCTGTCAGCGATATGAGCCAGTTCTGCAAGCGCCAGCCCGCGGCCTGCGAGGTCGGCGGCCAGGCGGCGACCGCGATCGGTCAGCGCGCCACCGATGGTGCAAGGAAAATCTATCAGATCATCACCGACAAGAAGCCGCCGGACCACACCGGCTCGATCGGCTCGCCTGAAGATTTCGAGGTCTCCCTGGTGGCGTCCCGCGACACCCTGACGGCCGACGACCAGGCCATCGAATGGCGGCCGCCAGCCGCGCCGTGACTGCAAAATAAGCCGGAACCGGCTGCATTTTCATCGCATTCGGCCGCCCGCGCCCCTATATAACGGGTTGGAGCGATGGGACGCGGGTAACGATGACGATCGACGAAATCAGGGAGAACTTTTCGCTGCTCGACGAGTGGGACGACCGGTACCGGTACGTCATCGAACTCGGCCGCACCCTTGCGCCGATGCCGGAGGAAGAACACTCCACGGCCAACAAGGTGCAGGGCTGCGTGAGTCAGGTCTGGCTCTCCAGGAAGATCGACCGCGCCGGCAATGGTGCGCCGCGGCTGCATTATCTCGGCGACAGCGACGCGCATATCGTGCGCGGGCTGATCGCGATCCTGCTCACGCTTTATTCGGACCGCACGCCCAAGGAAATCCTGGCGACGGACGCGGCCGCGATCTTCGATGAGTTCGGGTTCCGCGAGCACCTGACGCCGCAGCGCTCCAACGGGGTGCGCTCGATGATCGAGCGTATCCGCTCGGACGCCCGCGAGACGCTCGCGACCGCCGCTTCCTAGACCATTTCGGTTCGTCCATTTCGCTCGAAAACGCACGCTTGAAGATGCTGCGCTACTTCCGCTTCCGCTGCTGCTGGCCGAGGCCCATCTTCTTGGCAAGCTGTGAGCGCGCTACCGCATAGTTCGGCGCGACCATCGGATAGTCAGCCGGCAGGCCCCATTTCTCCCGATATTGTTCCGGCGTCATGCTGTACTGCGTGCGCAGGTGTCGCTTCAGCGACTTGAATCGCTTGCCGTCTTCCAGGCAGACCAAATATTCAGGAGTAACCGACTTCTTCACGGACACCGCGGGCTTGGCCTGCTCGAGCGGCGCCTCGATCCGTCCGCTGGCGACCCGCATCAAGGCGGCGTGAACCTGGCTGATCAGGTTGGGGATCTCCGAGGCCTGGGTCGGATTGTTGCTGAGATAGGCCGATACGATGTTGGCGGTCAGTTCGACAGGGCTTTTGCCGGTGTCATCGGTCATCGCGCAACCTTTTCTTCAAGGCTCCGACAGGGAAAGGGGCTGGACGGGCACACAGTATCGGGCCACGCCAATACATCAGCGGAGTCCCGCATTACTTACCAAATATGGGCGGACTGCCAAGAATCCAGCAAGAACTACGCCGCTTTATTTTTCAAGACGGCGCGATTGCAAGTATTTCCCGGTCTATGACGAACGCTGGTCGAGATGCGCCCGCAGCTCGTCGATGGACGCGAAACGCATCATGCCTTCCGGCATCTGCGCCTCGATCGAGCCGTCGGAATAGAGCGAATAGGCCATGCCGTCGACGACGCCCGATTTCAGCACCGTCACTGGCGGCTGCTCCTGCGGCTGCGGAGGACGACGATCGGCCGCCGGCGTGCTGGGGCCCTCGCCTGGGGTCAAGGGCGTGCGCGGCGCGCGGCGCGGTGGAGGGTCGGAAGGTCGTTGCCGCTCCGACCTCGGCCAAGTGTCATCGAAGTTCACCTGCGGCTCGCCCGATTCGGCGGCCGGCGGCGAATTCGGACGCAGCTCCGGCGACAACTTGTCGGGGCTCAAAGGTTCGCTCGCGCGCGGCAGCGTCCGATCGCGCTCCTTGCGCGTGGAGGAGAACATCAAGTTGCGCCGCTGGGGCGCCGCCGGAGCATCCTCCGACGGTTCCGCGCCTGGCGGCACTTCGCTGCGGGTGCGGTCGCGCGCGGCGGCCTCGTGATACCATGGCGGCGTTGCACCGGCCGCCGTTGCGGTCGACTCGGCTCCCCCAGAACCCGCTGCTGCGGCTGGACCGCGCCTGAACGGAAAGCCCCCCTCGGACGCAGCCGCGGCACGCGGCGCAACCGGCGCGGCCGGCGGCAGCGTAAATTCGCGGTGGGGCTCATCGCCGTGGGGCTCTTCAGGCATCTCGGCGCTCAAGCGCCGGGCGAGATTTCGCAGCTCCCGGACATTGAGCCAAAGACCGAACATGATCAGGCCGGTGCAGAAACCGAATACACCGGAAAGAATCAGCGTGCTGCCGACGCTGAATTCCTTGTATTGAATGCCATAGCCGATCGCCAGCAGGCCTGCCAAAAGCAGGCCTAAACCCGCGACCAACATCCCGACCATCATCGAACTCACCCCCGAAAACCGCGCTGAACTGATGCGCCGGCCCCCTATGCCACGATACCGTCATATTATGTGCATCGCCAACCAACAATTCCGGAGACGGTTCCTATCCGGATCTTGAAGGGCAACATTACCGCTCCATTCGCCCCTCGAGGCGGTAGATCGACAATGCGTCCCCCGTAAATTTACCGGCTACGAATTGATGCCAAATTGCTGCGATGCATCAGTAAATTACGCCACAATTCCCAATTACTCGTTAGTGGAACTGCGCTATATGGATGCCGGGGAATGAGGCCCTAAAGCGCCAGCAGGGCCGAGGGACGCCGGGTCACCAGTAGCCATGTCATCCATTACTACTTCTGCCATCGAAACGCCCGCGCGGCGCTCGGTGGAAAAGACCTGCGATGATCTCGCGATCATCGTGCTGAGCGCGGTCGCCCTGATCGCGGGACTCACGTTCCGTGATTACGGGCTGGGCTGGGACGACTACACCCACGCCGAATACGCCGACCTCCTGCTGCGCATGTACGGTTCCGGTTTCAAGGACACCGGCGCGCTCTCATTCGCCAATCTCTACATGTATGGCGGCGGCTTCGACATGGCCGCGGCACTCCTGCACAAGGTCATCCCGCTCGAACTGTTCGAGACCCGCCGGCTGCTCGGCGCCGTTGTTGGCGTGATCGGGCTCGCGGTCACCTGGCGGCTCGGCCGCCGCCTGGGTGGCCCCCTGGCCGGCCTTGCCGCGCTGCTGTTGCTTGCGCTGTGCCCGACCTTCTACGGCCACATGTTCATGAACCCGAAGGACGCGCCATTCGCGGTGGCAATGGCGATCTTGCTGATGGGCCTTGTGCGCCTCGCCGAGGAATATCCGGCGCCCTCGCCGCGCACCATCCTGATCGTCGGGTTTGGCGCCGGGCTTTCGCTCGGCTGCCGGGTGCTCGGCGGTCTGGCGTTGATCTACGCCGCGGTGGGCTTCCTGCCGCTGCTGCTTGAAGAATTCCGCAAGCAAGGCGCGCGCGAAGCGGCGTATCGCTTCGTCCATGTGGTCTACGTGCTTCTGCCAGGGCTGATCTTCGGCTATCTGGTGATGGGCCTGATCTGGCCGTGGTCGATCATGGAACCGGGCCACCCGCTCGAAGCCGTCACCTATTTCTCGCACTTCTTCGAAAAGCCGTGGAAGGAGATGTTCGACGGCGCGCTGGTCTCGGTGCCGGACATGCCGTGGTCCTATCTGCCGACGCTGTTCGCGCTGCAGCTTCCCGAAGTGCTGCTCGGCCTCCTGGTCGCAGCTGTCGTCATGAGCCTGATGTCGCTGTCGCGCGCCGACGTGACTGCGCGGCGCAAGACCGTCCTGCTGATGCTGACGCTCGCGGCAACGCTGCCGCTGGTCGTCGCGATGGTGAAGCGGCCGGCGCTCTATAACGGCATTCGCCATTTCATTTTCGTGATCCCGCCGATGGCGGTGCTGGCTGGCTTTGCCTTCGCGCGGACCATGGACTGGCTCGGCGAAAAGCGGCGAAGCTGGCAGCCGGTGGCACTCGCCGTCTTCACCTTCGGCCTGCTGCTGCCGCTCAGCGAGATGATCCGGCTGCATCCGTATCAATATACCCACTTCAATCACATTGCCGGTACGGTCCGCGGAGCCGACGACCTGTTCATGCTCGACTACTGGGGTCTGGCCCTGAAGCAGGCCTCCGATGGCCTGCGCGAGCAATTGATCGAGCGGCAGGAAATTCCGCCGCAGAACGGCAAGTGGAAGGTCGCCGTCTGTGGCCCGCAGCGGCCGGCGCAGGTCGCGCTCGGCCCCGACTTCACCATCGGCTGGGACAGCCAGTCCGCGGATTTCGCCATGACGCTCGGCGAGTTCTACTGCAAGGGCCTCACCGCTCCCGTGATGGTCGAAATCAAGCGCGACGACGTCGTCTTCGCCCGCGTCTACGACATCCGCGGCCGCAGCATCTCGAGCCTGCTGGCAATCCCCGCCCCTTAGATCATGATCCGCTTGGACGGATCATGATCTCACCTCTTTGTCTGAGCATGATCTCCGCGCAAACGCTATGCGTTTGTCGCAGGGAAAACCGGTTTCCACTTTTCCGGATCATGCTCTAGCTTTCCGCTCAGCATCGCATATCAGGCACACCGGACTCGCCTTGCTGCCGGCTGGCGGCAAGGTTACGCTCCCTCCCGACAAATCGACACATGGGAGAAGCCGGTCATGTCGCCAGCGGAAGCTCGCTTGAAGGAAGTGCCGTCGGATATGACGGATGCCGAGTGGCAACAGCGCGTCAACCTCGCTGCCTGTTACCGCCTTGTAGCGCTGTATGGCTGGGATGACCTGGTCGACACCCACATCTCGGCGCGCGTGCCGGGGCCGGAGCATCACTTTCTGATCAATCCGTATGGCCTGATGTTCGAGGAGATCACGGCCTCCAGCCTGGTCAAGGTCGATCTCCACGGCAACCTGCTGTCGAAGACCGACTACAACATCAACCCCGCCGGCTTCACCATCCATTCCGCCATCCACGAGGTGCGCGAGGACGCCGGCTGCGTGCTCCATCTGCACACGCCTGACGGCACCGCGGTCTCGAGCGATCCGGAAGGGCTGCTGCCGCTGAACCAGACCGCCCAACTCGTCACCCACGATCTCGCCTATCACGACTACGAGGGCATCGCGCTCGATCATGACGAGCGCCCGCGGCTGCAGCGCGATCTCGGCAGCAGGAACCACATGCTGTTGCGCAACCACGGCACGCTGACGGTCGGCCGCTCGGTCGCCTCCGCCTTCGAACGCATGTACCACCTGGAGCGGGCCTGCACCATGCAGGTGCGCACCCGCATGCTGGGCCCGACCGTCTACCCGGTCGAGCAGTCCGTGATCGACAGGAACACCGCGCTGCTCTCCAATCCCGACCGTGCCGAGTTGCGCTCGACCACGCTGGTCTGGCCGCCCTTGCTCCGCAAGCTCGACCGCATCGACCCGGGCTTCCGCAATTGAATTTTCGGGATTTTGCTGTAAGGTTGCCTCCAACAACCTCTGCACTACCGAATAAGAACGCCGCCCAATCCCGGGCGGCGTTTTAGCTTTTGGTGGCGGCCCCGTAGGATGGGTAGAGCGCAGCGAAACCCATCATATCGCCGCGCTAAGACCGCTCGCCGAAACTCCCGTCAAGCTCCGCGACGTCCCCCGCCCAATCCTCTGGGTAGATTCCCAGCTTCACCATCCGATGGAATGACGAATAGGGCCAATCCCTGACCCGAGTCACAAGTCCATGCTTGACCGGATTGATATGAATATAGTCGATGTGGCGCGCGAGATCGTCCTCGTCGCGAATGGTGTGCTCCCAATAGCGCCGCTGCCATATGCCCCGTTCGCCCTTTGCGGCACGGCTAGCCGAGATCGGTTCATTGGACGAAAGATTGCGCGAAAACGTTGACTTGATCAGCCGCCAGCGCGTCGCAAAAGTTGCGTCACCCTCGGGTAACGTCCAAACCGCGTGAAGGTGATCAGGCAGCACCACCAAGGCATCAATGGTAAATGGATGACGCGCGCGCGTCTCCCGAAACGCGAGGCGCAGCGTTTCGATATGGTCCGTTAGCAACCGCAGCTGCCGATCCGCCAGGTTGACAGTGAAGAAGAAACTACCGCCGGGAACGAAATTGCGGCGGTAGTCGGTCATCGGCAGGTGCCCATATGGTTAGATGATGGGTTTCGCTTCGCTCTACCCATCCTACGGATTGCGCTCCGCGAGCGCGGCGAGAATCCGCGCCCAGGAGCGAATGCCTTTGTGGAAGCTCTTGAGGTCGTATTTCTCGTTCGGCGAATGGATATTGTCGTCGTCGAGCCCGAAGCCGACCAGAAGCGAATCGAGGCCGAGCGTGCGCTTGAAATCGGCGACGATCGGGATCGATGCGCCTGATCCCATCAGGACCGCTTCCTTGCCCCACTCTTCCGTCAGCGCGCGCCGGGCGGCGGCGAGCGGCTTCATGTTCCAGTCAAGCGCGATCGCGGGCGCGCTGGAATGGTCGCCGAATTCGACCGAACAATCGGCGGGGATCCGCGAGGTCACATAATCGCGGAACGCCTTGCGGATCTTGGCGGGGTCCTGCCCCTCGACCAGGCGGAACGAGATTTTGGCCGAGGCGAGCGAGGGGATCACCGTCTTCGAGCCCTCGCCAATGTAGCCGCCGACGATGCCATTGATGTCGCAGGTCGGGCGCGAGGAGATCTGCTCGATCAGGAGACGATCCTTCTCGCCGGCCGGCAGCGAGAGCCCGATCGGCTTCAGGAAAGTCTCGGACGTCAGGTTGAGCTTCTTCCACTGCTCGAGGACATCGGGCGGCAGGTCCTTCACCCCGTCGTAGAAGCCGGGAATGGTGATACGGCCGTTGTCATCGAACAGCCCGCCGAGAATGCGGGTCAGCACGCGGATCGGATTCTGCGCGCCGCCGCCGAACACGCCGGAATGCAGGTCGCGATTGGCGGCCTTGATCTTGACCTCGTCATAGACCAGTCCGCGCAGCGAGGTCGTGATCGCCGGCGTGTTCGGGTCCCACATGCCGGTGTCGCAGACCAGCGCGAAATCGGCTTTCAGCTCCGCCTTGTTGGCTTCCAGGAACGGCACGAAATTCTTCGAGCCGACTTCCTCCTCGCCCTCGATCAGGATGGTGATGTCGACCGGCAGCGAACCCGCCACCTGCTTCCAGGCGCGGCAGGCTTCGATGAACGTCATCAACTGACCCTTGTCGTCCTCCGCGCCGCGCGCGACGATGATCTTGCGGCCGTCCGCGTGATCGGTGACGACGGGCTCGAATGGCGGACGGTGCCACAGGTCGAGCGGATCGACCGGCTGCACGTCGTAATGGCCGTAGAACAGCACATGCGGCCGGCCATCCATGCTGCCATTGGCCTTGGCGACAATGGCGGGATGGCCTGCGGTCGGCCTCACCTCGGCCGCGAAGCCGAGCGTCGCGATGTCCTTGGCGATGTGCTCTGCCGCCGCCTTGCAGTCACCCGCAAAGGCCGGATCGGCCGAGATCGATTTGATCCGCAGCAGCGAGAACAGCCGCTCCAGGCTGTTGTCGAAATCGGCGTCGATGCGGTCGAGGACCGCCTGAAGCTTTGGATTGGACATCGCTGAATTCCCTAGCTGTGCGCGCTGTTGTCACCGAGTTTTAGCCCGCCCGCCGCCGGAGGCAAAGCGCTGGCGGCATCGGCCGCAGGTGAATGCCGCATGTGCCAGACTAGTCCGCCCACGAGCACGATGGTCGCCACGAGATTGTTACCATAGGCCTGCACATCGATCGGAAACAGCGGCAATGACAACAGGAGCAGGCAGCCCGCAACGCCCAGCAGGATCCATGTCCCGGTCCTGACCGCCGGCCGGGGATCATAGGCGGCGCGATGCATCAGGACCGTCATCGGGAAGAACAGCCACAGGAAGTAGTATTGCCGCGCCAGCGGCGAGGCGACTGTCATCAGGCAGAACAGGATGCCGATCTCTTCCGCATCGGATTTCTCGGTCCGGCGCGACGCCGGCGGCATCACCGCGATATAGCCGAGACCGAGCGCGAGCGAGACCGCGAGCACGATGAGGTTCGACGTCTTGAAGTCGAGATCGACGATGTTCATGTAGCGCGGTGGCTGGGCCTTGAACGGGTCGTCCTGGTTGTAGTTGACCGGACGCGTCAGCCGATGCGTCATCGCGATGATCGACTGGTTGACCCAGGACCAGTTCTGCTCGTCGCGCTGGCCGAAGCCTTTTTCCGAGCTCGAGCCGACCATGCCCTGGTACCACGTCTTCAACTCCGTGACGTTGTGCTGGAAGCCGCGGAATGGCGCCGGCAGCACGAACAGGAACACGACAAGAAACACCAACGTGCTCGCAACCGCCTTCCAGCGCCTGCGCCAGATCAGATAGGGCAGTACCGCTACCGGAAACACCTTGATCGCGGTCGCCAGTGCAAACATGCTTCCGGCGAACCATGGCCGCTTCAGCCGCAACAGCCAGAATCCGTACAGCATCATCGCCAGCAGAATGAGGTTTGGCTGGCCGAGATCGAACATATCAAAGACAAATGTGAGGGTGACGAATCCGGGCAGCGCTTCCAATAACCAGCCCGGCTTGCGTCCCGATCCCGCCATCGCGTGCGACAACTGCGCGGACATCCACCAGGCGATGACGTTGAGCAGGCAGAGCGCGAGATAGAGCGCAATCTTGCCGAAGTAGCTCGGCACGGCGAGCAGCACTGCCGGCAGCGGCGGGTAGATGAAATCAAAATAGGTATGAGGATCGGCGGGATAGAGATCCTTGCCCTGCAGCACCTGCTGCCCGGCCCAATACCACAACGGATAATCCTTGGTCTTGCCGTGCCCGAAAATCTCGGGAACGAGCACTTCCGCTGTCAAGGCGATGCAGGCGAGGAAGAACAGGATGTCGAGCGGTTTCCGAAGCGATGGATATCTCAGCACAAGCTCGTTCCAGAGGTCAGCAAGCCATTGATCCTTTTCATTCCGTGACAGTACATCATTCCGTGATGATACATGGATTGCTTCGCTTCGCTCGCAATGACGCGGGCTTTACTCTCCGTTCGTCAATGCGAGGAGCGGAGCGACGCAGCAATCCATCTCTCTTTCCGACGAAAGCTGGCGTGGCAGCACGCGCTACCGCCGCAACAGCCCGCCGAGCGCGCCGCGCACCAGCGCCCGTCCGATCGAGCCACCCATCTGACCGCCGACCGATTTGCCGACGTCGGCGACGAGGCCGCCGATCACCTTGTTGGTGACCGAGCGGGCGACGTTGCGCGCGATGACCTGCCCGGTCGACAATCTGCCGCGCCTGGTATTGGTGCCAAAGATCGTGGCGGCAATATCGCCGATCTGGCCGAGAATGCCGCCACCTCCGCCGGCTTCCGAGCCTTCCGCCGTCGCAGCCGTCCCTTCGATCCGCTTCTGCAGCATCTCATAGGCGGACTCGGAATCGATCGCGGTGTCGTATTTGCCCTTGAACGGGCTCGCGTCGATGATCTTCTTGCGCTCCTCCGGCGTAACCGGCCCGATCCGCGCCGACGGCGGCCGGATCATCACGCGCTCGACTATCGACGGCGTACCGCCGCCTTCGAGGAACGACACCAGCGCCTCGCCCTTGCCGAGTTCCATGATCACGCGGGCGGTATCGAGCTTGGGATTGGGCCGGAACGTCTGCGCGGCGGCCGCGACCGCCTTCTGGTCGCGCGGCGTGAAGGCGCGCAACGCATGCTGCACGCGGTTGCCCAATTGCGCGAGCACCTTGTCCGGCACGTCGATCGGATTCTGGGTGACGAAGTAGACGCCGACACCCTTGGAGCGGATCAGCCGCACCACCTGCTCAATCTTGTCCAACAGTGCTTTCGGCGCGTCGTTGAACAAGAGATGCGCCTCGTCGAAGAAGAACACCAGCTTCGGCTTCGGCAGATCGCCGGCCTCGGGCAGTTCCTCGAACAATTCTGAAAGCATCCATAACAGGAAGGTTGCATAGAGCCGCGGGCTCTGCATCAACTTGTCAGCCGTCAGGATGTTGACGATGCCGCGACCGTCGCTGTCGGTCTTCATGAAATCCTTCAGCGTCAACGCCGGTTCGCCGAAGAATTTCGTGCCGCCCTGGTTTTCAAGCACCAGAAGCTGGCGCTGGATGGTCCCGACGGTCGCCTTGCTGACATTGCCGAAGCTCTGTGCGGCTTTGCGGATCGGCTCCAGCGGATCCTCCTCGTCATCAGCGGCTTTCTTGCCGCCAGATGGCACAATCGCATCCAGAAGCGCGCGCAGATCCTTCATGTCGATCAGCGTAAGTCCGTTCTCGTCGGCGACGCGAAACGCGACGTTGAGAACACCTTCCTGGACGTCGTTCAGATCGAGCATTCGTGACAGCAATAGCGGTCCCATCTCGGTGACCGTCGCGCGAACCGGATGTCCCTGCTCGCCGAATACATCCCAGAACACCGTCGAGAACTGGTCCGGCTGGAATTTCAACCCCATCTCGCTGGCGCGCTTGACGATGAAATCCTTGGCTTCGCCGACTTCGGCGATTCCAGACAGATCTCCCTTGATATCGGCGGCAAAGACCGGAACGCCGGCGCGCGCAAATCCTTCCGCCATCACCTGCAGCGTGACGGTCTTGCCAGTTCCCGTTGCACCCGTAACAAGGCCGTGGCGATTGGCGAGCGCAAGCGTCAGCCACGCCGCTTGTTCGCCCTTACCGATAAAAATCTTCTCATCCGTATCGGCAATCTTGTGATCGGAAGTCGTCATCGCATCGCCTCGTCGCGCGTATCGGGAAGGTGTCTTCGCCGAACGCACCCATCATATTGCATCTTGCCCGTCGATTGAAACTGTCAAGCACCGCCAGCGCTTTTTTTGCTGCCCGGATGCAACACTCCTTATCTTCTCTTTTTTCTTCCTCTTGCGAACCGTTCAAAAAACGATGACGCAACGCGATAGAGCGGCGCGATTAGCATATGTACTCTTGCATTACTGCAACACTTCGCCTGTGATGAAGACGAAAAGCGGGATCATCTGCGCTCGTCGCTTGTAATTCGCAACACAGGCGCTCAAGATCAATTCCCAAGCAAGGTCCGGCGGCAAGCCGGCAGAGGGCGGGGCAAGATGGACGAACTGGTTGGACGGCTGGCCGCCGAGGCCGGCATCGATAGCGTTGTCGCCGAAAAGACCGTCGGCATCGTTCTGGGTTTCCTCCGACGGGAGGGGCCATCCAGTCAGGTTGAAGCGCTGATCGGCCAGATTCCGGGCGCGGAAGCGGCGATCGCGGCTGCGGACAACAGTGCAGGTCTCGTACGATTGATGGGCGGCGGATTGATGGCTGTCGGCACCAGGCTGATGGCGCTCGGCCTCAGCATGAATGAGGTTCAGCAGATTGCGCGTGAACTTTTCCGGTTCGGGCGCGACAAACTCGGAGCGGATCAGATGGGCGAGATCGTCGCGGGGACGCCAGGACTCAGCCAATTTGCTTGAACGCATCCTCAGGTTGAGTCATTCAATACCAACATCATGACATACCCACTTTCCGAGATCGACGGTCTGAGCGCATATTGCGCCTTGAAATTGAAGGCTCAGGGCATTCGCACCACCGACGGGCTGCTTGAAGCCGCCCGCACCGTCAAAGGACGCAAGGCGCTCGCGGCCAAGACCGGTATCAGCGAACAACAATTGCTCGAATGGGCCAACGTCTCCGACTACATGCGTATTCCCGGGATGGGCAAGGCAAAGGTCGGCTTGGTCCGCGCCGCCGGCGTTGCCACCGTCCGCGAACTCGCGCTGCGCAATCCGTCGCGGCTTGCGCAGAACATGAAGGAAGTGAACACCAAGCGTAAGCTCGTTCGCGTCCTGCCTTCGGAGAAATCGGTCGAGCTACTGATCGAGCGCGCGCGCAAATTGCCGCCCAAGATCACTTACTAGAGCGTTTTCGAGCGAAGTGGCCGCTGGTTCGCGTGAAGAAAACGCGTCAAAACAAGAATCTAGAGCTTCGGCTCTGATTCAATCAGAACCGAAGCTCTAGACCCGTTCGCCATTCCCATCTTGACTCGCCGCTGCTGGACGCGCAAAGCGACCGGCATGATTGCTGCGATGCAAAGCGACGTCCATTCCGGCGGGACTGCGGTGCTGCCGGCGCTGCTATCCCGGCCCTACCCGGCCGTGATGGGCGTGCTCAACATCACCCCGGATTCCTTTTCCGACGGCGGCCGGTTTACCGCGCCCGAACAGGCGCTGGCGCAGGCGCGCAAGATGGTCGCAGAAGGCGCTGACATCATCGACATCGGCGCCGAATCCACCCGCCCCTACGGTTCCCAGCCGATCTCGGTGGAGGAGGAGTTGCGGCGGCTGCAACCTGTGCTGGCGGATGTCGTCTCGCTCGGCGTGCCCGTATCGATCGACAGCATGAAATCGGAAGTCGTGGCCTGGGCGCTCGATCACGGCGCGCTCATCGCCAACGATGTCTGGGGCCTACAGCGCGATACTGGCATGGGGCCCCTGGTCGCTGCGCGGCACGTGCCCGTCATCATCATGCATAACCGCGACCAGGCCGATCCCTCGATCGACATCATGAAGGATCTTTCGGCCTTCTTCACCCGCTCGCTCGACATCGCCACAAAGGCTGGCATTTCGGCAGATCAGATCGTGCTCGATCCCGGCATCGGCTTTGGCAAGACGCCGCAGCAGAGCATAATGGCGCTGGCGCGGCTTGCCGAGCTTCGCGCCTTCGGCCTGCCGCTTCTCGTCGGCGCCTCGCGCAAACGCTTCATCAGCACCGTGACGCCGTCGGAGCCGCACCAGCGCATCGGCGGCTCGATCGCGGCGCATCTCATCGCCGCCCAGAGCGGCGCACAGATCATCCGCGCCCACGATGTTGCGGAAACCGTGCAGGCGTTGCGTGTGGCGGCAGCGATCAGGGAACAGGAATGACCGATACGATCTTCATCACCGGTATCGTCATCCATGCCCGTCACGGCGTGATGGAACACGAGACCGAGGTCGGACAACGTTTCATCATTGATCTCGAGCTCTCCGTCGACCTCTCGGAATCTTCGCGCACCGACAAGCTTGCCGACACCGTGTCCTATTCCAATGTGGTGGCGACCGCGACCGAGGCATTCAGGGATACCAATTACAAGCTCTTGGAGCGCGCTGCGGGCGCGGTGGCGGACGCGGTGCTGTCGACGTTCCCTCGCGTCAGCGCGGTCAAGGTCACCGTACACAAGCCGCACGCGCCGATCGCCGCGATCTTCGAGGATGTCGGCGTGGTGCTGATGCGCACGCGGCAAACCGGCGCGCATGGCTAGCGCGCTGATCGCATTGGGCGGCAATCTCGGCGACGTCCGCGCGACGTTCAACAAGGCTATTCCCCAAATCTGCGGCATGTCGCAGGCCGCGCTGGTGGCACGCTCGGCGGATTACGCCACGCCACCCTGGGGTGACGAGCAGCAGCCAGGCTTCATCAATTCCTGCATCGAGATCGAGACCAGCCTCGATCCCCATGCCCTGTTATTCTGCCTGCAGAAAGTCGAAACCAAGTTCGGCCGCGACCGCTCCTCCGAACGCCGCTTCGGTCCGCGCACGCTCGATCTCGACCTGATCGCCTATGACGATGCCAGGATCGACCAGCCGGAATTGACGCTGCCGCACCCTCGCCTGTTCGAGCGCGCCTTTGTGCTGGTGCCGCTCGCGGAAATCGCACCCGACCGTGTCATTGCGGGACGCAGGATCAGGGATGCGCTGGCGGCGGTTTCGACCGACGGTATCGTACGGCTTTCGGAGCCGTAGTGTCGTAGCCCCGGTGGAGCGGAACGCGCAACCCGGGTCTGCGTCCACATTCTCGCGCGGTCCCGGGTTACGCTGGCGCTCCACCCGGGCTACGGTACCCCAAACTACTGTTTGGCTTGGCGGCTTCGGCGTGGCAATTTCCGGCCAAACGGCGAGAAAGACTTGAGGAACGATAGGGCGGATGACGACCACGACTGACGATCTGCGACTGGCGGCCGATTTTGCGCCGGCGACTTACGAGGACTGGCGGAAGCTGGTCGACGGCGTCCTGAAGGGCGCGCCGTTCGAGAAGCTCGTCGGCAAGACCTACGACGGGATCAAGATCGAGCCGATCTATCGCCGCGCCGCCAATGCCAGCCCGATCGCCGGCCGCGGCCAGGCTGCGCCCTGGCAGATCATGCAGCGGCTCGATGACCCGGATCCGCGCCGCGCCAATGCGCAGGCGCTGCATGATCTCGAGAATGGCGCCACGGGGCTCGCGCTGGTGTTCGCCGGCGGCAGTGCCGCCCATGGCTTTGGACTCGCGCCGACGGCGGAAGCCGTCGACAAGGCGCTTGACGGCATCTACCTCGACGCCGGTGTCGCCCTCGATCTCCAGATCGGCCCGCAATCACGAATGGCAGCGATCCACGTCGCGGAATATGTGAAGCGCAGGGGATTTGATCCCGCCAACTGCGATATCCGCTTCGGGCTCGATCCGCTGGCGGCCTGCGCGGTCTGGGGCTTTAGCCCTTACGAGTGGAACGAGATCGTGCCGGCAGTGACCGGCGCGATCAAAGGTCTTGTGGCGCTCGGTTTCAAAGGGCCTTTTGCCGCCGCCGATGGACGGGTGATCCATGATGCCGGCGGATCAGAAGTGCAGGAACTCGCCTTCGCGCTGGCAAGCGGGGTCTCCTACCTGCGCGCTCTCGAACAAACCGGCGTCGCGCTCGAGGACGCCCGGAGCATGGTCTACGCGCGGCTCAGCGCCGACGCCGACCAGTTCCTGTCGCTGGCGAAATTCCGCGCGCTGCGGCTTTTGTGGGCGCGGATCGAGCAGGCCTGCGGACTGACGCCACGGCCATTGTTCATTGCCGCGGACACCGCCTGGCGGATGCTGACGAAGCGCGATGCCTATGTGAACATGCTGCGCGCCACCATGGCTGCCTTCTCCGCAGGGCTCGGCGGCGCCAACGCAGTCACCGTGCTGCCGCACACGCTGGCGCTCGGCCTGCCCGACGACTTTGCGCGGCGGGTTGCGCGCAACACGCAGCTCATTTTGCTGGAAGAGTCCAATCTCGCGAAAGTATCCGATCCGGCGGCGGGCTCCGGCGGCATCGAGGCGCTGACGCAAGAACTTTGCGAAGCGGCCTGGTTGTTGTTCCAGGAGATCGAAAGAGCCGGCGGCATCTTTGCGGCGCTTCAGCAGAATCTGATCCAGCGCAAGGTTGCCGCTACGCGCGCCGCGCGCGAGGCCAACATCGCCAAGCGCCGCGACGTGCTGACCGGCGCCAGCGAGTTTCCGAACCTGCACGAGGCCGATACAACGGTGCTGGAAGCAACGCCGATTGTGCTGCCACCCTATGGCGAAGCAAAATTCAAGTTCGACGCGCTGTCACCGGCGCGGCTCGCCGATCGCTTCGAGGCACTGCGCGATAAATCCGACGCAAGGCTGAAGTCTGGCGGCGCGCGTCCAAGGATATTCCTCGCCAATCTCGGCACGCCCGCCGACTTCACCGCACGCGCCACCTTTGCGAAGAGCTTCTTCGAGACCGGCGGCATCGAGGCGCTCGACAGCCAGGGATTTTCCGATCCCGCAGCGCTCGCGGCCGCCTTCAAGGCGTCCTCGGCCGCGATCGCCTGCCTGTGTTCCTCGGACAAGGTCTACGCGGAACACGCCGCCGCGGCCGCCAAGGCCCTTCAAGCCGCCGGCGCAAGGCATATCTATCTGGCTGGACGGCCAGGTGAGCTGGAAGCCGCCCTGCGTACATCCGGCGTGACCGATTTCATCTTTGCCGGCTGCGACGCGCTGGCGACGCTGCAGGAATCCTATCGGCAGATGGAGTGAGCATGACGTCGAGCCAAAAACCGGTTCTGACTGGCGGCTGCCAATGCGGCGCCATCCGCTTTGCAGTGACGGCGGCGCCGACGCGGATCAGCATCTGCCATTGCCGGATGTGCCAGAAGGCCTCCGGCGCGCCGTTTGCCTCGTTCGCCGACATCGACCATGCCGATTTCGCCTGGACCCGCGGCAAGCCGGCTTCGTTCCGCTCGTCCTCGATCGCCGAGCGCGATTTCTGCGCTGCCTGTGGCACGCCCTTGAGCTTCCGCCGCATCGACGGCCCCCGTATCGAGATCATGACCGGCACCTTCGACCGGCCCGACATGGTGGCGCCGACGCGGCAATACGGCACAGAATCCCGGCTCGGCTGGGTGGTCGGCATCGCCAACCTTCCCAGCCAGACCACGCAGCAGAATTACGGACCGGAGAGGATGGCGACCATCGTCAGCCACCAGCATCCGGACCATGATTGAGGTAGCCCGCGCTTTCGATCCCACGTGCTATAGTTGATGACCATGAGCCGCATACCTGATTTCGCCGATATCGCGTTTGAGAAAACCGTGGCCGCTGCGCCTAGTGGCAGCACAGACCCCTGGCTGACGCCCGAGGGCATCCCGGTGAAGCCCGGCTATAGCGAAGCCGATCTCGAGGGCATCGATTTCCTCGAGACCTGGCCGGGCGTTGCGCCCTATTTGCGCGGCCCCTACCCGACCATGTATGTCAACCAGCCCTGGACGATCAGGCAATATGCCGGCTTCTCCACGGCCGAGGACTCCAACGCCTTCTACCGCCGCAACCTCGCCGCGGGGCAGAAGGGCCTCTCGGTCGCCTTCGATCTTGCCACCCACCGCGGCTACGACTCCGATCATCCGCGCGTCTCCGGCGACGTCGGCATGGCTGGCGTTGCGATCGACTCGATCTACGACATGCGCACGCTGTTCGCCGGCATCCCGCTCGACCAGATGAGCGTATCGATGACCATGAACGGCGCCGTGCTGCCGATCCTCGCGCTGTTCGTGGTGGCCGCCGAGGAACAGGGCGTGCCGCCGGAGAAACTGTCGGGCACCATTCAGAACGACATTCTGAAAGAGTTCATGGTGCGCAACACCTACATCTATCCGCCGACGCCTTCGATGCGGATCATCTCCGACATCTTCGCCTTCACGTCGCAGCGGATGCCGAAGTTCAATTCGATCTCGATCTCCGGCTATCACATGCAGGAGGCCGGAGCGACGCAGGACCTGGAGCTCGCCTACACGCTCGCTGATGGCGTCGAATATCTGCGCGCCGGCCTTGCCGCCGGCCTCGATGTCGATCGCTTCGCGCCGCGGCTGTCGTTCTTCTGGGCAATCGGCATGAACTTCTTCATGGAAGTCGCCAAGATGCGCGCCGCGCGCCTGCTCTGGGCGAAGCTGCTCAAGCCGTTCAATCCGAAGGACCCGCGCTCGCTCTCGCTGCGCACGCATTGCCAGACCTCGGGCTGGTCGCTGACCGCGCAGGACGTCTTCAACAATGTGATGCGCACGACCATCGAGGCGATGGCGGCAACGCAGGGCCATACCCAGTCGCTGCACACCAATGCGCTCGACGAGGCGCTGGCGCTGCCGACCGACTTCTCCGCCCGCATCGCACGCAACACCCAGCTCTTCCTGCAGCAGGAAAGCGGCACCAACCGGATCATCGATCCCTGGGGCGGCTCCTACTATGTCGAGCGACTGACCCGCGATCTCGCCGCCAAAGCCTGGGGCCACATCCAGGAGGTCGAGGAGCTCGGCGGCATGGCGAAAGCGATCGAAGCCGGCGTGCCGAAGCTGCGGATCGAGGAGGCTTCAGCCAAGACGCAGGCGCGGATCGACGCCGGCAAGCAGGCAGTGATCGGTGTCAACAAGTACAAGCCGGAGAACGAGGCGCCGATCGACGTCTTGAAGGTCGACAACACCAATGTGCGGCGGCTGCAGATCGACAAGTTGAAGCGGCTGCGGCAGGAGCGCAATCAGAAGGACGTCGAGCAGGCGCTGGCGGCGCTGAGCCGTTCGGCCTCCGAAGGCAACGGCAATCTGCTGGCGCTCGCGATCGACGCCGCGCGCGCCAAGGCGACTGTCGGCGAGATTTCGGACGCCATGGAAAAAGTGTTCGGCCGCCACCGCGCGGAGATCAAATCCATCACCGGCGTCTACAAGCGGGAGGCAGCCGCCATGTCCAACCGGGTCGAGAAGGTGCAGGCGCTGATCGATGCCTTCGAGGAGGCCGAGGGCCGCCGGCCGCGCATCCTGGTGGCGAAGATCGGCCAGGACGGCCACGACCGCGGCCAGAAGGTGATCGCATCGGCCTTTGCCGACATCGGCTTCGACGTCGATATCGGGCCGTTGTTCGCCACCGCTGACGAAGCGGCGCGGCAGGCAGTGGAAAACGACGTGCACATCCTGGGCGTCTCCTCGCTCGCCGCCGCGCATCTGACGGCGGTGCCGGAACTGAAGGCCGCGCTGAAGAAATATGGCCGCGAGGACATCATGATCATCATCGGCGGCGTCGTGCCGCCGCAGGATTATGAGGCGCTGTACCAGGCGGGCGCGGAAGCGATCTTCCCGCCGGGCACCGTGATCTCCGACGCCGCCGAGGAGCTGATCCACAAGCTCAACACCCGGCTCGGCCATAGCGAGGCGGCGGAGTAGCTGATAGACTTGCTGAACCGCTCAACAGGTTGTGCCATGACGCGTGACGAGATTATTGCTGCGATACGGAAGAACGCGGACGCTATCAAGGCGACGGGCGTATCGAAGCTCGCTATCTTTGGCTCGCGCGTACGCGGCGACAATCGTCCTGACAGCGACATCGATGTACTCGTCGAGATCGAGCCGAACGCCTCATTTTCACTTCTCAACTTGATTGGTGTCGAGCACATCATTGAGGATGCGACCGGGCTGCAGGCGCAGGCCACCACGCGGCGATCCCTGAACCCGCGCTTCGCGCGGCGCATTGCAGACGACATCGTCGAAGTGTTTTGACGTGCGGCCGACTTTCTTTGATCGAGTCGATCACGCCATCGCCGCGCTGGCAATGGGCGTCATATGTCTCAGCCCTGCCCTCGCCGCCGACCCAAAGCCTGACGCTTTGGTCAAGAACAGGAGCATCGAAGCCGCCGTCTATCTCGGCGACAAGATCAAGGCCGATCCCGCGCTGGCGGCGGACTGCCTTGCCGAAGGCAGGAAGTGGGTCGACAAAAGCGCGGCCGAGGCGGCATCCGCACGGAACCAGGATCCGCGACTGTTCGACCGTGGCGGCTGGACCTTCGAGCGCAAGTACAACATCCGCTCGGTGGTCGGTGGCCGTTACGTGAGCATTGTCCGCAACGACTACATCAATACCCAAGGCGCGCATCCGAATTCGGACGTCAACACGATCCTGTGGGATTCCTCCGACAAGAAGCGCAGCAGCATCCGCCCCTTCTTCACGGAAACCGCCGACGATGGACCGACCATGAGGGCGATGCTGGATGCGGTCATCGCCTCGTTGAACATCGAGAAGAAGAAGCGCGGCGCCGGCGAGACAGCGACCGCCGAGTGGTACAAGGAACTGAAGCCGACACTGCTCAAGGTCGGCGCGGTGACGCTGGCGCCTTCGACCGACGCAGGCAAGAGCTCCGGCCTGACCTTCCACTATCCGCCCTATGCCGTCGGCCCCTACGTCGAAGGCCAGTATGTCGCCTTCGTGCCCTGGGAGACGCTGAAGCCATATCTGTCGCCGGACGGCGCCAGGATTTTCAGTGGATCACGGCCGAAAGCCGATGAAGACGATCAGCAATGAGCGGCACCAAGGCGCTCGACATCAACGCCCTCTCCCAAGACCTGCGCGCCAGCAACCGCGCGGCGCTGGCGCGTGGGATCACGCTGATCGAAAGCCGTCGCGCCGACCACCAGGCGGCGGCACGTGATCTGGTGCAGGCGTTGCTCCCGCGCACCGGCAAGGCGTTCCGTGTCGGCATCACCGGCTCGCCCGGGGTCGGCAAGTCGACCACCATTGACGCGCTCGGCATGTACCTGATCGAGCACGGGCACAAGGTCGCGGTGCTGGCCGTCGATCCGTCGTCCGCGCGCACCGGCGGCTCGATCCTCGGCGACAAGACGCGGATGGCGCGGCTTTCGGCGTCCGACCAGGCCTATATCCGCCCCTCGCCTTCGTCCGGCACGCTTGGCGGCGTCGCGGCGAAAACGCGCGAGGCGATGCTGCTCTGCGAGGCCGCCGGCTTCGACGTCGTGCTGGTTGAGACCGTCGGCATCGGCCAGTCCGAGACCGTGGTCGCGGACATGACCGATTTCTTCCTCGCCCTGATGCTGCCCGGCGCCGGCGATGAACTGCAGGGCATCAAGAAGGGCCTCGTCGAGCTCGCCGACATGATCGCGATCAACAAGGCCGATGGCGACAATCTCAAGCGGGCCAATCTCGCGGCGGCCGACTATCGCAGCGCGCTGCATATATTGGCGCCGCGTTCGCAACACTGGCACCCGCCGGTCGAGACCTATTCGGCGCTGACCGGCGCAGGCATCGACAAGCTCTGGCAGACGATCGTCGAACACCGCACCGCGATGAACGCCTCCGGCGAATTCGCGGCGCGACGGCGCGAGCAGCAGGTGAAATGGATGTGGTCGATGCTGGAGCAGCGGATCATGGCGCGCCTGCGCTCCGAGCCCGCGATCCGCGCCAGGGTGAAGAAGACGGAGGCCGAGGTCGCCGACGGCCGCATCTCGCCGGCGGTGGCGGCCGAGCAGATCGCGGAACTGTTGCGATGAGCGAAAAGCTCTCCGTGCTCATCACCGGCTTCGGCCCGTTTCCCGGCGCACCGTTCAATCCGACCATGCCGCTGGTGAAGCGGCTGACGCAGCTGCGCCGTCCCGCCTTCGATGACGTCAGGCTGACGAGCCACATCTTCAGGGTGACCTACGATACCGTCGATCGCCAATTGCCGGAGTTGATCACGCGCATCCGTCCGCAGGCGCTTCTGATGTTCGGCCTTGCCAACCGCACCGCGCATGTGCGGATCGAGACTCGCGCGCGCAATGCCGTCACCACGTTGGTCGCCGATGCCGGCCGCCGCCGCGCCCGCAAGGGCTCGATCGTCGACGGCGGCGATGCGACCATGTTCGGACCGCACACCGCAAAACTGCTGCGCGCCGCGCTCGCGACCGGCATCGACGCACGCGCTTCCCGCGACGCCGGCAGCTATCTCTGCAACTACTTGAGCTGGCGCGCAATCGAGGCGATGGACAAGACCGACGGCCTGCGGCTCGCTGCGTTCGTGCACGTGCCGCTGATCGCACGTCACGGCACAGCGCTGCGCAAGGGAACCGAGCGCATCACGCTGGAAGATCTCGTCGATGCCGGCGAAGCGCTGCTGATGGAAATGGTGAAGCTGGCACGGCGGCCGACTATCCCGTCGTCCCGGGCTTGACCCGAAACCCATCACCACAAGTGCCTGTTGTGGTGTAAGGGACGCGGCCAAGCGTGGCCCCCACGATAAACATTGGCGGTTACGGGTCCTGGCTCAAGGCCGGGACGACACCGAGTTTGTTCTACCCTCGATTAACCCTACCCCCAATAATCATTCTGCGTTCACCGCGCCGGCCAGGGTTCTGCGCTACGACTTCCTCGCGAGGGATCATGGACGTCAATCGCCGCCATCTCATCGGGGTTTCCGCAGCGGGCGCCGCCGGCGCGCTGGCGCTGGCGCCGGATGCTGCGCGCGCGGCGCCACTCACCTCCGCACTCGGCCGCGACGTCACGCAATATGGCGTCCGTCCCGGCAGCCCTGACGATCAGACCAAGGTGCTGCAGCGCGCGATCGACGAGGCTGCACGTGCGCAGGTGCCTCTGGCGCTGCCGCCGGGCGTCTATCGCACCGGCCTGCTCCGCCTGCAGCGCGGCTCGCAGCTCATCGGCGTGCGCGGCGCGACCAGGCTCGTCTTCAATGGCGGGCTGTCGATGTTTCTTGGTGAAGGCGCCGACAGCATCGGCCTCTCCGGCCTCTCGCTGGACGGCGGCAATGTGCCGCTGCCGACACGGCGCGGCCTCGTGCATTGCCTCAGCGGACGCGACGTCCGCATCACCGATTGCGAGATCAATGGTAGCGGCGGCAACGGCATCTGGTTCGAGCAGGTGTCGGGCGACGTCAGCGGCAACATCTTCACCAACATTGCAACCACCGCCATCGTGTCGTTCGACGCGCTGGGCCTGATGGTCGCGCGCAACACGATCTCAGGCACCAACGACAACGGCATCGAGATCCTGCGCACTGCTGTTGGCGATGACGGCACGATCGTCGCCGACAACCGCATCGAGGACATCAAGGCCGGCCCGGGCGGCTCCGGCCAGTATGGCAACGCCATCAACGCCTTCCGGGCCGGCAATGTGATCGTGCGCGGCAACCGCATCAGGAACTGCGATTATTCAGCCGTGCGCGGCAATTCGGCCTCGAACATCCACATATCAGACAACAGCGTCAGCGATGTCCGCGAGGTCGCGCTCTATTCGGAGTTCTCCTTCGAGGGCTCCGTCATCGCCAACAACACGGTCGACGGCGCCGCCGTCGGCGTCTCCGTGTGCAATTTCAACGAGGGCGGCCGCATCGCGGTGGTCCAGGGCAATATCATCCGCAACCTGATCCCGAAACGGCCGATCGGGACGGCGCCGGACGATGATGCCGGCATCGGCATCTATATCGAGGCGGATACGTCCGTCACCGGCAACGTGATCGAGAAGGCGCCATCCTTCGGCATCGTCGCCGGCTGGGGCAAATATCTGCGCGACGTCGCCATTTCCGGCAACGTCATCCGCAAGGCCTTCGTCGGTGTCGGCGTCTCCGTGGTACCGGGCGCCGGGATCGCGCTGGTCCACAACAACATGATTTCTGAAACGCCGCGCGGCGCCGTGGTCGGGCTCGACCATGCGCGGGCGATTACCGCGGATCTGTCGGTTACCGGCACGCAGCAATATGCGCAGGTCGTGCTCGGCGGCAACGCGGTGCGAAGATAGCTTTCAGAGCGTTTTCAGGCGAAGTGCGTCAACGAAAAGCTTTCTAGAGCGTGTTGCGCAGCAGCGGATAACGTGCCTGCATGGCGGCTAAGTCGAGCAGCGGCAGCGGCGCCTCTTCCTGTGCCGGCGCTTCCTCTTCCACAACCTGCTCGAGCGCGACAATTTCGATCGGCGGCGCTGGCGGCGCGATCGGCGCCGGCGGTTCGACCGGTCGTGGCTGCAGTCGCACCGGAGCCGGTAGCGGCGTCACGCGGCCGCGGCCGAGCCAGGAAATATCAATTGGCGAATTGTCGAGCGACGCCTCGCGCCGCAACAGGTCGCGCCAGGTCTCCACCGCCTGCTTGGCCTCCTGGACGTTCTCCAGGAAGGACACATCGCTGTGATAGCGACGCCAGCGCCCGGATTCGAACAGTTCGGTGAGATGTTCCAGCCGTGCTTCCGCCAGCGCGCACCAGCGCGCCACGATCTCGCGGCCTCTGGCCGCGTCAGTTCGATTTGTCATTAAGACAGCCCGTAAGGAGAGAAACGGACGCAGGACGCAACCGAACCGAATCAAAATATGATGGGGATATTCTGTGGAAAAGGTTAAAAAAGTCTAACACCTTTTCGTAAACGACTCGGGGCACTCGGAGAAATCCGCGGGAAGACTAGGTTTATTGGGTTTGCGGCTCTTAGACGGTCGACGCGACGGCCGCATGACCGTGTGTGCGACTAAGGGGGCGCTATCCCCAAAAAGGAAGCGCTATCCCCAAAAATGAAGACCCGTCCGGGGGAACTAGCGCATGCTGACCCTGACGGAAAAACCGAAGCAAAATCAGCACATAGCCATTTCGGACCCTGACGATTCTGGCCGATCCAGGCAGATCAAAGACAGAACAGCGCGGAATAGTGACACACCATTGGCACAGCCATGTTCCGCGAATGTTCGGAGCCGCAACACGAACTTGGCAGAGCGGATTGAGGCCGCCCGAGCGGAGGTAGCGAGGCTGGAACGGCTGGCCGAATCAGCAACGTGCGCGGAGCTTGGACACGATTGGGTGAGCCTCGGTGGCTGCAACTGCGGCTGTCATGAGGACGCTTCCTGTTCGGTCCCCGTGCTCGAATGCGCGCGATGCGGCGATTGCGACTATGGCGAGAATGCCGAGGCGATCGAGATCAGGCGCCAATGCCAGGAATGTCATCCGGATTGGCATCGCCCGCACAGCGACTTCGACGCACCGGAGGGCGATTTCGATGCGTGACATCCGCAAGGGTTACTGCATCGGCTGCCCGTTCGACATCGGGAAACTGGAAACCGAGATGGGTTTCAATCTCGGTTGCCTGCCCGGCGTCGGCGAAATCGACGCCCTATGTGAGACCCATGGAACCGCGTGGGCCTGCCATTCGGAACCCACGAAAGTCTGTTGCGGCCATGCTGCGCGCCGGGACATGCCGCTGCAACACATGGAGGGCGTCCATGCCCCGACAGAGCCGTGACGAACGGGAGCACGCGCGGCGAGTTGAGGCGTTCATCGTCCCCGAACTCGTCCGCGTCATCCACCCGATTTTCTATCCCGTTGAGCAGCAGGATTGCGCCATCCAGCGGCGCAATCACGCCAAGATGACCGAAGTCGCGCGCAGAGCATGGCGCGCATTCGTGAAGTTGGGAAGCCGCCTTGCCCTGCGCGGTGTTGAGCATGTCATAAGCGTGCTGGCGTGACTGATCGGTTGGAACGCCGGTCGGCGAGATCGCGCGTACATAGGCGTTGACCAACGAGGTGGTTGCAGCGACGGCAGCCGCGAGCTTTGGACTGCTGCCTGCGCGCTGCGCCCTTTGAACCAATTGGTTCCACGGCATGAAATCCGACGGATCGAGTTCATCGTATGCTTTGAGCGCAGTCGGGATCATGTTGCGCGCTTCGTTGGCTGCAATCGCGATATTCGCCTCACGCTGTGCAGCAACGCGTTGAGCGGCGACGCGGCCCGCCTGCTCATTGAAGCGGTTAACAACGCCGGTTGGATCGACGCCTTGCGCTACCGCTTCCTGTGCAACCACCTTGCGGAGCGCGACAACGTTCGCCGCGCCCTGCACGCCCCGGCCCAGGTTCGTAAAGACGCGCTGATCGCCCGCGAGATATTGCTGCGCCATCTGATGCAGCGTGTCGTCATCGAGCGTCGGGCTAGCTTGCTTTGCAGCCGCAATCATCTTCAGTTGATCCGGGTCTGCCGGGCCACCGGAGATCGGCCGATATTCTTTCGCGCCCTCAACCTTTCCGTAATCCGGATTCTTCTCGTACCCGGGCGGCGTCTTGTCCTCTGCGAAGTCCTGACGGCGCACCGCGAGCGCGTTGGTCTTGGCAAACTGAGCGCTGTTTTCCGCAAGCCGCTTCGCTTCCAAGTCGATCCGCTGCTGCTCTTGCTGGCGAGTCGCCTGCTTGTCCTGTTCGGCCTGCCGCTTGTCGGCGGCTTCCTGCGCCTGCTTGCCGAGATCGGTCCACGTAGACAGCCCTTTCAGGCCGCCCTCGCCGAGCGCGACGCCGAAGAAGGGAGACTTGCTCGAAAGCATGCCAAGACCGGCCGAGAACAGCGCTTCGCGCGTCCGATCCGACAGCCCGAGCGGTGACGTGCCGAAACCGAAATGCCCCTCAGTGGGTTCGCTAGCCCCGCTGGAAGGGCTTCCAGAAGTCAGGGGCGAACGGCCTGCACCGTCCGCGTATCCGAGCGCAGCGGAAGGCACCCCGCCGCCACCGCCACCGGCCGCGCCGTCGATCGCCGCAACAGGATCATCGCCGTTCGCAACGGCTTCAGCCGCTGCCGCCCGCCGCCCCGACGTGTCCGCCGAGCGCTCATAGAGGTGGTTCACGGCAGCCGCAGCCTCCGCGGGCGTGCGCGCTTGCAAGAGCGCCCGATAGGCCGCGTTTTCCGGCCCATCCATTTCCTGACGCATGAACTGCTGTTGCGCTTCCGTCGTCTGGTACGTATCCGGAAACGCCTTCTTCAGCGCGTCAAGACGATCGCCGCGCCACTGCCCTGCGCCTTCGGCCGTGCCGTGATCACCGGTCACACCCCACGGCGTGATATCCGGCGTGCTCTCATTCATGAGATTGCCCACAACACCCGCCGCTTGATGATGCGCGAGCCCGAGCCCACCCTGATCGCGCGGACGTTCAAGGAAATTCATCCACAAGTCGGCATTGGAGCCGTTCTGCGCAACATCGACAGTCGGAGCGCTATCGCCAGCCATCGAAGGGGGAAGCGCGACATCAGCATTCGCCGGTAGATCTTCCCCCGGAGCGGCGTCGGGGATCAAAGGGAGATCGTCATCCGCCCCGCCGTCGGCGAAATGTGGAATGCCGCCGTTGGTGTAGCCAGCGAACGGCATGTCGATCGATACCTCGCCGCCGCGCGAGCGCCGCACGGCGTGACGGATTTCGTTCACCGCGTCAATGAAACCGCCGCGCTTGAAGCCCGCGCCATAGTCGGACGCATCGAGACCGGGAAGCGGATTCGAGGAGCTTCCGCCCCAGGCATCATCCGAGAAGATATTCCCGCCGCCAAATGACGCGCCGCCAAGCTTACCCTTCAGACCCTTGATGCCCGAGGTGATGCCGGAAAGGCCGCCGTTGTCCTGAGAAGGCTTTGCGAACTGCAACTGAGGAACTTGCAGTTTCGCCGATGGCGGGCTTGCACTCGGAATATAGCCGTTCCCGCCGCCGTAAGGCATGCCGCTCCCGCCGTAGGGCATGCCGCCAGTGGCAAAGCGTGCAGGCACCTCGCCGCCGTCCTTCAAGAACAGGCCAGCGCCAGCGAGGCCAAGGCCGCCAAGCTGCGAGAACAGGTTCGGGCC
>NZ_AUEZ01000074.1 GCF_000426245.1 Bradyrhizobium sp. Ai1a-2 | reverse complement strand
CCATCTGGCCCTCCACGTGCCAAATATTGAATCTCTTCAATTACTTGATTCTCAGCCCCAAAAGACCGCGACCGCTTGACTCAGTAGTGTTAGCGAAGCGTAACCCACCATCTCACCGCAAGCGAAACGGCGGATTACGCTTCGCTAATCCGCCCTACGGATTCATCACTTCCCCGCCTGCGCGTAACCGAGACAGGTGCGGACGATCTGGCCGCAGACCGCATCCCGCGCATCCCCGATGTCGGTATTCCCCGCATATTGCACTTCCGTGACCTTGCCGCCGACGAAGCGGAGCTGCACACGGCAATAGCCGTTCAACGGCTGGCCGCCGATGTTGAGCCCGGGCGGGATCGTGACGGCTGGCGGTGCTATACCCCCGGGCGCGCTGGCGGCGTGCTCATACATCCAGATTTCGCTGGTGCCGTCCTTGGTGGTTCCAGTGGGCAGCCCGGCGCACATCCGGATATTCGATTGATTGAGTCCGATCAGGCTTTCCTTGCCGCGTCGCGCCCATTCGGCTTCCCGTTCGGCACAGCCGTCCAGGACGAGGGGTGCCAGCAGCAGCATCCACAGGCGAAGTCGCATCGGCCCCTACTCGATTTCCGAAATTCGCCGCGACGATATCGCGTTGCGAATTTGCAGTGCAGTGGAACGGTTGCTCGCCTCCATGCGCGGCCGGCATGGATCAAAAAGCTCGGTGCCACGTTAACGACACCCACTTCACCAGTTTGCCGTGAATTTCCCCTTCCGCAGGAACGCAATGGTCTGCGCGATAGCCGCGTCATTGCGCACCAGCCACGGATGCGACGTGCGCACGACAATATGATCCGCCATGCCGTCCAGCCTTGTATTTGCGACCGACACGCGGCCGTCATGCGGCCTCGGCAGGAAGGCTGCCGCGACAGGGTAGATCGAGCGGTTCCCGGCTATGATGCCAACCGGATAGTCGATCGGCGTTAATAGCAGCATGGTGGTGGCATCGCGCAGCGTACCGAGTTGCTGTCCGGCTGGGCCGAAGAACCTGCGGTAGAGCATGACGTTCTTCAAGCGATCAGCGATCTCGCTGCCGCCATTCGGTGTGCCCAACATCACGACACGGCCGAGATTTGGCAGCCGGTGTTTGGCGAGATAGACGCGCGTCAGCAACCCGCCCATGGAGTGGCCAACGAAGTGCACTTGGCCACCGAGGTGGCCAGCGAAAGCTTCGATCGCGGGATGAATGTCTTCAGCGAGCGCCTCGAGCGCCTTGCGGCGGCTGGCGTAGTCGAGATTGAGCGTCGCATATCCGGCGCGCTCGATCGCGCTTTCCATCTTGTCGAACGAGCGCGCGGTCCGGCTGATGCCGTGCAGAAGGACGACGCCGTCCCGTGCCGGCGTCGTCCCAGGCGTGCTCACTTATATTCGCGCTCTTGCCACCACGGGAAATAGTCCGGCATGTCGGAGGAAACCTTGTTCTTGAACTGCGCGGGCCGCTTTTCAAGGAACGAGACCACGCCTTCCTTCACATCGTCCGAACGGCCGCGGGCATAGATGCCGCGGCTGTCGACCTTGTGCGCTTCCATCGGATCGTCGGCGCCCAGCATGCGCCACATCATCTGGCGGATCAGCGCGACCGAGACCGGCGCTGTCTTGGCGGCGATCTCCTTCGCCAGCGCGCGGGCGGTCGGCAACAGATCGTCCGGCGGCACCACCTTGCTGACGAGACGGCCGGCAAGCGCCTCCTGCGCCGGGAACACGCGGCCGGTGTAGCACCATTCCAGCGCCTGTGAGATGCCGACGATGCGCGGCAGGAACCAGCTCGAGGCCGCCTCCGGCACGATGCCGCGCTGGGAGAACACGAAGCCGAAGCGCGCGGCCTCGCTTGCGATGCGGATATCCATGGCAAGTTGCATGGTGACGCCGATGCCGACCGCGGCTCCGTTCACCGCGGCGATCACCGGCTTCAAACTCTTGAAGATGCGCAGCGTCACCTGGCCGCCGCCGTCGCGCACATTGGCATCGCTGTAGTCGACCGCGCCGCTCGGCAGCCGCTTCACCGGCCCGCGCCGCGCGTCGCGATCGAAGGTGTTGGCGCCGGAGGAGAGGTCGGCGCCGGCGCAGAAGGTGCGGCCCTCGCCGGTGACGATGATGGCGCGGATGTCGTCGTCCTTGTCGGCGGCATCGAAGGCGGCGATCAACTCCTGCTGCATCGTCGCGTTGAAGGCGTTGAGCTTGTCCGGGCGGTTCAGTGTGATCGTGAGGATTTGCTCCGAGACCTCGTATTTGATCGTCTCATACGCCATGGGAGTTGTTTCCTTCCTTGTGTCTGTTCGTTGCTTATGTCTAGCACGTCATTCCGGGGCGCGCGCAAGCGCAGGCCCGGAATCCATTGTCGCAAGCGGCGCAATGGATTCCGGGCCTGGCCCTTCGGGCCATTCCCGAATGACGAGATGGAGATATTTATTTCTCTGGCGGCTGCGGCCAGGGCCGTTGCGGGCCGCGCAGGGCCTCGAAGGCCTTGCCCATGCCGAGCACGCCGATGTCATCGAAGCGGCGGCCGATGATCTGCACGCCGATCGGAAAGCCCTTCTTGTCGTAGCCGCCGTTGATCGACAGGGCCGGGTTCTCAGACATATTCCACGGCACGGTATAGCAGATGTGCTCGAACGGCTTGTCGGGATCGTTGAGCGGGGCGGGGAGCTCGGCCGCGAAGTTCACCACCGGCGAGACGGGCGAGATGATGTAGTCGAAATCGCAGAACAGTTTGGCTGCGGCCGCACGGATCGCCATGGTCTGGTTGAAGCCTCTGACGACGTCCACGCCCGACAATTTCGCGCCGGCCTCGCCCCACTTGTAGATATAGGGCAGCACCTTTGCGCGCTCATCCGCCGACAGTTTCGACAGATCGTCCCACATCCGCGCGCGCCAGAAATTGTCGAGACCCTCGAGCATTTGCCGCGTGAAGAAGCCGTCGATCTCGGTCACGACTGCGCCGGCGGATTCGAAGGCCTTTGCCGCCTTCACCACGACGTCGCGCACGTCTTTCTCCAGCGCCTGGCCGACGTCGAGATCGAGCATCAGGCCGAGGCGCAGCTTGCGCGGCGACTTCTCCAGCGTCTTCCAGTTGATCTCATGCGCCGGCAGGCTCATGCCGTCGCGGCGGTCCGGTCGCGACAAGACGCTCATCATCAGCACGGCGTCATCGACGATGCGGGTCATGGGCCCAGCGACGCGGCCGACATAGGGCGGATCGATCGGAACGCGGCCAAGGCTTGGCTTCAGCGCAACCAGGCCGCACCAGCACGCCGGCAGGCGTACCGAACCGCCGATGTCGGTGCCGAGATGCAGCGGGCCGTAGCCGGCCGCACCGGCCGCACCTGCGCCCGCGCTCGAGCCGCCGGGATTCTTGCTGAGGTCCCAGGGATTGCGGGTGAGGGGATGGAACGAGGAGAGCCCCGACGACAGCATGCCGTAATCCGGCATTGTGGTCTTGGAGAAGATCACCGCGCCCGCCTCGCGCAAGCGCGCTGCCGGAGGGGCATCCTTCTCCGCCTGCACGTGCTTGACGCTGGCTGCGCCCAGCGGCACCGGCTGGCCCTTGGTCGCGACATTGTCCTTGATCGTGACAGGCACGCCGTCGAGCGTGCCCATCGGCTCGCCGGCCTGCCAGCGGTCGGTGGAGGCCTTGGCCACTGCGCGCGCGCCGTCCGGGTCGTAGAGATAGAGCGCCTTGATGTGCGGTTCCCACCGCGCGACATGCGCGATCACCTCGTCCAGCACCTCGAGCGGTGAGAACTGTTTGGCGCGGTAGCCGGCGATCAGGTCGGTGGCGGAAAGGTCGTGCAGCGAGGTGACGGCTTCTTCGGGGGCTGGTTTATGCATGGGCACCTACCGGCAAACGAGTCTCGATGATGCGTGCGAACATGCTGGCGCCGATTGGCAGAATCTTGTCGTCGAGGACATAGCCGGGATTGTGCACCGGCACCGAGCCTTCATGGCCGACCCAGAAATAGGCACCGGGCACCGCCATCATCATGTCGGCGAAGTCCTCGCTGCCCATCTTCGGCTGCGAGCGGGTGATGACTTTCGAGGGATCGACCACGGTGCGCGCGACCTGCTCGACCACCCGGGACTGTTCTTCCTGGTTGACGAGCACGCTGAAACCGTCGCGGATCTCGACCGTGATCTCGACCTGGAATGTCGCGGCAATGCCGGCGCAGATCGCCCGCATGCGCTCGCGGATCAGCGCGCGGACCCCGTCGGAGAAAGCGCGCACGGTGCCGCACAGCTTGGCGTCGCCGGGAATGACGTTGTACGCCGACCCGGAGTGGATCTGCGTGATCGACAAAACCGCCGCCTGCAGGGGATCGACGTTGCGGCTGACGATGGTCTGCAGCGCCTGGCCGAGCGTCATCGCGATCACGACGGCATCCTTGGAGCGCTCCGGCATCGCGCCATGCGCGCCGTAGCCCTGGATGGTGATGTCGAAGAAATCGGCGCCGGCCATCGCCGGCCCCGGCAGGATCGCGATCTCGCCATGATCGAGGTCGGGCGCATTGTGCAGGCCATAGACCTCGTCGCAGGGAAACTTTTCGAACAGCCCGTCCTTGATCATGGCGCGTGCGCCGCCGAGGCCTTCCTCGGCCGGCTGGAAGATGAAATGCACGGTCCCTTCAAAGTTGCGGGTCTCGGCGAGATAGCGCGCGCTGCCGAGCAGCATGGTGGTGTGGCCGTCATGGCCACAGCCGTGGAAGCGGCCGGGAATGGTCGAACGCCATTTCAGGTTGGTGTTTTCCTCCATCGGCAGCGCGTCCATGTCGGCGCGCAGGCCGATGCGCTTGCCGCCGTTGCCCTTGCCCTTGAGCACGCCGACCACGCCGGTGCCGCCAAGGCCCCGATGGACCTCGATGCCCCAGCTCGCGAGCTTCTCGGCGACGATGCCGGAGGTGCGGACCTCCTCGAAGCCGATCTCGGGATGCGCATGGAAATCCCGACGGATCGCCGTGAGTTCGTCGGCAAAGCCTTCGATGCGTTCGATGGTGGGCATTTGGTCCTTATCCGGTTGAACGTGATGTGTTGGCAGGCGTGAAGGCAGGACCGTTCGGTTTGATACGGATTCCTGGCCTTAATTTGGTCCACGGCAGCGACGCGCTGTCGGCCGGCATCGCGCCGGGGGCGGCACAGATCAAAAGCTTCTCGGCGATCGGCTCGAAATCGGCGCGGAAATGCACCGAGCTCTTGTTGACGAGGATCGCCTGTTCGGTCGGCTCGATGCCGACATAGCGGTACATCGACTGGTCGGCGAGCTGCGCCTTGTGCGAGCTGACGACCACCCTGACATCGCCGATGCGCAGGCACGCCGATGGTCCCATGTCCATGTCGCGGCCGCCATAATAGGGGCCGGGCGCCACGAACTTTCCGTCCGAGAGTTGCTCGACGACGAAGGTTTCCTTGTAGGGTGCATCACCTGATATGCCCGACTTGCCGCCGAGCGCGAGCGTCACCGTGGCGCCGATGCCTGCCGCATGCGCGGCCTTCGCCGATTGCGGATCGTAGATCACGCCGGTTGCGGCGCGCGCGGCATTGTTGCGCACCAATGCGCGCAGCATGCCCGTGGTGTCGGAGTCGCCGCCTGCGCCGGGATTGTCCTGGGTGTCGGCGATGATGATCGGCCTGGTCGCGGTCTTCGCCAGTTCCATCGCGTGGCGCACGCCGTCGTCGGGCGAATAGATGCGGCCATCGAAATCGTCCTCATGGCCGGCGATCAGTGCGGCAAGCCTGTCGGCAGCGGCATCGGCGTCGGCCTGGCTTTTGCCGTAGGCGAACACGCTCGGGCCGCAATGTTCGAAATCGGCCGCGGGAAAGCCCGGCGCAAACGACAAGGTCGGCACCGCATCGCTCTCCATCGCGGCGAGCTTCTCGTAAATGCCCCTGGTCGGCTGGTCATTGGTGCACTGCCAACTGATCGGGATCAGGAACGGCAATTGCCGGAACGCCTTGGCGAAGCGCTGCTTCGTCTTGAGCAGCAGCGCGAGATGTCTCGCGGACGCGCGGCCGGTGTCGGCCATGTCGACGTGAGGATAGGTGCGGTAGGCGATCAGCGCGTCGGCGTTCTCGACCATCTCAGGCGTGACGTTGGCGTGCAGATCGAGGCTCGCGACCAGCGGCAGGTTATTGCCGATCACCCTGCGCACGCGCGCCAGGATTTCGCCTTCACCATCGTCGAGATGTTCGGTCACCATCGCGCCGTGCAGATCGAGATAGACGGCGTCGAGCGGACCTGCATTGGCGATGCCGTCGACCACCTCCTTGACGATGCGCTCGAACGCGTCTTCGGTCACATGCGCCGAGGGGCTCGCGCCGCAGGAGATCGTCGGGATCAGTTCCCAGCCATTGGCTTCGGCGGCCTCGACGAAGCCGGCAAGCCCGACATTGATCTTGCGCATCACTTTCAGCACGTCGGCGCCATGCGCCATCGACGGCCAGCCGCCGCCATGCACGAAATCAGCATAGGTCGCCTTGGTCGGCGCAAAGGTATTGGTCTCGTGCAGGAAGCCGCCGACGGCGATGCGGGTCATTGATCAAGGTCTCTGGGTTCGTGAAGGGCGACGTTAAGCGTGTCGCTGCGGCCAGCGCAAGCTGTGAAGCATTCCGGATTTGCATGCCGCATGGGCGTTGGGAAGTAGGTCGTGATTCACGGCGAGCGGAGCGGAAGTGCGTAGCCCGGATGGAGCGCAGCGCAATCCGGGGTTCTCGCGGCGGGAGGCATTCCCCGGATTACGCTGCGCTCCATCCGGGCTACGGCTGCGTTACTCCGCCGCCTCTGCCACGGGGCGGAAATTGGCAAAATCCCAGCCGCGGCCGGGTGCGGCATCGAGTAGCGCCTTGGTGTAGGCCTCTTTCGGGTGAGTGAGCACTTCCGCCGCGGGCCCCTGTTCGACGACGCGGCCATGCTGCATCACAACGACATCGTCGCAGATTTGCGCCGCAACGCGCAAATCGTGGGTGATGAACAGCAGCGCAATGCCGAGCCGCTTCTGGATTTCATCCAGGAGATCCAGCACCTGCGCCTGCACGGAGACGTCGAGCGCGGACACCGCCTCGTCAGCCACCAGCACGTCAGGGTCGAGTGCGAGCGCGCGCGCAATCGCGATGCGCTGGCGCTGGCCGCCGGAGAACTGGTGCGGATAGCGCGAGATCGCGTCCGGCGGCAAGTGCACCAGTTCGAGCAGTTCGCGCGCCTTGTTGAGCGCCTGCTTGTGCGGCATGCCGTAGTTGATCGGACCTTCCGCGATCGACTCGCCGATCGTGATGCGCGGGTTGAGCGAGCGATAGGGGTCCTGGAAGATGATCTGGATGTTCTTGCGGTGCGGCTGCAACAGCCGCCGCGACAGTTCGGAGATTTCGCGGCCCACCAGCCGCACGCCGCCGGAGGTCGGGTCGATCAGGCGCACGATGCAGCGCGCCACCGTCGATTTGCCCGAGCCGCTCTCGCCGACGATGCCGAGCGTGCGGCCCTTGCGCAGCGTCAGCGTGACGTCCTTTGCGGCCGCGACCTCGCGGATTTTGCCGAGGAAGGAGCGCTCGCGATAGATCTTGCAGAGCTCGTTGGCCTCCAGCACGACGGGCTCCCGGGTCTCCTCGCGCGGCGGCCGTGGCACCAGGCTTGGCACCGAGGCCAGCAGGTTGCGGGTATATTCCATCGACGGGTTGCGCAGGATGCCGTCCAGCGGACCGCTTTCGACCAGACGGCCGTGACGCATCACCGCGACACGGTCGGCGATCTCCGCAACCACGCCCATGTCATGGGTGATGAACAGCACGGCAGTGTTATGGTCGCGCTGCAGGTCGCGGATCAGCGTGAGGATCTGCTTCTGCGTGGTGACGTCGAGCGCGGTGGTCGGCTCGTCCGCGATCAGGAGCTTCGGCTCCAGTACCAGCGCCATCGCGATCATGATGCGCTGGCGCTGGCCGCCGGAGAGCCGATGCGGGTAGGAAGCGAAGATGCGCTCCACATCGGGCAGCCGCACTTGTTCCATCATCGCCAGGATTTTTCGCCGCCGCGCGCGGGCATCGAGATCGGTGTGGACGCGCAGGACTTCGTCGATCTGGCGGCCGACCGGCACCACCGGATTGAGCGCCGTCATCGGCTCCTGGAAGATCATCGCCATTCGCGTGGCGCGCAACTGCCGCAAGCGGCGGTCGCTCGCGGTGAGCAATTCCTCGCCGACCAGCTTGATGCTGCCGCCGGTCGGCATCAGCGAGCCCTTCTGCAGCAGGCCCATCACGGTGAGCGAGGTCACCGATTTGCCGGAGCCGCTTTCGCCGACCAGGCACAGCGTCTCGCGTTCTCGTACCTGGAGCGAAATGCCGTCGATGATGCGGCTGGCGCCCGGCTTCTTGCCGAGGGCGACCACGAGATTGTTGATGTCGAGGACGGTGTCGGTCATTCCCATACTCTGCCGTCATTGCGAGGAGCGATAGCGACGAAGCAATCCATTGTTTCCGCTTGCGGCGCGATGGATTGCTTCGCTTCGCTCGCAATGACGGTGCTCTTGGGTGAATTCACTTTCCGCCGCCCCGCTGCTTCATGCGCGGATCGAGCGCATCGCGCGCGGCGTCGCCGATCAGGTTCACGGAGAGAATCGCGATCGACAATAGCAGGCCGGGCCAGAAGATCAGGGACGGCTTGATCTGAAAATAGGCGCGTCCCTCCGCCATGATGTTGCCCCAGGTCGGCGTTTCCGGCGAGATGCCGGCGCCGAGGAATGACAGGATCGCTTCGGTAAGGACGGCGGACGCGCAGACATAAGTACCCTGTACGATCAGCGGCGCGATCGTGTTCGGCATCAGATGCCGCCACATGATCTTCGGAAGGCTGGAGCCGAGCGAAATCGCGGCTTCCACATAGGGCTCCTCGCGCGCGGTGAGCACCACGGAGCGCACCAGTCGCGCCACCCGCGGCACTTCGGGAATGGTGATCGCCACCAGCACGGTCCAGATGCTCGCGCCCGACAGCGAGACCACGGCGATCGCGAGCAGGATGCTCGGGATCGCCATCAAGCCGTCCATGATCCGCATCATCACCGCGTCGACCCATTTGAAGAAGCCGGAGACGAGACCGATCACGAGCCCGATGCTGATCGAGAACACGGCGGCGCCAAGGCCGATCAAGAGCGAGATCCGGCCGCCATAGATGATCCGTGACAGCAGGTCGCGGCCAAAGGCATCGGTGCCGAGCGGGAATTCTGCGCTTGCCGGCTTGAGCCGGAGTGACGGCGCGAGCTGCACCGGGTCATGCGGCGCCAGCAGCGGCGCGAAGATCGCCATCAGGATGATCAGCGACAGGCAGATCGTCGCCCCCGTCATGATCGGCGTCGAGGTCAAAAATCCGAAGCGTGGCCGCAGCGGCGTCGTGATCGGGAGCGACGGCTCGGGAAGGGTTTCGATCGCCATCAGTAGCGGATCCTTGGATCAAGCAGGGTGTAGGCGAGGTCGATCAAGAGGTTGACGGCGACATAGATGCCCGACGTCAACAGGATCATGGCCTGGATTACCGGATAGTCGCGCGCCAGCACCGCATCGACGGTGAGGCGGCCGATGCCGGGCAGATTGAACACGCTCTCGGTGACGACGACGCCGGAGATCAAAAGCGCAAAGCCGCTGCCGATCACGGTGATGACAGGCACCGCGGCGTTGCGCAGTCCGTGCCGCAGCAGCACGCCCATCTCGCCGATGCCCTTGGCGCGCGCGGTGCGGATGTAATCCTCACCCATCACATCAAGCATCGAGGCCCGCGTCATGCGCGCGATCAGCGCGACATAGATGAAGGAGAGTGCGCAGGTCGGCAATATGATGCGCTCGAAGAACGGGCCGAAGCCCGCGGTGATGCTGCGGAAACCCTGCACCGGCACCCAGCGCAGGTCGATCGCGAAGATCTGGATCAGCACATAGCCGATCACGAACACCGGCACGGAGAAGCCGAGCACGGACAGTCCCATCACGAAGCGATCGATCCAGGTGCCGTGCTTCCAGGCCGCGATCACGCCGAGCGGCACCGCCACCACGATCGAAAGCACGATGGTGGAGAGCGCGATCGAGATCGAGGGCTCGATGCGCTGGCTGATCATCTTCAGCACCGGCACGTTCGAGATCAGGGACACGCCGAGATCGCCGTGCAGGAGTTTTCCAACCCAGGTGAAGAACTGGATGTGGAGCGGCTCATTCAGCCCGAGCGAGGTTCTGATCCGTTCGAGCTGCTCCGGCGTCGCATTGTCGCCGGCGAGGATCGCCGCAGGATCGCCCGGCGTCAGCCGCAGCAAGAGGAACACGAACAGCGCCACCACGCCCATCACGGGAATAGCGGCAAGGATTCGGCGAAGCAGATATCCCAGCAATGTCGATCCGTCAGATTAGGGTCAAGAGGAGTGACGTCGGCCGTTAACCTGAGTTCCGTCACCAGCGTAGCATTTCAGCAATTCCCGTGCCACGGGATGCCGAGGTATCTTCAAACCCCCGTCATTGACTCCCGTCATTCCGGGATGGTGCGAAGCACCAGACCCGGAATCTCGAGATTCCGCGTTCGCTGCGCGCGCCCCGGAATGACTGCCTGCTTTAACTATTGCAAGGTCGCCAACAATCCCGCCATCAGCCGGCCGCGCTCGGCGAGGCTGTCCACCTCGATGTGTTCGTTGAGCGTGTGTGCATCGGCGCCGCGCACGCCGAGGCCGTCAAGCGTCGGTATTCCCATCGCCCCGGTGAAATTGCCGTCGGAACCGCCGCCTGCGCTGCAATGCGGCAGCTTCAATCCCATGCCTTCCGCAAGCGCGCGTGCCTTTTCATAGAGCGCCATGGTGCCGGCATCCGCCTCCCAGACCGGGCGGGTGACGCCGCGCGTGACCTTGAAGGTGACGTCGTTCGACGTGCCCGACAGCGCCAGCATCCGCTCGACGCCGCGGTCGAGATCGGCCTGGCGCTTGGCCATGCTGAGCGCTTCGCCGGTGCAGGTGGTGGCGACGCAATTGACCCATTGGCCGCCATGCACGATTCCGACCGAGAACGTGCAGTCTTCCGTGGTCATGCCGTCGATCGCGAGGATCTGCCGCGCCATTTCACGGATCGCGGAACGGCCCGAGGAAAGCGTGGCGCCGGCATGGCTCGGCCGCCCGATTGCCTCCAGATTGAAGCGCGCGATGGCGTAGCGGCCGGTGACGACCCCGTTGTCGACGCGGCCGGGCTCCGGCACCAACACATATTTATTACGCGCGGCTTCCGCCTCGATGATGTCGCGCGTCGAGGGCGTGCCGACTTCCTCGTCCGGCGTGAACAGTACGGTGATCGGCAATGGCGTCGTGAACGAGGCGCGGATCAACTGCCGGATCGCTTCCAAGGTCAGATAATTGCCACCCTTCATGTCGAAGATGCCGGGGCCGAAGCATTTGTTGCCTTCGCGCCGCCACTGCAGCTTCTCGATGGTGCCGACCGGGTGCACGGTGTCGAGATGGCCCGCGATCAGGATACCGGGCTCGCCGAACTTCGGATGGGGGAAGCGTGCGCGGACGCAGCCGGCAAAGCCCTGACGGCCGGCGATGCGCTCGATCGTCGCACCCATGATCGCCATCTCGCGCGCCGCAAGGTCGAGCATGCGCTCGACGGCAGGCGCATTCCAGGTCGGACTCTCGCACTCCACCCAGCTACGCAGGCCCTGCAGCATCACTTCGGAATCAAAGGGAAGATTGGCTGGATTCATGAGGTCTCTCTCTTCGTTGCTGCAGGCGCGTAATGCCGTCAGATCGCGATTGCCGAAATCGGTCAGCGAATTTGTAGCGTCAAATGCGCGGAGCTGCACCATTCGTTTGTGTACATCCGATCTCGACTAAAACCGGATTGACGCAACAGATGCTTGGTGCAAGTCTTAAATTTGCAGGCCTTGCAGCATGTTAGTCCGCCCAAATAACGGACCGATTGCACAACGAATAATCCGGCTTTGACCAGTTTCACGTCAGGAGAGACACGAATGTTCCAAACGTCCAGTTGGAAGCGCAGAGCGCTGGCGTCAGCGTTATCCATCGTTGCGCTCTCGGTGGCGCTGAGCGCGCAGGCGCTCGCAGCCGGCAAGACCATCACCGCAGTGATGCATTCGGATTTGCGCGTGATCGATCCGATCATGACCACAGCTTACATCACCCGCGATCACGGCTACATGGTCTATGACACGCTGCTCGCGACCGACTCCAACTTCAAGATCCAGCCGCAGATGGCGGACTGGAAGGTCTCCGACGACAAGCTCACCTACACCTTCACGCTGCGTGACGGATTGAAGTGGCATGACGGCACGCCTGTGACGGCGGAAGATTGCGTCGCCTCGCTGCAGCGCTGGGGCAAGGTCGATGGCATGGGCCAGAAGCTCATGGACTTCACCGAAAGCCTCACTGCGACCGACGCCAAGACCATCACGCTGAAACTGAAGGAGCCCTACGGCCTGGTGCTGGATGCGATCGGCAAGCCGTCCTCGCGTGTGCCGTTCATGATGCCGAAGCGTCTCGCCGAGACCCCGCCGGACAAGCCGATCCCCGAGCAGATCGGCTCCGGTCCTTTCAAATTCGTGCAGGCCGAATTCCAGCCGGGCGTGAAGGCGGTCTATGAGAAGTTCAAGGACTATGTGCCGCGCAAGGAGGCGCCGAGCTGGACCTCCGGTGGCAAGGTGGTGAAGGTTGATCGCGTCGAATGGATCACGATGCCTGACGCGCAGACTGCGGTGAACGCGCTGCAGTCCGGCGATATCGACTTCATGGAGAACCTGCCGTTCGATATGCTTCCCGTGCTGGAGCCCAACAAGGATCTCAAGATCGAGGTCCTCAACAAGTTCGGCTTTCAGACGCTGGGACGCATGAACTTCGTTTATCCTCCGTTCGATAACGTGAAGGTGCGACGCGCCGCTTTGCTGGCGATGAACCAGAAGGACGTGCTCGATGCGTTGGTGGGCAATGCAAAGTATCAGAAGATCTGCGGCGCCTTCTTTGGTTGCGAAACGCCACTGGAGACCGACGTCGGAGCCGAGACCCTGGTGAAGGGCAACGGCATGGCCGCAGCCAAGAAGGCGCTCGCCGAGTCCGGCTATGACGGCACGCCCGTCGTGATCATGGCGCCCGGCGACGTGACCACGCTGAAGGCGCAACCGATCGTCGCCGCGCAGTTGCTGCGCGATGCAGGCTTCAAGGTCGATCTGCAGGCCACCGATTGGCAGACGGTGGTAACCCGCCGCGCCAGCCAGAAGCCGCCGAAGGAGGGCGGCTGGAACATGTTCTTCACCAATTGGGTCGCGGCCGACGTTGCCAATCCCATCGCCAACGCCTCCATTACTGGCCGCGGCAAGAACGGCGGTTGGTTCGGCTGGGCCGAAGATGCCAAGATCGAGGATCTCCGCGACAAGTTTGCCCGTTCCACCACGCTGGATGACCAGAAGAAGATCGCCGCCGAGATCCAGAAGGAGGCGTATGACCAGGTGCTGTACATTCCGCTCGGCCAGTATCTCGTCCCGGGCGGCTGGCGCAAATCGCTTACCGGCGTGCTCGACGGTCCGGCGACGCCGATCTTCTGGAACATCGACAAGAGCGAGTAGGGCGCTTCATCGATCGGAAAGCAAAATGGCCGGGCTCAGCCCCGGCCATTTTCATTTCGGCGAGCGTAGCTCGCGTTCACTCAGCAGTGACTCTCGCGCACACGCTCCAGCCCTTCATTCGAAAGTGGCGGAGCGGGTTCCGGCAGCGAAGCCGGCGTGCGCGTTTCCTGCTTCTGCTCACGCGGTTCCGGATGCTGTTCCGCCGCCAGTTGTTCCCGAGAATAGTCTTTCGCCATGTCGTTGCACTCCAATGCTGCAGTACAACATTTTCGGCGCGAGAATGTTCCGGGCTGCTATCCGCGCTCGGTGATGTTCCCGATCCAACCGTTCACGGAAATACGGGCGCGCGAGCGCATTGTCGCCGTGTGACAACCCGAACGTTCCCGTGCTCCAGCAAGCAATCAAAGCGTGTCAAGCTTCGGCTTAACGTCGAATCGCCTCGGACAATCTCACGAGGGAGCGCGCAATAATGCGATCCGATGCATCACGGCCTCAATGCGCGCGGTTAAGAACATTTGGCCAGGCGACTGCACATGTTCATCTATGCGACTTGCTTGCCCGACGCTTTTTGCGCGGTACGGGCTTGGCATAGTAAGGATTGACCACACACTGCGCCGCCCGACCCGAGGCCGATGCCTGACACTGGGGTATCGAGGTGTAGCGACATTCGAAGTAGTAATCCACCATACCCTGGTAGACCTGCAGGCAGACCGGATAGGCCGGATCGTAGGTTTGTGCTTGGGCCGGCGCTGTCTTGCCGACGATTACGACCGCCAGGATGATCAAAGCCAGAATGCGTAGCATCATATCCTCACGTGCCGGGCGGGGGGTCTTCATCGGGTCTAGCGGGCTTCCGCTTCGAACGCCGCGAACTCTTCAGCGTCTCGTCATACATCCGAGGCTACGATTTGCGATAGGCCTTTATAATTATCTCTCGGCGCTCCTCAGGGGTGAGAGCCTTGCTCGTCGATATAGCTCTGCTGCTGCCTTTCATGTCGTGGGAATAGTGAATTCCCTCCACGGCACTTATCTTCCTGAAGCGCGCGCTGCCTATGACAAAGCCGGACGCCCTGGTCTTCTTCGGAGGTGATTTGTTAGGAGCCATGCGTCAACAATAGCATGGACGAGGTTGACTCGCAGCCGGCACAGGCCCCGCTCGACAAGGGCGCGTTGTTGTCGAAGAACGACAAAGAAAAGTGGTGCGGGCGGTGGGACTCGAACCCACACGACGTTGCCATCGAGGGATTTTAAGTCCCTTGCGTCTACCAATTCCGCCACGTCCGCGTTCGTCGGGAGAGGGATATCTAGCGCGTTTGATGACGAAGTGGAAACAGGATAATTGTCGCCGAATACATGTCATTTCAACAGTTTAACGTGGGACGCGACGACGCGAAGTCTTGCGGGCGCCCGTCGCACGGTACCCATCCGCCCCGCGCCAGCCTCAATCCGGACATTTCCCGCTGCTTTAGCCAATCTCAACACTTAACCGTTTACCAAGGCGCCATGTCGATCAGTACCTTCCGCCACCTGCCGTTACGCGCGGCCGTGACCGCCGCGCTGCTTGCGCTTGGCGGCTTGCTTTGCGGCTGCGCCCAGATGGGCGAGACGCTCAGTCCGGCCTTCGTCGATCCCGCCAAGTACGATCTTTACGACTGCAAGCAGCTCGAGACGGAGCGCACGGTGCTGGCGTCGCGCGCGGCGGAATTGCAGGGGCTGATGTCGAAGGCGGAGACCGGCGTCGGCGGCGCCGTGGTGGCGGAGGTGGCCTACCGCAACGATTACGTCTCGGTGCGTGCCCAGCAGAAGCTCGCCGACGAGAACTGGCGGCGCAACAAGTGCCACGAGACGATCGTAGCGGCGCCGGCGCCGATCGTGCCACCGGTGCCGCCTGGGCCCGCCAGAGGCGCGCGTTCGTCAGCGCGCTAGAGCTCGGTTCTGATTGAATCACACCCGCCAATCATAGATCCAGTCCTGTCGCGCCAGCATGCGCTCCGGGCCCATCGCTTGGATGACGAGATCGCGCGCCAGCGCCATCGGGCCCGTGAGGTGATAGATGCGCCCCTGTCGCTGCGCGGTGCGCCGCACCCGATCGACGCGCCCGCGGCGCAGTCTGGTGTAGCGCCTCAGCGCAGCGGGAATGCCGGAAATGTCCTCGCCGCTGCAGCCAGAGAGGCAATTGGCAAGCACGGCGGCATCCTCGATCGCCATGCCGGCGCCTTGCGCAGCAAAGGGCAGCATCCCATGCACGGCGTCGCCGAGCAGGGCGACCGCGCCTGCGCTCCATTCGCTGACCTCGGGCATCGTGAACAGCGCCCAGCGCCGCCATTCGTCGACCGCGCCGATCAACATCCGTGCGGTGTCGGGCCAATGCGCGGAGAACGCGTTCTTGATCTCGCCGGCATCGCCGGTCTCGCTCCAGCCCCGTGGGTTCCAGGTTCCCGCCACGATCGCGACCACGTTGATCCGTCGCGCCGCGGCGATCGGATAGGCGACCAGATGCGCGTTCGGTCCCATCCAGAGTTGCACGCGCGGCGTGGTATATTCGCGTGGCAGCGCCTTCGCATCGAGCGTGCCGCGCCAGGCGATCAGGCCGGAAAACTGTGGCCGCAGTTTCGGGAACAGGCGGGCGCGCACCGACGACCAGATGCCGTCGGCCCCGATCAGCGCCGCCGCCAACTCATGCTGCCGCGCCTCGCCGCACCGCGCGGCCACCATCAATCCCCTGGCATTATCAGCGACATCCTCGAACTGCCAGCCCAGCCGGAGTTCGATGTCGGGATGTTCCTCAACCTCTGCCTGCAACGCTCGCTGCAGATCGGCGCGGTGCATCACCCAATAGGGTGAGCCGGCGCGCCTGCTCGCGGCCTTGCCGAGCGGCAGGCGGGCGATCTCGCCACCGGCGCGCGTGCTGATGACGCTGATCGCGTCCGGCGTCACCGCGCGCGGGGCCAGCCGCGGTTCGAGGCCGAGACCGACCAGGATGCTGCTCGCATTGGGCGAAAGCTGCAGCCCGGCGCCGACTTCTTCGAGTTGCGGCGCCTTTTCCAGGATGACGACACGAAAGCCTTTGGCCGCGAGCGCCAGCGAAGCTGTCAGTCCTCCGATCCCGGCACCTGCAACGACGACGGTGCGCGTGATCGCCACGAATCAATCAGCCACGAATAGTCAGGCGACTTTATCCTTCAGCACGCATTCGGGCGGGCGCGCTTCGCCGGCGGCGAGGTCGGGCGCGAAACGATAGAGCGTCGAGCAGTAAGGACAGATGATCTCGTTGTCATTGCCGAGATCGAGGAACACGTGCGGATGGTCGAACGGCGGGTTCGCGCCCACGCACATGAATTCCTGCGAGCCGATCTCGATCACCGAGACGCCGGCATCGTTATGGAAGTGCGGGACGACGTGGTCGGACATACTCTTCACCTTGGATGGAAATGGCGGACGGACGCAATCAACGCGATGCGGCACTGCGAAATGCCCGGCACCATACTGGCGGGTGGAGTTGATTCCTAGGGCCCCGACCATCCATTTGCTCATGCAAATTCGACACAATCTTGTCGTCCCAGAGAAGCCCTTCTTTCGTCGGGGCTGTTGTGTCTTAAAAACGGCACACTATTTCCAAGTTGAGCAAAACCCTGGGTTTTATTGGATGAAGCGAGCGGGGGTCAGTTTAGGGGTGGCAGGCATGCTGCTGAGCATCGCTGTTGGCGCCGCGCTATGGCCGCGTGCCAGCGACGCCTATGCCATGCTGGCCGCGCAGGACGAGCCCGCGCAACTGGCCGACCTCCAGATCAGTTCTGCCTTGCGGAATAACCAGCTCCTGATCGAACAGAATATCGAACAGGCGCTGGCCGCAGGCGATGCCGATCTCGCGAGCAGCTTTCTCGAACTCGCGCGCGAGAAGAACGTCGCGATCGACGATGGCCTGACCACGCGCGTGAACGATGCAGTTGCGGAAGCGAGCTCCACCTCGCATGTCGCCAAGCGCTTTGCCACCGGTCTCGTCACCGGCACCGCGGACGACCTTGCGAGCCTGTCCGGCACGGTCGCGGGTGATCTCTTCGTGTTCGGCGATATCAGGGATGTCGTGCGCGAGGGCAAGCATTTGGCGATGGGCGAAGACACCGACCACCTCATTCTTGGCCTTGCCGCCGCCGGCCTTGCGGTGACCGCTGCGACCTACGTCTCGGTCGGCGGTGTCGCGCCGGTGCGCGCCGGGCTGTCGCTGGTCAAGGATGCGCGCAAGGTCGGCCGGATCAGTGAGAGACTTTCGGCCTGGGCCGGTCGTTCGGCGCGCGAAGTCGTGGATGGGCCGATGCTGCAGGAGGCCGTGGCTTCGGCTTCCGTGCTTCGTCCGGGCCAAACGATGGGCGCGATCAAGGCGGCGTTCCGCGTGGAAAAGGCCGGAGCCCTGGTCCGCCTAGCCAAGGATGTCGGGCGCATTGGCGAGAAGGCCGGCACCCGCGGCGCGCTGGACACGCTCAAGATCGCGGAGGGGCCGAAGGATATCGCGCGTGCTGCGCGGCTGGCGGAAGCAAAGGGCAGCCAGACCCGCGCGATCCTGAAACTGTTCGGCCGCGGTGCGCTGCTGCTCGCAGCCGGCACGTTCAACCTCACGGTGTGGCTGTTCGGCGCGCTGCTGACGCTGTTCGGCTTCCTGTCCTCGATCAAGGCGACCACCGAACGCCTGACGCTGGCATGGCTGCGGCGGAACAAGGCGCGGCGCCTGCGGAAACAGCTCGCGATGGCAGGAGCGCCATCCGAGGTTGCGGTGGCGGGCGCTACCGCCTGCGACTAAGCTGCGCGATCGTCTACCGGTCGCCAATCCAAGAAATCACTCGAACAACGGAAGACGCGATGCCGAGCTTTCATCACGGCGCTGTTGAGATTGCCTATCTCGACGAAGGTGAGGGCGATCCGATTTTCCTCGTGCACGGCTTTGCCTCGAGCAAGAACGTCAATTGGGTGTATCCCGGCTGGGTCTCGGACCTGCGCAAGGACGGCCGCCGGGTGATCGCGCTGGACAATCGCGGCCACGGCGAGTCCGCCAAGCTCTACGATCCCGCGCAATACGATATCGCCACCATGGCAAGCGATGTGATCGCGCTGATGGATCACCTTGGCATCCCGCGCGCGGATATCATGGGTTATTCGCTGGGCTCGCGGATGGCGGCGGTGCTGGCACACAACGAGCCGCAACGGCTGCGCTCGGCGATTCTCGGCGGTATCGGCATCGGCCTGATCGATGGCGGCGGTCCCGGGGAGAATGTCGCGGTGGCGCTGGAGGCGCCGTCGCTGGAGGATGTTACCGATCCGGTCGGCCGCACCTTCCGTGCCTTTGCCGACCAGACCCGCTCCGACCGTCGCGCGCTCGCCGCCTGCCTGCGCGGCTCGAGGCGGCTGATGACACGGCAGGAGGCTGCCGACATCGACGTGCCTGTCCTGATCGCGGTCGGCAGCAATGATGAGATCGCGGGTTCGGCCGAAGCGCTCGGCCGCGTCATCCCGCAGTCGCAGGTGCTTCCTATCCCCAACCGCGATCATATGCGGGCGGTGGGCGACAAGGTCTACAAGACCGGAGTGATCGACTTCCTGGCGCAAAGAGAATGATCTTCTACGCCAGGAGAATGTTCTTCTACGGAAATCGAACTTTAGCCCGCTTGATTTCCGGCAAATCCCGACCAATTGGATGTGACGTCTCCGCATGGCGGTCAAGCGACGCTGATCCGTTGCCGAACCGCATGGGGACAAGCGTCGCTTAACCGTGCTATAGCGCACACCGAAACTGGGGCATGATCCGGAAAAGTGGGGACCGGTTTTCCGAACGGATCAGGCTCGGCAAAATCAGGCGAGGCCAGCCATGGCAGTGCATCAGGTCAATCCGCAAGGCGGCAAGCTCGCCGCGCTCGATCCGATTTGGGACCGGATCAGGGGCGAGGCCGAGGAGATTGTTCGCCGCGAGCCGGAGCTTGCAACCTTCATTTATTCCGCGGTGCTGCATCACGAGCGGCTTGAAGATTCGATCGTGCATCGGCTGGCCGAACGGCTCGACCACTCGGCGCTGTCGGGCGATCTGATCCGCCAGACCTATGACGAGGCGTTGCGCGATGAGCCTGACCTCGGCAACGCCTTCCGCGCCGATCTCGTCGCCGTCTACGACCGCGATCCCGCGACGTCGCGCTTCATCGATCCCTTGCTCTACTTCAAGGGCTTCCACGCGCTGCAGACGCATCGGCTCGCGCACTGGCTCCATCTGAAGGGCCGCAGGGATTTTGCCTTCTACCTGCAGAGCCGCTCCTCGGAAGTATTCCAGACCGACATCAATCCGGCCGCCAAGATCGGCCGCGGCGTCTTCCTCGACCACGCCACCGGCTTTGTCTGCGGCGAGACCGCCGTCATCGACGACGACGTCTCGATCCTGCATGGCGTTACCCTCGGCGGCACCGGCAAGGAGAACGAGGATCGCCATCCGAAGATTCGCCATGGCGTGATGATCGGCGCTGGCGCCAAGATCCTTGGCAATATCGAGGTCGGTCATTGCGCGCGCATCGCCGCGGGCTCGGTCGTCGTCAAGCCGGTACCGCACAATGTCACGGTTGCGGGCGTGCCGGCGAAAATCGTGGGCGAAGCTGGCTGCGCCGAGCCGTCGCGCACCATGGATCAGATGCTCAACGCCATCGGACTTTGATTTCACTCGTATTTCGCGATCGTTTCGATTGCAAATATTAGATTGTGCCAGAGCCGAAAAGGCTCTGGCGATTGCCGCCATCCCGTCCTAAAACGCCGTCCGAAAATCATCGATTGGAGATCGCCCGTGGACGTTCAGGAAGTCAGGAAGCTTGACGCATATCTCAAACGCGTCTTCGGCAATCCGAAGATCCGCGTCGTGCCGCGGCCCAAGAAAGACGACTCGGCCGAAGTCTATATCGGCGAGGAATTCGTCGGTGTCCTCTTCGTCGACGATGAAGATGACGACCGCTCGTTCCAGTTCCAGATGGCGATCCTCGAAGAAGATCTGGCTGAGTAGCTAGACCTGCGCCGGTCTGTGGTCCGTAGGGTGGGCAAAGCGAAGCGTGCCCACCATCCACGGGCGGTGCAAGAAAGGTGGGCACGCTTCGCTTTGCCCACCCTGCCAAATCACCATTACCCCTTCGGGTCGCGTAACTGCGTCGTAAGGCGGTCCATCGCGCCGGCGATATTGCGCCATTGTGCGAGCCAGCTTCGCGGAAAGCGATAAATGAAGTCGGCGCCGTCGATGCGGCGTTCGCTCAGGCACATGCCGGGCGTCGGCGCGTCGCGCGTGCAGCGGGCGCTGAAGGTTGGCGACGTCGCCGTGAATAAATCCTCGCCGCCATAGGGCGAGCCGTCGCGGAAGGCGCGCATCGTCAGGCTGTCGTCAGTGCTTGCCGACTGATCGAGATAGCGCGGGTAGATCGTGCTCACGCGGGTGTCGGGGGCAAGCTGATCGTGATGCGCCGCGATCGAGAGGAATATCCTGTCAATCGGCTGCACCTTGTCTTCGACCGTCTCGGCGCTGACATGCTTCTGCGGCGCCGGTGGTTCGAGCGAGGGATAGGCAAAGCTCAGATCGACGCGCTCCTGCGCGCCCGAGTGGCGCTGGATCTTCATGCGCACCGCCGCCGTCGGCACGTTGAACAGCGTGCCGCCGACGCTGACCGGAAGCCGCGTCGGATCGCTGAGGGGCACCGTGGTCCAGGTCGGCCACAACAGATAGGTGACCAGCGCGATCGCGCTGCAGGCGAGGGCGGCTGCGATCAGGATCGGGAGGATATGGGCACCCGGATTCCTCCGCGTGTCGCGCGCAAGGTGCTGTGCCGTCGAGAGCAATGTCATCGAGCGAGAAGGGATTGGTTCGCGTAATACCGAATCATCCCGCGAATATGCCACGCGCCGGCCGACTTCCGTATGATTTCAGCAATCCGACAAGCGGTGAGCCATGCGCAAACGTAGCGGCGCCGCGCCCATGTTAACCCTTTCTTAAGGATGATGTAGCGGCGGAGCGGCAATTTTGCCAAAGGAAGCGCGCGGTCTGTTGAGTAGCGGAAGTCTGCAATGTCGCCCGATGCGCTGAACTCGTTCTTTGCCCTTTGCCTCGGCTTCGCGCTCGCCGGCGCACTCACCAGCGGCTATCAGGCGATGGCGCAACGGCCGGCCGGCTTCGGCCTCTTGCAGGAAGGGGCGGCGCCAAGGACTTTCGCCGCGGTGCCGTTTCTGGTGTTCGCCGCGCCCTTCATCATCATGCGCAACACGCTGCGCGGCGCCAGGATCGAGCGCCGCCGTTTCGAATTCGTGATGATGGCGACCATCATTGCCGGCTTCTGGAGCCTGATGTCCGGCACCTTCTTCTTGATGACGCTGCGTGCTGCCGGCGTGTTGGTCTGAACGCCGCCTTTCACCCGTATCGCTCGCTTGAAAAGCCTCTGACCACTGTGCAATGTCGCCTCCAAAGAGGAGACATCCATGGCTATCTATGAACTGGACGGGCAGGGGCCCGATCTGCCGGCCGACGGCAATTATTTCATCGCGGAAACCGCTGCCGTGATCGGCAAAGTGCGCCTGCTCAGCGGCGCCAGCGTGTGGTTCGGCGCGGTGTTGCGCGGCGACAACGAGTGGATCGAGGTCGGCGAAGGCTCCAACATCCAGGACAATTCCACCTGCCATACCGACCTCGGCTTTCCGCTCGTGATCGGCAAGAACGTCACCGTCGGCCACAACGTGATCCTGCACGGCTGCACGCTGGAAGACGGCGCCTTGGTCGGCATGGGATCGATCGTGATGAACGGTGCGCGTATCGGCCGCGAGAGCATCGTCGGCGCGGGCTCGGTCATCACCGAGGGCAAGGAGTTTCCGCCGCACTCGCTGATCATCGGCTCGCCGGCGCGCGTGATCCGGACGCTGGATCCTGCGCAGGTCGCGAAGATGGGCAGTGCGGCGAAGTTCTATCAGCTCAACGGGCCGCGCTTCAAAAAGGGCCTCCGCAAGATCGGTTGAAGGGCCCAAGTGGCCGTCACGTATCTTCGGATTCGTTTGCCTCCGTCGCCGAAGCCACCTGCTCATGGCCCGCGGCCCACAGCGCATGTTGTTCGCTGCCGTCGGGATAGGGATTGGCCTCGGCTGGAATGTTTTCGCGCGCCGCTTGCTGCCCCTGCTCGAACGGATCCGGGTCTGTCGTCATGGGTGACGTCCTTTCCTGGGCTTTGGCGAATTGCTTTGCGACTTGGCGGTATCGTTTTTCGATTGCGCGGCGCTCTTGCGTAATGCGTCGCGCAGATCGATCGGAATGCCGTGCTTCTTGAGCAGGTCCGCGAACGCTTCGTCGGCCAATTCCTGAAACGTCGCCATCCGGTCGCGCCCGAGTTGCTTGAGCTTGTCGAACGTATCCTCGTCGAACGCGATCAGTTTGCGCATCGCAGCACCGTGCTCGCTTTAGAGCGAAGTGGATACCGGTTCGCCTAGCAAGTTCAATCAGAACCGAAGCTCCAGGCCCAATGGCCGCCAACGCCGTTGGTTCCGCCGGGGAACAAACCGGCTTCGCCTGTCGTTGCGAGATAAAAGGAGAAGCCTATGACCTACAACAGGAAAGCCACCGCGATTCTGATCGCCGCTTGTGCGGTTCTCACCGCGCCTTCGCTGTCGCTTGCGCAGGGCGGTGGGGGCGGCGGCGGAGCAGGTGGAGGTGGGGCAGGCGGAGGTACCAGTGCGGGCAGCGCTGCCGGCACGTCTGCGCCGAGCACCAGCAACCCTGGCGCGCCGCGCACGGCCACAGGTGCGGGCCTGGGCAGCGGCTCCACCGCAGGGACCACAACGGGCGTGGCGAACCCGCCGCCGGCCGGCACCAACAGCGCCGGCACCGCACAATCCTCCGGAGGCAGCGCAACCACCGGCTCCGCATTGGGCACGCGGACTGACGAGGACCGCGCGATTGACCAGGAGGATCAGACCATCGACCGCAAGGTGAAGGGCATCTGCAAAGGCTGCTGACGCACAGTCGCGTAGAAGTGAGCAGATTATTCAGGCTTCCCGCCGGAACTCCCTCTAGATTGCAAGAAGTGCCTGCGATGGCTGGCGCAGGGCGCGTCGGTATTGGCAGGCCGCAATGGAGGCGGTGATGTTGCGTAAAACGATGGTTGCCTTGCTGGCGGTAGCCTCGCTTGCAATTTTGACGATAGATACGGCGTCCGCTCGCGGCGGTTTTGGCGGCGGCGGTTTTCGTGGGGGCGGCTTTGGCGGCGGCTTCCATGGTGGCGGTTTTGGTGGCTTCCGCGGCGGCGGTTTCGGGGGCGGTGGCTTCCGCGGCGCAGCGTTCGGCGGAGGTGGTGGTTTCCGTTCGGCCGCGATCGGCGCTGGTGGCTTCCGTTCGGGCGCGTTTCGTGGCGGCTTTTACCGTCCGGGTTTTGGCTACCGTGGCGGTGGCTGGGGTTATCGTCGTGGATTTCCGTTCGCTGCCGCAGCGGTCGGTGTGGGGCTCGGCTACGGGCTCTATGGCGGCTGGCCGTACGACGATTACGACTACGGCGATCCCTACTACGGCTACTACGACAATTCCGGCTACGGCGGCTGCTACGTCGCCCAGCAGCGCGTCTTGACGTCATATGGCTGGCGCGTCAGGTCGGTTGACGTCTGCGATTGATCTCAACCGATGCTGCAGCGAACACGAGGCGCTGCCGCGAAATTCATCGGGAAGATGGATGCAGCCTCGGTGTTTTCAGCATCGAGGCTGCATCATTTCTGCAAGGGGCTGGTACGTCGATTGCAGTGATTTCGAAATGCTGAACACACTCACCACCGCCGCCTTCACCTTCGTCTTCCTCGGCATCGTCGTCGGCCTGGGCGCCGCCTTTGTCCTGATGTTCTGGGAAGTCGAACGGCAATTGGCCAAGCCGCATCGCAATCGCGATCGCCTCGGCTAGAGTTCAGGGCGAGAGGGCCCCAATGATCCGGCAGTCAGCGACCGTGCCGCAGTGGCATTGATCGATCATCCTGCTGAGTTCGCGTCGGAGCGCCTGCAAATCCCTGATCTTGCGGTCGACCTCCGACAGATGTTCCCTCGCGATCGCATCGACGGCTCCGCAGGGACGATCTCGATCGTCGGACAGGTCGAGAAGCGCCCGAACCTGATTGAGCGAAAAGCCAAGGTCCCGTGAGCGGCGGATGAAACTCAGACGGTTCCGGTCTTCGGCTGCATAGGCCCGGTAGTTGCCGGCCGTCCGCACTGGCGCCTCAAGAATCCCAATCCGCTCGTAGTACCTGACGGTTTCGACCTTGGTTCCGGTCAGTCGTGCGAGCTCGCCTATCGTCAAACTACCGCCGCTCATGCCTTGACCCTGTAGTTGCTACAGGCTGCATATAGGACGCTACATCGAACTCGTCGAGGTGACGTTGTGGCGACCGCCAATTTCTACAAGTTGCAGATCGATGGAATGGATTGCGCAGCGTGTGCGCTCAAGATCGAGAGCGCGATGCGGCGGCTGCCGGGTGTCACCGACATAGAGGTCAGCTTCACGACCGGAACGCTCGCCTTTCGGCTCGACGAGGATCGCACGGCTCCGCGCCTCATCGAGGAGAAGGTCAGGGCGTTGGGCTATAAGCCGGCCGGCACGTCGTCGGCGTTGGGAGAGAAGCCGCCGCGGAAGCAGGAATGGCAACCCCTGTGGCAAGGAGCCAAGGGCCGGCTCGTTCTCGGCGCTGGCGTCCTGTTCGCACTGGCGTTCGTGCTTGCTAGCCTGTTTCCAGGGTTGGAGCGTTGGCTCTATTCGGTGGCGGCTGTTGTCAGTGTCCTGCCTTTTGCACGGCGTGCGCTTGCCGGCGCCTCGTCGGGCTCGCCCTTTACCATCGAGACCCTCATGACGGCAGCAGCACTCGGTGCGATTGCCATCGGCGAAGCCGAGGAGGCTGCCGTCGTCGTTTTCCTGTTCGCGGTTGGCGAACTGCTCGAGACGGTTGCAGCCCGCCGCGCGCGGGCCGGGATCGAGGCGTTGATCGATCTTGTGCCACGCAATGCCAGACGTCAGCGCGGGGCATCACTCGATGTCGAGGAGGTCCCGGTCGATGATCTCGCGGTCGGCGATGTCGTGGTGGTTCGCCCCGGTGACCGCGTGCCCTCGGACGGCACCGTGATTGATGGCTCGTCGGAGGTCGACGAGTCACCAGTGACCGGCGAGTCCGTCCCCATTTTCAAGGAAATCGGCTCGAACGTGTATGCCGGCAGCATCAATGCCAATGGCGAGCTGCGTGTCGAGATCGTGCATGTCGCTGCCGACAACACCATTGCCCGCATCATCCACCTGGTGGAGCAAGCGCAGGAGTCGAAAGCGCCGACGGCACGCATGATCGACCGCTTCAGCCGGTGGTACACGCCCGGCGCCATGCTCGTCGCGCTACTTGTCGTCCTGATCCCGCCGCTCGTCTTCGGTGGTGACTGGATGACCTGGATCTACCGGGGCCTCGCCACGTTGCTGATCGCCTGTCCCTGCGCATTGGTGATCTCCACCCCGGCGGCCATCGCATCCGGACTCGCCTCCGGCGCCCGGCAGGGATTGCTGATCAAGGGCGGAGCGGCGCTCGAGACGCTGGGTAAGGTCAGGACGATCGCCTTCGACAAGACGGGCACACTCACGCGCGGTCGTCCGCAGGTGACGGATGTCGTCTCGATCGGTGTGGACGAGGACGCGGTTCTGGCCAAGGCGGCGGCGGTCGAACGCAGCACCAGTCACCCTCTAGGACACGCCATCATCGAGGAAGCCGAGAAGCGCGGGCTGGAGCTTCCCGCCACCTTCGGAGGCGGTGTCGTGACGCCTGGCAAAGCGGTGACGGCACGTCTGAAAAGCGGCTTCGCTTCGGTCGGTTCGCCCCGCTTCGCGAGCGAGCAAGCGAGCGTCGGTCCCGGCGTCGTCGAAAAGATCAGTGCGCTCGAAGGCGAGGGCAAGACGGTGGTAGTCCTGCTGTCCGGTAAAGCGGTCGAGGGGCTGATCGCGCTGCGCGACGAGCCGCGGGAGGATGCGCATGAAGGCGTCAAACGGCTGACGGATCGTGGTCTCCGCACGATCATGCTGACCGGCGACAATGCCCGCACCGCTGATGCGATCGCCGGTCAGCTCGGGCTTGAGGCTCGCGCCGGGCTTCTGCCCGACGCCAAGCTCGCGGAGATCGAGCGGCTCAAGGAAGCCAGTCCGATTGCTATGGTCGGCGACGGCATCAACGATGCCCCGGCGCTTGCTGCGGCTTCGGTCGGCATCGCCATGGGCGGCGGAACGGACGTGGCGCTTGAGACCGCGGACGCGGCCCTGCTCAAGAACCGCGTTGTTGGCGTTGCCGAGCTGATCGCCCTCTCGCGAGCAACGCTCGGCAACATCTGGCAGAACATCATGATCGCGCTCGGCCTCAAGGCGCTGTTCCTTGCCACCACATTGTTCGGCGTGACCACCTTGTGGATGGCCATCCTCGCCGATACCGGCGCCACCGTGCTCGTCACCGCCAACGCGCTGCGCCTGCTGGCACACCGCTTTGCAGGCGGCAGCGCGCGCCTCAGCTCAGCACGCCGTACTTCTTGAACCAGGCCTGCATCTGCGCCCACGCGTCTTCGGCGGCTTCCTTGCGATAGCTCGCGCGATAGTCGGCATGGAAGCCGTGCGGGGCGCCGGGATAGATCTTGAACTCTGCGGTCTTCTTGTTCTCGGCGAGCGCCGCCTTGAGCGCCTCCACCTGCGAGACCGGGATGCCGGTGTCGGCTTCGCCATAGAAGCCGATCACCGGCGCCTTCATCTCGGGCGCAAGCTGCATCGGGCTCTTCGGCCAGGCCGGATTCTGCGGGTCGACCGGCGGACCGTAGAAGGCGGCGCCGGCCTTCAGCGCGCTGTTGTGGGCGGCATATTCCCAGACCGTGCGCCCGCCACGGCAGAAGCCGACGATGCCGAGGCGGGAAGTGTCGCCGCCCTGCGACTTCGCCCAGGCCACGGTGGCGTCAAGATCGGACAGGAGTTCCGCGTCCGGCTTGGCGTTCACGAGCGGCACGAGCTGCTGGATGTCGGTGATCTTGGTGAGGTCGCCTTTGCGGAAATAATAGTCGGGCGCCACCGCGAATGCGCCGAGTTTGGCGAGCCGGCGCGTCACATCCTTGACGTATTCGTGCAGGCCGAAAATCTCCATCGCCACCAGGATCACCGGCGGATTGCTGACGCCGGCCGGCCGCGCGAAATACGCAGGCATCTCGCCATCGCCAACCTTGATCTTGGCATCGCCCGCAGTGAGGCCGGCGGTATCGGTCTTGATCACATCGGCCCGCACTGGACCCGCGGCGAGCGTGTAGCCGGCCGCGATGGCGGCCGAAGCCGTCATGAAGCCGCGACGCGAGAAGGGGGCGGTTTTTGTCAGTCCGATGACATCCGGGGTGGGCAGGGATTCAGCGCGCATGCGGGGCCTCATTTCAAAATGACTTGCAAACCAACGACCCCGATCTGGGATTCGGCGGGACCGGCTTCAAAAGCGGCGGCATTCAGCAAGCAAAGCCTGCCGATGGCAAGTCACCAGCCTGAGAGGCTGCCAAGCTGTCGGTGAAAAGCGGGCGGCTGCGGCGGAGGCAGGGCCTGTAAAAGAACAAGGCCGTTGACGCAGTATACCGCCAACGACCTTGCCAGCCCCGGATATTGAAATCGGCTCACGCCATCCGGTAGGCGGCACCATGCCTCGGAAATAGGTTCCCGAATGTGAACCAGTTCACAAAGTTCGCGAAAAAAACTCTATCGGGATTCGGCAGCGAGGGCGGACATGCTCTGGTAGCAGGGGTCTTGCGGTGATTTACGACCGACTCAGCGGCGCCGGCGTCCGCTGCGACTCGCCTGCGCCCGCGATCGTTTGCGGACAGGTTCGGCCGCGGGCTCATTGGCCTGGGCGCTGGCGAAGGATTGTCTTAGGCCCTCGACCGCCTCGGTCAGTGCCGTGACCTGTTCGGACAGCTTCTTGGTATCGGCCTGCTGGGATGCGAGCATCCGGCGCATGGTCTGCAACTGGTCCTGCACCATCTGGAGCTGGTCGATGGATTCCTGCTGGGTCGCCTCCAATCCCTTGGTTTTCTCGACGAGTTGCTCGGACACCTGGGCGGTGCGGGCCTGTAATTGCCGGCTGGCGATGAGACGATCGGACTCCGGCGACGTGCCGGTATAGACCCGGTACAGCGCAATCGCGCCGATTCCGAACAGGACCAGAAACAGCCCGACTGCGGTGACCGCGATCGGTTGCACACCGATGCGCAGGGGGCTGCTGGAATTCCCGGGGGTGAGGTCCATCATTCGACACCAAACCGGACTAATTCTAAAGGTTCCGAATACCACAACCTCTGCGGGCCTAAAACCCCCGTGATTTGTTCCGTATTGGGACGCATTGGCCTTAAAAACCTGCGAAATCGAGATTTTTGGATCGCTCGACGAGCTATGTAAGGCGGGCGCGGATGAATTGCCCTGCGTTGGACAGCGCGTGGCGGCCGGCGCTGAGCTTCGCATTCCACATCGGCCATGCGTGGATCATGTGGGGCCAGATCTCCAGCGTCACCTCAACATCGGCGGCGCCGGCCGCCGCGGCGAGCCGCGTGGCATCCGCCAGCAGCGTCTCAGCCGATCCGACCTGGATCAGCATCGGGGGATAGCCGGCGAAATCGCCAAACAAGGGCGAGACGAGCGGTGAGCTGCGATCGATGGTGTCAGGCACATAGGCGTCCGCGAGCTCCTCCAGATAGGTCTTGTGGATGATCGGGTCGACGGCGTCCTTGGCCTCAAGGGTTGCGCCGGACATCGTGAGATCGGTCCATGGCGAGATCAGCCAGGCGCAGCCGGGCAAGCCCGCACCCTCTTGCAGCAGACGGCCGATCAGTCCCAGCGCAAGGTTGCCGCCGGCGCTGTCGCCACCGACGGCGATGCAATGCGCCGGAATGTCTTGCCCGCGCAGGAAGTGCCAGGCCCGCACCGCATCCTCATGCGCGGCCGGATAGGGGTGCTCCGGCGCGCGGCGGTAATCGATGGCGAGCGTTCGAACACGCGCGGCGCGCCCGGCTTCGCTGACCAACCGGCGGTGGCTCAGAAGCGATCCGGAGCAGTAGCCGCCACCGTGGAAATAGAGCAGCACGCGTGATGGCTCGCTGCCTGGCGCAAGCGACCATTCGCCGGGCACGCCGTCGCAATCGACTGTTTGGAGCTTCACGTCATCGGCCACCGGCCAGACCGAACCCACTTCGTCGAGACGTTCGCGCCGCTCGGTCCATCCGATCGGCCGCGGCTTTGATGCGAGCAGCGCGCGAATGGCGTCGATTTCATTGGCTGTCACGGCTTGTTTCCTGTGCCCTGTCAGGACCACCTCAATGGTTGGTCGCGCCAACGCCGGAAAAGTTGCCCGCCAAAACAGCATCCGAAACCGGTGGCATGATCGCCCACATCATCGCGCGCAGACGATCGCTCACGCGCGCGATCACATGGATGTTCAGCTGTATGACAGACCTGTGATGCTGCTCGGCATTAGCAACGCATGCCGGATGTGCGAGAGTCAGTAGTGCACGACAACATTCATTGCACTGGACGAAGCAGGGACTTTCGATAATAGTAGTAACGTTTTTACCTGACGTTGTACTATTTTCAAAGGTATTATTATCCAGGTGGGCGCGAGCCGGCGTGTCTCGCCGAGTCCACTTTATTGATGGCGAGACATTGCATGGCTGATCGCGCGCGTAATCAGTATGGATTAGGCAAGGCCGTTACTTTCAATGTGATAACGCCGATGACGCGGTTCGGCACCTTTGTCGTCGGGCTGCTGCTGGTTATCTTCGATCGCTTCAAATCGACCCAGGTCACGGCGAAGGAGCTGGCGTTTCTGCCCTTCGTTCACTGGGTTGTCGTCAAGCGCGACAGCTTTCCGCGGGTGAGCGACAGCCAGCCGGCGGAAGATTTGCACTACGATTATTTGTTCTTTCTGAGCACGTTCAACGGTCCCTGGGGACCTTACATCGAAGCCTTCGCCGACGTGCTCTACAAACCGCTCGACCTCGTCTGGTTCTGGAGCGTGGGATATCCCTTCGCCCGTCCGGTCGGGCCGCTCAAGGCCTACATCCAGCGCAACCAGGTCGAGTCGGATCATTCCTACAGCGCGTATCCGGGCGCATCCGTGCGCGATGTGCGCTCAGCACTCGAGTTGCGCAACGAAGTCGAAAAGCTTTTTCAGAGCTCAAGCGGTCTGTCACCCGAACGATTTGCGGTCGAGTTCGATCGCTTGCTGATCAGCGTGCAGAACAAGCTCGGTACGTTTGGACCAGTGTAGCAGGCCAGTCGAACGGAGTTCGCGACGTGGCGAATCAAAACGGTGAGAAGTACGGCTTCACAGGCCTGTTTCCAATTGCAACCAATCAATCGGACGATCTGCGTGCGTTCCTGCGCACGCTGGATGACCCGCAAACCTATCCGCGCGGCTCGCCTCTCAGCCATGTGCCGATCATCCACATGGCGCGAATGTTCATTGTCGACCGGCTCGCCTATCAAGGCACGCCGGCGAAGTTCGATGGCTCAAGTCGGACTATCTGGTGTTCATGTGCGAATTCGATGGCGAGAGCGTAGATCCTTTGGTCCAGGCCCTGGCCGGCAATATCCCGAACGAAGTGACGACTATTTGGGGACGCTGCCTTGGCTTCCCGGGTGTCGATCGGCGCGATCTGCTCTCCGAATATTTCGAGCGGTGCCAACTCACGACCACCCTGTTTCTGGCGGACCAGCCTGAGGCGAGCGTAAACGAGATTTTGATGGCACTGCTGTGCCGACGCCGCCTCGGCGAGTTCGTCAAGCTTGTTCAAACCAATCCACGGCCTCCCGACGTGCTTCAACGAGAGTTCAGGCAAATGTGGGAGGGTCTCCAAAACGAGAGGCCGTCCCCGGGAGAGTTGTGAGTACGCAACGATCAGAGCAGGGGTCTGGCGATGCTCAACCTTACCAATATTCAAGGCAATATTCTTCGCGGCTACGCGTCGTTTCCGCGCGCGGAGTTCTTGTTCTTCGAGATCCAGAACGCCGACGATGCCAGGGCGTTCATCTTGCGCCTTCTCCAGACCGGCGCGATCACGCCGGCACTGTGGCGCGCAAAGCCGGACGCCACCCTCAATATCGCCTTCACCTTTGAAGGCCTCCGCGCCCTTGGCCTGCCTACGGAAAGTCTCGCCACGTTTCCTTGTGAGTTTCAGGAGGGCATGAAACGTCGTGCGAACGAGCTCGGTGACATCGACGAAAGTTCACCGGAGAACTGGGAGGATCCCTGGAAGACGCATCGCGTTCATATGCTGATCTCGATCTACGGCCGCACAGACGTCGCTCTGGAAGCGCACTGTCAACGGCTCAGGGATCTGCTGCCGATTGGCGTGCAGGAATTGAAGTACAGTCAGCCGGCGGGGCTGCTGCAAATCAACGGCGAACAGACCCGCAAGGAGCACTTCGGCTTCCTCGACGGCTTGAGCAATCCCGCGATCGAGGGCGTGCCGGACGACAGTGGCAGGGACCGTCAGGACGTTGGCAATCCTGATGAGGAAGGGCGATTTCGCAAGATTCCGCTTGGGGAGTTTCTTCTCGGCCACCCGGGTGAGGGCGGTGAACTGGCGCCCATGCCGCTGCCGCATCTTCTCGCGCACGATGCGACTTATCTTGTGTTCCGCAAATTGGAGCAGGATGTCGTTCGTTTCCGTCGCTATCTTGATGCTCAGGCGGACGCATTTGTTCGAGCCATTCCCGGTGGTCTGCCGGATGGCGTCAGCCCGCAGAAATTTCTCGCCGCCAAGATGATGGGGCGATGGCAGGATGGATCCTCGCTGGTCGAATATCCTGACCGACCCGGTAGCGATACGCGCAATACATTCGGCTATGCCGGCGATCCCGCAGGCGCACGGTGTCCGCTTGGCGCGCATGTGCGGCGCGCCAACCCGCGCGACGCGTTTGGCTTCGGCGGCAAGACGATGAGCCGGCACCGCTTGATCCGGCGCGGCATCGCCTATGGAAAATACTTGCCACCGGGCCAGGAGAAGGAAGCGGCGAGCCAGGAAAAGCGCGGCATCATTTTCATTGGGCTCAATTCCGGATTCGACCAGTTCGAGTTCGTGCAGCAGAAATGGATGAATTTCGGCGACGATTTCGAGCAGGGCAACGACACCGACCCGATCGCCGGTAATCGTCCAACCATCGGCGGTCGTGGAAGCGCGCAAATGATGATCCCGGGCGACGAAGCCAGCGGGCGACGCCCGTTCATATGCTTTGACATCCCGCGTTTCGTGACGACCAAGGGCGGCGACTATTTCTTCGTTCCGAGCCTCGCCGCGCTCGGTCTGCTGGCGTCCGGCCGGGTTGACGTCGCATGAATCGGGACACGATCCAACGATGGCTGCGCGGCCGCCGTCGAAGCGGGGCGGTTTCTTTCGCGCAAGCGGCGCGCGAAGATTCGATCGTTCGGTCGTTCCGCGTGTTTGGGGACGTCCAGCGGTTCTGGCAAATGGCCCGCAGCATCGCGCAACCCGCTGCCGCGCCGGCGCGGACTTCAGAGGCGACGCCGACAAGATACGAAGAGCTCACGAAGGCGCTGGAGCTGCAGGACCGGCCGATGCCGCTGACGAAATTCGAGCGCGCCGTGCCGGGCGAGGCAACCCTCATCGCCAACATGGCGCGTATTGCCGCAAACCTGGTCATCAAGAACTACTGCGACATGAAGGCGTCGGACCCTTCCGCCTGTGCGATGCGCGACCAGCACGCCAAGGCCCATGGTTGCGTCGATGCGGAGTTCATCGTCCGCGACGATCTTCCGGCAGAGTTCTCGACACCGCTGTTTCGACCGGGCGCCCGCTACCCGACGATTGTCCGGTTCTCCAACGGACAGGGCCAGCCACAGAGCGACCGCAAGCCCGATGGCCGCGGCATGTCCATCAAGCTCCGCGATGTCGCGGGCGACTCCATTCTGGGTGGTCTCGAGCCCGGCAGAACGCCGGCCGGCGAGCACGATTTCCTGCTGAGCAGCTTCCCGGTGTTCTTCTGCAAGAATGTGGTCGATTATTCCGAGTTGATGGAAGCCGTTGCGGCGCCGAGCGGGACCCGGCGCGAAAAGTCCAACCGGCTCCTCAAATGGATCGTGTTTGCCATTCGCAATCACCGCCAGTTCTACACGTTCGTTCGCACCGCTCTGGTCAGGATCGGCAATCCGCTCACTGCGACCTATCACAGCATGTCGCCCTATTTGCTGGGCGAGGATCATGTCGTGCGCTATGTCGTCGGTCCGGTGCAGCGTCAGGATGACGCCCCGTCGTGGTGGAGTCTCCTTTTCGGATCGCTGTCGGAGAAGTTTCTCCAGGATGCGATGCTGCGCGATCTCACCCCGTCTCCACCTGGAGATGACGTCGTGTTCGATTTCTCGGTGCACGTGCGGAATTCGGCTGGACCGGAGGACGCCGAGGATGCGCTTCTTCAATGGACCCGCCCGCTGGACCGCACCGTGTCGATCGGACAGATCAGGATTCCAAGGCAGAATTTCCTGACGCCTGATCGGGTTTTCGACGGCGAACGCATGATGTTCAACCCGTGGAATTGCTTGCAGCAGCATCGGCCTCTCGGTAGCATCAATCGGATGCGGCTTGCCGTGTACCTGGCGTCCCTCCAGGTAAGGCGGAAGCTCAACATGGTCGGACCTTGAGCGGGCAGACTAAAGCGGATCGATTTGATGGACCTCGGCTGATTGCGGCGCTGCCAAACGCGGAGATGGCAGGGCTGCAGGCTGAGCGCCGACAGCTTACTGTCGTGTTTGTCGATCTCATCGGCTCGACGCCGCTGAGCGAGCGGATCGATCCCGAGGAGTTCTTCGCGGTCATCCGGACCTATCGCGATCTCTGCAACGAGCAGATTTGCCGCTATGGCGGTCACATCGCCAGAATGATCGGCGACGGACTGCTGGCCTATTTCGGCGTGCCGCAGGCGCACGAAAACGATCCCGAGCGCGCGGTGCGCGCCTCGCTCGCCATCACGGCCGCCATCAAGGAGCGGGAATTCCAGATGTCGGACGGCAGCTTCCTCCGGCTGCGGGTGAGGATCGGGGTCAACACCGGTCCGGTGGTCGTGGGAAGTGTGCCGGGCGAGCCCTCCGAGCGGCGGGAAGTGTTCGGCAGCTCGGTGCATGTCGCGGCCCGCCTTCAAGGTCTCGCCGGCGAGAATGCGGTGGTCATCGGTTCGGGGACCTATGAGTTGATCCGCGGCATGTTCGATTGCGAGCCGCTCGGCAAGCGCCGGCTGAAGGGCGTCGAGGAGCCGGCCGAGGCTTGGCGCGTGAACGGCGTTTCGCCGGGCGAAAGCCGGTTCGACCGCGCGCGAACCTTGCCGCTGCCGCCGATGATCAATCGATACGATGAACGCGCACTGCTGGTCGAGTTGTGGGAGCAGAGCCTCGGCGGAGCGGGACGCGTCGGCGTCATCTCCGGCGAACCGGGCATCGGCAAGTCGCGCCTGATCCGCGAGTTTCGAAGCTCGCTTGATCGGTCTGTGGTTGATGTTCTCTCGGTCCAGTGCTCGCCGTTTCACGTCAACACGCCGCTTGCACCGGAAATCGAGCGACTGAAGCGCGCGACCGGCATCCACGAAAGCGACGACCCGCGGCTGTCGCTGGCAAAATTGCGTCATCTGCTGGGGAGAGCCGGTTTCGATGTCGGGCAGGCGCTTCCCTATTACGGGTCGCTGCTGTCGATCCCGATGTGCGAAGGATACGAGCCTGCCGATCTCCGTTCTCCTTCCGAGCGTGCGCGTGCCTTCCAGGTGATAATCGAGGTTCTGGTTGCGGCGTCGCGAAGGAAGCCGGTCCTGTTCATCGTCGAGGATGTCCAGTGGATCGATCCGACGAGCGTCGACCTCCTTTCGCGGGTGATCGCTCGCTGCGCGCGCGAGCGCGTCCTGTATCTGGTCACGCATCGCGACGACTACGAGGCCGGCTGGCTGTCGGGTCCGAGCGTCAAGCGCATCGCTCTGCAAAAACTGGCCGCGGCCGAATGCGAGCGAATGGTGGCCGCCGTTGCCGGCATCGAGGTTCTTCCGCGGATCACAAACCAGATCGTCGAGAGAACCGACGGCGTGCCGCTCTTCATCGAGGAGTTCACGCGGGCGATGGTGGATTCCGGGGCAATCGAGAGCGCCACCGACCACGGCAAATTGCCCGGGCCGCTGGTGCCGGCAAGTGTCCACGATTCCCTGATGGAGCGTCTTGACCGGTTGGGCACCGCCAAGCGCGTCGCCCAGGTCGCCTCCGTGTTCGGACGGCAGTTCGACTATCGGAGCATGTTCAGCCTGCTTCCGGACCAGGACGAGTCGCTGTTATCAGCACTTGAGGCTCTGGAGCGGGCCGGGATCGTGTATCGCATCAGCGAACAGGAAGGCACGCTGTACGCCTTCAGGCACGCGATGATCCAGGAGGCGGCCTACTCCTCGCTGCTGAAGGAGGATCGGCGCAAGCTGCATGCGCGCGCAGCATCCTGGCTGCGTCAGCAGGCCGACATCGGCGAGAGCAGCGATCCCGCCGTCCTGGGCTATCATTACGCGCAGGCCGAAAGCATTCCGGAAGCCATCGATGCCTGGCTGCAGGCGGGCAAGTCGGCGCTCAGCCGATCGGCCACCAAGGAGGCGGTGGCGCATCTGCGCGAGGGCCTCTCTCTGTTGTCGAAGCTGCCCGCTTCGTCGCGCCGCTACGAGGCCGAAATCGCGCTGCAGTCCAACCTTGCGATGGCATACACGGCCATTGCCGGGTGGTCCGATCCGAACGTCTACGAGCCCTATCACCGGGCGCTGAAGCTGTCCGGCAGCTATGGCACGATCCGCGAGAAGACCGCCGTCCTTTGGGGTGTTGCGGTGGCCAAGCTGGTCAATTGCGAACTCACCAAGGTGCTCGAGCATTCGCGGGATTTCATCCGGCGAGCCGAGGAGTGGGGCGACGGTGAGGCCATCCTGATGGCGTCGACCGCGGCGCTGATCGTCAATTTCTTCACCGGCCGTCTGAAGGAAGCACACGAATTGGCGGTCGCGATTGAGGCGCGCTACAATCCGCGTGAGCACGGCAAGCTGGTTCAGACCTATCAGCACGATCCCCTGGTCGTTGCGCTCGTCTATTCCGGACACATCGAATGGCTGCTCGGCCGGCCCAATCGGGCCAGGGAGTGCTGTGAATCCGCAAGGCGGCTTGCCAACGAGATCGGCCATCCCTTTATGATCGCGCTCGCCCACATCCTTGGCGTCGGCGACCACTGGTATGAAGGAGACCTTGCATCCAATCTGGCCTGCGTCGAACACGGTATGAAGGTCGCCGGGGACTACGGTTATCCGATGTACCAGGTCATCGGTCCGTTATGGGCGACCTCGGCGCTGGCAGCGCGAGGTCCAGCGCCCGTCGTGCTTGAGAAGTTGAACAGCCTGATCGGCAGACTGCCAGCCGAGAATCGATGCATTCAGATCCCGCTCTATAAGGCCCTGCTGGCCACGGAGTTCGGCAGGATCGGGCAGAAGGACAGGGCGCTTGCGCTGGTGACGTCTGCCGAGTCCGTGATCAAGCAGACCGGCGAACGCTGGCTGGCCCCCGAGATCTACCGGATCCACGGCTCGCTGCTGTGCGCCGAGCCGCATCGCGACGACGCCACCGCCATCCGCCTGTTCAGGCGCTCGCTGGCCTATGCGAAGAAACTCGAAGCCGCCGGCTGGGAATTGCGCACCGCAATCGACCTGGCGCGCCTCCTCATCAGCAGAAACAATGGCCGGCGCAGCCTGACCGCCGCACGAGACGTGCTCGCATCAGCGCGCGCGAAATTCGCCTCTGCCGAAACATCGGCCGATCTGCGACAGGCGGATGAGTTGCTGCAGCAATTGAGCTAAGGCGAAAATCCATAAAATCAGAGCGCGATCATCTCGTCCGCGCGGGCGAGCAGCGTCGGTACCGCGCGGCGTTCCTCAATCACGCGCTTGCTACTTCGTGGCCACTATCCTGACGCCGCCCATCTTGCGCTCTTGAATGAGGTCAACAAATCGGATGTAGGAGTTGTGGAATGCATCGTGCCCCATTGGGGTGCCAGCCTGTCGGGCTTCTTCACGCAGCAGTTGATACATTGCCAGTCGTTCCTTCAGAATTGGTCCCCATTCTTCCGTCAAATCCTTTATCGAAATCACTCTAAGGCCAGCGCTTTCGACCAGACTGCGATATTCGGGGATCGACCGAAGAGGCTGGATAGCCATTCCTTCCCACATTAATTGCGCGTCAACAGCGGCAAGCGGCTGATTGGCTATCCAATCTGTGAATGCCAATCGGCCATCTGTCCTCAGAATACGAAAAGCTTCGGCAACCGCTCTCTTCACATCAGGAACGTGGCAAAATGCTTCTTGGCTGACGACAGCGTCGATGCTCGCGTCAGGAAGCGGCACGTCCATCACGTTGCCCTGGACAATCCGAGCAGTACCGTGAAGGCCAACGCGTCTTGTTAACTCCTGTGCGCCTGAGACGCGCGCTGGCGTCAATTCGATGCCAGTGACGTCGGCTCCGTATTTGTGAGCCAGATAGCGCACCGTGCCACCAAGTCCCGCGCAGAAATCGGCTACGCGCGATCCATTGCTGACCTGCGCTCCTCGCGCCAATTCATCTGTAGCGGCGAGGCCGCCATAATGATCTTGGTCATGGGGAAAGAGCTCTTCAGGACGCAAGCCGTCGAGATGGCCACGGCTTGCGCGTAGTTTCGCAAGGATGATTTCGCATGAGATGGGGTGACGATTATAGAAATAGACGGTCTGTGAAGTTGCATCGCTCATGAAACTTGCCTCCATGGCTCGCGGCCACGCCAATCTTCGCAATCAGATTAGGCATCAAAACAGCAAATGGCGACGAGCAAAACAGGGAGCGGCGCTTGTGGACCTGTGGCTTTCGTTCGGCTCGTGGTATCGTTATCGATCTATATCACGTCCACCGTACCGATCGAGGGCAGCCATGATCGAATATCCTGCTGGACGGATCGACTACCGCGAGCAAGGATCGGGGCCAACCGTTCTTTTCGTACCCGGCTCGTGGAGTACGGGAGCGCTGTGGCGTGATGTGATCTCCCTGTTGGGAGAGGGATATCGCGCGGTGACAACGAGCTTGCTCGGCTACGGCGAAACCGAGGAGCGCCGGACGCCGGATGACGTTTCGATCGAACGGGAGGTCGATGTCATCGAGGCCGTCATCCAGCACACCAACAGCGTTGTCCACCTCGTGGGGCATTCGTACGGTGGCACCGTGTGTCTGGCGACCGCCCTCCGCGACCGGACCAAAGTCGCAAGCCTGACCTTGATCGAGGCGACTCCGTTCAGTCTGCTTCGCCGCTCCGGCGATCTCGAACTGTATGAACAGGTGCGCGCGATGAGCGACGCCTATGCCCGCTCTTATGGCAACGGAGAACGGTTGGCAGCCCGGAGCGTGATCGACTTCTACGGCGGCGAGGGCAGCTTTGATGCGCTTCCATCCCGGACCCGGGACTACATCGTTGCCACCACGCCGACGAATCTTCTCGACTGGTCGTCGGCGTGGTCTTGCGATGTGCCGCTCGTTGCCTATGCGGGCATCACCACGCCAAGTCTCTTCGTGCGAGGTGAGCGCGGTCATCCAGCTGTTCGGCGCGTCGCCGAAGTGCTGAGTGACGCAGTCTCCGGATCGTCGCTGGTGACCGTTCCCGGCGCGAGTCATTTCATGACCGCGACCCATGCGACGGATGTCGCGAGGCTCATCGGTGAGCACGTCGCGAAGGTCGAGATGCTGCGTTAGCGAGAAGGTTTTTGCCCGGCGAACGACACGACGTTTGTAGCCACCGACGGATGACCCCGGACTCGTGGACGGCGCTCGTCGAAGCAAGGCGCGGTCGAAGGTTCCGCAATTGGTCAGCATTACTGTCCACTGCGTAACTCGGCCGCAACAGCCATCGAGAAAAGCCGAGCGGTCCGATCTAGCGCCATGGTTGTGGCGAATTCTGCAAGATATGTATTGCGGGCTTACAAGCTAAGATTGAGTCGTTCCGACGCAAGCTCAGATTGAGCAAGCGTTTTTTGACGCGCCGCCGCCGGCCAGAACGGTTTGGCGTGGCGCCGATTTGGGCTTTTTGCGCGTCCGAGCTAGGCTGTGTGGACTCTTGGGATTCTCAAATCAGATGGAACGTGATTCAAGGCTTTCTTTTAGGAGGAAGCCTTGGGCGTTACGGATCGGCTCGTTCTGAGCGACAGGCAATGGGACCGTATCTCCGGCTTGATCATCGGTCGGCCGGACCAGCGTGGTTCGACAGGCCGCGACAACCGGATGTTTGTCGAGGGCGTGTTATGGATCGTGCGAACCGGTTCGCCGTGGCGTGATCTGCCCGAAGCGTTCGGCGAATGGAACAGCGTCTTCCGACGTTTCAGCCGGTGGAGCGCCAAGGGGGTCTGGCTAGGTATGTTCGAAGCGCTGGCGGATGATCCGGACTTCG